>CAZIFI010000035.1:0-20916 GCA_964539105.1 uncultured Anaerolineales bacterium | reverse complement strand
AGCCCACCCGGAGGGATCAAGGCAAAGTTAAAATGTCCTACTCCTCAGCAAAGTAGAAATGTCCTACATAGGGGTACGGGTTGGCTGGCCATCAAGGGTGAAACCAAAATTGCGCCCGGGGTGATTGGGAGCTAAATCCGTGTTCAGGGACAGACGTGAAAGTGTTTGATGTCTTTGACCTGGCCTTTGACCGCCAGCGCTCCTTTATAACCCGGCTGCAGGGTCAGATCCCTGATGGTCCATCCTTTATCCTGCAGCGCGCTGTCAAGATCGAGTTTTAAGCGGGGGTGGCTGCCGTTATCTGACAGTACTGAAAATCGATGGGATGGGAGATGGAAACCCAGGCCTGTGGCTTTCATGAAGGCTTCCTTCCGGACCCAGGTGGAGAAAAAGAAGTCCAGAGCTTGATCCCCGCCCCGGCGGTTGAACTCCTCCTGCTCCAGGGGTGAGAAAAACGAGGACACCAGGCTGTCTATGTTGGATATATCGTACATAACCTGGTAATCGATGCCGAGGGGGTTCTCCACAGTTAGGCCGCACACCAGGCATCCATTGGAATGGGAGATATTGAATTGAAGCGTGGAGTCGGTCAGGTAAGGTTTGCCGGTGGCCCGTTGATCAATGTCTATGCGGGCAGGGGATTGTCCGGTGTATCCGGAAAGGATTTCCCGCAGGATGCCCCGGCTTACGATGAGATTACGGCGGCTGTCTTTGAATCGCAGGCGTTCAGCCCGCTCCAACTCACGGGGTGATAGCAGCGATCGATAGCGCTTTCTGTCTGCGGGGGAGGCCTCTAACGGGGCATACCACAGATGGATTTCCCCTGGCTCAATGTGGATCATGTTATCCCCGGGCTGTCAATTAAACGCCGCCAGGCGGGTGGGACACTCACGCCCTGGGTGCCCAAGGTTTGCAGGCGATACAGGTAAGCTGCACCGGTCATAATCCGCTGTGCTATGTCCACGGCATGGCGGTTTTCCGGGTCTTCCAAATAGGTGCCCCGGGTCCAATCGTTGAAGGCGCCCATAGCGGGTCCGCACCACACCTGATAGTCCAGGGCCCGGTCTTCTTTGCCCTGGATGGCCCAGTGAGTGGCCAGACCCAGATACCAGCGGAATATGAGGGCCATTTTGCGTTTCGGGTTGTTGCGGGCCCGTTCCAGTTGGGAAGGATCCCGCTCCTGGAAGAAGGAAACGCAGTCATCCCACACCGCATCTACGCTGCGCTTCAGGATCTTTTCTTCCAGTTCCTGACGCATTTTGCCGTTGATGCTTTCCACGCTGTCATGATTTTGATACAGGTCATACAATTTCTGGGCCCGCATGGGAAACATGGTGCCCCGTTTTAAAACTTGGACTTCTACGCCCATTTCGAACATATCCGCCGCCGGGGCCATTTTGACATCGGTGGAGGCTGCCTGGGCCAGCATGTCTTTCACACGCTGCGATGTTTGGGCCTCAACGCTCCCCTGGTTGATTGAGCCTGTCAGGACATATTCCGCACCCATGGCCAGCGCACCCAGCGCGGAGGTCGGTGTCCCGATCCCTCCCGCCGCCCCGATACGGATGGGTTGGTGATAGTTCTCTTCGCCCTGAATGACGTCCCGCAGGGCGATTATCGAAGGCAGCAGACTGTTCATGGGCCGGTTGTCCGTATGGCCCCCGGAATCAGCCTCCACGGTAATGTCATCCGCCATGGGGACCCGTTTCGCGAGCTTTGCCTGGCGGGGAGTGATTTTCCCTGCTTCCACCAGCGGTTGCAGGAGTTTGTCCGGGGCGGGCCGCATAAACTGCCGGGCCACTTCGCGTCGGGATAATTTGGCGATCACTTTGTGATTGATCACCACCTTTCCTCTTTCATCCTCTTCAAGCCCCGATACGCGATATTGAACGATGGTCGGGGTCAACCTTAGAAAGGCAGAGGTTTCCACGGTGCGGATGTCATGTTCCAGGTAGATGTCGACGGTTTTTTGTTCCAGCGAAGGTTCGTTGGGGCTGTGCAGCAGGTTGAACGCATAGGGACCGCGGGGCAGCTCGTGTTTGATTTTCCGGATGGCTTGCTTCAACTCCCCGGGGAGGATGCCGCCCGCGCCATACGACGCCAGCAGTCCGGCTTTACCCATCGTGGTCACGAATTCCGGGCCAGCGATGCCGTTGGCCATGGAACCCGCCATATACGCCAATTTGACCTGATGGGAAGAGCGGAAAGCGGGATTTCCGAGCTGCTCTGCTGACAAAGGTTGGGCAGAGGCCACCAGGGGGGATCCGTCCTGGGTTCGGGACCGCGGGACAGATTCACCCTGGTTGGTGGCTGCCAGGGATCCTTCCTGGTGGACGATATAACAGGGGGCGTCCATCCTTTGCAGGACCGCCTGGATGCCCTGGGGGTCAACCTTCAGACTGGAAGGCGGACCCTGCCATATGCGCTGGACCGGGGTTGTTTGCGTATCGGTTGTGGTTCGAATCATGGTTGATGCCTTCTCCTGCTAGTACTATCCTACCATTTCAAGGGTTAACCCTTCGACATGATAGATTCTCAGGTCTTGATTCCACAGGCTGCCGTCCGCTGTGATGCTGACACCGCGGGCTGTATCCTGAATATTCCGGATATGAACCTCAATCTGGATGTGCCCTGCCTCTCGGGTGACCTGGCCGCGGTAGCGCCATGTTGTATCGCTGCCGGGATGGATGTGCCCCCGGGTTGAGTCGGCTATCTTGAGAATCCTGCTGCCCTTCCGGAGGGCCTGGGACATGATTTCTACCCCCAGCGAGCCGGGCATGACCGGATCCTGATGGAAATGGGCATCAAAATACCATGCCCCGGGAGCAATGGGATAGGTCAGGTACAGATATCCTTTTCCGTGTTTTCCCCCGGAGGGGGAGGCCCACAGCCTGTTGAGGTCAGGCACCTGGGGACGGAATGGTTCCTGATCGGGGGCCGATACTCCGGAAAGGGAGGTCCAGGAGCCGCGGGAAGGGTGTTCTTCTTTCCAGGGCAGCACCCGCTGTCCCCGGTCCAGGCCCACCTGGTTTTTCAGGGCCGATAGCGTGAAATAACCGAAGGAAGTTTCGCCGCTGTAAAAGGGACGGCCATTCCGCTGCAGCTGGAAGGCATACTTCTGGATGATGATCTCTCCCATCCGGCTTGTGGACAAGAGTTCGACCCGGTTCTGGATCGTGTTTCCTGCCAGTTGGGGCCAGGCGTCTAGCTGTGCCGCGCCGTCCAGGTTGCGAAAGTAAAAGTCGGTCTCCGGTTTGTCAAAGGTGGATCCCAGATAAGCAGATAAAAACCCGCAGGGTTGGAGGGCAATTTCCATCAAGGCCACCATCGGCAGAGTCCCCTTCTGCCTCTCGAAGTACCAATCAGAACCCGGCACATCCACTTCACTCATCAACCAGGAACCGGCCTCCAGCTTTCCGCTTTCCCCTTCCACAGCCGTCACCCGGTCTATAAAGCGGAATGGGCCGTTGGGCAGACGGGGGATGCGGCGGCCTTCAAACATGGCGTAGGAAGGGCCGAAACACTCCTGGGGGTCACCCAGAGTAAAGGCCTGGATGTCGTCTTCATCATAGAGGGGCTCCCGGACAGGGGACGGCACTCCGCTGGTTTGATGCAGGGCCTGGGCTTTCATTTCCATCAACTGCCCGATGTGCTGCAGAATGTGTTCCTGGTGGGTGAGGAACTTTTGGTGGCTGTGTGCCATGCGGGCAGCATGCCGGCTCAGATCGCGATAGTAACGGGTATAGACTTCGATCGCGGGATCTCCTGTGCCATTCCCCGGGACCTGTGGTGTGGAGGGAGGCTGCGGTGCTGGAACGGGTGGGGTGCGGTTCGGTGTCGGAGCGCCGGGGATGGAGGAGGGGGATTCCTGCTGGCGGGGTTTTGCTTTCCGGTCCCGGATCATGTCTTGTGGGGGGAGGTAATTCTCATAAAGCGGCGCCAGATCCAGTTCGATCTGATGGCTGTACAGCAGGCTGAGCACCTTCAAAACACCTGCGGCATCCCCCTGGTATTTTTTGTTGATGGGGATCACGGCGTGGGGTTGATCCTCCAGAATTTTTTCGATCCACCGGGAGCAGGTTTTTTGCGGGCCGACCTCGATAAAGATGCGCGGACCGGACCCGTAAACCGAGTGCACCAGGCGCGGGAAATCTACCTGTTCGCAGGTCATTTTGGCAATCTGCCGCGCCAGATGATCCTTCTCCAGTTTGAGGGGCGCGTATTCCGCTGCAGAGTAAAAACGCATGCCCTGCTCCGGCTGCACTTCGTTGGTATACAGGGCCACAAATTCCTGATAGGTGGATGCCATTGCCGGGTTGTGGATCACCGCGTCAAAGGGCATGGGCAGGGCATGGCACCCGAGTTCTTCGATCACGGCCTGGCAGTGGGGGTCCCAGCCCGCGATCACCACTTCCCCGGGCGCATTGAGGATAGTTGAAAATACCCGTTCCCGTTTCTGAACAGCGGACTGCACCGCATCCCGGGGAGCTTTGAGGATGTACGAGCCCCAGAAATCATGATCCCCGTTGGCGGCGGGCGGTTTCATATCCCAGTGGCGGCGCACGGCTTTTTTGGGCCCAAAGAGCAGATCCTGAAAAAGCGGGGAGTTCTGCCAGGCGTCACTGCTTTGGGAGGCGTTCTGCCAGATGTCATTGGCCCACAACATGCTGATCTCACCCAGGCTGTAGCCAAAGGCAGCCCGCGGCTTGATGCCGAATATGTCTTTCAGAATCAGAGTGTGGATGACGGACAGGCTGATCCCGGACTCAATCAATTCCACCGGGTGATCGAAGAAGCGTCTGGCATGGGCATTTTGTTGTTCTTTATTGAGCGGGGTCAGGTTGCGGGGGTATAGGTAGGTTTCAGCCAGGGAATGGCTGATATCCTCGGTCAATGTATGAATGTCTTCATGCATTCCGGGGTAGATCTGAAACAGATCGCGCCCCATACCAGGATAGGAATTGAAGGCACCGGGGTAGACAAAGGCGATACCGGATTTCCCCAGGGGACGGGTGGTGAAATAGCTTCCGCGGGGAGTAGACCAGCTGCTTTCGTTTTTGATCACCTTTTCAATACCCTTGCGGAGGCGCTGCAATTCCTGGGCGAACTCGTCCCTGTTGCGGGCCAGCAGGGCTCCTTTCCAGCCTCCCTTGTCTGTTTCATTCGCATAGGCATAAGCTGCTGTGTGGGACAGCGATCTACCCTGTTCGTGATGGTCTTCCACATGCTTCAGGGATTCCAGGATTTCTTCCCGGGTGCGGCCAGAAAAGGGAATCAGGGTTGTGGGTTGTTGTTGCAGGTCATTCCGGACCTGGGGCAGGGGTCGCCTGGGTTTCGTCTCCCGCACGATTAGCTGTCCTGATTTTTCCCTGCCGGCGATTGCACCGGTCACCAGCGCCACCCGGCTCACCTCCGGATGAACTTCCAGCCAGGGCCGGGTTTGGGGCGGGATATAAAAGGACGAATTTCTCAATGCCGGGGTTGGCTGGAGATCATTTGCTGCATAGAAACCGTACAGCGTGCGGCGGTGGATGGATAAAGCGGTTTTGATCACCCCCAAGATCCCGGTTCTGTCCTGGAACTGGCTGGCCAGGCTCCCTATCGCAGTTTGGGGTTCCTCCCCGTTCATGGAAAAGACAGGGCCTATATCCAGCGCGGGGGAATAATTGTCATGTTGGATGGGATCAAGGAATTCGATATATCCCACCAGGGCAGGTGAAAGTCCGGACTGATCCAGAGCGTCCTTACAGCCGCGCGCGGGAGAGGTGTGCCTGGTCAGGGATTCCAGTCGGGCGTATGCGGGTCGTCCGGCAGCCAGGCCTGATTCCAAAAGCAAGGCGCCGGCTCCGCCTTCATGGCCTGACACAATTAAAGCGGCCTGATCTGGATGATCCTCAAGCCAGGCAGCAGCCAGATGCCAGGCTTTAAAAATCGCACCGTCTGTTACCGGTAGGGCTTGCACCTCATGTAAGGAAAAAGAGGTTTCCTCCTGCAAGCGCTCGAGGGACATATCCCCAATGTGGATCAGGCCAACCTGCTGCTGATGGATGCTGCCGGCGTCCTGCAGCGCCTCGCGGGCAGCTGCTGCGGGGTCATGATCCTTTGTGTTTGCAGGGGTTTCCCCGTGGTAAATGGCCCGTTCAAAATCATGTAGCGAATTACCATGACCGAATCGGGCGCCCATCCCAATTATGCGCAGCGTCATCGGCTCATCTCCTGCAGTTGATTTTTAAGAAAAAGTTCATTCAATCGTTCGCTGAGGGTGATTTCCGCTCCGGTCACTTCGCTGTACACAAGACCCTTATTGTCAAAGCTGGTGACGTCAGCCAGCAGGGTGTGTTTTGTGATGGATTCCACCGTCATCATCACATACGTATCGGTCTCAAAGGGCAGCGCCCGATATTGTCTTCCATTGGCAATTCGCAGCGGCAGCCCCTTGACATCCCGGTACAGGGAAGCCCAGATTAAAAGGCTTTGCAGATGGGCATCCGTCAGGTAGGGGTTGTAAAACTGGGACGGAAATTGTCCCTGTTCCTGGCCGGGCATGTCCGGCAGCCTGCAGCGAGTGATAATTTTTTCCTGTGAGTGGCGGATGACCTCCTGTACGCCCTGGAAGCGGGGTCCATGGAACAGGGTTTGATCGCCATATAGTTCAGCCCCAGAGAGGGTGACTTGATCCAATTCGGGAGGAAGGGTAATTTCAGGGGGATCGGGAAGATCTCGGACCAGGGTGATTGTGGCCTGATAATGATTGCGCGCCAGGCTGCTTTCACCTTCGCTTTGAATCCGGGCCTGCAGGGTGATTTCTTCCCGGGTTTTATGCTGTTCTTCGAGCCTTAAGACATAATCATCTGCCAGGCTGTGGTCAAAGACGATGCCTTTGAAGACCCGGTAATCATCGACTTCGTGGAATGTATAGCCGGGATAGAGTCCTTCACAGCCGTTGATCATCCACCCTACAGCGCATACCGTGGGCAGCACAGCTCTCCCCCCGATGACATGATCAGTGAGGAAGGGGTTGTTCTCCAGGGTCAACTTGCGGTGAATGCGGTGTGCCTTCAGCTCAGGGTTGATACCGGAAGGCGGCTGTGGCAGGCGGCTGCCCACCACCCACTGCGGTGTTTTCTCCCCATTCTCCAGCAGGTCAAGCAGTATGTCGGTGCCGCGTGGGATGGGGATGACATCCACATCGCGCCGGGCCAGGATCCGCTTCAACTGCGGCGTTACCATCCCGCCGTCCCACGGGCCCCAATCGACTACCAGAACACGGGTATCCGGAACTCGGGCCTGTAAATGGTGGCCAATCTTGTTCAGAACCTCGTTGCCCAGGGCGTAATCTGCCTGGCCCACGTTGCCGTAGAATCCGGCCACAGAAGAAAAGAGAATGATAAGCTCAAGCTGGTCGGGAGGGATAAGGGACAGCATGTGCCGCAGGCCGTCCACCTTGACACCGTACACGAGATCAAAATCCCCTTCTTCTTTTTCCTCGATTAACTTATCGGCCAGCGCTCCGGCTCCGTGCAGCAGGCCGTTAATCCGGCCCCGATGTTCATCCAGCACCTCCCGGAGCTGTTCCATATCGGTAATATCAGCGCTGATATAAGTGGCAGTTCCGCCGTTCTCATGGACAGCATCCAGGGTGGACTGAATCTCCCGGCTGGAGGTGATCTGTTTGACCATGCGGTCCACCTCTCTGGGCGTGGGCTTTTTCCCACCTGCTTTGAGGGCTTCCATGGCGTTCCCTTTCAGATCAGCCGCACTGTGGCAGCCTCTGGCCCAGTCCGGTTCCTCCTCCAACAGTTGGGAGCGTCCTAAAAGAATAAACTCACACCCGTAACGATCTGCCAGGGCAATGACATTTTTGGCGGTGATGCCCTTGCCGCCTCCGCTGGCCAGAAAGACACTGTCTTGGTTCGGGGTGTGTGGTGAATTCAGTTTGTTCATTATTTTGTCGCTTTTTGTGTTAGTGTAACTCTGCCTTCAGGGGAAATGCCCACCTCTACAAGCTGCTGGTTGGCATCTTCCATTTCTTTTGTTATGGCCCGGGCCTGTTCTTCGACATTTAAGGTCGGATCGAGGTCAATGGCCCGGCAGTATGTGTCCGGCCATTCCCAGCGCAGGGTTTTGGTCAAACCGGGCAGCCCGCTGCCGTCCCCAAAATGGCCATTTGTTTCTGTGCCCAGCTTTCCATCGCAGCGAGTCACAGTTATAAAATAAGTCCGGCTGCCCAGGGGTGGGTGATCCAAGTCCCCTTTGAGGTGTTTGGCAGTTAGGAAAGCGGATTTCACAAGCGCTCTGTCCTGTTGGGTCCCAATTTCCTGTGCTCGGGGATGGAGATGGATGAATCCAACAATCTTTCCGAATTGTTTCCGGACCGTGGCAAGACTGTCAGCGATCCCTTGATCTGAAATGGATTCAAGCTCAACCAGGGGGCATTCTTCTGCATCTTGATCTTCTTTTTGTCCCGGCAGGAGGGAGGTGGGATACGCCCATCGCACGACCTTCCACCCCCTGTCCTGCAGCAATGCTGCCAGGCGCTCGGCGAGGGCCGATCCGTCATCACCGATCAACACAGGACGACCTTCGGGGATGTCAATTTCAATCCGGTCTGGCGGAGGAAGAGGAGTGGTGTGTACCGCGTTTACCTGGATGTTGTCATCAGGTACTTTTTTTTTCTGCTTTTGATCTGCACCGGAAGGCTGGGAAGCATCCACTTTTACTTCACTCATGTATTCCACAATTTCGCCCAGGGTGCGCAGCTCAGCCAGCGTCTCGGTTTCAAAGGAGGGCAGGTCCTGGGTTTGGTCTTCCATAGCGCCCAGGATTTCCACGCGTTTGATGGAATCGATCCCCAGATCAGCCTCCATGTCCATCTCCAGCTCCAGCATCTCCGGCGGATAGCCGGTTTTATCGCCCACAATGTCCAGCAATAATTCGGACAGCGCTTCCACATCCAGGCCGGGTTTACCGTTTGCGCGTCCATCCCTGTGGGGGACGGGCTCCTGGTTTGCGGGAGATGATCTGGTTTGCTCCTGTGCCGCACTCTCAGCGTCCACCTGGACCGGGCTGGGGTCGGTGATGCGATCCGTACCGGCTGCGATGCTTTCCATGTACTCCACAATTTCTTGCAGAGTGCGCAGTTCTGCCAGCTGGTTGGTGTCCGCCGGGGGCAGGTCCGGATAGGCATCTTCCAGGGCACCCAGGATTTCCACCCGTTTGATGGAATCAATCCCCAGGTCCGCTTCCATGTCCATTTCCAGTTCCAACATGTCAGGCGGGTACCCTGTTTTGTCGCCTACGATTTCCAGCAGGGTGTTGGATAAATCCTGTATCGAAACTGTACTTTCCGGGGAGGATTTTTCCGCAACCTGCGAGTCGTCGGAGGTCGCGGGCTGTTCTTCCCTGGTCTCTACGTCTTCGACGATTGAAGCCGGGGTCGTTTGTTGCACTGGTTCTGGCCTGGGATCCGGGGTAGACACCGGTTCTGGAATGGGTTCAATTTCAGGGGAGACTGCCTTCTCCGCACGATCTGCGCGGGTGTCCGCCTGGTGCGAAAGGGACGGCATTTCCGAGATCTGGACCTGACCGCCGTTCACAGCCTGCTGTTGCTGCTGAAGCAGCCGTACATAGGCCTCTGCATAAGCAGCCTGTTGATCCAGAAATTGCTGGTGAACTTCCAGTCCCTTTTCTTGAAGTTTATGAAATCCTTCCAGGTTTTTGTGCAGGGTTTCCAGGATGTCCTTGACAGGCTCTCCATTCGGGTTTTCAAGCAGCATGCGCTGCTGGTTTAGAACCTCGCTAAACACATCGGCATACTCATCCTGCTGGGACAGGTACTGCTGGTGAACGTCCAGGGTCCTGTTCTGGTGATCGTAGGAATGCGCCAGGCCTTCATCAATGCTGTTGATCAGTTTTTCCAGCCCAGGGTTGGGGGCTTGATGGCGTGCCGCAGGTGGGGAGTCCCCGGCGTGTTGGCTGGCATCCGCCTGGACCGCTTCTTTCAGGGCCTGGTTTTCTTCGGATCCCGGCTTATGATTGGTATTCATGGTCACCTGATGGTCATCCTCCAGCGCGTTCTGGAACGCTTTTTTGCGCTCCTCGCTGGTGTAATTACTGGCATTCAAAGGGATATTAAACTCTGTCATTAATGGTCCTCCTGCTTTTGTAAAACAAGCAGTTATCCTTATTTATGATAGCTTAGCAGTGTGGGGGCCGATATCACCCAGGGGCAGCCCGATGACGCGCATCTTGACGGCGGCAGCTCTCAGCTGCCGTTCGCTGGACCGCTCCGGACTGGGGTTGACGGTCACCGTCTCGTGGGGTTTCCCGTCCAGGATTTCATCCACCAGGTTGCTGATCACATTCCTGGGTCCGATCTCGACGAAGATTCTTCCACCGGCTTGATAGAGGTTGTCAATCTGATCTTTGAAGATCACCGGGTTCAGAATGTGGTTCCCCAGAATGTTTTTTGATTCTTGTTCATCGGAAGGGTACTGCTCTCCGGTGGTGTTGGAAAAAACAGCCAGGTGTGGTTCATGGAAGGTCTGTTCCGCCACTGCGGCTGCAAAGGGTTGTGATGCATGCTCCACCAGGGAGGTGTGGAAAGCAGCCGAGACCGGCAGCTGGGTGACCTTGTAGCCTATGTTTGAGAGATGGTCATCAATACGGTCAATGGCCTCTTGGGGCCCGGCCAACACAGTTTGGGTGTCGGAATTCTGGTTGGCTATCGTGATCTCGGGGAAAGGTTCCACTTCCCGTTGGATGTCCTGCAGGGGGCCTTTGATGGCTGCCATGGTCCCGGCGTCAAAACCGGGTTTATCCGGGGGAACCATGGCTTGGCCCCGGGCCTTGACCAGATCGAGGAATGTGCTGTCTTCCAGCACCCCACCAGCCCACAGGGCAGTCAATTCGCCAAAGCTGTGGCCGGCGCTGAAATCCGGTTCAAATCCAACCTGCTGCAGGATCTTGGTCAGGCCAAAGCTCAGGACGCCAATGGACGCCTGGGCATAATCGGTTTTTCGCAGATGCCGCTCCTGCACCTCCCGGGTGGTGTCATCAAAAGCAGGGATGGGGTAGACCACGTCTGAGAGAGGGGCCAGCCCGTCATCCATAAAGCGTTGGTCCATGGCTTCAAAGCCCGATCTCAAGGGAGGGAAGTGGAGGGTGGCATCCCGGCCCATGTTCAAATATTGGGAGCCTTGCCCCGGGTATAACGCCACCACGCCGTGATCAGCGGGCAGGCCCTGGCGGCGGAAATGGATGCCGCGGGGATGATCCCAGCTGTCCGCCTCCGGTTTGCTTTCCAGAAGATCGAGTCCCGCTTTCAGAAGCTGTATGGCTTCCTCCCGGGAGGAGGCCACATATCCCATGCGGGGTTGTCCTTGGGGAATGGTCAGGGTCCGGCTGCGCCGCACCACATCCAGGTAGGATTGACCGCCATCCGCTGCTTGCAGTTCCTGCAGTATTTGAGCGGCCTGGTCCCGGAGGGATGCCGGATCCTGCGCTGTGAGCAGCATTTCCTGGCTGGTCTGAGTCAGGCTGGGGCCCACTGTCCCGTTGGATTGATATTCCTCCAGGACGATGTGAAAGTTGGTGCCCCCGAAACCAAAGGCGCTCACGCCTGCCCGCCGTTTTTCCGCCCCGTTGTTCAAGAACCAGGGACGAGTTTCTGTGTTGACGTAAAAATGGGATTTCTCGATGTTCAGCTTGGAGGCTGGTTTTTCGACGTTAATCGTGGGAGGCAAGACTTTATGATGCAGGGCCAGGGCTGCTTTGATCATTCCCGCTGCTCCGGCAGCGGCTTTGGTGTGGCCCACCTGGGACTTCACACTGCCTAGAGCGATGTGTTGGGATTGGCCGTTGGGCTGGCCGAAGACAGATGTCAGGCCTTCAAATTCGGCCGGGTCTCCGGCGTTTGTGCCTGTGCCGTGGGCTTCAATCAGACCCACGCTGTGGGGTGGAACCCCGGCATCATCATAGGCTCGCTGTAAAGCCAGGGACTGTCCCGAGGGGCGGGGCGCATAGATGCTTTTAAATTTACCATCGCTGGAACTGCCAATGCCCCTGATCACAGCGTAAATGGTGTCGCCATCTCGCTCAGCATCCTGCAGACGTTTCAGGACCATCATCCCCAAGCCTTCTCCGATCAGCATGCCGTTGGCCTCGTCGTCGAAGGGGCGGATGTCTCCCGTGGGCGAAAAAGCAGGCGTGGCGCTGAAGCACATGAAAGTGAAGGGAGAATTGTCGGTATCCACGCCGCCGGTGATCATCATGTCTGCCCGGCCTTCTACCAGCTCGCTGACGGCGGATTTGACAGCCGCCAGGCTGCTGGCGCAGGCTGCATCCACGACGGTGTTCATGCCGCCCAGGTCCAGGCGGTTGGCGATCCGGCCGGCGATCACATTGCCCAGCAATCCGGGAAAGGCGTTCTCGTTCCAGGGAGCATACGCCAGTTTGATTTTGTCGATGATCTTCTGCGTGTCTTCCTGCGAGATGCCGCTGGATTCCAGCACCTTGCGCCAGATGGGATACTGCAGACGGGCGCTGAGGTCTGTGATTAGCTTTTGACCCCCGGCCACACCAAGCACCACACCCGTGCGCTGGCGGTCGAAGGTTTTTCCTTCGCCATAGCCCGCGTTTTCCAGGGCATCGCGGGCCACAACCAGGCCCAGCAGCTGGGAGGAGTCGGTCACCTCCAGCAGGTTGGGTGGCAGGCCAAATTCCAGCGGGTTGAAATCAATATCGGGGATGAACCCGCCCTTTTTGCAGTATGTCTTGTCCTCTGCGTCCGGGTCTGGGTCATAATACTCGTCAATATCCCACCGGGAGGGGGGAACATCCGTGATGCCGTCAATCTCATCCACGATGTTGTTCCAGTATTCGTTCAGGTTGGATGCTTTGGCAAATACGGCCGCCTGTCCGATGATGGCGATTGGGTTCTCATGCAGGGATCTTCTTGTCATAGTTTCCGTGTTTTCCTCAACTCATGCACGTACAACGAATAAATCAAAGCTTATTTCTTCACTTTTGGCGCGGGCTTAATTTGTCCCGAGGCAGCCAGCAAGATCGCCGCCAGGGAAATTTTCAGGGCGTCACCCACCAGGAACGGGGTCAGGCCCAGCGCCAGGACCTGGCTCCCCTGAACAAAGAAGGACAACCAGGCCAATCCGGCCAGGTAAATCACCACGTTTCCCAGCACCATGGCCAGCACCGTGCGCCACAGGTTGCGGTCCCAACCGCGTTGAATGAGATCTCCTACCAGGAAGGTGGCGGCGGCAAATCCTATCAGATAACCGCCTGTGGGGCCCATTATCACGGCCCATCCGGCCTTCCCCCCGGCGAAGACGGGCAGCCCGGCTGCACCTTCTGCCAGGTACAATGTGACAGCAGCCAGACCCCGGCGTTTGCCGAGGGCCGCTGCCAGCAGGAGCACTGCCAGGGTTTGTCCGGTGATGGGCACCGGGCTGATGGGTAAATGGATAGAAAGCTGGGCGCTGATGGCTATCAAAGCGCTGGCGGTCAGGATCAAAGCCCCATTATACAGGGATGCGGTTGTTTGTTTTCGGGGTTGGTATAGTTCGGCGTAGCTCATGTTCGAATGTTCCTTATAAATTCCGGGGAAACTTATGCTGCCTATGGCTGACGGGGATCGATGGATACCAGGAGGACGCTTTTTTCAACTTCCTGTCCTTGTTTTACATACACGGACTGCACCGTACCCGCACATGGCGAGCGAAGTTTCATTTGCATTTTCATCGCTTCCTGGACGACCAGCGTTTGCTCTTCTTTCACCTCCTGGCCTTCTTCCACCAGGATATCGACAATCAAGCCCGGCATTTGTGATGTGAGATCATGAGCCGAGCCTTCCTGCTGCTCCCGTTCCCGATGGGCGAAGTCCACCTCGGCCCCGACATGCTCCCCCTCGATTTGCACCTCATAGGAGCCGTGCCGTTTGGTTTCCAGGTAGGCTTCAATATGCTGGTCTGGGTGCCGCAGCATATGCAGCCCGTTGCCGTTCAGGGATTCCATATCAAATTGATAACGATCGCCGTTGACAAGCAAATGGTTGCGTTCGATGATCACATCATAAGATCGTGTGCCTACAGAAATTTTGTATCTTGACATTTGGATGCGTCCTCTTTTATTAGTTTCCTTGTTCAAGTGTGTTGCGTCAGCGACCGGAAATTTGCTCCCGCCAGGCCTGCATCCGCCACGGATTGGGTTCCCGCCCGTTTTGTTGTGCGGTTTGAGAGTGGCGGCGGTGAATGTGAAGGGCAGTGGCCAGAGCGACATTCCGCGTCAATCTTTCGTCGTACGATGCTTGTTTGATCTTAATTTCATCCAGGAAGGAAGTGTCAATTTTCCCTGTTTGATAGGGGGCGGTGTCAATCAGGCGGGATAAAAAGGACAGGTCGGTCTTTAGACCGCCGATTTGATACTCGCGCAGAGAGCGCTTCAGGCGGGAAATAGCTTCCTGTCTGGTTTTGCCCCAGGTGATCACTTTGGACAGCAGAGAATCGTAGTGCACAGCCACGTTCATCCCCTGGTATAAACCGCTCTCCACCCGCACCCCCGGACCGCCCGGCTCTTTCAAATATGACACGTCGCCCGTGGTGGGCATAAAATTGGCTTCCGGGTCTTCAGCCAGCACCCGGGCTTCGATGGCTGCCCCATCAATGGAAATTTCCTCCTGGGCGATATTCAATTCATCCAGAAGGGCCAACTTAATTTGCTCTTTGACGAGATCAAACCCGGTGATCATTTCCGTCACAGGATGTTCCACCTGGATGCGGGGGTTGACTTCGATAAAGTGAAACTGGCCCTCGCGGTCCATCAGAAACTCGACCGTGCCCAGGCTGCGGTACCGCAGGGATTCGCCCAGCCGCCTTGCAGCCTGATGGATAAATGTGCGCTGTTTTTGAGATAATTCCGGAGCCGGACCTTCTTCGATCAATTTCTGGTGCCGGCGCTGGATGGAGCACTCACGCTCACCGAAGGTGAGCACCTTACCCTTCCCGTCCCCCAGGATCTGGACCTCAATGTGCCGCGCCTGCTGCACCAGGGGTTCGAGGTACACGGTTGGGTCTCCGAAGGCTGCCTGGGCTTCCTGTTGGGCCAGGTCCACAACCTCGGTGAGTTCTTTCCGGTCCCGGGCCAGGCGAATGCCTTTCCCGCCTCCGCCGGCAGCGGCTTTGACCAGGACAGGAAAGCGAATTTTTTCTTCCATCTCGCGCATCTTTTCCAGGGACAGGTCGCCGGTCAGCGGCCGGTCCGGTCCGGGCAGAACGGGCAAATCCGAGGCGCGGGCTGCCTTGCGGGCCGAAATTTTGTCTCCCAGACGGGCCATAGTTTGCGGTCGGGGTCCGATAAAGTTCGAATCCGCCACTTCCACCGCACGGGCAAAATGCGGGTTTTCGGATAGAAACCCATATCCGGGGTGGACAGCGGTGGCCCCGCTGCGTTCCACAGCCTTGAGAATAGCGTCTATGTTCAGGTAGCTTTCCGAGGCCGGGGTGGGGCCGATGGGCAGTGCTTCGTCCGCATAGCGGGTGTGTAGGGCATGCTGATCTGCCTCAGAATACACAGCAACGGATGGGATGCCCAGTTCCCGGCAGGCACGCATGATTCGTATCGCTATTTCACCTCTATTGGCAACAAGTATTTTCATGAGTCAGGGTTTTATAAAGGAATGTTTCCGTGCTTTCGATCGGGTCTTGATTCGCGCTTGTCGAGCAGCATTTCCAGGGCAGTCACCAGATATTTGCGGCTTTCCACGGGTTTAATAACGTCGTCCAGGTGACCTTCCCCGGCGGCGATGAAGGGGGAAGCGTGTTTATCCCGGTATTCTGTTGTGTACTGCTGGCGCAGAGCTTCCGGGTCATCTGCTTCCTGAAGCTCTTTGCGGTGGATGATTTTCACCGCACCTTTGGGGCCCATAACGGCAATTTCTGCCTTAGGCCAGGCCAGGTTGACGTCGCCGTGCAGGTGCTTCGAGCTCATCACAATATAGGCCCCGCCGTACGCCTTTCGCAGAATAAGGCTGATTTTTGGCACTGTGGCTTCGGCATAGGCGTAGATCATTTTCGCCCCGTGGCGGATGATCCCTTCGTGTTCCTGGTCGATGCCCGGTAAAAATCCGGGGGTGTCCACCAGGGTCACCAGGGGGATATGGAAGGAATCGCAGAAACGGATGAAACGCGCGCCTTTATCGGAGGCGTTGATATCCAGCACGCCGGCGTAGTGGTCCGGCTGATTGGCAACTATCCCCACCGGGTGCCCGTCCAGGCGCGCAAATCCCACCACGATGTTCTGGGCGTAGTCTTCGTGGACTTCCAGGAATTCTCCGTTATCAACCAGGGTGCGGATTACGCCCCGTACATCGTACGGTTCTTTTGGCACCTCGGGCACCATATCCGCTAATTCCGGGGTCAGCCGGTGTGGTTGATCATCCGAGTCAATCACCGGTGGGGGGGTTAGGTTGTTGGGAGGAAGAAAAGACAGCAGCCAGCGCAGTTTATTCATGGCTGACTCTTCATCCGGGGTGTTGAAATGGGCCACGCCGCTTTTTTCATTGTGCACCTGGGCACCGCCCAGGGACTCAAAATCAATTTCTTCGTGGGTCACTTCTTTAATGACATCCGGGCCGGTGATGAACATCTGGGAGGTTTCTTCCACCATGAACACAAAATCAGTGATGGCCGGGGAATATACCGCGCCGCCGGCGCACGGCCCGAGAATGATAGAAAACTGGGGAATGATCCCCGATGATTTCACGTTTCGGAAGAAGATCTCGCCGTAAGCTGCCAGGGCGTTCACCCCTTCCTGGATTCGGGCGCCGCCCGAATCGTTCAAGCCGATCAACGGGGCCCCGTTCTGCAGGGCCAGGTCCATAATATGAGCGATTTTTTTGCCGTGGGTCCTGCCCACGGAACCACCCAACACTGTGAAATCCTGGGCGAAGAGGTATACCTGCTGCCCGTTAATCTTGGCCCGGCCGGTGACAACCCCATCTCCGATCTTCCCTTCCCGTCCGTTGCGGGATGCGCTGCCGCTGGAAGTGGCAAACATCCCCAGCTCGGTAAAGGTGCCGGAGTCAACGAGGGAGTCGATGCGCTCTCTGGCGGTACGTTTTCCCTTAGTGTGCTGCTTTTCGATCCGGGATTTCCCGCCGCCCAGTTGGGCCTGTTTTCTCATCTCGTCTAAACTGTCGGGCTGTTGCTGCATTGACGCTCCTGTAGCATAACGATCATTCTCCAACCTTATCGTTGTTAACAACACATAGAACGAAATACCGTTACGGGGTGTTAATGACTTTTTAATTCACACCTGAGCCCGTGTGGCAGGGGGAATGATACAATGAAAAAATTGTGGACAACCCGGATCATTTGGCATGAATAGGTTACATTCTGACCAATTTGTGCCCGGGATTTAACTTGTGGAGGGATCACCCTCGGATGGAAAAACGCAGACTAGTTAATATCTTCATCATTATTTTCATTGATTTATTGGGGTTTGGGCTGATATTGCCCCTTTTGCCCTTTTATGCTGATGTGTACGGCGCGTCAGCAACCCTGGTGGGGTTGCTGACGGCAGTGTATCCCGGTTTTCAACTGGTGGGAGCCCCTTTCCTGGGCCGGCTTTCCGATCGCTTCGGGAGACGACCTGTCCTCCTGATCAGCATTTTTGGCACCTTTGTGGGCTTTATGGTGTTGGGTTTGGCGGATCCCTTCGGTCGCTGGACAGCCGGGGTCCTGGGCTGGCCGGTCAATGCCACCATCCTGGGCCTGCTCTTTCTGAGCCGGGCCGTAGACGGCCTGACAGGGGGAAATATCTCGGTAGCTCAGGCCTATATTACAGATATTACGGATGAGAAAAATAGAGCCCGCGGTCTGGGCCTGGTTGGCGCAGCTTTCGGGCTGGGGTTTGTGCTGGGTCCTGCCATTGGCGGGGTGACCAGCCGCTGGGGATACGATGTGCCGGCGTATGTCGCGGCGGGATTGTCAGCCGTGAATTTGATCATGGTGGCCCTGTGGCTGCCGGAGTCCCTGCCCCCCTCACAACGGCTGCAGCAGGTTTCCAGGAATGCGCGTAACAGGGTACAATCACTATTAGAAGCCATCCGGCGTCCCTATGTGGGATCGCTGCTGCAGATGAATTTCTGGTACCGGATGTCTTTTGCTATTTTTGAGACCGTGTTTTCTCTCTATGCCCTGTACCGGTTGGGGCTTGATGCCCAGGGCACAGGATATATCCTGACCTATGTCGGTATCCTGCTGGTTTTGGTTCAGGGTGGCGGCATCGGATACATCAGCACACGATTCCAGGACCGCTGGATTTTGTTAGTCTCAAGTGTGGTTTTAATCCTGTCCCTTCTGGGCTGGGCGGGCGCAGCCAGTGTCACCCACCTGTTGGTGGTATTGGTCCCCTTATCTGTGGCCGGCGGCGTGTTCAGCACGATTTCCCGCAGTGCGCTGACAAAAGCGGTGCTGGCAGAAGAGGTGGGTGGGACGCTGGGTATTTCCTCTTCGCTGGAGAGTCTGACCCGCATGATCGCCCCTGTGGTGGGTGGATTAATCCTGGACCACCTCGGCACCTGGGCCCCCGGCGTGCTGGGTGCGGTGATCATGGCCTGGGTTTCCATATTTGTGTGGCTGGAATATTTCTGGAAGTCACCTCAGCCCTCCCTTCAGGAAGAGAATGATTAGGTTGCAATCAGGCGAGGTTGAATGATGAGCAGAAAAAGATGGTTAATTGTCCTGCCGGTCACCCTGGTCCTGTTGTTGGTATTAGGCCTGGGTGGGTTTGTGATCTGGGCTGCAGATGCCCATCCGGCCGGGCCGGCCGCCATGCAAGCTCTGGAGACTTCTGATGATGTCATGGTGACCGGAGATAGGTCTTTGTACTTTCAACCCCGGGTGGGCCGGCCCCAGACCGGATTGGTTTTTTATCCCGGTGGGCGGGTCGAGCCGGAGGCCTACGCGGTGCTGGCCCATGACATTGCCCGGGAGGGATACCTGGTGGTCATTCCCCGTATGCCCCTCAATCTGGCGGTGCTGGACCGCCAGGCGGCCCGCCGGGTAATGGCGGACTATCCGGGGGTCAAGAACTGGGTGGTGGGGGGACATTCGCTGGGTGGGGCCATGGCTGCCGGCTATGCCGGGAGTGAGAGATCAGGCGTGGAGGGGTTGATCTTGATGGCCTCCTACCCGGCTGATTCCAATGATCTCAGCGCGTCCGGGCTGCGGGTGCTTTCCATCTACGGCACCCGGGACGGGTTGGCAGCTCCACAGGAAGTGACCGGCGCAGCGGATTTGCTGCCGGCTCACACGCAGTGGGTGGAGATCGAAGGGGGAAATCACGCCGGGTTCGGCGCCTATGGCCCCCAACCCGGCGACGGCACAGCAGCCATCCCGCCGCGGGAGCAGTGGGCGCAGGTTGTGAATGCTGTGGTAAGGTTTCTGACCGGCTTTGAACGCTGAAAATTTCGCGGATTTGTTGCAAAAATGGGCCTGAAATCACCGTACGGGAAGGACGCCAATCAATCCGGAGCGGTGTGGTAGGCCGCCTGTGTTAAGCCCGTGCAGCGACCCAACAGCGGTCGGCTTGCCTCCCAGCCACGGCTCGGGAGCGAGAAGAGACGGGCGTGTTGGGTGCATGGATCATGGCCTGGGTCTTTTAGATAAAGGGCACCATTTTTTCAGGGGCGGGGAATGCCCGTCAACCTGGGAAGAGGAATAGATGCCAAAGCCGAGTAAAGGGGTTGATTGCGCCTGTAATGATCTGTTACCAGGATGGACAGCCTGGGGGTCAGGTAAATGCAGGGGAAATCAGTGATGCCCGTCCGAGATTCGCAAGGTTGGGAACAGATATTATGAAGGAAGCTGGATTGATCCTGGGAACCATCACGGGCAGCGGATGAATCCGTGGGCCCACAGGCAGGTCCCGCAGGCGGGGTGGTCATTGCCCAGGCAGTCTTCCAGATTGTCATCGGCCATGTGGCAGCTGTTGCAGGAGGTGCAGGGGGAAAAGGAAAAGTGTTTTAATGCCTCGCGGAAGTTGCGATAGGTCGTGTCCTGCCACAGATCGGGGAGGGATTGTGTAGAGAGGTCTCCCATGTGGTAAGCGTGCATGGTGTGTTCCCGGTCATCCAAGTAATAGATATGGGTGTGCATCAATGGCAGGCAGGGACTGACTGCGCCGTCCCAGCGCACGGCTGCAGCGCCGCGCTCCAGAAAGGGGCAGCGGGGGAATTCCCGGTCCAGGTCAATGTCGTTGACATCGGTTCGGATTTCGCTGCCCTGGTAATAGGTTGACACCTCCGGGGGCAGGGTGGGGGAATGCAGGCGCGGCAGGCTGAGCCGGGTCCGTGGATCCATTGCCGGATGGGGAGGGACTTGATCCAACAACGGTCGGTAGAGGATTTCCTCCCGCTGTTCTGGTCGGTGGGGGAGGAGGTTCGTGACAAAAAACCGCGCTGCGCCCAAGCGCTGGCTCAGTTTGAGCACGACGGGGAGCTCATGGATGTTGCGCTTCATGGCCACAAAGGAGATGCCCAGGCGGGGATTTCCCGCCCAGCGGGCGTCGCCGAAGGCGCTCTTGCGGATGTCCTGCAGGTGTTCCAAATTTTCGATCACTTGCGGCAGCTTCGCGCCCAGGCGCACATCCGCGTAGCTCTCGGGCCTAGCCCCGTCGATGGAAACCCACAGCATGTCCAGCCCGGCTTCTATCAGCGATTTGGACATCTCAGGCGAGAGCAGCACGCCGTTGGTGATCAGGGAGGTGCGGATTCCCTTACCATTGGCTTCCCGGATCATGGCCAGGATGTGGGGGTGAAGCAAGGGTTCGCCGTAGCCGCCAAAGAAGAAGTCCATCCCTTCACCCATGGCCGCCGCCTCCTGGAGCAGTTTTCGGTACAGG
>CAZIFI010000034.1:0-21760 GCA_964539105.1 uncultured Anaerolineales bacterium | reverse complement strand
CGAGGGCGATATGATAACCAAGAGGGTCCGGCAGAGTTTTCAGGAGAGCGGATGGTGAATCAAGTAATTCGTATAAGCAAATGAGAGGTACACGCCAGCTGGAGATCGGCAGGGGGCCGCTAAGAAGTTCCTCCCAGGTTTTCCCGGCTTCCTTTTCCTGTTGTAGGCCCAGGGCAATGAATAAAGCGTCTGCCAGGTTGGAGACCTTTGCTTCCTTATTGGTAAAGGCCTGATATTTTTTGAATACACGCTGGCGGACCTCAGGGCTCATTTCATTAAATGAGGTCAACGGCCAGTGTAAGGAGACAGGAAGATCCAGATTGACGGCGATGACTGCCAATCGGGCGGGGCTCCATTTTTGGGGCTGGGTGCCTATCTCTTTCTGGACCCTGTCCCGAAAATGCGCCTCCTGCAGGCGTTCCCAAACCAAGGACTCCCTCTTTAACGGGGGGATAGACCAGGCCCAGGTATCCTCTGGAAAAATATTTTGCAAGCTTGTGACCAGTGAATAGTTCTCTTTTGCCATAAGAATCCCGTCAGCTTAAACCAAGGTAGAGGGTCAATGCAATCCCGATCAGCATGGAAATGGATCCGCTGATGATCAAAAATACACCGATGCCTTTTGAGGTGCGGATAAGTTCGCTGGTGGCTGACATCAGGGAAGAAGCATTACCAACCAGACCAGAAATGTCCTCGGTGACGCCCTTCTCCGCCAGCAAGGAAACCTGCTTGCTAATGGTCCTCGTATCCTGACCGATGGACCGAAAAACGAGCACAGCCACACCGGTGGCAAACGTGACCAGGCCAATTAAGAATAAACCTGCGGCCATAGCAGACAGTAATTGCGCGATTTGAAAGATACTCATTGTGGAACTCCTTTTCTCGTTTCTTGGTTTATGTGCAAGATGCGTGCCGGGTTATTCGTGCAGGGAGGAAATGGGCTGATACCTCGCAGTACCAAGAGGTTCTACAGCGGTTTCGATCCTGGCTCAAAGGTCCGGTTATTCAAAGACGAATATGTATCTCCATTTCAACAGAAGTTAAGCGATAGCTAATCTGATACAGGCTCAGTTTTCCTATTATTAACGTGACGCGCGGGCACCGTTTTTGAATATTGCTGATGCGAGGAGAAGGTGAACATGAAATTCAGAAAGATGACCCTTCTGTATATCATTCTGTTAATGGCTGTGGTGGGTTTGGCATGCAATCTTTCCGCCTCAAGCTTTGATGTGGATGGAGAGGCCAGGCAGGGCGTAGAGGACAGGATTGAAGCTACCTTCCAGGCCCGCACGCAACAGGCTCAGAACGATCAGGGCCAGAGCGTGGGATCGCAGGATCCGACGCCAAGCCCGTATCCCGGAGACTCATCCAGCCATTCCCTCACTCCCGGAAGCACATTCCGCGGGGTTGACGGGATTACCATTGCCGCAGCCCAAGGATCCCTGGATGCGCCTGTGGAAGTCACGATAAAAAAGATTGAGGAGCCGCAAACGGAAGCGGCCCTCGGCATTAAGCAGGTGGGTTCGTTTTATCAACTGCGGGCAAATGAGGCGTTTCAGACAAAAGATAACCAGCCTCTATTCCTCGCTTTTCCAATTCCTGAGGAGGAAGCTGTTGATGATTTAGCCGTGGCGATGTTGGGGAGAAAGGATGAATTTCATACTGATCCGGAAAATGAAGAGGACTATGATGAACAGGTGAAAGATGCCTGGGTCTTTCGCAGCGCCTCGGTCGACCAGGAGGATTCCCTGTTGGTGATCACATTTTTCTCCCTGCCTGAAGAGGGCCGGACCTTTACTGTGGTCAGGGATGAGTCCTTTTCTCCTTCATTATCTTCCCGGCCGCAGGGGCCCGGTCTGGCAAAGCCGGACATAGAGGAAAAAGGACCATTTTTCAAGGCGGTCTGTCACCCGAAAGCCTTTGATAATGTGAGCTGGAACTGCACCAAACGGGATCGGGAAGCGGCGGCGACCTTACTGGAGAACGCATATAAAGATCACCTGGAATTGGGATTCAAAAAACCGGTGCTGTATTACAGCATCCGGGTAGTCAGCTCTCTCCCGAATGATGTGCCCAATACAGATACCGGAGCGAGAGAATACACCATCTCCATCGCTGATTGCACATGGATGACAAATCGATGGGGAGATGGTGTGATCGGTAAATACCTGGGAACGAGCGGCTCGGTGAGCTTCCAGGCATGCTACAACGGAAGTAACGTTAATTGGCGCGGCGGAAAGGCGACGAGCGCAGATTGGGTAGAGAACACCATTTACCACGAGTACTTCCATGCCACTCAATGGGCCTACAGCGGTTTCAGGAAGGTACATCAGGGCTGGTTTACAGAAGGCACCGCGCGGGCCTCAGAAGATTCTCATAATTCCATGCGGCGCGGCGGTGGTGGATGGCGGGACATCGACGTTCCTTTATCGAATAATGATCAGATTTACAGAGCGCAAGACTTTTGGGTTTTCACCGGTAAACATCTCAATCGCGGGTTGGATTATCTGATTCCTTTCCTGGAAAACGGTGCCGATACCCAATCTGTCGACAGGGTGTTGGAGAACACCTACGGTCAAACGTACCAGCGCGGGTTAAGCAGTGCCTATTGGCCCTGGATCAAAAACCAGGCCTTTGAAAATAGCGCTGGGGGACAATGTGCTTTGAATACCCGGGCGTTGAATATCTCCGGGAAGGAGCACGAATTGATGACATCGACGATCACCGGACCGGAGACCGTCACCTTGGAACCCCTGCAATCAAAGGTGGTCCGCTTCAATATTTTCAGGTTATCGGATGATCCTGCGGTGAAGCACCAATTTTCCCTACGCGCCAAGGCATCATCGGGTCCCCCTGAGGCCTTCAGCAATTTCTATTTCAAATATGATGAAAATACCAATCAGTGTATTAGCAGACCGGAGAGATCCAGTGTAGGGGTCGAACTGCCGGCTGGAGCTGAATATATCGATCACTATGCCCTGATTGCGAACGGAAGCCACCAATCAAATCGGGACTTCACCTTGAGCGTTCGTCCTCAAAAATACGAGATCAGGATCATCCAACCAGGGGGCGCTTCTTCCGTCACCCAGGGTTCATCGAAAAATTTCCGGGCGGTCTTTAAAAAGAATGGCTCCAACCAGGGCACACAGCAGATCAAATGGACCGTTGGCAAACCTCTGTCCGGAGGGGGATCGGCGGTCGCGACGGGTTCGGATGTCAATCTTTCCACGGATCAAATCGGCGGTCAGGGCACCTATGATATTTATGCCAATCATGTTGGTAATCCCCCACGGGAAGCGATTTATGATTCGGTGACGGTCAGCGTCCAGGCCGCGGAAGCACCAGATGTCAGGATCACCCATCCTGCAGACGGCGAAGAAGTTTATGCGACATCGGTAGGGGGAAGCTATGAATACGGGGAAGATAACACGGTGATCTTTACCGCCAGGGGAGAGGCCAGAGATGCACGGGGTAATGCCATCACCGGAAATGACCTGATCTGGTCCTGGCGCTGCCAGGGATGCAGTGCGTGGAACCGGAACGGAAGGGGGGAGTCCCAGGAGTTTCAACTGCGGGATAACCAATGCGCCCAGACAGAATACCAAATTCGTCTTGTAGCCTGGGATAACTTCGGGAATAAGGCCCAGCACGTGATCGATATTCTTGTTAATGTCACCGGGTGTTAATCCCGGGCAATGAGGCAACCCGATCCATTCCACCTCCCCGCCCGGCACGGGGCTGGATACCCGATCATGCCCTGTGTTGATTCCACCAGCAGACCGTCATCCCAGGCTGTGCTACCACCGGGACGCCCTTCCCGGGACAGGGACCGTCCCGGCTCTTGGCATTGACGAAACAGCCCCTCTTCGGTACAATTTTGGGTGCGTTTTCGTCGTCACCGGGCGGTGACGGCCTTTTTTTGAGAGAGGTGATGTATGCCACAAGATGCGGAAAATGAAAAGCAGGAAACCATTGAGGTTGAAGAATCCTCTCTGGAAGATGTGCAGGGGCAAAATGTATCCCTGCGGAACTCCATGGCTCAAGCTGTAGATGGCCAGGAAGTTACACTGAGCAACAGCGCCGCGGGATCTATTCAGTCCCAGACGTGTACGGCCCACCAAAGTGCTGTGGGGACAATAGCTTCAGACTCATTGATCTTGAATGAGAGCGCTGTGGTGTTCGGTCGTGCTGAACAATCCCAGATTACAGGATCCAGGCTGGCAGTGATGGCTGCCAACGCAACGGTATCAGACGACCTCAACGCCGGCGTTTTGGTCTCCGGGGATGTGGACGCTCAGCACATAAAGACTGGCGTCCTGATCGCCCGACAGGTCGAGGGCAGTGTAGAAGCGTCCGTTGACACCAGCGGAGCGATCATTATCGGGGTTGTGGCCGGCGCCGTGACAGGTGTGCTGTTATTTGCCATGCGCTTGTTATTTGGAAAGAAAAGCGAATAATCAATTACATTACGATTAGACTCCAGGATCTCTGGAGAAACCACAAGGAATGAAGGTAACTCTGTCTTTGACAGTAGTGAGAGGCGTTCCGAGGAAGGAAAAGATGGATAAAATAGCACTTCAAGCACAAAAACGGGATGTGACTGGCAAGAAGGTCAAAGCCCTCCGCAGGGAGGGAAAGTTGCCGGCTGTGATTTACGGGAAAGAGATTGAGTCGACACCTATTCTGTTGGATTACCAGGATGCCCGGCAAACGCTGTCTGAAATCGGCGCCAACACCTTGATTTCCATTGATCTTGATGGCGAAGAGCACCTGGCTCTGGTGCGGGAAAAACAGCGTGAAGTGATCCGGCGCAACCTGCTCCATGTCGATTTCCAGGCCGTGTCATTGGATGAGGAAATATCCACCACAGTGCCAGTCATAGTAGATGGCGAAGCACCCGCAGTGAGTGAATTCAACGCCCTTCAGGTCATTGAATTAGACGAGTTGGAGGTTGAGGCCAAGGCGAAAGACTTGCCGGATGTGATTACCGTTGATGTCTCGGAGTTGACGGAAATCGGCGATAATATTCTGGTCAGCGATTTGCAGATCTCTGACAATGTCAGGATCATGAACGATCCGGATGACATCGTGGTGGTTGTCGCTGCCCCCACAACCCTAGAAATTGAAATAGAAGAGGAAGAAGAGGCAGAACTCTTCGAAGAGCTCGAGGAACCGGAACTTCTGGAAGAGTTGAGCGAAGAAGAACTGGCAGAGCTCGAGGCACAGAGAGAAGAAGAGGAAGAGGAAGAAGAAGCTCCGCCCGATTACATGCGAGGATAAAAGGACTCCATCCCCTGGCCAGAATGACTGTCAGGGGATGATTCATTTAAGGGCATGGGTTATGCGTCATAGAACGTGGAAAATCATTTCCCTGATCACGCTGGGGGTGCTGTGCTGGGGTGTGAGTTCATGCGACATGAACCTGGTCCAGCAGGAAATTCCACCTGCAACCAGCACTGATGGAACCCGTGCTGAGACGCCCGCCTATTCGGATGAGACCGCCTCACCGGGTACGCGAATCCAACAGTGGGCCTCGGATGCGGAGGCGAGTTCCGAATTTTCTGATCCGGAATGGAGCGCGGAGAAAGCTGTCGGGCCTCCCGATTCCCCCGGCTGTGGCGATTATCAATTTGCATGGGCCTCGGCAGCCAGTGATTCCGAGGCCACACTGACCCTGACCTACAGCATCCCGGTCTTTATCACCCAGATTGAAGTGGTGGAAAGTTTCAACCCTGATCAGGTTGTGAAGGTGGAGGTGATGAGCCCTGGGGGAGATTATGAAACGGTCTATTCTGCGGAACCGGAACAGGTCGATCAGCCCTGCCCCTATCGCTTATCAATACCGGTCGAAGGTTTGGATTATAAATCTGATGTGGTCCGGATCACTGTGGACCAGTCTGTGTTGGGATTGGGGTGGAATGAGATTGATGCTGTGCAAGTGATTGGGGTGACCGAGAGATGATCAAGGGGTCAATTTCAAGAGGTTGAGAAAATCCAGGACGATTTTAGCGGTGGCTCCCCACAGCGTTTCACCTTCGTAATCCTGAAAGAAATAGACCGGGAGAGGACCGATGTCTGATTCATCGGAGCTCCAGTGTTCCACCCGGTGGTGATCGGGATCCGCCAGCCAGTTTAATGGATAAGACAGGATCTTTTCTACTTCCAGGGGATAAGGCTTCAGGGGGTAAGGCCAGGGAAACGTCCCGGCAATGGGGGTGACATGGTAATCGGTCACAGTAAAGATGTCATCCGAAAATCCCAGGATGTTCACGTCGCGGGGATGAAGGCCGATTTCCTCCTTTGTTTCGCGCAGGGCTGTATCCACCACAGTTTTGTCTCCGTCCTCCACCCGTCCTCCAGGAAAAGCGATCTGCCCGCTGTGATCGTCCTGGTCATGTTCGGTGCGTTTGATGAAGATCAGGTGCCAAGCATCATTTTCCCGGTAAAGGGGGATGAGGACAGCAGCGCGTTCGATGAGATCAGGTTCTTGTTCGTGGTATGGGTACGGGGAAGAATCCCGGGAAGGGGAGTGGTCTGGTTCCCTCTGCAGGTTGCGTTTGATGTCCTCGACCGAAAGACTCATGCTCACACTTCTTCAAGCTGCCGGCTGGTCCAGTGTCCGATAAGGATCATGAGTATACTTCCCAGGCTGCCCATTCCCGCAAATATGGGGCCGATGGTGAGAAAAGAGGAGCCAGCGTATCCTGCCAGCAAATGTCCTCCCGTAAAGCCGATCCAGGACAAAAGGAGATACAAGATCAACTTTCCCCCTCCACCTCCTTTCCAGAAATGGAATCCGGTTCCCAGCAGGCTGGACAGCAGGAAACTGTAGAACAATGCAGGTGTGGTCATGTGCCCCTCTCAATGATGCCTCCGCCAAGGCAGACCTCATCCTGGTAAAAAACGGCAGCTTGGCCCGGGGTAATGTCCCTCAGCGGCTGCTGGAAAGTGACGTGTGCTTTTCCGTCCCGGCGGGGTTCGACGGTCCCCATTTTGGGGGCGGCCGTGTAGCGGATTTTAATCTGGCCCTGGAAAGGCTTCGTGGGTGGTTGACCTGCAACCCATTTCACATCTTTGGCGGTCAGGGTATCCTGACCGATCTCATCGCGGGTGCCGACAATCAGAGCTCCCTGATCAGGTTGTTTTTCGATCACATAGTGAGGTTCCGGAGGGGAGATGCCCAGTCCTTTTCGTTGTCCGATGGTATAGAAAGCCAGGCCGTCATGCTCTCCGAGTTTCTTCCCCTGAGTGTCAAGGATGGGCCCCGGCGTTCCTACCTCGGGATCATTGCGGATCAGGAAATCCCGGTAATCATCCCCACCTAAAAAGCACAGGTCCTGGCTGTCCGGGCGCTGGGCCACAGGCAGGTCACAGGCCGCGGCCAGCTCCCGCACCTCCTCCTTCGTATAGCCACCAAGGGGGAGGAGGGTGTGCTGCAGCAGATCCTGGTTCAGGACGTGCAGCACGTAGGATTGATCTTTATGGGGATCAACACCCTTCAGGAGTTGGACCTGACCCTGATCACCGCGGCGCAGCCGGGCATAATGCCCGGTGGCAAGATAATCTGCACCAAGGGCGCGGGCCCGTTTGTACATGAATCCCCACCGGATGTGGCGGTTGCAGGTCAGGCAAGGATTGGGGGTGATGCCGCCTTTGTAGCCCTCGATGAAGGTTTGAACCACTGTCTTACGGAACGGTTTTTTCACATCCACAGCGTAAAAGGGGATGTCAAGCGATCCGGCAATATAGCGGGCATCTGACAGGGCATCGACCGTACAGCAGCGGTTTTCCTTCCCGAGATGTTCTTCACTCCACAGGCGGAGCATCATCCCGATCACTTCGTATCCTTCTTCTTTGAGTAGGGCAGCGGTGACTGAACTGTCCACGCCGCCGCTCATCCCCACCACTACCCGTGCATTCTGATCGACCATAATTAATCCAATTCCCTCACCCTGGCAACGATATCCGGCAAGGTTTCCAGGAAGGTGTCAACCTCTTTCTGGTTTGTCCCTTTGCCCACCGTGACACGCAGTGACCCCAGGGCCCAGCTCTCGCTTAAGCCCAGGGCGAGCAGCACACTGGACGGCTCCGGGTTTCCTGTTTTACAGGCTGACCCGGAAGAACAGGCATAGCCTTCCACATCCAGCATGGAAAGCAGCATGTTCCCGTCCACACCCTGAAAGGCGAAGCTGGCATGATTGGGCAGCCTTTCCTGCGGATGCCCTGTCAGCCGGGTATCCGGAATGTGGTCCAAGATGCTGGATATGATCCGATCCCGCAGTTTTATGGTGTGAGTCGTGCGCTGGTTTTCCTCGGCGTGAACCAGCTCGAGGGCTTTCTTCATCCCCATGATATAGGGGATGTTTTCTGTGGCGGCCCGTTTGCCAAATTCTTGCGCTCCGCCTGTCTGCGCGGGGACCAGCGGGGTCCCCTTCCGCACATACAGCGCTCCGATGCCCTTGGGTCCATAAAACTTATGGGCTCCAAGGGTGAGCAAATCTACCTGCAGCTGATCCACATCAAGCGCATAATGGGCTGCGCCCTGCACCGCGTCAGTGTGAAAGGGAATGCCCTGCTCCCGGACCAGGGAGGCGATTTCCCGGATGGGATTCAGGGTGCCGATCTCATTATTGGCGTGGATCACGGAAACCACAGCTGTGTCCGGTCGCAGTCGGTGCACGACTTGCTGCGGATCAACCTGTCCGTATTCATCAACCGGGATAAATTCAAGCTCAAACCCGTGCAGTTCTTGCAGCTGCCGGGCGGTGTGTTTCACAGCAGGGTGTTCCACTGGCGTGATCAGGATATGGCCCGCCTCGCGCCGGGACCTGGCAGCCAGAGCAGCTCCCCGCAGTGCCAGGTTGTCACTTTCTGTACCACAGGACGTGAAAATGACCTCCTCCGGTTGACAGTTGAGACGTCGTGCCATGGAGCGGCGGGCCTCCGCTAACGCCGAGTCGGCCCGCTGACCGTAGGTATGGACGGACGATGGGTTCCCGAAGGTTTCCCCGAAGTAGGGCAGCATGGCTTCCTGCACCCTGGGGTCCACCGGCGTGGTTGCTGCGTAGTCTAAATATGTGCCTTTCATAAGTTCACCTTCCAAGGCGATTATAGCACGCGGCAGGAGGCATGTTTCCTGTGTTAAGGTGTTTCTAACCAAGGCTTTGATTACTCTGTATAGAGCGGTCTTCAGGGGCAAGCAGCGGCCGCCTGCAGGGGGGTGGCGGTGGACCGAATATGGATGTCTTTGATATAATAGAGCCGGTGATAAAATATAGTTTTTCACGGAGGATATATGATAGGTGAGATTAAATTTGGAACGGATGGTTGGCGGGGTCATGTCGCTGAAGATTACACATTTGAGAATGTCCGCCGCTGTACTCAGGGTTTTGCTGCTTATCTTAAGGCCGAAGGGCGGGAAGGGGAGTGGGTGGTGGTTGGGCATGACAGACGCTACCAGGCTGAAAACTTTGCCAGGGCGGTAGCTGAAGTTTTGGCCGGCAACGGATTTCGGGTTTATCTCACCAATGGTCCCACCCCTACGCCCGTGATTTCCTATGCTGTGGTTGCCAAGGGTGCTGCAGCCGCTGTGAATGTTACAGCTTCCCACAACCCCTTCACCGATAATGGTTTTAAAGTCCGGGATGAAAACGGTGGCGCTGTAGAGCCAGCCGGTTTGCGCACGATCGAAGGCAGTATCCCTCCTTCGGAAGACGGTGTACAGCGCATTCCGTATAAAGAAGCGGAGGGACAAGGATTAATTCAGGTTTTTGATCCCGCGCCGGAATATATTGAACACATTCTGGGCCTGATTGATTTACGGCCTATCAAAGATGCCGGATTAAAGATTCTGGTCGATCCCATGTGGGGCAACAGCGCGGGGTGGTTCCCGCGGCTTCTGGAGGGCGGCTCCACGGAAGTAATGGAAATCCATCATGATCGTAACCCCCTTTTCCCTGACATGATCCGTCCCGAGCCCATTCCGCCCAATGTCAACCCCGGATTGGATGCCACGGTGGAGCGAGGTGCGGACGTGCTTCTGATCAATGACGGTGACGCGGACCGGGTGGGGGTTGGAGATGAAAAGGGCAGGTTCATCGATCAACTTCGGGTGTACGGGCTGCTGGCCTATTATCTGCTTGAGGTGCGCGGGGAACGGGGGCCTATCGTCAAGACCATCTCGACCACCACCATGCTTGAAAAACTGGGAAAACAGTATGATGTCCCGGTGCATAATACCGGCGTGGGATTTAAATATGTGGCTCCAAAAATGTTGGAGACCAATGCGATGGTAGGAGGCGAGGAGTCAGGAGGCTATGCCTTCCAGGGCCATGTCCCTGAGCGGGATGGTATCCTGGCCGCCCTGTATCTGCTGGACCTTATGGTTAAACTTGACAAGAAGCCTTCCGAACTGTTGGATGTCCTCTTTGATGTGGTCGGTCCCCATTATTATGACCGCATTGACACCCCGTTCCAGGGAGACAGGGAAGAAATAATTCAGCGCATCATGTCCGCTGACCCTGATACCATCGGTGGTTTAGACGTCACCGGGTTGGTGACGATTGACGGTTATAAATTTACCCTGGAGGATGGTGGATGGCTGTTGATCCGCTTTTCAGGCACGGAACCTATCATCCGGGTCTACTGTGAGACAACCCATAAAGACCGTGTTCAGGATATTCTCAAGGATGGATTGCGGATTGCCGGACTGGACGGCGGGATGTCGTGAATCTCGTAGACACGCACTGCCACCTCGATTTTGATGCATACCGCGAGGATGTGGGAGAGGTAATAAACCGGGCCAGAGAGGTTGGGGTCAAGCGTATCCTGATCCCGGCGATCGATCTCGAGTCCAGTGAGAGAATCCTGCAGTTAACTGAACGCCACAGCGATGTGTATGCAGCAGTCGGCATTCATCCCAACAGCGCCACTCACTGGAATTCCTCCTCGGGGAGTCGACTGGCGGCCTTTGCCCAGCATCCCAACGTGGTGGCGGTAGGGGAGATCGGCCTGGATTATTACCGCGATCGAGCCCCACAGGGGCTGCAGCGCCAGGTTTTAGAACACCAACTGCAGGTGGCTCAAGATCTGGATTTACCCCTTGTGATCCATGTCAGAAATGCTGACAGGAGCGACCGATCTTGTATAATAGATGTATTACAAATCCTGCAGGAATGGAAGGTGGAAAGCCGCTCTGATCGTCTCGGTGTGCTGCATTCCTTTTCCGGAAACGCAAAGGAGGCTGGGCGGGCTGTCGATCTGGGTTTTTATGTGGGCATCACTGGGCCGGTCACTTTTAAAAACGCTCACACATTACGTGAAGTGGTATCATCAATTCCACTGCGCCGCTTGTTGATTGAAACGGATGGTCCTTTTCTTACCCCTCACCCGCATCGGGGGCAGCGTAATGAGCCGGCCTATGTGCAGTATGTGGCGCAAAGGATCGCAGAGGTCAAAGGTGAAACCGTGCGTGGTGTGGCGCAGACGACGACGGAGAACGCTGACCGCTTGTTTCAATGGAGATAATAGATTTGGAAAAAGTTGGTTTCTTAGACTTAATTGAAGGAGATATTAACCAGGTCGAAGAGCGCATGCTCTCCCGTTCGATGGACCATCATCCGGAGTTAGGTGCAGCTCTAAAACACCTGCTGTCATCCGGTGGAAAGCGCGTCCGTCCCATGATTGCTATCTTGACCGGGAGTCTGCTGGGCGCGGAGAAGGATGATCTGGTCACCCTCGGTGCCTCCATCGAGCTTCTTCATACCGCAACCCTGGTTCATGATGATTTGATTGATGGGGCTTTGCTGCGCCGCGGCAATCCCACATTGAATTCCAACTGGTCACCTGCGGCCACGGTGCTGACGGGAGACTATATCTTTGCCCAGGCAGCGGAGTTGGCGGCAGAAATTGGTTCAAATCAGGTCATGTCGCTTTTTGCGCAAACATTAACGACCATCGTCAACGGCGAGGTGCGCCAGCTTTTTAGCCGGAAAGGGGTGACCACCAAAGAAGAATACTTCCGCCGCATTTATGAAAAGACGGGGTCCATGTTTGTTCTGGCTACCCATGCCTCTGCTTTGCTCAGTTCTGCTGACGATGAGGTATTGGAGGCCGCGAAAACTTACGGGCATGAAGTGGGCAAGGCTTTCCAGATCGTGGATGACATTCTGGATTTTACAGGGGATGAAACCCGCCTGGGGAAGCCGGTGGGAGGGGACCTGCAGCAGGGCGTGTTGACCCTGCCGGCCCTGTATTTTAAGGAGAGATACCCTGACCATGCTGACCTCAACGCGGTCATGAACGGTCAAGGCAAAAACAGCCTGGTTGATAAAGTAATTGCGGATATCAAAGACAGCCCTGCTATCCCCCGTGCTGTGGAGGATGCCCGCCAGTATGCCAGTGCGGCTGTTGATGTCCTGTCACAGTTTCCTCCCGGACGGGAGCGCGACGCACTGCAGGAGCTGGCGGAATTTGTGGTAGAAAGAAAAATATAATCCCCGGAGTTTTTAGTCACAAACACCCCCTTCAATTATAAAAGGGGGTGTTCTTCTTTTAATAGATCACGTTTGCTTAAGATTACTGTGCCGGCAAGTTGTAAAAATTATAGATGGCCTCAGATAATTTTCCCACTAAAACAGTGGCCCGGTCCCAGATTAACTGCTGTGGGTGATGTAAAAAGATGACCAGGATGTAGTCCCCGCCCGGTGAGTACACAATCCCTGCATCCCCCAGAGTTTTCATAATCCCATCCGGTGTCGTCCAGGCGTGCTTATGGGCCACTTCGGTGGTATCCGGTATGTATCTCTCGATCAAATCAGGCATTTTATTTTGTGTCAGATAATCGATCATGGTCTGGCACTCTTCCTGGGTGATCTGGTCTCCGAAGACCGCTTTAAAAGTCCCCTGGCCGGTCTGGGCACAGTTATAAATATCTCTCAGAAGCATGCCCATATCGGAAGAGGTGGATTGATTGTAGCGGTCCGGGTCTGTATCGATATCATCCCGCTGATTGGCGGGGGTCTGGAAATCCCGTAAGATGGGAGAGCCCAAACCAAATTCACCTGCCAGGAAGGTGTTCTCCAGGCCCAGCTGCCGCATATCTTCTGTAATTTCCAGCGGGGCCAGTTCCGGGTGTATCACCCGTTCCATGACCCAATCCGCTGGATCATTTCCGGATTGGATGATCATATTTTGCAGCAAATTCATCGTCTCTGGATCCTCGCCCAGCTCAATCCGTTTGAAGATAGAAACCATGATGGGGATTTTGACGATACTGGCGGTTGTAAAAGGTACATCGGGATTGGTGGAAATTTCTGTGCCGTTGCGGTATGCAAAATGAATTTCTTCTGTCGCATCAAGGTGAAACATATACAGTGCGACGATGCCATCGAACTCCTGATTGTCGATAGTCTGTTTAAGCAGGGTTTCCAGGTTGCGAAGGGCAGGACGGGGAGGCCTGGTTCGCCCTTTGGGAAGTTCCACCCGGCGGTTTTGGACTGAAAAGAGGGCATTCTCGATGCTGTTGATGGCCTGATCCACATCCAGTACTGTCCCCACCTCACCTGACACAAACTTGACCGTTCCCGTTTGCGGTTTGGCTGGCTGTGGGGGTTTGTCGTACCGGGAGGCAATTTCATCCCTCAGAAACGTCTCCAGCCGCTCTTCTGAAAATTCACCCCGGAAGGGGATAGAGTTTGGCTGCTGCCGGCGGCCCCATAAATAATCCCAGAACCCGTTCCAGAAGGGCTGTGTGGCCCGTTCAAGATCCGCTGCCGCCAGCATGCTTTCCAAATCTAGCTCAAAGCCTACTGTGGAAGGCTGGAGGTGGATGATGGCGTCTCCATAGCGCATTTCTACGGGATGGGAATAGGCCTCCAGTATGCGTTGGGCCGCTTCCTGACGGCTCAAACCACCCACCGGGACATCCGCGATATCCATGCCCAAGGGGTAGGTTGTTCGCAATCGACTGTAGCGGATGATCTGCAGTGTTGTTAATACAGCAGCAGCGATCAATAAAAAGACCGCGATCCAACGTAATGCTGAAAATGAACTCCGTCTGCGCACAAGGCCTCCGGCAGGTTGGTTTCTGTACAGGAAATAGTCTATCACACGTATGCTGGGTTGCCAAACTACACCGACCGGCGCTGAAATGCCAGTCACAGGGCATGGAATTGGCCCGGGTGTGAGTTAGTACTGTTATAGATGCGGGATATTTTGGTCCGTTAAAGGGGGGACATCGGTCAGGGGTGTGGTCCGTGGGGGTGTAAACCTGTCAGACAAAAGGGGAAGCTGAACGGGGGATGTACTGGTCAGTCTTGAGGGGCGGGAGGGATTTCAACAACGCAATTATCTTTACCGAATTCTCCCGGGATGTATTCATCGGCCTCCCATTCGTTATACCATTTATTACCGTTCAGCAGATAACGAAACTCGTATTTTTTTCCTGGCTCTAGATCGATGCTGACTTTAAAATCTCCATTTTTCAGGGCTTTCATCGGTGTCTCGGTTCTGCTCCAATCATTGAAATCACCCACCAGGTAAGCGTTTTCCACCTGGTATGCAGGCTGCTCATCTTTGGTAAGCCGAAATGTCAGTTTGTAAACGCCCCGCGTCTTGATGTATTCTTTTTTGAGCATAAAAAATCCTCAATTGATGTGGGTGACAGCATGACATTTGTCTTGATTCAATGTATATTTTATCATACTTCAGGCAGGATGGTTATCCGGCAGGAAAAATAGTGTAAAGGGGGTGTTAGGGTTGTGTTAAAGAAAATAATCGATGGTTAAAGTTGATGTTATTTTCTTCACTGACAGGATATGCTGGCATCCCTTATAGTTGAAGCTGATAGAATCAGTCATACATCACGAATCTTTACTGGCAGTCATCGGGCAGATATAGAGCACTGTGAGGGAGCATATGCTCAGGGCATTGTTAATTTATTTATCACAAGCGGAGTGGGCACAGCGGTTGATCCACAACCTTGGGTTTGCCAGGAGGATGGCACTGCGCTTTGTCGCCGGGGAAGATTTGGACAGCGCCATCGAAGCCGTAAAGACCCTGAATCAAATGGGAATGGAAGCTACCCTGGACCATTTGGGGGAACACATATCAAGTCCATCGGATGCCCAGCTTGCCACGGAGGAAATACTGGAAATGCTGGATCGGATCAGTGCCGAAGAACTCCGGTCGGGTGTGTCCATTAAATTAACCCAGATCGGCCTGGGTCTGGTAGAGGATATTTGTGCAGGGAATTTAAGGCAGATCCTGAAAAGGGCTCAAGACCGGGACCTCTTTGTGCGCATTGATATGGAAGGATCTGACTATACCCAGGCTACGCTGGACCTTTTCTACCACATGCTCGATGAGGGGTATGAGGATGTCGTGGGTATTGTGATCCAGTCCTATCTATACCGCACGGAAGACGATGTCCAGCGCATTCTGGAGCGCCAGGGCAAAGTGCGTTTGTGTAAAGGTGCTTATAAAGAGCCTCCTGAGATTGCCTTTCCCAGAAAAGAAGGTGTGGATCGCAATTTTGATCACATCACTGCCATGCTCCTGGAGGCCTCAAAAGAAGCAGGGTCCCGGATCAGCCGGGATGGCGTCCATCCTCCCATTCCAGCCATCGCCACCCATGACGAGAAACGAATTGCCTATGCCTCGGGCTACGCAGAAGAGATCGACTTACCCCAGGAAGGCCTGGAGTTCCAGATGTTGTACGGAATCCGGTCCGACCTGCAGGAAGAGCTGGTTCAGGAGGGGTATCCAGTCCGGATCTATGTGCCCTACGGCACGGAATGGTACCCGTATTTTGTGCGCCGTCTGGCTGAACGTCCAGCCAATATGTGGTTCTTCGTTTCCAATCTGATCCGGGGTTGAAAATCCTACACCTAACCTGCACTGCTTCCGGAATTAAGGGATGGTTAAACAAACCGGGGTATTCTCGGTGCGGATCAATTGCAGTTATAATGCTAGTGTATGAATGGAGAGGTATTGGTCTCATTTCTGAAACGGCTTCGCCCCCTGCATGTGCTTTCAGGGATTTTGTTGTCTGTAATGGGAGTGGGAATCAGCGACTATTTAGGGGGAACGGTTGATGTCACGACCTATTTGTTGGGACAGCTGTGGGTTGTGGCAGTGCAAGCAGGGTTTTTCTTTTTGGGAGATTCCCAAGTTAGACCAATTGATCGCGGCCTGCTGAATCGGTCCCCTTTCCAGAAGGATTCGGAGGGGGGCGGGAGCCAACTGGACAGGGACACGTCATTATGGATTTCGGTCGGGTTTTTGGCAGGGGCTGCTGTCTTGACCGTGCTGCTGGAAAGACAACAGGGTTTAGGTCTGCCGGCCGCTCTTCTGATGACTGGGTTTGTAGCTGGCTACGTCCTCCGTGTTATACCGACCGTTTCCCTTGAACTTGACGGCTTTGGAGGCCTGATTCATTCCTTACAGATGGTAATGATCCTTCCCGCTTTGGCGTATATACTGCAGGAAGGCGGCTTCCATCGCTTATTAGGACTGGCATCTTTTCCCATCTTCAGCCTTCATGTGGCGATGCTATTCGCCTTCCAGTTTCCCACATACGCCGCTGATATCAGGCGTGGTCAGGTCACGATGCTGACCCGGATGGGATGGGAAAACGGTATTTTTCTCCATAATTTGCTGGTATTTTCAGCCTTTCTTGTGCTGGTGGGGTCCCTATTTCTTGGCTTTCCAGCCCCCTTCGGAGTGCCTGTGCTGTTAGCTGTGCCTTTTGCGGCCTTTCAAGTGTGGTACATGATACGCATCGGGCAGGGTGCAGCTACTCGCTGGCATCTATTAGTGCTGACTGCTGTAATTTTATTTTTATTGCCAACCTATTTATTGACCTATTCGTTTTGGACACAGTGATAAGGAAGACGACAAACTATGCCTGAATTTTTAGAGTTAACTCCTCCGGCTCAAGCCCTGGAGAGATTTCTTGATCATCTGCCCCTTCGCCAACAAGTGGAGACGATTCGAACTGAGGAAGCAGCGGGTAGAGTAACTGCAGAAGAGGTCACTGCCCCGCATGCCCTACCTGAATTTAAGCGTTCTACGGTTGATGGTTACGCTGTCAAAGCCCGGGACACGCACGGTGCCAGCGATTCCCTGCCGGCATATCTGGACTTGATAGGAGAGGTGCCGATGGGGGGAAATCCTGCATTCGAACTCTCGGAGACTGAATGCGCCCTGATCCATACCGGGGGTATGCTGCCGGAGGGTTCGGATGCCGTGGTAATGGTAGAATTCACGCAACAGTCCCGGTCCGACCAGGTCGAAATCCTTCATGCAGTGGCCGACGGTGAAAATGTGATTGAAAAGGGTGAAGATATTGCTGAGGGTGAGGTTGTCATCCCGAAAGGCAAACGGCTCCGTGCGGCAGATATCGGTGGTTTGATGGCGCTGGGGATCACAGAAATTTCTGTCTCAAAAAAACCTGTGGTCGGCATTCTATCCAGTGGGGATGAAGTCATACCCCCGGACCAGCGACCCAGTCCCGGAGAGGTAAGGGATATCAATACCTACACCCTGAGCACCCTGGTGCATGAATCTGGAGGACGGGCCGTGCAGTATGGCATTGTCGGCGATACCCGGAGCGCCATGCTTCAGGCTGTGGCAGAGGCTAAAAAGGATTGTGAATTGGTGATAGTCACCGCAGGTTCTTCCGCCAGCACGAGGGATCTGACGGCGGAAATCATGGACGCCCAGGGGGAACCAGGCGTGCTGATCCACGGGGTGAATGTCAAGCCTGGTAAACCCACCATCCTGGCTGTGGCGGATAATACGTCCTTTGTCGGGCTGCCCGGTAACCCTGTCAGTGCGCTGGTGATTGCCGGTCTGTTCGTCAAGCCGGTCATCGAGGCTTATTTGGGTCGGGAAAAGTCCCACATTCAGGCCACAACCACTGCCAGGTTGGCCGTCAACGTTTCTTCCCAGACGGGTCGGGAACATTATGTGCCGGTGCGATTAGTATCCGGGGCATCGGGATATGAAGCCCATCCGGTTTTTGGGAAGAGCAACTTAATTTTCATCCTCGTACGTGCAGATGGGTTGGTGAAAATTCCATCTGAAGCCAGTGGGATGAGTGCTGGTGAAGAGGTCACCGTAACCTTGTTCTAAACAAGAGAGGGATTATGAGCACCATGATCACGCTCCCGGCTCTGGCCTATCTGTTGGTAGCGGTCTTTTATGTGATTACCACCCTGAGTGCCCTAAATAACTTGAGGGTATATAAGATCGCTGATTATCTGTTGACCCTTCTCCTGGCAGGCTCGATCCTTCTCACCGGGGTGCTTTTTATACGGGAAATAGGATGGCTGGATGGGTTCCTGCCGGAGGTTCGTGATCATTTTCATCTCTACGTTCTGCTCTTATTGAGTACCTTGCTTCATAATCTGACATATGCTGTCTTTCAGGAAGAATCTCCCGGCTGGGCCTGGTTGTTCCTGACGTTAGGCGTAGTGGGAGCAGCGATCTTCCTGGATGCCAGTCCTTTCGCGCTTCCGGATCATATCATCCAGGGCTCATGGGGTGCGATGACCCGCAGGGATGTCTCCCTTCTGATCCTTGTCCTGAGCTGGATCGGGTACGTGATGTTATCCCTGTTGTACATCCGGAGAGCCATGCTTGTGGCGGAGAAGACGGTGATCAAACACCGTTCTGAGTACTGGGGTGCGGGATTGACGCTGTTTACAGGGGGGTCCATCCTCCTCATTGCCTCCCGTCCTTTGTTCGGCACCCTATTGCTGTTAGCTAGCGCGGTTACCTTTGATTATCTTGTCCTTACATACCGCCTGCCGGATGTCAGAAACCTCCTGTATCGCGCCAGCAGCGCGATCCTGTCCGGGACGCTGGTGCTGCTTATCTTTGCACTGGGTTACCTGCTCTTCGATCGATTCTTTGGAGGGTTGCCCTGGTATCACCCTGTTTTCAATGGAGGGCTGATGGCCCTCTTCACTCTCTTGGTGTACTCGTCTGTCAGCAGCTGGGTGCAGGATATTATTCAGGATTTGATCGGGGACGAATTCAATCGCCAGCGAGCCCTGCGGGAATATGCCAAAAGCGTGAGCAGCATACTGGACCTGGAGCTGCTGTCCCGGGTCACCGTGGAAATGATCTGCGATGAGCTGGATGTCGAGCAGGGCGTATTGTTCCTGGTCGACAAGCTCGATCCTGAAAAAGACCCACCTGACTGGCGCTTACGGGCGGTAAAAGGCATGGGCATGATGGCACCCAACCTGGAATTCCTGCCGGCCCATACCCCCATTACCCATGTCCTGGCGGAAGAAAAACGGGCTTTGACACAGTCCGAGCTGGAGGTCATTCCCAAGTATCAGACTGTCCCTAAAAAACTGCATAACTGGCTCAATGCCCTGGAGGCGGAAGCGTATGTGCCCATTCACACCCAGGATGAATGGATTGGGCTCTTCGCCCTTTCCATGAAAACCACAGGGGGGTCATTCACCGATGAAGACCTGGAGTTTCTGGCAGCCGTGGCAGATCAAACCTCCGTCGCCCTCCAAAATGCCCGGTTGGTGGAAAATCTGACCAGCATCGATAATGAGCTGCGCCGGGTGGAAGCTACTAAAAACGCTGCCCTGGATAAAATTGAACGCATCAAACGCTCCGCCTCAGACTTTATCAGCATCAAGGCCCATGAACTGCGGTCACCCCTGACCGTGATGAGCGGATATACCAGTTTGCTTTCCAACGATGTGGAGCTGATGGAGGAGGCGTATTATGAAAAGCTGATCCATGGCATTCAGGGCGGCCTGGAGCGCTTGCAGGAGATCATCGATTCCATGCTGGAGACAGCCCAGGTCAGCCCGCGGACCCTGAACATCGCCACGGAACCCATCTCGCTCTATATGGTCATCGACCAAATTTGCCGGAATTTGCAGCAAAACGTGCAGGCCCGGAAGATCACCCTTTCCCACGACGGGCTGGGGGAAATTCCCAACATTTACGGCGACCGGGAGGCTTTGAACAAAGTGTTCAGGTATCTCATCACGTATGCCATGACGCACACCCCCAGCGAGGGAAAGATATCCATTACCGGACGCCACATTCCGCTGCGGTCGGAACTGTTAAAGTGGGAAGGGGCAGAAATAGTCATCCGCGACACCGGGATCGGGATTGATGCAGATTTACAGCAGATGGTGTTTGACGATCTCTCTCAGCCCGATTTTGTGGATGTCAGCCTGCAGGAAGGGGAGGGGCTGGAGGAGCAGCAGCCCGGAGAGCAGTTACCGGTGGTGCGGGGAATTATTGAAGCCCACAATGGACGGATGTGGGTGGAAACACCCCAGAAGGGGGAAAAGGATCTGCCGGGGAGTGAATTTCACGTTGTGCTGCCTCTGCGGCAGCAGTCGCATCCCACCCAGGTCGTGGAGTGACGAATCACACAGGACAGCTCAGGGTGTTGGGGGGCAGGCTTGACTGCAGCGGTTGGTCTGGGGCATTTGCTGGAGTTGCTACCCCGATTGGTTTTCGTATAGCCTTGGAACGCGGGGGCCGATACCGCAGGTCACTTCATAGTTAATCGTTCCCCAGCGCCGTCCTACCATATCTGCGGTAATTTCTTCCTCCCCCTGTTTGCCAATCAAGACCACTTCATCTCCCACCCGGGGGTCGTGAATGCCGTCAATCTGGACCATGGTCTGGTCCATGCACACCCGACCTACCACGGGACATTTTTGTCCGTGAATCAGGACTTCATTCCCGGCCAGTCGCCGGAATCCATCCGCGTACCCCAGGGGGAGAACGCCGATCGTCTCCTGCGTCTGGGTCACATATTCGTGACCGTAACTTACACCATGATCGGGGGGCAGGGTGCGGACAGCTGCCAGTACCGATTTCCACGATAGTGCCCGTTGAAAGGGGTCAGGAAGGGGAACGGCTGGGGAGGGGGGCAACCCGTAGAGCGAGATGCCCAGCCGTACCAGGTTGAAGTGGGTTCCAGGACGGGTCAGGCTGGCTGCGGAGTTTGCCAGGTGCACAAAGGGCGGGTTGATTTCCTTTTCTGCCACGTGAGATAAGGCCCTGGAGAAGGCTTCATGCTGGCGATCGGTCGGGTGGGGATCGGTTTCATCTGCCCTGGCAAGGTGGGAAAAGATACCTTCCAGCTCCAGGTTGGATGCCTGTTGGATGAGGTGTGCCAGCCGGCCAGCTTCTTCCGGGAAGCACCCCAGCCGACCCATTCCAGAATCGACTTTTAGATGTAACTGGGCGGTGTGGTTAATGTCCTGTGCCTGGCGGGCGGTTTCCCGGATGTGGGCTTCAGTCCACACCGTCAGGGAAACTTCGTTCCTGATCATTTCCTGGATGCGCTCCGGGCGGATGAAACCCAGAATCAGGATAGGACTCTCCACCCCTCCCTGCCGCAGCTGGTGGGCTTCATCCGGCCGAGCCACCCCGCACCAGCTCGCGCCGCCCTGCAGGGCAGCTTTGGCGACCGGCACTGCACCGTGACCGTACGCGTTGGCTTTGACGATTGCCATCACTTCGGAGCCTGTATGGTCTTTGACATAGCGAACGTTGCCCCGGATGGCATCTAAATCAACGTTGACCCAGGTGGAATAAGGCGGAAAATTGCCCATCACAATATCCTTTTAGCTGCAGTGAGGTCTTTCACCACGCTAATTCTACCAAAGATTGGCGCCGGTTGGCTTCCTCCCGTATATCTACGGCCCCGGGATTAAAAAAGGCCAGATGTGGGCCTTGACACGTTAGAACATACGTTCTA
>CAZIFI010000033.1:9759-22283 GCA_964539105.1 uncultured Anaerolineales bacterium | reverse complement strand
GGTGGAGGGTTGGTTGCGGCAGGTCTCAAGAAAGATGGATGATGGGCTGCTGTTGGAACAAGGGGTTGGTTTGTTATCGTTCATTTTGAAGGATCCCCCGGGCCTGAATTTTGCCACATGACTTTGCCTACGAAAAAAGGTCCCAGGTTGGTCAGGTATTGGGAGGTCTGTTTGGTCTTGCGCATGCGCTGCACCAGGTGCGACAGGGGATACAGGTCCCGGCCCAGGATGCCGATCACAAAGTCGTTATCGTTCTTGTCTAACCCGTGGCAGGCCAGGCGGATGTCATGGGCCAGTCCGGCTTTACCATAAGCTTTGCCGATACCACCGTGTTCCATCAGCATTTTGCGTTGCTCTTTTTGGGAAAGGGTTTCAAAGCTCCCCGAGCGCTTGACAGGATACCAGATGGCCCATTCCAGATCCGGGTTTGTCACCCGCCGGATGGGACGGGAAATCAGGGCCCGCTCCAGGTCCTGTTCATGTCCCAGGGCGTAGGTGCGGCCCGCCATGGTGTATTCTGGCTGGAGGGTGAGATCTCTGAACGGTGGCTGGGAAAACCAGGCCCGGCTGGCCGTCAACATCGCATCCGGAGATTCGGAGAAGTGGAGAAAGCCGTAGCCAGCCGGGTGATTGAAATTGTGGTACAGCACGCCTCTCGCTTCCTGTGAGTCCAGAAAGTCGATCAACGGTGGGATGCCAATGGATCCCTGGAAAGCATAAAATTGCATGAACAAACGCCGGTTGAGGGAGATGGTTTTTCCCTTGTGGCGCCCTTTTTCAGAGAGATCTAACCCTCCAGTTTTATCCTGTGTTTTGTTTTCAGACATAAGGTTCCTTTTTTAGAATCCACTTTCTCCTGTGAGAATGGCCCTATACAGTTTAAAGGCTGGACCTATTTCTGCCTAGAAAAGATTAGCAGGAATCGAATTAATGCCTCATGAGTTCAAAAAAAGAAACGGGCCTCAGATGAGACCCGCTGCTAAGGATTTGAATGGAGACGTTGAGATTAGTCCTTCTTGATCTCAATCCGTTTGGTCCCTTTCCCGCTGCCCGGCTGTTTGGGCAGAGAGACATTCAGGACTCCTTGTTGATAGGTGGCTTCGATTTTATCTTCCTGGACATTGTCCGGAAGGGGAATCGAGCGCCGGAAGGAGCCGTAGGACCGCTCGGACCGGTAATAGCGTTCACCCTTTTCCTCTTTCTCGTGTTTCTTCTTCCCTGTGATGGTCAGGGTGTTTCCGGTGATGGAGATATCGATATCCTCTGCTTCCATACCCGGCAGCTCCGCTGACACGGTGATTTCCTTTTCTGATTCTTTGATGTCCGTGTGGGGGATAAAGTCACCCGCCAGGGACGTTTCCTCAGAAAAGGGGCTCATGGTCATGGGGCTGGAGCTGAAGAATTCTTCGAAGAGTTGATTCATTTCCTCTCTGAGATCAAGCAGGGCATCCTGTCTGGATTCTTTTTTGACAGGTGTTTTCTGTTCGCCATCTTGTCTCCAAGGCATCAAATCAGAAATAGGCATTGTATTCACCTCCGGTTTCTGATCCTGTGCTGAGCGCCTGACCTATCCGGATTTGACCGCAATTTTATGCGTTTTTGCTTCTTCCGCTTTGGGCAGCGTCAAGCGCAGGACGCCGTTCTCGTAGGCAGCTTTGATGTTCTCGCGGTCGATCTGGTCTGATAGCCGGAAGCTGCGCTCATAGTCTCCAATTTCATACTCGGCTCTGGCCAGGGAATACCCTTCAGGTCCTACCACCTCGGTGATTCCGTTGATGGTGAGGGTATTTTTCTCCAGGGTGATGTCGATCGAGTCTTCATCCACGCCCGGCATGTCCATCACCAAGTAGTAGTCGTCTTCTGTTTCGGAAATATCCGATTTCGGCAGATAGCGGGCTCTATCTCGGATATGTTCTGTTCGTTCTTCAGGAATGCGCTCCTGTTCTTGCACTTCCATTGCTTGTGTTTCTTCAGCCATCATGACACCTCCCGAAAAATGGGGTTAAAATTGTTTCTAACTGAATCAGGTCTTGACTTCGATCCGTTTGGGTTTGTCTTCCTCGGCGCGAGGCAGCGTCAAAGTAAGCACGCCATTGTGCATGGTGGCGTCCACCTCATTTGCTTCGATCTTGTACGGCAGATGGATGGTGCGTGTGAAGCGGCCGTAATTGCGCTCCTGGCGGTGATAGGTTGCGCCTTCCGGGAGTTCGTCCCGTGTGCGGGAACCGCTCAGGGTCAGATCGCCGTTGTCCACGCTGACATCCAGATCATCCGGCTTGACACCCGGGAGTTCTGCGCGCACGATCACGCTGTCTTCGTCCGCCCACAGGTTCAGGGCCGGATAAGAGGGTGCCGCACGGTATGTGGAACGACTGTAATCACTGAAGAGGCGGTTCATTTCACGCTGCATGCGCTCCATTTCTCGCCAGATGGATGGGGTGTATCGTCTACGGAACATAATCTACATCCTCCTTTTACACCAGTACTGATTTCGTTTTCGATCCAATCACAAAGACCCCCAGGCGTCCTGGAGGTCTGAACACGCCTCGATGATTCCCAGAACTGCCTGCAAAGTCATCCAACCGTGACCGTTGATCGATCCGTTTTCTGTAGTATGTACTATAAAAAACGGATCTCAGAATTGTGTTAACTCAATATTTGAAAATTGTAAAAAATGAGGGCACATGGTGGTGTGATGCTTCATATTCCCCCTCAGCATTTGATTTTCATGACCTTCCCTTCCCGGTAGTCGGTGATAACTTTCATATACCCACTGAGCAAGTCGTCCACCCCGGGATCTCCCGTATCCACCCGCAGGCAGTCCAGGGGCTGCAGCTTGTCGCGGGTGGCCACCACCTGGATGTTGTCCCTGCCCACCTCCCGAATCACCCGGGGGGTGAACTGTTTATTCCCGCGGCCGAAGATAAACCCGTTCCCGCCTATGGGGGTGACGATGATTTCCCGTTTTGGGTGGCGGGCCAGAAGGGTCAGGATGTCTTTCTCATTGATGTCTTCCATGATGATTTCGCCCTTGAGAACGGCGTCCACGCCCAGTAATGTTTTGGAGAGGTTCAGATCGTCCGTGATGGCTTTTACGGTTGTGCCCGGTCCCAGCAGGTACAGTGTATCGGGGTTCATGCCATCCGCGATATAAGCCCCGATGCCCTGCTTGGCCAGCCTGGTGGAGCGCCCCCCGCTGGACGCCACCTTACCGGGCTGGACTTTATCGGCCACATCCGGTACCAGGAGGTAGCCGTACAGGCTGGCATCCAGGCGATCCTCCCGGAAAGAGTCTTCATCGATGTCCAGCACTTCTTCTTCGGTGACACCGGCGCCTTCCAGGTAGGCCTGCACCATGTCCGCCGCGGCCCGGGGGTTGACGGCAAATGCCCCGCTGTACATTTTCACCCCGGCCGGGACAGCCACCACCGGCAGATCGGCTCCCACTGCATCATATATATCCCGCGCTGTGCCATCGCCACCCACAAAAATCAGCAGGTCCACCCCGTGATCCATCATGAGGCGGGCAATCCTTATTGTGTCTTCCGGTTGTGTTTGACCGCGGATTTCCCCCAGGACCTGGATGGGGATCTCACACCCGGCAGCCAGATCAGCGCCCATGGCTCCGGGAGCGGTGACCAGCTTTACGTCCCTGTGGGTTTCCAGGTGATCCAGGAAGGTCATCGTCCGGTCCGGTGTGACGGGTTCCGCGCCTAATTTCAGGGCTTTTTCGTACATTTCGCCGTCGGTCCCTTTTAAGCCCACACTGCCCCCCATCCCGGCCACGGGGTTGACGATCAAGCCAATGATGTGTGTCATAAATGCTGTATATCCTTCCAAATCACAACGGGTCTGTTCCCCATTGTAACCCGGTTATTGACCTGTACGGCTCCCTATATCAACGAAATTCCCTTCGTTGATATATCCTCGTTGAGGATGATTGTTTTTCAGGGTGATTTTCTTCCCTTGATAAATTTTCAAGACGGTCCAGGCGGGATACAATATGCAAGCATCAATAGTTAAACTTTTTAAAGAAAGTTTGGTGAGATCAGGTTTGAGGTAGTAGAGTAAGTTTTCATGAGAAAGTGGGAATTTTCCAAGTATTTGTTCAACAGCTTATTTTTGGTAAGGAAAGGCGGAAATTATATTGCAAAAACCCCCGTATGACCGGGGGTTTCTGACGCGAAACATATTTTAGTAATAATCTATGATTGAGCTCTAGTGGGCGCTGACATGCCCTGGCGCTCGCCCCATATCAGGGCGCTGATGCCGATCAGGTAAGCCAGATAGGCCATCACTTCGGTCAGAGAAGGGTTGCCGTTGTACCCGAACAGGGCGGTGAGCATGGCGCCGGCCGTGGAATCCTCGTTCAGGATGGGATTGATGTCCCACACGTGTTCTACCACACCGGGGATCCAGCCCACTTCGTTAAATTCGTGCACTCCATGGGCCAGCAGGCCGGCGGCAAAGAGAAGCAGGAGCAGGCCGGTGACCTGAAAGAAGCGGCTCAGGTTGAGCTGGATGGAGGTAGCAAAGATCAACCACCCCAGCAGGATGGAGATTCCCAGTCCTAACAGTCCCCCGATCACGGTGCTTTGGGCAGATGAAGCCATCACCGCAGCGGTCAGGAAGATGGCCAGCTCGATGCCCTCCCGGAGCACGGCCAGAAAGGCCAGGGCGAATAAGCCCCGTTTTCCGGATCCAGCGGCTGCCTGTTCCACACCGCTTTCCAGTTCCCCTTTGATGTGCCGCGCCTGGCGGTTCATCCAGAAGATCATCCAGGTCAGCACACCGGCTGCCAGGATCATAGCGAAACCCTCAAAGATCTCTTCCGCCTGACCTTCCAGGCTCATTCCAAAACTGGATAGCAACAGACCTCCCACCAGGCTCAGGCCCGCAGCACTGAGGGCGCCGTACCACACCGCCGGGGCTAATTCTTTTTTATTGATCTTGCGCAGCGCGCCGAGCACAATCCCGATGATCAGGGCGGCTTCTAATCCCTCCCGCAGGGAGAGTAAAAAACTGGCAAACATGGTGTATGTCCTCCTATAAAAATTTACGAATCCGATCCGGGTATGTTATAATCCTTGCGACGTTAATTTACTAGATATCTATATTAAAAATTAACTAAACAGGGTTGGGATCTACCTTTGAACCAGGGTGATGTTTTCAAAGGAGATCAAGGAGCGAGGGTACAGCAAATCATGGCCACCCCGGCGATGAAACGTTATGCAGCAGAAATATATCGTTTGCAGGAGGACCATTCTTCTGTAGGGGTGTCGGATCTGTCCCACGTGGCAGACGTGTCCGTGCAGGCTGCCACGCGTATGGTGGGGAAGATGAAGGAGGAGGAGTATCTGGAACACGAACCCTACCGCGGTGTGACCCTGACGGAAAAAGGGGAAAAGATCGCCATGCCGGCCCTGCGCCGCCACCGCCTGGTGGAAGTTTTCCTGGTGGAAGTCATGAATTTTGATTGGAACGAAGCCCATGATCTGTCGGATCACCTGGAACTGGGCATCAATGACATCCTGGAAGACCGGATTGACACCATCACCGGACATCCCACGCGCTGTCCCCACGGGGAACCCATCCCATCGCCTGAGGGGGTCATGCCCGAGGTGCATGATCTCAGCCTGGTTGACGTTGATCCCCCCCAACATTGTGAGATGAGCAGGGTCAGGACCCATGATCCAGAAAAACTGTCTTATATTAAAAAGTTAGGGCTTGTACCGGGCGTGAAGTTCGAGTTTCTGTCCCGGGCACCGTTTGAAGGCCCGATTCGCATCCGGCAGGGACATGAAGAGACCGTGTTGGGGTATGATCTGGCCTCCGTGCTGTTTGTTTCCCCATTGTCTGACCCGGTGGATGCGGACTGATGCCCGGAATGGCCTTCCCGAATCTCTATTCTGGGACTCGCACGATCCGGCTGCCTGCCGCGTGAAATTCGTAGGTTTCCCCCCTGTGCTGCAGAATAATAATATACCCGGGTGTGATAACCTGGGCGTAGTCCACACCGGGTTCTGGGACCCCCAGGCTGGCATCTGAAAACTCGGTAAACTCGATGCTGACCAGTTGGATGTCGTCCGGATTCATCCCTTCCTGGCGGGAGAGTTCAGCTTTGGCCCGCATGATGTATTTCTGGCTCTCTTCCTCATCCACATTAATGTTTGTGGTGGGCGTGGGGTCTAAAGCTTGTATGGTCTCACACCCGCTGAGCAGGATGAGGAGGGTAGATATCAAAATGGCCATGGCACGCAGGGTCTTAAAATTCTGCATTTGAAAACTCCTTTGTGAACTCATCCTTGTCCGGGTTGACCCTTAGCCTGGACAGGGTTCAGGCATGATTGTGACCGGAAGGTGATCGATACCGGCGGGTATTATTTCAGCTTCCAGTATGCAGCGTTGGTGATTCTGACGCTAAACCCAGGCGTCTCTGCGGCGGCAATATAGGCCCCGAATTTTCCTTCCGTAAACAGGTCGGTGTTTTTGACCACCACCTCATGACCGTTGATGTATCCCGTTAGCTTGGTGCCCTTGGCTTTTATGCCAATCCGGTTCGTGGCGCCCGGTCCGCTCTTAATTTTGTCACTCTTTGTGTAGTCTTTGAAGATATGGTATTCTTCTCCATCCCAGGCGTACAGGCGCAGATGACCGTCACAGGTGATGCCAAATAACAGGCCGCGGTCTGTCTGGGGGGCACGGAAAATCATCCCGAAGCGGTCCTTCCCGCCACAGTCATCCCCGAAGGTTCCGGTATATTCCAGGTAGAAATTTTCCACGTCAGGCACAGAAAAACCCCAGTATTCCGAGCTGTCCGCTTTTTTCGCGATAAGTTTCATCCTCCCATTTTTGACCTGCAAGGCAGATGAGCTGTCCTCGTAAGGGGACCAGTAGGCTGCGGTGTCAAAGGTATCTTCCCTGGTTGGGCTTCCCAGAACATCTCTGGGATCCCCCGGTACGTCCGTGAAGGTCGGTGTGGCGCTGGGGGTGGATGTGTTGGTAGGTGTCAGGGACGGTATTGGAGTGGCTGAGGAGGACAATGTTGCCGGCGCGGTGGCGGTCAGATCAGGCGCCGCCTGGGTGAGGGTGGGAAGTGGGGTATCTTCCGGACTGGCGTCCAGGGTAGCCTGTACCAGGGTGGCAATGGTGTCCTGGCTTTGCTGCGTCGGTTGGGCTGTGGTCAACCTGCAGCTGAGGACAGCAAGGGTGATCAACAACAAGGGAAGGATGCGTTTCATAAGGATACCTCTTTGCCTTTCGGGGTTGCGCAGCCCCGCTGGGATGTGGTGTGTTAAGTGTACTCCTTTCGTTCACACAGTCAATAGTGGAAAGGCAGTCTTACATATACGAGGGGGTAAGATGAAACCCTCATCACCCATCCGTACATTGAAGGGAAGGGATGTTTAGCATGATTAAGAAGGAAAAACTTTTGATTTGGATACCGTTTTTGACGGCTGCCCTGCTCCTCACCTCGTGTGGGGGAGCGATCTCTGCGGGGGATGTCCCGAATGCCTTTCACACCCCATCAAGTAGGGTGTTAGGTTCTACGCCCAACCCGCCGGACACGCCGCGGGGCTGGCACCAGCTGCTGCCCTTTGACGGCATCCGGCCTATTTACAACCCGGAATTTGTCCCTGCGGATGAAGCTGGTTTAAAAGACGGAGAGCTGGTGATGGGGGTGGCCTGGGAGGGGGAAGCAAAAGCCTATCCGGTCACCGTGCTCCGGGTCAGGGAAATGGTGAATGATGAGATGGCAGGTGAGCCGTATCTGGTCAGCTGGTGACCGCTTTGTTACACCGGTCTCGTGCACGGCCGGACCGTGAACGGTGAGGCAATTGTCTTTGGCAATGCCGGCGGGTTGTATAAAAATGCCATGACATGGTGGGACCACAGGACGGAATCCATCTGGTCTCAACCCATCGGGGAGGCCCTTTCGGGGCCGATGAAGGGTACCAAACTTGATTTGCTGCCTTTCCAGCTCACGACCTGGGAAAATTGGCGTTCTGCCCATCCCCAAACGCAGGTCATGAAGGATCCCTCGGGGTTGATCGGCGGCTTCCGGGAGCGTTTCAACGAAAATTTTGTGATCGGGGTGACCGTTGCCGGTCAGGCCAAAGCCTATCCGTACCATGAAGTGGCTTCCCGCAGGTTGGTGGAAGATCAACTTGGAGATCTTCCCATCCTGGTCTGGGCCCAGGACGATGATTACCGGGTCTTCCTGCGGCGAGTGGAACAGGAAGTGCTTCATTTTGAGTGGAATGAAGGGAACCTGGTGGATAAAGAAACAGGCACACGGTGGGATCCGCGGCTGGGTCTGGCGCGAAACGGGGAATATGAGGGGCAGGCCCTGCAGCAAATCCCCAGCTTCAGTTCTTTTGCTTCCTCCTGGAAAGATTTTTATCCTGAAGGGGAGATCTACCCGCCCTGACCGGGCGTTTACCTTTACTCTTGACATGATGCCTTTTTCACATAAAATGTATTCAGACTCTGAATAGTCAGGAATTGAGTATACCTTTGTCAGACAAGAACGCGGATTTGACCCTGGAATATATCCTGCTCGGCCTGCTGCGGGAAGACCCCCGCCATGGGTATGCCCTGTTTCAGACCTTAACCCGGGATCCCGCTTTATCCCGCATCTGGCATGTCAAACGCAGCAAGGTGTATTACTTGCTGGAATCCCTGGCGGACCGGGATTTGATTTCCTTTCAGGTCGAGCACCATGCCCATCAACCGGATCGGAAAGTGTTCCTTGTGACGGATGAGGGGGAGAAAGAATTTATTTCCTGGATGATGACGCCGGTAGCAAGCGGACGTCATGTGCGGATCGGGTTTCTGTCCCGCCTTAATTTTGCCCTGCGGGAAGGGAAGGATCATGCCCTGCAGTTGATCGATGACCAGCTGGCCCGCTGCCGGTCTTGGAAAACGAGTCTGGAAGAACAGCTGGAAGAAAATCCGACAGTTGATTTCATTACAGAGCACACTTTCCGGTTCCGGATCGGCCAGGTGGAAGCCATGCTTACCTGGCTCTCGTCCTGTAAAAAAGCGGTCCAGAGCGGGGTAGAAGAATTTGAGTGAGGTGTATTTATATGACACGAGATCATTCTTACCGCTGGATTGGGTTTGTAGTATTGCTGACCCTCCTGCTTGGAGCCTGTTCCGCGCTCCCGGTGCTGGACCAGGTTTCAAACCCCTTACAGATCACAGATACCTCAGGGCACACTGCCCATTTCAACGGACAACCGGAAGAGATTGCCATTGCCGGGAAAGCCTCGGTGATGGTACAGGATGCTGTGTTTATGTTTGAGGAAGCGGAACAGCGGGTGAAGGCGCTGGAAAACCGCAATCAATCCGTGTATGATTTCTTGCCTGTGGTGGATCCCGACATTGGAGAAAAGGATCTCTTTGCTGTGGATGCCGGACCGGAGCAGGTGGCCGCAGTCCAACCGGATCTGGTGTTGATGAAAAACTTTAACAAAGGGGGGCTGGGGGAAAGTGTGGAACGGCTGGGGATCCCTGCGCTGTATCTCGATCTGGAGTCCCCTCAGATTTTCTATCAAGATTTGGAGGTGCTGGGCAGGGTTTTTGGCAATCCTCAACGTGCAGAAGACATTCAACGATTTTATCAAACGCGGGTTGACCGCGTGGTGGAAGCCACAGCGGACATCCCCCAGGAGGAGAAACCGCGGGTACTGCTGCTGCGGTACAGTGGGCAGGGTGGAAAGACCACCTTCAGCGTTCCTTCGGGGGCATGGATACAGACGGAGATGGTTGAACTTGCGGGGGGCAAACCGGTCTGGAAAGGGACCGGGGAGGGTGGAGGATGGTCTATCGTTAACTTCGAACAGATCGCAGCCTGGGACCCGGATCAAATCTATATCATCGATTATCGGGGAGGAGCCGCTGATGTGGTAGACGACCTCGAAAAGGATCCCCTGTGGGCCGACCTCACGGCTCTGAAAGGGGATCAGCTGTACGCTTTTGGGTTTGATTTTTACAGCTGGGACCAGCCTGATACGCGTTGGATCCTGGGTTTGCAGTGGTTAGCGACCAAAATTCATCCAGGTCGAACCAAGGAGATCGATATCTTGCATGAAGTGGACCAGTTTTACAGCGAATTGTACCGGCTTGACCAGAATACAATTCAAAACCAGGTCCTCCCTAAGTTGAAGGGGGACGTTCCATGATAAAGAGGGATTGCCGGTGAAAGAGACACAATATCGTCGTGCCATCCTTTTCCTGGTATTGGTGGTATTCCTGATTTTGCTGGGGTCGGCTTTTATGGGGCGATACCCGCAGCCGGGATGGATGTCCCCCGGGCTGCTTGTGGAAGACGATCTGGCCCGCCGCCTGGTTTATTCCCTGCGCTTGCCCCGGCTGTTAACGGGGTTGCTGCTGGGTATGACTCTGTCCGCCACAGGCGCCGTGCTGCAGATGGTGTTTCGAAATCCTCTGGTTGAGCCCGGATTTATAGGGGTGACTCAGGGTGCAGCCTTCGGGGCGGCCATCACCATTCTATGGTTGGGACGCCATCCCCTGCTGATTGAGCTTGTGGCCACCTTGTTTGGTCTGATTGGATTATTTGGCTCGTACACCCTTTCTCACCACATGCGTTTTGGTGGATGGGTGCTGCGCCTGGTTCTGTCGGGGGTGGCGGTTTCCGCCTTATTTTCAGCTGGTCTGGGCATCCTGAAATATGTGGCGGACCCCCTCACCGAGCTTCCCGAGCTAACTTTCTGGCTTCTGGGTGGGTTATGGAATGTCACCTGGCGTGATTTCTGGTATGCGGTTCCTTTTGCGGTTGTGGGGTTAACGACGGTTTTTTTCATGCGCTGGCGGGTTAATTTATTATCTCTGAATGACGAAACGGCCTTTTCCCTGGGCGCTGCCATCGGTCGTGAGCGTTTCATCCTGTTGTTTGCCAGTGTGGCAGCCACTGCAGCGCTGACATCTGTCAGCGGGACCATTGGGTGGGTGGGATTGATCATCCCCCATATTGCCCGGCGCTTGTTCGGCGCCAGTGCGCACCGCTCCATTCCTGCTGCCATGCTGCTGGGAGGTGCGTTTATCGTTGTCAGCGATAACCTGGCTCGCACTCTGCTGAGCGGTGAGATTCCACTGGGCATATTGACATCAGCCATTGGCGCGGTGCTGTTCATATATCTCATGATCCGCTCCGGGATCCAGGTGAGGGCGTGATGATGGATGCTATTTCCCTGCAGGATATAACTTTTGGCTATTCTTCCAGCGGCAATAAAGTCCTGAATGGCATCCATGTTAAAATCCCTGCCCAAAAAGTCACAGCCATCCTGGGGCCAAATGGGACGGGAAAAACCACCCTGCTGCATCTCATGTTGGGGCTGTTAAAGCCGGATCAGGGACAAATTTCCATCAAAGGACGACACCGCTCACAATACTCCCGGCAAGAATCGGCGCGGATCATGGGCCTGGTACCTCAGTTTGAGAGCATCCCTTTCAATTTTACGGTCTTTGAATATGTCCTTCTGGGCCGGGCGCCTTATTTAAAACCGTTCCAGATCCCGGGAAGGGCAGACGTGCGGATTTGTGAGGAGGCATTATCGGCGCTGGGAATCAGGTCTTTGCGCGAAAAACAAGTCACAGCCTTGAGCGGTGGGGAACGCCGGCTGGTTCACATCGCCCGCATGCTCAGCCAACAGCCCAGCATCTTGCTTCTGGATGAGCCGACCGCCCACCTGGATCTTGAAAATCAGAGCATTATTTTGACTTTGCTGCGGGAATTGGCCGGAGAAGGGATCACGGTGGTCATCACCACCCATGACCCGAATGCAGCTATCTATGCAGCAGACCACTTTGTGCTCATGAATGACGGTCAGGTATATAAAGAAGGGTCGCTGGACACGGTGATCACCTCCCACCATCTGAGAATGTTATATAATGCTCCTGTCCGCGTGGAACGCACCAATGGACAAACTGTGGTCATCATGGATAGAGAACCGGAATGAAAGCGCAGCGCGTCATCATCACAGGAGAAATCGGGGCAGGTAAGACCACATTCTGCAGCCACATTACCAACTGGGCCCGTCGCGACGGTTTGCGTGTGCGGGGAGTGATTTCCCCGGGGGTCTTTGAGGATGGGCAGAAAGTGGGTATCTCAGCTGTCAATCTGAAAAATAACGAATCTCGTCCCTTGGCCTACCTACGTAATGAAGAAACAAGCGGTCCTAAAACAAAACGCTGGGCTTTTAGTGAAGAAACCATACAATGGGGGAACCAGTTCCTGGCGCGCGCTACCCCGTGTGATATGCTGGTAGTGGATGAACTAGGTCCTATTGAGTTGGAACGCGGAGGAGGGTGGACCCGGGGATTGCAGATCATTGATGGGGGAGACTTTCAGGCAGCGATTGTCGTTATTCGCCCGCATTTATTGGACCAGGCTTCAGCGCGCTGGCCCGCGTCTTCTACGGTGGTGTTGAAACCCAATGTGTACCTGCCCGGGCTGGCAAAAAAAGTCTACCGTCGATTATCCTTCTCATAAATCTCGC
>CAZIFI010000033.1:0-9659 GCA_964539105.1 uncultured Anaerolineales bacterium | reverse complement strand
AGACGTCCTGTCTCGATTCTTTGCTCCTTTAGTGGTACATTTCATGCTAGGATAGACTGAGATTCTGGAGAGGATAATGGACATATCTGCTCGTAACCGCAATTACCTGGATGAATGTAAAAAAGATCTAAAAGAGGTCCGGGCTACTGGCGACCCAGAGGAACGGAGTTTGGCTCTGGCGAATTATGCATACGCTTTGGCCTTGAATGATCAGCCCGAAGAAGCAATGGAATATTTTGATCGAGCAGAAGTATTGGCGGGGAAGGAGGTTGAGGATATCAGCATCTTAACCCATGGGCTGGGTTTGAGATCGCTTGTTTATCAGGAGACCAAAAGGTTTTCTGATGCCTATAAAACTTCTACCAAGATGCTCCTGATTGCTGAGGAAGAAGAGGATCTCCACATTAAATGTGATGCAGTAGCGACACAGGGACAGATTCTTTTGGACTCGGGTGAGAATGAACGAGCCTTCCGACGCTTCTTGGAAGCGGAGAGTCTGGCCACATCCCTTGATGACACACATCGCCTGATGAAAGTAAAAGGGGCGTTAGCCAATTTAAGCCTTTCGGTGCCATCCCTGGACGAGGCGGAACGATACTATCGCCAAGCGATCGCTCTTGCCGAGGAAGAAAATGATCAAGAAGCTGAAATGGGCTTTAAGGGCAACCTGGGGTCGGTTTTGGAATGGCAAGGAAGGTATCAAAAAGCGGTGGATGTCTTCCAGCACATACTTCCATATTATGAGGAACAGGAAGACAAAGAGACGCTGGTAAGTATACTGCATAAATTGACCCGCTGTTATCATGAGCTTCAGGATGATGAACAGGTTAAAAAGGTTGCCTTCCGGGGCTTGGAACTGCTAGAGGATCAGGAAGACGAGATGGCCTTTGAATACCTGGAGCCTATCATCATGGCTTATTTCCGGGAAGGCAAAGTTCAGGAGGCCCAGAATTTGATCTTGGATGCGATATCAATTGCCCGATCCAGGGGAGACCGGGAACGTGAAGTAGATTTTCTCATGGATCTCGGCGAGTCTTTTGTGGCGTCTGAGATGTTTGATCGGGCTGTGAATACTTATCAGGATGCTTTAAAGGGGGCCAGGGAGTTGGAAAAAATTCATTATGAAGCCTATATAATGGGTCGCTTGGGATATGTCTATGCTGAAGAGGGTGATCTGGAGAAGGCAGTCGAACATCATAGCAAAGCGATTGATTTGGCAAAAGAACATCATCTTCCCGAGTTGGAAGGGGAGCAGCGATCCATGCTGGCCATAACCTATCAGGAACGCGGTGAGTTGGGAAAGAGCCAAGAACAGGCAAAAATAGCGGTCGAAATTTTCGAGAAAGCGGATCTGGATGATCGTGTGGAGAAGGCCCGCCAGCTCCTTGAGGGTTTATCATAAAAGATTCGACAACGATTGGTTGGATTATTGGTATATAGATTACCTATTAATTTCTCACGATATGAGCGCAGGCAGCGTTTTTCTTTGTTGCCCGGGGCAGCTGCCATTTTATCCTTTGTCACCGCGTGGGAGATAGGAGTATACCTTGCTACATCGGATCTCATGCCAGCGGTGCGTGAAGGAATACCGCAAGGGGAATGGTTTGACAAACTGCCGGGACACGTGTTTGCGGTTTTTACAGATGGGGTGACAGGCGCACCGACCTTCCCGAAAGGGATTGTCCGGGCTGTGCTAGATGGCAGCCGGAAGGCGGCTCAATTGATGGAACTTGCGGTTCAATCTCCCCCGGCAGGCCGGGTTTTATCGGGGTTCCCAAGATTCTTTATTGCTCTTGTTTGCTGTCGGATATGGAGTCCACCAGCGAAAATTTTTTGTAAAAAGACAATTCGTCGGGGCGGCATAATTGCAGGGATAATTGTTTTTAAATTTATTTACAACAGCCCATTAATTTGGCATATATCAATAATTTCCGATGGGATTTTGGCCTAAATGACAACCCTATTTGTATGGGTATGCCCTGATTGGCGGCATTTTATTCGTTTATACGATAGGTATTAAAAACCCTTATTGCCAATGGTTCTGTCCTTGTGGCGCAGCCCAGGAGGTGTCGGGTCTGGAGGACGGCGCTAAAATCTATTCTCTTTGAATGGAAATGGATATCTTTCGTGTTTAATACGTGATCTAGCTTACCTAGGCTAAGTGCTTGGAAAGCGATTATAATTAACCCAAAGAAGAAAATGAGATTGTAAGGAGAAAAATATGTTCGGATTAGGACCCACAGAATTGGTTATCATCCTCATAGTTGTCATCCTGCTCTTTGGTGTGGGTAGGATAAGCAAGGTGTTTGGGGAGATGGGCAAAGGCATTCGGGCTTTTAAAGACGGCTTGAGTGGTGAAGGGGAGTTGGATATCGACGATGACAAGGATGAAACACAGTCATAATCGGTTGTTTTTCTGTTGAGCGGTATCACTGAAATGACATGATCCAGGAATCCACATGAATATATTCGGTGTCGGACCCTTGGAAATTATTGTGGTTCTGGTTTTTGCACTTTTGGTTTTAGGTCCAGAAGGTATGGTCAAGGCAGGAAGGACAGTGGGTAAATTCCTGGGGCAGATCCATTCCTCTGAATACTGGCAAGCCCTTCGGGGGTCAGGGGATCTGTGGAGTATGCTGACTGAAGATTTAGGAATTTCTGCGGATCTTGATGAGATGCAGTCTGAATTTTCTGCGTCATCACTACCTCGGCTTGAGGACCTGGATGAGATAAAGTCAAGGACACCCACCATCAAGTCACAGCCCGAACCCAAGAGCTCAGCTTTCCAGTCTACTGATCAGGAGCATAAAAATAAAGCAAGCGAGGAATCGGCTCGTGACGAATCCGTTGAAAGTGGGGGAGGTGGGGGCTCGTGAAAAAGTTCTTCACCATGGCATTCAGGGTGATTACCTATCCTTTTCGAACGATTGCAAACTGGGTGTCAAACATTTATTCTGCATTACGGAAGTTCTTTCAGGAAGAACCGGATGATGCTCCTGTCGGAGACAGCATCCAACATGCCTTTGAAGAACCCCAGAGTGTATTGGCGCATGTTAATGCTCTGAGAAAGCACCTTTTTCGTTCTGTCATATCGCTGGTCCTTTTCGCGGTGGTGGCTTTTATATTTTTACCGCAGCTATTAGACTGGATCGCCCAACCTATTGGGGGTTTGGAAAAGTTAGAGGCTGTAGAAGTCACAGAACCCATTGGGGTGAGCATGCGGGTAGTTTTTCTGGCTGGTTTCACGGCGGCTCTTCCCTACATCACCTACGAATTGTTTCTGTTTGTCGCTCCTGCTTTATCCCGTAGAGCGCGCCTGATAGGCTTGCTGGCCATTCCCCTCGTGGTAATCTTTTTCTTTGCTGGGATGGCATTTGCCTATTTTGTGATCTTACCCGCGGGTCTGCCGGTGCTGCTTAATTTTATGAACGTCCCGACTCAAATACGCCCTTCTTCTTACATCCGGTTCGTGACCGGGATCATGTTCTGGATGGGACTGGTGTTTGAATTTCCTCTACTATCCTATGTTTTGGCGATGATGAGGGTACTTTCTGCAAGAGTGTTAGCAAAAAATTGGCGCATAGCAGTGGTGATTATGGCTGTTTTGGCTGCAGTGATCACCCCGACGATTGATCCAGTAAACATGATGCTGGTCTTCCTTCCTTTGCTGTTTTTGTATGGCTTGAGTGTGATCCTTGCTTATATAGCAGGTGGAGGCCAAAAAAAGGAAGCACAGGAAGCTAGATGAAAATAACAATCAATAATGGGGGAACAGATCCTGGTAATTAAAAAGCTCCTCAAAAGAGGAGCTTTTTTGATAATAAACCGGGGTTTTGATGGATAATCAGCTTTCCTGAGTCTTCGGCACCCAGGCGATCACTGATGTGCCCTGCAGGGGAGCAGAGTCAATTTCAATGTCTCCCCCTACTTTCCTGGTGCGGCGCTTCATATTGGAAAGGCCGTGACCAAGGCTGATTTCTGTCTTGTCCAAATTGAATCCTTTGCCATTGTCGGCCACTTCCAGAAAGACCCTGCCATCGTCTTCCCACAGATGGACCTGGGCCTGGGTTGCATCCGCATGGCGGGATGAATTGGCCAGCGCTTCCTGCATGATGTGGAACAGGGCGACCCCGTTTTCATAATCTATATCGAGAGGTTCCTGGGTATCATCTACATAATCCGTCGTGATGTTTGAATTGCGTTCGAATTCCCGCAGCAGCATTTGTAAATTTTCGGAGAATGTCCGATCACGCTGCATTTGGCGGGGACGTAAGTCTGCCACATAAGACCGGATATCCGTGATGGCTGCGTTGATGGCATCCGTGGTTTGGTTTAGTTTTTCCTCCGTCTCATCCGGGTCTTCCTGATAGATTTGTTTGACGAGATCAAGGGTCAACCCGATGGAATACAGGGACTGGATGATCCCGTCATGCAGGTCCATGCCAATCCGCTCGCGCTCTTCCAGGATGGCGACCCGTTTGGCCTGCTGCTGTAAGCGGGCGTTTTCGATGGCTGTGCCGGCCCAGGTTCCGATGGTGGTCAACAAATCAAGCTCGCGGGTGGTGTACTGGTGGTCTTTCTTGCTGGTCAGGGTCATCACCCCCACCACCTTAGCCTGGGTTTGAAGGGGGATGGCTGCCAGGCACGTGAAGCCGGCTCTGGCGATAGCGGGGCGCAGAATGCGAGGGTCGCTGTCCAGGGCGTAACTGACTAGGGGCTTGTTCAACCCGGCTGCCCTGCCTACCAATCCTTCCCCCATGCGAAACACGTTCTTGGTGGAAAATGCCTCAAACCCATCCCCGCGTAAGAGGGACAAGCGCAGGTCCTTCCCGCCTTTATCCTTTAAGAAAATTTCTCCCGTCTCGATATCCAGGTAGCTGAGGACGCGGGATAAGGTCTGGCTCATGATCTCTTTGATGTCTAGCGAGCTGGCCACAGTCTGCGCCAGGTCATTAATCAAAGACAGATCCTCATTTTGCTGATTGAGGATCTGATCGCGTTCGATAATGGTGTTATATAGCTGGGCATTCGTGATGGCAACCGCTGCGTAGCCGGCCAGGGTGGTCATCAGCCGGGCATCGTTCTCCGTGAATTCCGGCTCGCCGATCTTATTGGTGAGGTAAATTTGTCCGATGATCCGTTCCCCGGAAATGATGGGGACGCCGAGCATGGATTCCATGAAAGGGTGATGCTCCGGAAAACCCACACTGCGGGGATCATCTTCAATGCTCGGGATGCGGATAATATCGGTTTTGTGCTGCAGTTCACCCAAAAGCCCTTTCCCGACCGGAGGGTGGTCCATGCGCTCCACCTCTTGGTCCGTCATCCCCACGGTAATGAAGCGGATAATGTCATCCTCTTCCCCCCGGATGGCCAGGGCGCCGTATTCTGCCTGGGCCTGCTCCTTCGCCAGGGTGACAATGCGCTCCAGAACCGTGTCCAGAGACAGATCACGCACAAGTTTGAAGCTGGCCTGGTGATATTGGTGAAGTTGCTGCTCTAATTTGTCTTGCTCTGTTTGACTCATAACCCTATCAAATACCAATGAATTTCCGCAGGATATATTTTACCGTATTCAGCTTGATTTTGATAGTTTTTGCCAGTCATCCTGCGTTAAAGTGGACCATGATGCAGGCATATACGTGAAATTGCAATGAAGTGTTGAGGAAATTGAGATGCCCCCACAGGAACAAGGATCACGGATTTCCGGTTTCTACACCCTGCCGCAGGAGGACCGCCGGCAAGCGCTCCGGGATGCTGGATTTTTAACCGCAGACGATCTACCTGGTATAGAACCCGATGCCCTGGGACCAGATAAGGCTGAAAACATGATCGAGAATGTCATCGGCCAGTTTGCCTTTCCGCTCGGGGTCGCGCTGAACTTTGTGATCAATGACCGGGATGTGGTAGTCCCTATGGTGATTGAGGAACCTTCTGTGGTTGCCGGGGCATCCTACATGGCAAAACTCACCCGCCGCAGCGGCGGGATTCAGGCGGATGCTGACCCGCCAATTATGATCGGGCAGCTCCAGGTGTTGGATGTGGCGGATGTGGATTGGGCCCGGAGAGAGATCGAGGAGAACAAAGATGCCCTCCTGGCTGAAATTGAGGATGTGGATCCGGTTTTACGCCGGCTGGGGGGTGGACCGCAGGATTTGGAAGTCAGGATTGTGGAGTCCGATCTGCTGGGACGATTCCTGGTGGTTCATTTACTGGTTGATGTCCGGGATGCCATGGGAGCCAATGCTGTGAACACTGCCTGCGAACGCCTGGCCCCTCATATTGAACATCTGCTTGATGGGCGGGTGCACTTGCGGATCCTGTCCAATCTGGCAGATCGGCGACTGGCACGGGCCTCCTGCTCCATTCCGGCCCAGGATCTGGCCTTTGACACATTCAGCGGCGACCGGGTCCGTGACGGCATTCTGGAAGCCTGGGCCTTTGCAGAAGCGGATCCCTACCGGGCAGCGACGCACAATAAAGGCATATTCAACGGCGTAGATGCTGTGCTGCTTGCCACCGGGAATGACTGGCGGGCGGTGGAAGCGGGCGGCCATGCCTACGCAGCACGGAGCGGCCGCTACCGTCCCCTATCCCGCTGGTCTGTGGGCCGGGGCCAGGAATTGAAAGGCAGATTAGAGATGCCGCTCACGGCGGGAACGGTGGGGGGCACAACTGGATCCCATCCCACTGCCCGGTTTTCGCTGCGGTTGTTGGATGTCCGCTCGGGGCGTGAATTGGCGGAGGTCATCGCCGCGGTTGGGTTGGTGCAAAATCTGGCTGCGCTGCGGGCCCTGGCCACGGAAGGAATCCAGAAAGGTCATATGTCCCTCCATGCCCGCCAGGTGGCGCTGACGGCCGGAGCGGAAGGAAAAGATGTGGGCCGCCTGGCCCAAGTTCTGGTGGATGAGAAACGAATTGACGTGGAATACGCCAGGTCAGTGCTTGATACATGGCATGACGAATAATCGGCTTATAGGTTACCGGATAGAAACAGGGAAACACGATATGAAAGAACACTACACCCATAACAATCATGAGCAGGGCAGATTATTGCAGCCGGATCGAAAGGTGGGGATCGTCGGCTATGGGGCCTATATCCCCCGTTACCGTCTTCCAGCCACGGAAGTATCCCGGGTGTGGAAAGGCGGCTTGAGTGTTGAGCCTATCATAGAGAAGTCTGTGCCGGGAATTGATGAAGACGTGGTCACAATGTCCATTGAAGCGGCCCGGAACGCCCTGGCCCGGGCTGATGTTGACCCCCGCCACATTCGGGCTGTGTGGGTGGGGTCTGAATCCCATCCTTACGCGGTAAAACCGACTTCGACCATTGTGGCGGAGGCTTTGGGGATTGTGCCTGACACGCAGGCTGCGGATTGGGAATTCGCCTGCAAGGCAGGCTCGGAAGCCATGGTGGCAGCGATGGGATTGGTGGGTTCGGGTATGGCCCGCTATGCGCTGGCACTGGGCATGGACACGGCCCAGGGTCGGCCGGGAGATGCCCTGGAGTATACCGCGGCGGCCGGGGGTGGAGCGTTCTTGATTGGACCGGAAGAGGAGGCCCTGGCAGTGATAGAAGGTGTTTATTCCTATGTCACCGATACCCCGGATTTCTGGCGCCGGGCGCACCAGCGCTATCCGGAACACGGCGGGCGCTTTACGGGGAGACCGGCATATTTCAAGCACACCAAGCATGCTGTGACCAGGCTTTTGGATGAGCTGGACAGATCTCCCGAAGATTATGCCTATGCTGTCTTTCACCAACCTAACGTCAAGTTTCCCAAAAGGGTGGCCGCCCAGCTGGGTTTCACGGAAAAACAAACTGAAGCGGGGTTGCTGTCACCCCGGATTGGGAACACGTATGCCGGGGCTTCTTTGATTGGTCTTGCAGCCCTCTTTGATGTGGCCCAACCCGGCGACCGCATCCTGATGTCCTCATTCGGTTCTGGAGCGGGATCGGATGCCTTTTCGCTCCGTGTCACGGAAGCGCTTTTGGACCGCCGGGACCGGGCCGTGAAAACAGAAGAGTATATTGCCCGCCGCACGGAAATTGATTATGCCCAGTATGCCCGGATGCGTGGGAAAATTGTCATGAAATGACTTTTTCTAGGCGCTGCTGCCCGCTGTCCCCGCATGAATCACCCTTTTGATAGTTTCTGATAGTTATTTGAACGTAAACTTAGGATTGCGGAACCGAGATTTCTAAATTGAGAATTTTGCGGCGGTTTGCAAGGAGTGGTTATATGGATATCCCCCGACATTGGCGCTTGAAGCGGCAGCGATATGCCCTGACCGGCGAGGTTTGCCCGCACTGCGACGCGAAAATTTTCCCACCCCGGGACGTGTGTCCGGAGTGCGGTGATGAAGCAAAAACGGAATTCGAATTCAGCGGACGTGGAAAGGTGTACTCTTTCACAGAAGTCTTTAACGCCCCCCACGACTTTGAGGACTCCGTTCCTTACACCGTGGCGCTGGTCCAGCTGGATGAGGGGCCGGTGGTCACGGCTCAACTGACTGATGTGGGCGACAAGCATGTTGAGATCGGGATGCCGGTGGAGATGATCACCCGTAGACTGAAGAGTGAGGGGGATGAACGGGGACTTCTGGTATATGGCTATAAATTTCGGCCTGCTGTAAGTAACTGAACTGTAAACTTAATCCGAAATGAGCTCTCTCCCGTTCAACAGGAGAGAGCCTTTGTTTTTTAAAGGCTGTTGGGTTCGCTGCTTCAAGGGATCAGGAAGGAGTCGTGCACCTCTCCCTGGGGATTGATCAGGCTGACTGTTTCGCCCGGTTCCCACAGGGGTTCAGAAAAGCCCAGATAGAGCTGGATGGGGTTGGATTGGCCCGCTTTGGTGAATATATTGACGGCCCCCTTCTTGTGTAGTTCAAGCTGTTCAAATCCGGACTGGGACAGGATGGCAAATTCGTGTCCGCCCTCATCTTTCAGGCGCCAATTTTCCAGGGAGATGGTTTCCTGTGTGCTGCTATTGACATGTCGCAGCCGGACGTATTCTGTATCCAGATTTCCTATCCCGCCAACTTCGTCAATCTCAATATCCAGGGAGGCTGGCGTTTGAAATGTGTCCGGTGTGCCGGAAGATTCGCTGATGGATTCTGATGTGCCACCCGGGGAGGTTGAAAATAAGACCTGTTTTAAATTGGTGTTGTCCCACAGGTAAAGAACACCGATCATCGTCACGGCTGAAACCACCATATTTAGCAGGATGTAAAAGAGTAATCTTTGTCCTTGCTTCATAGGCCCATCCCCTGTTTGATATAATCTTTTAGACTAGAAACCATCATAGCACACTTGAGCAGTTATTGCATGATGCCCGAATGGATTCAGCAGCCCTCAACTTTCCATGCCTTATCTTATTGATGGACATAATCTCATCCCTCATCTGTCCCACATCAACCTGAATGATGTGGATGATGAACTGGATTTGATTGAACGTTTACGTCACTTCTCTCAGCGGAAACGGACCAGGATCGAAGTGTATTTCGACCAGGCACAGCCGGGTCAATCAGGGGAGCGTTCCTTTGGATTTGTGGCCGCGTTTTTTGTCTCCCGGTCCCAGACCGCGGATACTGCTATAAAACGCCGCCTGGCCTCCCTGGGCGGGGACGCCCGGAATTGGACCGTGATCAGTTCGGAT
>CAZIFI010000032.1:0-22953 GCA_964539105.1 uncultured Anaerolineales bacterium | reverse complement strand
CGTTCAAGTGCGGTTTCGTTCGTTCAAATTTTTCCTTAGCCATAAATGCTCTCCTGACGTAAACTGCTTTGTTGCTTCTCTCTCATTCTTCTCCCAGGCGGATCATACCAGCAGAGGTCTATTGTATCATCCGCCGACAATAATTTCTTGCGACAATTCCTCGGATACTTTCTGATAATGGTCAAATTCCATCGTGAACGCGCCGCGCCCCTTGGTGGCGGACCGCAGTTCAGTGGCGTACCCGAACATTTCCGCCAGGGGAACCATAGCCCGCACAGCCTGGGTGCCGCCCGGCCGCATATCCATGCCCAGCACATCGCCGCGCCGCGAGTTCATCTGGTTGATGATGTCACCCAGGAATTCTTCCGGGATAACCACCTCAACAAACATAACCGGCTCCTGTAATACCGGGCGTCCGCGTTCAATGCCGCGCCGGAAGGCCATCGATCCCGCAATTTTAAAGGCCATCTCACTGGAATCCACCTCATGATGGGAGCCGTCAAACAACCTGACTTCAACATCTGTCACGGGGTAGCCAGCGATCACACCGGTTTCAGCCGCGTTGCGTACGCCCCGCTCCACAGCCGGAATATACTCTCGAGGGATTGATCCACCATAAATGTCATCTTCGAAGACAATCCCGCTGCCATCTTCGCCCGGCTTGATTTCCATCACCACATGGGCAAACTGCCCGTGTCCGCCGGACTGCTTGACATGGCGGTACTCCACCTCAGGCACAGGCTGCGTGATGGATTCTTTATAAGCTACCCGCGGTTTCCCTACCCGGGCCTGAACATTGAACTCGCGCAGCATGCGGTCAACCAGCACCTCCAGGTGCAGCTCACCCATGCCTGAAATTAACGTCTGTCCGGTGTCAGGATCGGTGCGGACTTTGAAAGTAGGATCCTCTTCAGATAATTTCTGAAGTGCCGTGCCTAACTTGTCCTGATCGGCGGTCGTTTTGGGTTCAATGGCCACCGAAATGACCGGATCCGGGAAGGTGATATCTTCCAGCAGAATCGGCGCATCACCGTCACAAATCGTGTCGCCGGTAAAGGAGTTTTTCAATCCCAGCACAGCGGCAATGTCCCCGGCCTGGGCTTCTTCAATATTTTCCCGGCGGTCAGAAAACATGCGGATCAAGCGGCCCACGCGCTCTTTTTGACCTTTGCCGGGATTGTAAACCGTGTCCCGCTGTTTGATCGTGCCGGAATATATACGTATATAAGCCAGCCGTCCGACATACTCATCGGTGACAATCTTAAACACCAGCGCGCTGAACGGTTCTTCATCGGAGGGAGCCCGAGTAAGCTCTTCCTCGGTATCGGGATGATATCCTGTCACCGGGGGGATGTCCAATGGCGAGGGTAAATAATCCACCACGGCATCCAGCAGCGGCTGTATGCCCATACTCTGCAGGGCACTGCCGCAGTATACGGGCGTTAATTTATTATCAATCACAGCCTGACGGAGAGCTGCTTTGAGTTCCTTCTCTGAAATAGGCTCTTCTTCTAAATATTTCAGTGTCAGCTCTTCATCCGTTTCGGCGATCTTTTCTACCACCAGGCTGCGTCGTTCCTGGAAGGCTTCCTGCATCTCCTCCGGGATGTCCTTTTCAAGCGGTGCGCTGCCTTTCTCATCTTCCCATACAAAAGCTTTACCGGCGATTAAATCTACCACGCCGGTAAAATCATCTTCGATGCCAATGGGCATCTGTACAGTGACCGGGGTTGCCCCCAGCCGTTCGCGGATCATGTCCACGGTGCGTTCATAGGAGGCGCCCACCCGATCCATCTTATTAATGAAGCAGATGCGGGGGACCTCATAAAGATCAGCCTGACGCCAGACTGTCTCGCTTTGGGGTTCAACGCCCTGCACGGCGTCAAAAACGACCACACCGCCATCCAGCACCCGCAAGGAGCGCTGCACTTCCGCTGTGAAGTCAATATGGCCGGGCGTGTCAATAATGTTGACCAGATGCTTGTTCCACACAGCAGAGACAGCCGCCGAGACGATAGTAATGCCCCGCTCCCGCTCCTGTTCCATCCAATCGGTCACAGTCGTCCCATCATCCACGGACCCTAATTGGTGCGTTTTCCCTGTGTAGTACAGGATACGCTCCGTGGTCGTGGTCTTGCCCGCGTCAATATGGGCAATGATCCCGATATTTCGAAACCGTTCTAATGGATACTTCCGACTCATTCAACACCCTGTGTGGATCACACAAAACTTTAATACCGGAAATGCGAAAAAGCGCGGTTGGCCTTCGCCATGCGGTGCGATTCCTCTTTCTTTCTCACCGCGCTGCCTTCATCTTTGGAGGCGTCCAACAACTCAGATGCCAGCAGTTCCGGGAATTGGACACCGGACCGGGAGCGTGCCGCTTCCAGCAGCCAGCGCGTCGCCAAAGCAAATTGGCGGTGGGACGGGACTTCCATGGGGATCTGGTACGTGGCGCCGCCAATCCGCCTGGGGCGGACTTCCATGCGGGGCGATGAATTCTCAATCGCCTGCTCAAAGACCTCAACCGGGTCCTGTTCCGTTTTTTCTTCGATGATGTCAAAGGCGTCATACACCATGCGAGAAGCCACGCTTTTTTTACCGCGCTTCAGGACATGATTAATGAAGGTTTGCACCTTGACATTATCATATTTCGGATCCGGACTGACTTTTCGTCGATCTGCTCTTCTTCTTCGCATCCCATCTCTCCATTAAATACTCATCAAAGCAGCTGCAATATTGCGGCCTTCAAACCCCTTAGGACTGTTTCGTGCCGTACTTGGAGCGGCTCTGTTTTCGGTCATCCACACCGCTGGAATCGAGTTTTCCGCGCACAATGTGGTAACGCACGCCCGGCAGGTCCTTGACACGCCCGCCGCGGACGAGAACCACGGAGTGTTCCTGCAGGCCGTGTCCCTCACCCGGTATATAGGCGGTGACTTCGATGCCGTTCGTGAGGCGAACCCGGGCAATCTTGCGCAGCGCCGAATTCGGTTTCTTGGGGGTCATGGTGCGCACCACTGTGCACACGCCACGCTTCTGCGGGGCACCTTTCTCCTGTTTTATGCGCTTCTGCTTCATGGAATTAAAGGTGTAACGCAGCGCGGGGGCCTTGCTCTTCGATTTTTTCTCTTCACGACCTTTGCGTACGAGCTGATTAATAGTGGGCACTTCCGCCTCCAAACAAAAATTCAAATAGACTTTTCAATATTCAAGGCCATCTAACTAATGATGGCCTTGAATTGCTCAGGGTCTATAGTGTCACAATCTTCTTCGCGTCCGTTTCAATTTGGACAACGACTTAGAATTTTATCACGTGCACTAGTGATAGTCAAGCCAAAACCTCCTAATTTAAAGCTTGCAAGCCTAACGCAGGCAGGTGTACTTTATCGCCTGCCGAGACCCAGTAAACCGGTGCTCATCCGCGGGATCTGCGCCCGGCTGTCTTCCTTGCCGAAGCTGATCACTTCACCATCATCCGTGATGGCTTCGATCGACAGACCCAGACTCTGCATTTCTTTGACCAGCACCCGGAAGGATGCCGGAATGCCGACTTCTTCAATCTTTTCACCCTTGACGATGGCTTCGTAGGCTTGAACGCGGCCCACGACATCATCCGATTTCACGGTCAGCATTTCCTGCAGGGTGTAGGCTGCGCCGTAGGCCTCCAGAGCCCAGACCTCCATCTCACCGAAGCGCTGGCCACCGAACTGAGCCTTCCCTCCCAGCGGCTGCTGGGAAACCAGACTGTACGGACCCGTGGAGCGGGCATGGACTTTATCCTCCACCAGGTGATGGAGTTTAAGCACATTCATCACGCCAACCGTCACCGGATGATCATAGGGTTCTCCGGTTTGTCCATCGCGCAGAATTTGCTTTCCGAAGAGGGGCAAGGGATGGCCTGTTTCATCGACCACATCGCTGGCCAGCTCCTGAAGCTCTTCATAGCTCAATTTCTCGAGATTGGTGTCCACATCTTCTTTGACCTTTTCAATCCACATCCGCAAGCAGGCTTCGATCGCGCGCCTGTCCTGCGCTTCTCGCTCGGAGAGCGGGATTTCCTGATCTTCGAAGAACAGAACCTGATCCGGGTCATACCCCTTGTCCCGCAACCATTCTTTCAACACCGAACGACGGGCGTACGTGCGGTCAGTGACAATGCGGTACACGTCGTAATCCAGTTCGCCCAGCCAGTGCTCCAGATACAGGCGGCGGGCCTCGTCATCATCGTGAATGTCCGCCGGCTCGTAGTCAAAGCCGCTCAACCACTCCCAGGCCTGATCCGCTGCGTCATCCCAGGCCTCATTGATCAACCAGGCCCGGGCCAGCTCTGCCTCGATTTCGCTCTCTTCAGCGCCGTCGAAGACAGGAGTGATGGCGCGGAAACCAAGCTCTTGTGCAGCCCAGCCCAGGTGAGCTTCCAGCACCTGGCCGATGTTCATCCGCCCTGGCACCCCTGTGGGGCTGAGGAGCATATCAACCGCTGTACCATCTTCCAGGAAGGGCATATCTTCTTCAGGGACAACCGTAGAGATCACGCCCTTGTTGCCGTGACGTCCTGCAACCTTGTCTCCGGCCGTGATGGTCCGTTTCTGGGCCACAAAAACGCGCACCATTTTTTCCACACCTGCCGATAAATCTGTGTGATCCTCCCGGGTGAAGACTTTGACGTCAATCACTTTCCCTTTCTCGCCGTGCGGCATGCGCAGCGAGGTATCCTTCACATCACGGGATTTCTCGCCAAAGATAGCGCGCAGCAAGCGTTCCTCGGGAGAGAGCTCCTTTTCACCCTTGGGGGAAATCTTTCCAACCAGAATATCGTTTGGCTCGACCTCCGCACCAATCCGGATCACCCCCGTCTCATCCAGATCCTTCAGGGCATCTTCGCCCACGTTGGGGATGTCGCGCGTGATCTCTTCCGGACCCAGGCGCGTATCACGGGACTCAACCTCATATTCCTCGATATGAATAGAGCTGTAGCGGTCGTGTTTGGCCAAGTGATCGGAGATAACCACCGAATCCTCGAAGTTCGCGCCTTCCCAGGACAAAAAAGCCACCGTCACATTCTGTCCCAGCGCCAGGTTGCCCTGCACTGTGGATGAGGAATCAGCGATGACGTCACCTTTCTTGACCACCTGCCCCTTGCTGACGATGGGACGCTGGTCGATACATGTGCTCTGGTTGGAGCGTTCATACTTCCACAATTTATAATTGTGGATCTCGTTATCCTTACTGCGGATGGCGACCTCATTCCCGCGCACCGATTCCACTTCCCCATCCTCTTCCGCCAGCAATACCTGTCCCGAATCAAGGGCAGCCGGTCTCTCAATGCCCGTGGACACGCGGGGAATATCAGGTTTGAGAAGCGGCACACCCTGGGACTGCATGTTGGAACCCATCAAGGCCCGGTTCGCGTCATCATGGGACAAGAAAGGTATCAGGGCCGCGCTGATTCCCACAATCTGGTTGGGCGCTACATCGATATAATCCACCTCATGCGGATCCATAAACAGGAAATCGGAATGGTGGCGGGCCGAGATACGGTCCTGGATAAACTCATAATGTTCGTTGATAGGGGATGTGGATTGTGCAATGAAGAAGCGGTCTTCGGCATCGGCCGCCAGGTACTCGACCTCCTCGGACACGAACGGTTCCACAGGGACCTCTTCAATCCCGGCCTCGATCAGCATCTCCACCATCTCATCCGTGATGCGTTCTCCCTTAGAGATAAGGTTTTTTCTGCCGTCTTCCGGATCAGGCACGCGCTCCCGGAGCTTGGCACCGATGAGTTCCTCATCCTGGGGGGAGACATCTTTTTTAACCTTGCGGTACGGCGTTTCAATAAACCCATAATCATTGACCCGGGCATAAGAGGCGAAGCGGCCAATAAGACCGATGTTGGGCCCCTCAGGAGTCTCGATAGGACAGATCCGTCCGTAGTGGGACTGGTGAACGTCACGCACATCAAAACCCGCGCGCTGGCGGTGCAAACCACCCGGACCGAGCGCGGACAGCGTCCGTTTGTGGCGCAGCTCGGAGAGCGGGTTGGTCTGATCCATGAACTGAGACAGCTGGCTGGACCCGAAAAATTCCCGCAGGGAAGCCACCACCGGTCGGATATTGACCAGGGACACAGGAGACATCTTCTTCTTGCCGCGGATCGACATCCGCTCGCGGATGACGCGCTCCATGCGGCGCATCCCGACGCGGAGCTTGTTCTGGATCAATTCGTCCACCGTCTTGATGCGGCGGTTGCCCAGATGGTCGATATCATCAGGATCTTCCATGCGGTTGTTAATTTCGATCATGCGGCGCACCAGATGATAAATATCCCATTTGGTGATGGTCTGATGACCCATGGGAACCTTGTCATCCAGGTCATATTTCTGGTTCAGCTTGTAGCGCCCGACGCGTTCCAGGTTATAGCGGCGCTCATTGAAAAGCTGGTCCTCAAGGAATTCCCTGGCGTTTTCAACCGTAGCTGGATCTCCGGGCCGCATACGCTTGAAGAAATCAATCAAGGCCGTTTCAGCGATGGTCATGCCTTCCTGCACCTCCCAGTCCGGCTCCTGGCCGAAGCAAGCAGGGATGAACATACGGTCGGGATTGGTATCCACATCCTCAAAGAGAGACATAAGCTCCTCATCCGTGCCCTCTTCTATTGGGGAATCCTGGAGGCCGTCATCCACCGCTGCCAGAGCGCGCAGGAAGATCGTGACGGGTATGGTCCGCTGGCGGTTAAAGCGGATGGTCAGATATCCGGTTTTGCGGGTTTCAAACTCCATCCACGCACCGCGGTCCGGAATCAGCTTCGCCGTCGCCAGGCGGCGCCCTGTTGAGCGATCCACCTCGGCTTCAAAATATACACCGGGAGAACGGATCAGCTGGGACACAATCACACGTTCTGTACCATTAATAATGAAGGTCCCCTTGGGCGTCATTTCTGGAAATTCGCCCATGAAGATTTCCTGCTTGATGGGCTCGGGGACTTTTGGGCCAGCCAAAAGCACAGACACATAAAGGGGTGCTGAATAGGTCAGATCCCGCTCCACACACTCCTGCACCGTGTGCTCCGGATCTTCAAACCGGTACTCCAAACCCCACTGCTCAGCTTCCGGTGTGTGGCTGGGGAAATAGAGCCGCATCTTTTCATTGTAGGATTCAATAGGTGATATCTCGTGGAACAGATCAGCCACACCTTCTGTTTTTAAACGCCTGTATGAATCCAGCTGTACCTGGATCAGGGGCGGGAGGGGAAATCGGTAGCTAATCCGCGCGTAATTTTTGGCCTGATCAACCTGAGCCATAACGTTTGCTCCTGAAATTTATCTAAGGTCAACGATCAAATTGAGGCGGTTGTGGGATCCTGCGTGACAAAGCCCCGGTATAATACCAGGGCAGATCTTCTTGTCGGGCTGCACACACTCCTGCAAATCACTCAAAAACATAGAATAGTCATGGATTTCATGACCTAAACCCAGACATACAATTATAATAAGTACCGAACATTTGGTCAAGGCACAACGCCGGAGCACGAATTCCCCCATCGAGGACAATCCTGACCGCCGGCAGTGCCCGTTGTTTTTATCTCCATCAACTATACTATAACTATCCCATACTCACAATGGAAGGAGTAGGTTCTGCAGTCATGGAAGAGTATACATCAGGTTTCGTCGCCGTCATGGGCCGCCCAAACGTAGGAAAATCGACCTTAATCAATGCCCTCCTGGGACAAAAGGTGGCCGCAGTTTCTCCCAAGCCGCAGACCACCCGTTTTCAACAATACGGCATCCTCACCCTAGACCATGCCCAGGTGATTTTTGTTGACACACCCGGTCTGCATCACCCCCATCACAAGCTGGGCCAGCACATGAATGAAACCGCTCACAAAGCCCTGGAGGACGCGGATGTAGGCCTGGTGATCGTCGACGCCTCCACCTTTCCTCCCCATCAGGAAGATGAATTGATCCTGGATGTGCTGCGGGAAATGGAATCCGCCCCTTCCCTGGTGATGGCCATGAACAAAATCGATGTCCTGGATGAAGGTGAGATGGCTGATCGCCGGGCAGCCTACCACGATCTGCTTCCCGATGCCAAGTTTATTCCCATCTCCGCAACCAGAGGGCTCCATCTGGAGCAACTGGTGGAAACGCTGATTGACCACCTTCCCCCCGGTCCACCCTTCTTTCCGGAAGATCAGATCACCGACCTTTTTGAACGGGATATCGCGGCTGATATGATCCGGGCTGCGGCCATGATCCACCTGCGCCATGAAGTCCCCCATGCCATAGCCATCCGCATGGATGAATTTAAAGAACGGGACCAAGATACAGCTTACATCGGGGCCACACTATTTGTGGAACGGGAATCCCAAAAAGGAATCGTGATCGGAAAAGGCGGAAAGATGATCAAGCGCATCGGATCCACCGCCCGGAAGGAGATCGAGGAAATGAGCGGAAGAAACGTGTATCTGGATTTGCGGGTCAAAGTGCGGCCCAATTGGCGTAATGACGAACACGCCCTGCAATTGTTTGGGTTCAAATGAGCGCCACTGTGATCTTTCTGGCTGCAGCCGTTCTGATCGCGATAACAAACTGGGCCAGCCTGCAACTCAAACTGAAGGGGTGGGATGCGGTCAGCAAACCCGCTGTGATCGTGGCGCTGATGTTCTCCACGGCGATGGACCCCACACATTCCTCGCTCCATGCAGGGATGATCATCGGCCTTTCCTTCTCCTTCGCGGGGGATGTTTTCCTACGCATGAAAGAGCGACTTTTTCTGGCCGGGTTGATTTCCTTCTCACTGGCCCATGCCGCCTATATCCTGGCATTCAATCCTTCTCCCCCGCCCGCTTCATCCCTGACCCTGATTTTTGCTGCGGGGACTCTGATGGTTTCTTCATGGATCTTTGCTGTCATCTACCGCGCTCAAAAATCCCCCACCAGGGCCGCTAACTTAATTCCGCTGATAATGTACACCCTGTTGATAACCGGAACATTATTTTCAGGTCTAACCACCCTGCTGCGCCCGGAATGGAAACGAACCAGTGCGCTGCTGATTGCTAGCGGTGTGAGTTTTTTTTATGTGTCGGACGGCCTTTTGGCCTGGCACCGGTATATTTCTCCCCTTGAGCATAGGGACCTGAAAGTGCGTATCCCCTATCATGTGGGACAAATCTGCCTGGTGGCAGGAACCCTGCTGTCTGAGCTACCATAACTACAGCCCAAAACGACAACACGGCTCCGATGGTTGCAAGACAGGCCCACACCCCATCAACGACTGACGGTGAAAACACCCGTGTCATCATCCGTATTCCCGGATTTATCCCGCGCCAAAACCCGCACATCATGACTGCCGGGTTTTGACGTCCAGGGCACCACAAAAGGGGGAGATTGCCGGGACGCAACCAACTGATCATTAATGAAAAATTTCACTTCATCGATGCTGGCATTGTCCACGGCCTGAGCCCGGATCAAGATCTTTTCCCCTCTCTGATACTCAAATTCACCCACTCCCAGATCCAGGCTGACCTCAGGGGGGGTATTATCAATCGAGACCAGGGCTGAGGCTTTTTCAACCTTTTGGCCTTTCCGCACTACAACCAGCTGGATGGCGTACAAACCATCTTCCATGTCCTGTGTGTCCCAGATGACCAGCACCCCTCCCCGCAGGGGCTGCTCCCTTTCCTGCCCTATTTGCTGCCATGTATCCGGATTCAGCCCCTTGCCAATTTGCACCCGATAAGAAACAAGATCTTCCTCCGGCACGTCCCCATTAATCACCACCTGACCTCTAAGAAAAGCGAAATTTTCCGGATAGGAGATGGACACATCCCCGGAAGAGGATGTGTCCCCCGCCACATCATATGCCTGGGGCGGGGCAGGTATGCCTTCTTCCGCCGCCCATGCTTGCGCTTTGGGCGGAACGTTGAGATAGGTGCGTTCTTCAATCAATGCCGGTGGGGTAAAAACAGTCGCCAGCCGGCCTGTTTCCCGGTTGACCTCCACGCTGCGGTACAAATTATCGCGCTGGGTGGGTTCACTCCCGGACACAAAGATTTCACGCACCGTCTGCGGACAATTCTCGGTGGGCAGAAGACCGGATGGCAGACATACCTCGACGGTGGTCATCCCAGGCGGCTGTTCCCAGCTCAAAACGGGCTGACCTTTCAGGGCAGACTGGGTTAACGCCCGCCACAACCCGGAGGATAACGGGGGCAGGATCCCTTTCGTTTCCCCCCCTGACTGATTCCCGCCCACCCACACGGCTGTCACCAACTGGGGAGTATACCCCAACGTCCAGGCCCCCTGATCCTGATAGGTATATCCCCTCTTAACGGCCACCGGACGTCCGATATCGAAGACATTTTGCTGTCCGAGGGTCTGGCGGCGCGCCTGGCTGTCACTTAAAACATGGGTCATCATGTAAGCTAACTGCTTGCTGATCACCGATTGGCTCAAGACCCGCGGCTTTTCCCTCCAGATCTGTCCCTGATAGTCTTCAATTGTGAGGACAATAATCGGTTCAAGATCCCCACCCTTCCCGGCCGGCCATCCTTGCAGCACCCCTCCCCGACTGAAAACACCAAAGCTGTGCGCCACATCCAGAATGGTAACCCTATGGCTGCCTTGAAACAGCTGGCATTCCGGACAGGGTTCACTGGAAATGGCCACACCCATCTGGGAAAGAGTGTTTTCAATATTTGCCGCACGGAGATTTTCCCACAATTCAATAGCCGGCACCAGGTAATCGTTGGTTAATGCATACCGAATACTGACAGGCCCCTTGTACTTGCAGCCTTCAGTACACCCAGGATGTGTGTCCTGGACATCAATATGTTCCAGATCAGGAGGAATATCCCACACCAGAGCAGCGGGTTCATAGCCCTGGGTAAAAGCTGTCAGGTAGATATAGGGTGTGAGAAGGGAACCGGGGACCTGGGGTGAAAACGGCTCGGAGAGTGCATCCGGATGGGCACCGTACATGGCCAGAATTTGTCCGCTGCGGGGATCGATCTGGATAATGTCCGTCCGGAAAGACTGATCCTGGGGGAGATCCAATCCCGGGTATGTGGGCAGCAAGCGCGCAGCCTGACAGGATTCGTCAAACTCCCACTGTCCGGGCCGGTAGCGGTCCAGACCCGACTCCACCGTACATTGAACCTGGGACTGGAATGAACTGTCAATTGTGGAGATTATTTTATACCCGCCCCGCAGTAATCGGTCCCGAGGAATCTCCTGTGATATTTGCTGCAAAACATATTCCACAAAGATTGGCCTGGAGGGAACTGTCGTATCATCCGGTTCTCGAAAGGTAAGCGTTGTCTGCTGAGCTTCTTCCAGCTCTGCTTCAGTGATTAACTCTTGGGACGCCATATCCTCCAGAAGGTCGAGCTGGCGCTCCCTGGATGCGGCGGGAGCGTCAAGCGGGTTCAGGGCTGGAGCCTCAGACGCGACAGCTAAAACAGCTGCCTCAGCCAAATTAAGATCTGACACATTTTTATCAAATTACACCCGGGCAGCTGCATCCACACCACATGTCTGACGCCCGTAATACGCGCTGTTCAGGTACCATTCCAACACCTGCTCCCTGCCGTATTGGGCCAGGAGTTGATTGGCAAGGAACACTTCATGGATATCCCGCAGCATCCCCTGCGGCTCCTGCCACAATAAAAGTTCTGAGACTATAGCTCGGGGGATGGAATCCTCTCCCCGCCAGTGAAATACATTAATACCACCCCCGGAAAAGTACGCCGGATCAGCAACACCCAGGGTAGCCTTCACAACCTGAGAAGGGATATCGGATCGCAGGGCATCCTGGCTGAGGTCCAGAACAGCATATTCACGCTCTTCAAGATGGGGATTCTCAAACGTCCACAACACTGTCTCCCCATCACGCGCATAGATCCGGGTGGGTTCAAGAAGCAGTCCTCCTTCAGAATCCAGAAGAGCTGTGAGCTCTTCAGTGGGGGGTAAATCCTTGCTTACCCGCACATAGAGAAACACCACAGTCCCGATAAGAGCGACCAGCAGGAGGCTGATTGTAAGTGCCAGCCCAAACCCGGTTTGGCCCAGCGCCTTACCTCGACCACTCTCCCTGCGTTTTTCTCTTGAACGGATAATGTGAGGAATTCGGGACATGTTATTTGTCACAAATGGCGGGTAAACACAGCCAGAACGATCAACCTAAACGTGACAGAATGGCAGAAAAGGACCCTCGTCAAGCACTGTGTTCCAACAAACCTGCTGCATTGTCTACAGATTCCAGGAGTTCCTGGGCGGACTGCAGGTTGTGATCACTTATTCCTCCCAGCATTTCAGCCAGCTCATGGAGGCGGTCTTTGCCCGTCATCTCTCTCACAGTGATGGTTGTCCTCTCACCGTCCACCTTCTTGGCGACCTGATAATGCTGGTGAGCAAAGCTGGCCAACTGCGGTAAGTGCGTGATACAGATCACCTGATGTCCGTGGGTCAAACGCCGCAGTTTTTCTCCCACGACAGCGCCAATTCGACCGCCAATGCCCTGATCAATCTCATCAAAAACCAGCGTGGATATGTTGTCAGCTTTAGCTAGCACATTCTTGATGGCCAGCATCAACCGGGCTGTCTCTCCGCCGGAGGCCACTTTAACCAACGGTTTGAGACCCTCACCGGGGTTGGTCTCAATCAAAAATTCAACCTCATCCAGCCCGCTCCGTGTGAATTTCACGCGGGTTCCCGATGCAGATTCGATCCCGTCAGGATCCTCCACCTGGCGGAAGTTCACCCGAAATCGGGCCTGCCCCATGCGTAGATCTTCCAGTTCTTCTTCCAGCCTCTCCTCCAGCTGTTTAGCTGCCTCGCGCCGCTCCCGGGAGAGGGCCTGGCCCTGCTGTCCCAACATGTTAAGGAGAGATTCTTCTCCCCGCTCCAATTCTGAAATCCGTTCACTGCGGTTGCTGATGGACTTTAATTCTTCCCGGGCCTGCTCGGCATGGGCTTTTATATCCGGGATGGTTTCCCCGTATTTTCGTTTTAGATTTCGGATCAACGCCAGACGCTCCTCAACACGTTCCAGTTCATCCGGTTCGAACTCCAATGTGTCCAGGTAAGATCGCAGATCAAGGGACCAGTCTTCCAAACCGGCGGCCATATCCTGGAGGTCTTCATTCATCTCTTCTAGGACAGGATCCATCTTTGCCAGGGAGGTTGAGAGATCAACCAACTGACCCAATAAATCGGACATCGTTGGCTGGCTGGGTGGAGCGTCTTCCAGGAGCATCAACGCTTCTTGACTGCGCTCCGCAAGCTTTTCTGCGTTGGCCAGACGCTGCACCTGCTCTGTGAGTTCCCGATCTTCCCCCTCAATAAGCTGGGCCGCATCAATTTCTTCCACCTGAAATTCGAGCAGTTCTGTGCGCTGAGCCGCCTCCCGGTCCATCGCTTTCAAGCGCTGCATCTCTTCCCGGACCTGACGCAGCCGGTCAAAAGTCGATTGAAATTCCGACCGCTCCTTCTGAAGATCCGCATAGCGGTCGAGCAACCCCAGATGTTGATTGACCCGCATTAAGGATAGATGTTCCGACTGCCCATGGATATCTACCAGGTATTCACCCAGCTTGACGAGGAGACTGACATTGGCGCGGTGCCCGTTGACCCGGGCAACATTGCGCCGGTCACGTCTCAACTCGCGGGTCAGGGTGACAAATTCCTGGTCATCGAAGACATCCTCAGCGGCAAGCAGGGAGGTCACGGGATCCCGGACCGCGTCCGGGATGCGGAAGACGGCTTCTACTGTGGCACGCTCGCTGCCGGTGCGTAGATGGGTCATATCCACCCGCTGGCCCAACAGCATGTCCAGGGCTCCCATGATGATCGATTTCCCGGCCCCGGTTTCACCGGTCAGCACGATCAAACCCGGCTCAAAGACCAGGTCTAATTCGCGTATAATAGCAAAATTCTCAATTCGAAGTTCGTGGAGCATACTAATTCGTGAAGCGATAATAAACCGTGGATGTGATCATCACGGCATAAAGCAGAATCCACACAAATGGAAATACGCTTGCTGCTGCACTAATGCCAAATTTCAGGACCGCTTTAATCCCCGAAAACCCTTGAATAATCAGCACCGGCAGGCTGCCCGCAAAGGCTGTAACCCCGATAATCTTGAATAACAGGGGCGATTTCCGGTTAGAGATCGCTTTCCGGACCACAAATTCAGTGATCGTACCCGCAACAGGTGCGATAAACAGAGTAAAAAATCCAAATGGCACAGCCAGCAAGCTGCCCAGGAACGAAAATAAACCCGTGAGGATGACCGCTATGATGTAATCATACCAGCGAACTGTAATGAACGCTTTTTGTTGGGACCTGATGCACTCGGGACAGCGGTATCCGGTGGGGGTTGGCTTGGCGCATTGGACACAAATCGGCCGATTACAACGGTTACAGCGCAGTTTGGTTTCCCGTTTGGGATGAAAGGTGCAGGTCAGTGTGGTCGGATTGTCAGCCATTTGCATTTTTTATGGAGGGATTCTGATCCATATAGGGAATAAGGTTTCGATAAAAATACCCCGGGTCCTGGAAGCGAATAAACTTCACGGTATATTCACTGCGCTGGATATCCACCCGATCTTCGGTTTTAATCAGCATCGGCGCCTGCCCGTCAATTGTTAACATGGCTTTATGTTCCGTGCGGGTCGTGATGGACAGGGTGTCATTTCCATCTAACACCAAGGGCTGCTCGATTGAAAGATGCGGGGCAACCGGGACAACGACTATATTCTGCATTTCCGGTGCCAGTATGGGGCCTCCTGCCGCCATGGCATAGGCTGTCGATCCCGTGGGAGTGGCAGAAATGATGCCATCCGCGATATACGTGCTGAGATGCCTGTTATTGATGTTGATCTCAAGCTGAATGGGACGGACAATTTCACCCCGGCTGACTACAGCTTCATTCAGGGCAACCCAGGCGCCTTTTTTTTCCTCATTGCGCCACAGAATCACATCCAGCATCATGCGGTGCTCAATCCAGAAATCACCGGCCATCAGCTGTTCAAAAGCTTCGACCCATTCTTCCTGGTTGATCTCCGTTAAGAACCCGAATCTGCCCAAATTGATGCCGAGGATAGGCAAATCCTGAGGGCCGCTCAAATGTCCGGCACGGAGCATCGTCCCATCTCCACCCAGGGCGATCAAAAGATCATACTCCCCCTCCCGGATTTCCTTTTGAATGGCAACCTCATCCATTTTGCCCAGGATGACTTCTTTGTCTTTGTTTTCTAAGTACCGGGCAACTTTTTTACCAAATGCCAGGGCAGAATGATTCTTGGGGTGAACGGTTATGGCTACTCTTTGAACAGAGAATGGTTTTGTCATTGAAAGCTATTATATCCAGTAGAAAATGGCTGACAAGACCTTGAACAGCGATGGGAACCAACCGGGATCTAATCTGTAATACTCGTTCCCAGAAACAACCTTTCCGGAATGGCGAAGGCAACTCGCCTGGCTTCCACCATATATCAATCCGGTGACATCCCACACAAGGCCCTGGTATCTGTCAGATTATGGGTTCCATGACATCGGCAGCTAGAAGGGGATGTCGTCTTCGTCCATCTCCTGGTCGGCAGGTTCAGTGTCTCTGGGCTGGAAAGCCTCATCTTCCGCTCTGGTGGAAAGGAACACAACACGGAAGGCGGTCACTTCATAGGAAGCACCCGGCGTTCCATCGTTCCGCGTCCAGATTCGCGGGCCACCGGTTTCAGGATCTGGACGCAAGCGCCCTTCAACCAGGACACGGCTCCCCTGCTGCAGATATTGATTGACTGCTTCGGCTTGATTCCCCCATACAGAAACCCGGAACCAGCTCGTTTCATCCACCTGCTGTCCGTTCGAATCCGTATACCTGCGGTTCGAAGCCATAGAAAAGTTGGTTACGGCCTGACCAGATGGCGTATACCGCATTTCAGGGTCCCGCCCCAAGTTGCCTACGATGACAAGTTTTTGATACACGTCCTTCCTCCTTAATAATTGGATCCGCCCTCAAGCGAACCTATATCCCAGCCTAACCATGCTTCTCTCATTATATCAACCCCAGCTCCCCATAACGGACCATTTTCCCCGTCCTTGGCGGTTCTCCGCAAACCGGATCTCATCGGGACGCCTCCCGTATCACCAGATCTGAAAAACTGACTGTGACAGCTTTTTCTCCAACCGCACGGGCAAAAACCCCAATGGAACCGTTCCCAATTTCATCATCCTGCACTGTGAACTGGTGCTCACCATTGATGAACAAACGAAGCTCACTGTCCACAGCCCAAACGCCCAGCCGCACTTCACTGGGTGCTGCAGTCGGCACCGATGCACTCCGGATCCAGGGCTGCAGCGCCAACACCTGCTGGCCCAGAATGCGATCTAATCGTACATAGCCATCACAGGATAAGGAATACCTGTAATAACTTTGATTTCTTTCGGCCCGGAACATCATCCCGTATTCATCTTTTCCGGTACACAGGCTGGGACTGGCAGTGATTTCAGCATACACCCCGGAAAAGTTTTGGTCTTCCAGAACAGTATACAAAAATGTCGGGGGTTCATCGATGATGATATTTAACTCTCCGCCGGAAAGGTTAACACTTCCCCGCCCTGTGGTGGGGATAAACCACCCCTGTTTCGTGGAAAAGGAATCCTTATATAGAATATCCCCTTCTCCCAGATTATCTTCCCGGGGAGGAGTGGCGGTCAGAGTGGGCAGCGGGGTCGGAGTGGATGTAGGAGGAAACCAATCCACAGTTGCAGTTGGCATCCCAGTGGGAATAGCTGTGGCTTGCAGGGTGGGCGAGGATGAAACCGCCCCCGTACCGCTGCAGGCAGAAACCACAAGGGTCACCAGGAGGATCAACCCCCACCTGAGATGTCTAGCGTTGAATATATTGATCACGTTCAGGGCCCACAGAGATAAGTGTGACTTTGACTCCAGCCAGCTCTTCGACCATGGTTACATACTTTTGAGCTTGCCCGGGAAGGTCTTCCCACTGCCGTACGCCCATGATATCCTCTTCCCAGCCATCCATTTCCTGGTAGACCGGTTCAAAGGGGGATAAATCCGCCGGCCCCAGGGGTAAATCCTGCAGGACTTCACCTTCCCGTTGATAAGTGCTGCATATGCGCAATGGCTGTATACCGCTTAGAATATCCAGCTTGGTCAGGGCCAGATCGGATATGCCATTGACCCGCACAGCATAACGCAACAGAACGGTATCCAGCCAACCCACCCGGCGTGGCCTGCCAGTGGTTGTGCCAAATTCATCCCAGAAGTGCTCCCCGGTGCCCCGTAATCGGCCTGCAGTTTCCCCAAAAACTTCTGTAGGGAAGGGCCCTTCCCCCACCCTGGTTTGAAATGCTTTCACTACGCCGGCAACCCGATCCACAACGCCAATCCCCATACCAAGTCCAACAAGCGCTCCCGGGGCCGTGGGCGTAGAACTGGTCACAAAAGGATATGTGCCGTGGTCTAAATCCAGGAGGGTACCCTGGGCACCCTCTGCCAGAATATTTTTTCCCTCTCCCAGCGCGCGATGGCAAAGCTGACCCACATCACCAATATAAGGGGCTAGTTTTTCCGCATATCCTCGATACGCCTCCACCGCCTGGGCAGTGTCCAGCGCCTCCATGCCAAACAGGGTGACGAGTTGGTGATTTATCTCTTCCATATGTTTCCGGACCTGGTGTGCGAACCCGGAAGGCTGCAACATGTGTTCCATACGCAGTCCAGATCGATTGACTTTCGTGGTGTAAGCCGGTCCGATGCCCCGCTGTGTGGTACCGATCTTATCCTCCCCCCTGGATTCTTCCCGGGCTTTGTCCAGGGCCCGGTGACCGGGGGTGATGATATGGGCGGAAGAAGAAATCACTATCCTTTGGGGGGAGACATCCACCCCATTTTTTCGCAGCTCCTCCATCTCATCTACGAGCACAGCAGGGTTGATAACCATGCCATTCCCGAGCAAGCAAGTAGTTTGTGGCTGAATAATTCCGGACGGTATGAGATGCAGCTTAAACGTTTCACTGCCTACAGAAACGGTGTGTCCAGCATTATCCCCGCCATAATAGCGTGCCACCAGGTCGGCATCCGCAGCAAGCAGATCAACCACCCTCCCTTTGCCTTCATCCCCCCACTGCGAACCAACCACGATCGTAAACGACATATTTCTCTCCTCGTAGGGTTTATGTGATAATGGTCACTACAGATTGACCTACTTTCGCCGATATTTATTATAAAATTAGATCAGCAAATCCATTCTAGCACAAGAAGATCATGAAGGGCTCTAATCCGATCGATGGAAGCTGTCCTTCCCACCCAACCATAAGGAGACATTAATGACCGAGCATGCTGTTCTTATTACAGGTGCTTGCGGCGAAATCGGCCAGGCGCTGTTGGAATCCCTTGCTCAGAGCGAAGATGGGGATATCGTCACCTTTGATTTACATCCCCTTCCACAACATTTACACGGCATGTCCCACCACATTGAAGGAGACCTGCGTGATTCGTCCCTGTTGAAAAAATTACGGAAGCAGTACTCATATAAAACCATTTTTCACCTGGCAGCCACATTATCCACCACCGGAGAACGTCAGCCTTTTACAGCCCACGATGTCAATGTGGACGGCACCATGGCCCTGATGAATTTGGCGGTGGAAATGTCCCAGGAACGAGGAGAGGCAGTAAAGTTTCTCTTTCCCAGCTCCATTGCAGTCTACGGTTTGCCGGACTTAGAAACCAAAAAGGAATATTTCCATATCGAAGAAAGCGAATGGAATGAACCCACCACCATGTACGGCTGTACGAAACTTTACTGCGAAAAAGTGGGACGATATTTCAGCAAGCACTATTTACAGTTGGACGAAAAGAACCCAGTGCGGCTTGATTTTCGAGCCATCCGATTCCCGGGATTGATCAGCGCATTTACAGTTCCCAGTGGAGGAACAAGTGATTATGGACCAGAAATGATCCACGCCGCTGCACAGGAAGAACCCTACGCCTGCTTTGTCCGCCCCGACGTAAGGATTCCTTTCATGGCCATGCCTGACGCCGTGAAAGCGTTGATCTTACTGGAAAGAGCAGATCGAGAGAATCTCCGCCGGAATGTATATAACGTGACCAGCTTCAACCTCTCTGCAGGGGAATTTAAGGACATGGTGACAGGTGCCTTCCCCGGAGCAAAGATCACCTTCGACCCGGATGAAAAACGCCAATCCATCGTCGACAGTTGGCCCGCAGACCTTGACGACAGCGCAGCCAGATTGGACTGGGACTGGTCACCCGATTTCAGCGCACAGCGAGCCTGTGAGGAATATTTACTGCCAAATATCAAAGATAGATACGCCTGAACCCTGTCTGAATCCAATGAATTCCCCCGGGTCATGGGACACAGTTCAAAAAAACAATGTCTCATGACCTATGTTTTATCCAGCTATAATAAGGTTGAATCGAAACAAAATCATATCTCAGAAAATGTAATCGAGCATTTATGGATGATCAAACTCTGTCCTCCACCCCCGGCCCTGTAGCATTATTCGGTTCCGGAGAAACAGCACCGAACGGCCGCAAGGTCTTCAAAGCCCTCTTTGAAAAACTACCCTCCTCTCCCCGGGTGAGTTTACTTGAGACGCCAGCTGGTTTTGAACTCAACTCCAGAGATGTGGCAGGAAATATCGCCCAGTTTATCGAGCACCACCTGCAAAACTTCCATCCCCACACCACACTTATCCCTGCCCGGAAAAAAGGGACCAAATTCAGCCCCCAGGATCCGGAACTTCTGAACCCTCTATTAAAAGCTGACATGATCTTCATGGGACCGGGCAGCCCCAGTTATGCCATCCGCCAGCTCCAGAACAGCCTGGCATGGGAGTATATTTTAGCCAGACACCGGCTGGGAGCTGGCCTGGCTCTGGCCAGCGCCTCAACGATCGCTGTCGGATCCTACGCTCTCCCCGTGTACGAAATCTATAAAGTCGGTCAGGATATCCACTGGCTGAAAGGTCTGGACCTTTTTGGCATATTTGGGCTGCCGCTCATTTTTGTACCCCACTGGAATAACCAGGAAGGGGGAGAAAACCTGGATACCAGCCGGTGTTTTATGGGTCGGGCAAGATTTAACCCCATGAAGGAATTACTGCCTGAAGGACAAACTATACTGGGCATCGATGAGCACACCGGTATCATTATCGATTTCGATCAGGAAATATGCCAGGTAATCGGTCTGGATCGGGTCATCATACAGCGGGGTCAAAAAGAAAAGATCTTTCAGGCCGGTGAAGTCTTTTCCATCCACGAGTTGGGGGACTACCATGTGCCCCTTTGGACTGATTACATTTCCCACCAAACAAGGGAAAAGGCGCTGGCGGCACAGCAAGAACGTGCTGTGGAAAAACCTGAACCCGATCCTGAGGTCAAAGACCTGCTTGAGCAGCGAAAACAGGCCCGGAAAGAAGACGATTGGGAAACATCAGATCGGTTGCGGGAAGAGATCCACAGGCTGGGGTGGGAAGTCCGGGATACCCCGCAGGGGCAAGTGGTGAACAAGCGCTGAGTGTCCTGTTACCAAAGTCAAAATTCCCTACCCGGTTTCACTGCCGGCAAGCAAAAAATCAGACACACGCTTATAAGTAGCAACAGGTCCCTTTAACCTTTTTCATTTACAGCAAACGACCTGAATTTTGCAACTTTATCTGAAATCTCCCGTATACACTACCAGAGCACACAACAAGGAGCCAGTTCGTGCCGCAAGATGACAAACAATGGGTTAAACAGGCTTTGAATGGTGATCCGGATGCCTTTGCAAAACTGGTAGATGCTTACCAAAACCGGGTTTTCAGTGTCTGCTACCGCATGCTGGGGAGTCCAACCGCCGCAGAGGATGCAGCACAGGAAACCTTCATCAGAGCCTGCACTGCGCTGGACAGCTACGATCCGAACCGCTCTTTTGCAACCTGGATCCTGTCCATCGCCGCGAATTACTGCATCGACCAGATCAGGAAAAGGAAAATGACCCTACTATCGATAGATAACGAAAAATATGCCTGGTTGGCGCCTCCCGCTCAGGGCCCTCAGCCCGAAAAGTGGACCCTGGAAACGGAAAAACACCAAAAGGTCCATAAAATGCTAAGGGTATTAAATGAAACCGATCGGGCAGCGATCATCCTTCAATACTGGCATGATTATTCTTATCAGGAAATTGCGGACACGTTGTCCCTCACTGTAAGCGCGGTAAAAAGCCGGCTGTACCGGGCCCGCCAATCGCTGGCAGACGCCTGGACAGACATGCAGGATGAACCGGGTGCAAAATCAACCGTTCATTCATCCTCGGAAAGGATTGCCCATGAATCACCAACCATATAAACACTGGATTGTGATGGATCATGAACTCGATCGCGCCCAGCAGCGGGAATTAGAACAGCATCTAAAAACATGCCCCAGCTGCCGGGCCCTGTCGAAAACCTACAGGGAAGTGACCCGGTTCCTGGCTACAAGCGCGACGCCCCTACCCCGGGCGGGTTTTACGTTGCGATGGAAAGAACGGTTAGCGAACCGGGAAAGGGCACGGAAACAAAAAATCGCCGGATTGACAGGGATAATCCTCCTCCTCTCGATGCTGCTTACCCTTTCTACCTTAGGTGTGCAGGCGTTCACATTTTCCGATCGGCTGCCCCAGGTCTTCCTGCAAGTCATCCGGGAATTGGTCAACTGGATGCTCTTTGTAAGACAACTTACAAACATATTTTCCCCTTTGGTCCGGGTCGGTGTAAAACTGATCCCCCCCGCCTGGTACTTTGTGGCAGGATTAGGATTGCCGATCATGCTGGCTGCATGGTTGTTCACCCTCTCGGATTCATTGGTCATCATCAGGAGGTATCCACATGAAAACGCAAACTAGACTATTAATCCTGGGACTCCTCATCACCCTGCTGCTTGTCCCATTCAGCGCACAGGCCGCGGACCTGAATGACGATAAGGTCATCTTCGGAGGCAATTTTACCCTGCCATCCGGAGAAACATTGAATGGTGATATCGTCATATTCGGGGGCAATGCCACCATCGAAGAGGATGCTACCGTCAACGGAGACGTGGCTGTCTTCGGAGGGCGGATGAGGACCGATGGCGTTGTCAACGGGGATGTGGTTGTCCTGGGCGGCTTCGCACAGATTGGTGATCAGGCCGTCATCCAGGGAAGCCTTACAGCCCTGGGGAGCAATGTCGATCGCGCAGATGGAGCCACCGTTCAGGGAAGCGTCGTTACCCAGACCGAATTTCCCATGACCTTCTCCATTCCGGATCTGACGGACATCTCCACAATCCCCTTCCCCCGCATGGGATTTTGGGCTACACCGTTTGTTTCCTTCAGCCTGTTCTTCTTGCGGATCATCGTCTGGGCTGGATTAGCTGTTCTGGTAACGCTGTTCTTCAGAGAGCAGACAGACCGTGTCAATGCTGCAGCTTTTACGGAACCCGTCATGAGTACTGTCGTGGGTATTCTGGCAGCTATCCTGCTCCCTGTGCTGGTGATTGCCCTGCTGATTACTATCCTGCTAAGCCCCCTGAGCTTCGTCGCGGTGCTGATCGCAACCACTGCCTGGGTATTGGGCTTGATTTCCCTGGGATATGAAGTGGGGCAGCGGTTGACAAAAAACATGGAAAGCAAGATCGACCCGGCCCTGACTGCGGGACTGGGAGCATTCTTAGTGATGTTGATCCTCAACGGGTTCAGCAAACTCATACCATGCCTGGGATTCTTTCCCAAGCTGTTTGTTGGACTGTGGATGTTTGGAGCCGTGCTGTTGACTCGTTTCGGGTCTCGCGTGTATTCCCGCCAGGCCGCCCCACCAGCAGCACCGTCCCGTGATGCAGCAGGGGAGGAAGGGACCGACAAAGAAAAGTCGGACTCCTGAGTAAAACAACCCAACCCTGACAATAAAG
>CAZIFI010000031.1:0-23522 GCA_964539105.1 uncultured Anaerolineales bacterium | reverse complement strand
TCCCCCATTATATTAAAAAATTCGGGGCTGTGCCAATGACTTTTGGGACAGCCCCATCTTTTGTTTGGTTAATCGGGGTCCAGGATGATTATTTTTCCGAGAAGATGTCAGGATTATCTGGGCCCTGCACGATCAGATGCCCTGCCAGCCCGCGCTCCATGCGGGATAGGGCATGGTCCACCAGGATGAAGGTTCCCGGGACATCCAGGTCAAACTCGACCACGGTGGCACCGCCGGGAGGGACCAGGGTGGTCTGGACATCGGAAAGGGGAGGTGTTGTCAGGGAGGCTTTGTCGTACACTCTGTCAAAGATTTCCCCGATGACGTGGAAAGAAGAGGCATAGTTCGGTCCACCTACGCCGAAGAAAATCCGCACTGTGTCACCAACTTCGGCCTGCAGGGGTTGCTCTTCCGCCAGCGCTCCTTCAGCACCGTTGAAGACCAGGTATTCAGCATCTTCATCCATCAGCTTGTTGACGTCAAATTTTTGTTCGCCGTCTTGCCCATAAGGCTGGGCGGTGTAAATTTCACCCTGCATGACGTAGAACTCACGGTCTACAGGAGGCAATCCGCCCTCCGGTTCTACCAGGATCATGCCGTACATGCCGTTAGCAATGTGCTGCGAGACCATGGGCGTGGCGCAGTGATAAACATACAAACCGGGTTTGAGGGCTTTGAAGCTGAAGGTGGCCTGCTCTCCCGGTTGGATCTGAGTCAGGGTGGCTCCGCCGCCCGGTCCCGTCACGGCGTGCAGGTCGATGGAATGGGGCGCCCGGCTTTCTTGGGGATTGTCAAGGGTCAGTTCGACCTGATCTCCCACCCGGACGCGGAGCATAGGACCGGGCACCTGACCATCAAAAGTCCAGTATTCATACGTGGTGCCCTCTGTCAGCTGTCCTTGCAGTTCGATGGTTTCAATTTCTACCTTGACTGACTTTGGTCCGCGGTCACCGACAGGTCCGGGTAAGTCCGACGGGGCTCGGACAATACTGGGCGCAGTCAGGGGAGCAGATGAAGCGTTTTGTTCAGATTTGGCCTGGGCGGCATCAAAGTTGAAGGGGGCTGAAATGCTGCTGCAGCCAAAAAGAAGTAAAGCAAGCGCTGCAATTGTCAGCACGATGGTGATTACCTTGAAACGATGTGTTTTATTCATCAATACCTCTAAAATGTGGGTAACGAGTAACGATTGTGTGCCCAGTATAGACTGGGATAGAGGTATTGTCTTTGCGCCACATCAAACTTCAAGGAATGGCGGGGCCGCCCCCCGCCATCAGCTCCAGGGAAAGGGGCTGCTGGAGGTGGGGTGCAGATCCCCTTCTTGATAGCGGGAAAAACGGAAGGGGTGCAGCACCGAACTTTTCTCGCCCATCATGACCTTGGCTACCTCTTTGCCGACACCGATCATTTTATAGCCGTGATTGCTGTCAGCGATCACGTACACATTGGGCAGCATGTAGTCAAAGACAGGAAAGTTATCCACGGTAAAGGCGCCAATTCCCCCGCTGGGGGCGTGATGATAGGCCATGCTGCAGCCTTCAAAGCGTTCCATGGTATGGGCCAGGCCGGCCGTCCAGTAATCAACGAAATCGTCGTCCACCGTATAGTGGGGGCTGTCCGGACCGTAGGGATCAACCTGGGCCTCATTCCCCAGCTTGACCGGCGGTCCACCCCCCTGCACACCGCGCCGGTCGCGCTTGAAATAAATGCCCCAGTGGCCATCCGTGATCAGCTTTCCATCCCGATCGGAATACAGCGGTTCCGTGGAATCCACGTGCAGCACTGGCGGGTATTCGCCATCCGCAGTAGCGTAGCCGCTGGGTTCAACGCGGATTTCCCCTTCCTGCAGCCGCCAGTAGGTCCACATATCCAGATCCTCATGCACTTCTCCTTGCGGTGTCCGGACGTCAACTTTGTTGGGCAGGCCCAGCATGGTCCAGATGTTTTTGATCCAGGGGCCGACACCAACCGCAACCTGGTCAACGGTGATCGATCCCCGGTTCGTGTCAACCTGGCGTACGACGTCATCCTTTCCGATCTCGAAACCCGTGACCTCGGTGTTCTTCAGGATGCGCACGCCTTCCTGTTCCGCCTTGCGGGCCAGGCCGATCATGGATTCCGTATTGAACGCAAAGCCTCCCTGGTGTTCATGCAGAACGGCTGTCTGACCCCGGGCTTTCCAGTCCGGGAACATTTTCTGCATATAATCGAATACTTCCTGTTCGCCACGGATGAGATCAGACTCATAGCCTGATTGTTGGTGACGTTCGTGGATCGTTTCCAGGTCTCCTGCTTGCACTTCGGGAACGATGGCCATATAACCGGCCTGATGGTAGGTGAAATCTTGCGCGTTGTTTTTCCAGATATCCTCGCTGATGCGGATCACTTCGCCCATGGCGGGCTGGTAGTAATAGTTTCGGACCACGCCGCAGGCAATCCCGCTCGCACCGGAAGCGATGGACTGTTTGTCGACGACAATTATGTCTTCACCCGATCCCTTACCCCTGGCTTCCAGCTCTCTTGCCAGGTGCCAGGCGGTGCTCAGCCCGTGCACACCGGCGCCAATCACTAAGTACGGTATATGATCTGGTAATTGCATTGTTGTTTCCCTCACTTCGCTACATGTAAAATTAACTTTGTTGCATGCTTGATCAAAATACATTCATTTATGATGTCAGGGATGTATACAACTGCCAGCCTGCCGGCTGTAGATCCCAGGTGCTTCCGGCGTCCAGGATCGTTTCCCACACATATTCACCTAGGGAGCGGTCGGTGTAGATCTCAAATCCGGGTGTGCCTGCAAGGTCATGATGCAAGATAAGTGCTCTTATCCTGGCAAATCTTGTCTGGACCACGCGGAGGTCGGGGAAAGATCCTTCATCCAAGGGAAGGGAAGTTCGTTTGCGCATGATGTCCCGGGCCCGGGGACCGGCGAGCAGGAATCCGGCATACCCTGCAGTTTGATCCACCCAGCTTGGCCTGGGGGAGGAGTTGTTCCTCTTCTGGAGATAACGGATCAGGGATGATTCCTCTCCCGGGGGGGTGAGGAGTAAGACCTCGTCTTGGGTGAGTCGGGCCAGGGAGATGTGAGAGATCTCATCCAGATCTGATGGGTGCATCTTGATGACCTGCCCGATTTGATCAGGGTTCTGTCCCGTCATGGGATTTAGAAACGGGTCCAGTCTCTCTCCCCGCAAAAAGACCTTCCCCCGCGGGCTGAGATCCAACACCACGGCCCCGGTTTTAAGGGCCTGTTTTTCTCGTTCTGGAGATCCATAATGGACGGGCAGCGTCCAGCCTCTGATTTCTGAAAATTCAGCCCCTGTGGTGCGTTGGATGTGGAAGAGTGGGCTTATTCTTTTTTGATTCCTGAACGGTTTTGTTTCCTGGCTCATAGATTATTTTCCCTGAATGACTTGAGGTGGGCGGGCTCTGGCTTTGCCGATGGGTAGGGATGGAGGGCTCGTTCACATCCGTACCCGATCACCCCGGGGGTCGTAAAACGGTTTCCGGACTACCCGGGCAGTGTGGAGTTTTCCATCGACCCGGATCTGGATCTGTGTGCCGTGTGGGGCATAATCAGCCCTGACCCAGCCCATGCCGATGGATTCCTGCAGCGTGGGGCTGAAGCGAGCACTGGTCACCCGGCCGACCAGAGGATGACCTTGCTGCGCTGCAGCGTCCCTGTCCACCATTTGATCCCCTTCACCGGGGACAACGGCGGTGTCAGCCATCAGAAAGCCGACCAGTTGTTCACCCTGGGTGGTGTCCTTTTGTTGGACCATTGAGGGTTTACCGATAAAATCATCTTTTTCAAGGTCAACGACCCAGCCCATATTTGCTCCGTAAGGGTTGGATAGGGCGTTTGTATCCTGGCCGATGATGATGTGTTGTTTCTCCAACCGCAAAATACGCTGGGCCTCAATGCCGAAAGGAGAAAGGTTGTGCCTGGCGCCGGCCTCCTCCAGGATCTCCCACAACCGGGGTCCATCATAGGCAGGATAATGGATTTCGTAGCCCAGTTCTCCCACAAAACCGATCCGCATCATCCGGGCGGGGATGCCGGCTACCTTTGCCTGCCGCATGTGCATATAGGGGAAGGCCCGGGAGGAAAGATCCAGGTCTGTCACGGCGGCCAGAGTATTTCTGGCCTGGGGGCCGGCCAGGTTGAGGGCGGCAAAGGAAGAGGTGCGGTCCGTGATATGGACATTGAAGTCCCACACTGTAGACCACCATTTCACCCATTCGTAAATGCGCTGGGCGCCGCCGCTGGTCGTGGTCAGGATGTAATGGTCCTCACTCACTTTTCCTACAATCCCATCATCAAGAATGATGCCTTCTTCGGTGCACATCATCCCATACCGGAGCTGATTTTGATCAAGGTCCCGGAAATCGTTTGTATACAGACGGTTGATCATGGGCAGGGCGTCGGGTCCCTGCAGGTCCAATTTGCCCAGGGTGCTGACATCGATCATCCCGACCCGATTTCGAACGGCAAGCACCTCGTCCCGGATATTGCCGTATTCCTCGGACCGCTTCCAGCGTCCGGCGTTCATCATCCTGGCCCCGTGCTTGAGGTGGAGGTGATGCATGGGGGTGCGCTGGATGGGTTCCAATTTGCTGCCCGCCAGTACACCCAATTTTACCGGGGTAAAGGGAGGGCGGGAGGTGGTGGTGCCGGTCTCGGCTATGGTGCGGTCTGTTTCCTGGGCCAGGATTTTTATGGCGTTCACACTGCAAATTTTTCCCTGAGTGGGGCCCATGGAAATGGTGCTGTAACGCTTCAGGGTCTGGATGTCATCGAATCCTTCGCTGACCGCATCTATGACATCTTTATGGGTTACATCCTCACAAAAACAGACAAATTTTTTGCTTCCCTCACCCGGCAGGGCCGGAGAGAGGTTGGAAGAAGCGGCGCTTTTTGTCAGTTCCTGCAGCCTGTTCCGGAGACCATCCAGATCTTCCCCGGCATGGTCCTGACCCAGCCTGGCAGCAGCTTCCAGACCGCGGATTGTTCCATCCAGGAGGACCGCTTCCAGCGTTTGTTTACCGGCGGCATGTCCTGCTCCCCGCACACCGGCGGGATAGGTTTGGGGCAGAAACTCATCCCGCTGTGGGTCATATTGGATCTCGGCCCCTGATTGATAGAGTAGGGCATTGTTAGCTGCGTAACCCGCGCAGATGATGATCGTGTCGCATGCCAAATGGAGGGTGTTGGGCTCTCCTCGGACAGGCCGGTTCTGTTCCTGGATGACGACACCCTGCACCCTGCGGCGTCCGACGGCGCGCCGGATGGTCCAGCCAGAGCGGTTGGGAATCCCCCGTTCCCGCAGGTCTTGTACGAGATCGGATGCTGGCATCTCATGCCGGATGTCTACCATGGATATCAGCTTTACATCGTGATCGAGCAGGTCCCGGGCCACCTCCCATCCCTGATCTCTGTCGGTGATCACCACAGCGCGCTGGCCGGGTTGGACCTCATACAGGTTCATCAAGCGCTGGGACCCCTCTCCTAGAAAGATTCCGGGCAGATCATTTTTTTCAAACACCAGGGGCTGCGGGATCCTTCCAGTGGCCAGGATGGTTTCCCGGGATCTCAATTTAATTAACTCCTGGTTTCTGACAAGACCGAACAAGTTGTCGGCGTAGCTTCCGAAAGCAGTCGTGTGGTCCAGAACACGGATATTTTCATGCCATCGAACCTGTTCCGCCACAGAAACCGCCCATTGGAAGGCCTGTAAATCTTCTTTCAGGTCATGGGAAACGACCTTCTGGATGGGTTTCTCAACCGCCCATGTCTGGTATCGGAGATGTCCTCCCAGCCACGGGTTTTGTTCCACTAAGGTGACCGGGATGCCCTGTCCCGCAGCCGCCAGAGCAGCTGACAATCCGGCGGGTCCCCCGCCGATCACGGTCAGGTCTGCGTGGGCGTGGGTTTTATCAAAACCCACGCCATGCGGAAAAGCGGGTTCCGGGTTGATCTTGCCCAGGCCAGCTGCATTGCGGAGGACTTTCTCATATACAGGCCACATCGCCCGGGGACGGATAAAGAGCTTGTAGTAAAACCCGACTGGAAGGAGGGGGCTGAAAAAGTCAAACACCCGCATCATGTCCAGGTTCAATGAGGGCCAGGCATTTTGCCCTTCAACCTCCATACCCGGTTCAAGTGGTGTGGTGCTGGCATGCACATTGGGGGTGTTGTTGACCTGAACCAGGTCATTGGGGCTGGATCCATCCAGGATCATCAGGCCCCGGGGCCGGTGATATTTGAAGCTGCGGCTGAAAATGCGCACGCCGCTGCGGTACAGCGCGGAGGCGATGGTATCCCCCTTATATCCGGAGTACGATCGGCCCTGAAATGTAAAGGGAATCCGGATATCGCCTTGAATGAGGCTGGGGGTTTCTGGAACCATGGCGGATTCAATTTTGTTCTGCGTTTGTCTTGTGTTATTCGATTCCATTTTGAGCCGTTGGCCCCTTGAACCAATAAGTGTTTTTGATCTCATGGGTCAGAGTATGGCGCTCTGCTACAAACCAGCGCCGGCAGCCCATGCGGTGATACCACCATTCATTCTGGACGCCGAGTTTGTTGTCTCGTTTATAAAGATAATCGGACCAGGCGCTTCCTTCCGGATGGCTGGGGCGGGTCAATAGTTCCCCGCCGAACTGGAACTCCTTCACATCCCGTTTTCCACAATTGGGGCAATGAATCTGGTACATATGTTGTGACTCCCGAGTTGATTAATGACTGACGGCGGCAGCAGCTTTTTCACCCACCAGTTCACCCTTCCGGAAGCGATCCAGGGCAAAGGGCTTGATCAGATCCGGCACCTGCCCGGTGGCGATCAACCGGGCGATCATTTTGCCCGAGACCGGACTGGCTTTGAACCCGTATGTGCCCCAGCCTACATCCTGTAGAAATCCTTCCACCGGCGACTTGCCCATGATCGGGCTGTAGTCCGGCGTCATGTCGCAGATGCCGGCCCACTGCCGGAGGACCCTGACATCTTCCAGGGCGGGCATCAATTCCAGGAGATGGAGGGCGGTTTCTTCTAAAAAGGCCAGGGTGGAACGGTGGCTGTAAGAAGCATAAGGGTCAATTTCTGATCCGATTACCAATTCGCCGCGGTCGGTCTGGCTGACATACACGTGGAGGTTGGCTGAAACCACGATGGCATTTAAAAAGGGTTTCAACGGTTCTGTGACCAGTGCCTGCAGGGGATGGGTGACCACCGGTAGTTTGAGGTCGACCATTTCCGCCACTGTCGAGCACCACCCCGCTGTTGCGTTGAGGACTGTTTCCGTGTTGATGGTGCCTTTTGGGGTCTTGACGCCCGTCACCTTTCCGTTCCGGGTAAGGATATCCGTGACTTCGGTTTGCGGGTGGAGGTGGACACCACGCCGGTCCGCTTCCCGGGCAAATCCCCACACGACCGCATCGTGGCGGATGATGCCTCCTGGCGGATGCCACAGGGCTCCCTGAATGGGGTAGCGGGGGTGACGGCTGGTATCCAGAGCCGGGACTTTTTTCTTGATTTCACGGGTGCCAATCAAGCGGCTGTTCACACCCAGGATTTGATTGCGATGGGCTCGCTCCCGCAGCCCGTTCATGGCCCGGTCCGTGTGGCCCAGGGTCAGGTGTCCATGCTGGGAAAATAACACGTTGTAATTCAGGTCCCGGGATAATTCTTCGTAGAGTTTTACGCTGGCATTGTAAAAGGGGATGCCTTCCGGGGTGCGGTAATTGGCGCGCACGATGGCCGTGTTCCGCCCGCTCCCGCCGCTGCCCAGATAATTTTTTTCAAGAACAGCGACATCTGTGATATTGTGTTCTCTGGCCAGATAGTAGGCTGCGGCCAGTCCATGAGCGCCGCCGCCGATGATCACCACATCGTAGCTGTCTTTGATGGGAGAGTCATGCCACATTTTTCCCCGGGGGCTCCAGGGAAAAGGCCCCTTGCGGTTTGGGTTTTTACCCTCACTGGTCATGTTTCCTCGCTTGGCGTGTGCGGATGATTGCTGTTCTGGGGCGGTATTGGATCAGCCCGCATCCGGGGGCAGCAGAATGTCAAAGCGCTCTCTAATGGCCTGATCCACCCCCGGTGGTAGGGGAGCAGGTTGATGGGTATTAAGAATGGCACGGGCCTTTTCTCTGGCCCGGGCCCGCATATCCTGGCTGCCTTCCTCCACCCAATTTTCTCGCCGCTGGCGGTCACTGGACGGTGGGTAATAGTATTCTGTATTCATCATTTTCAGACTTTGCTGGGTACCGAGAAAATGACCCTCTCCCCTGCATACCTGGTCAATGAGATCCACGGACAGCGTCTCTTCATTGACCTCGATCCCCCGCACAGCGCGCATGATGGATCCATTGATGTCATCATCGATGACATACTGTTCATAGGCCACGGTGAGCATGGATTCCAGAAATCCCGCTGAATGGTGGATGTAATTAGATCCAGCCAGCGCGGCTGCCAGACCGGTGATGCCTTTTTCGTATCCGGCCTGGGCGTCGGGGACTTTGGAGTCGGTCAGTCCTGATGAGTTGTACACGGGGAGGTTATAAAACTGGCCGATCTGGGCCACAGCGGCATTCATCAAGCCGAATTCTGCCGATCCGCCGCTAAAATTCCCCGTTCTCAAATCCGAGACGGAAGGCACAAAACCGAGGACAACCGGGGTGCCGGGATTGACAAGCTGGCAGTACGTGATTCCGGACAGCTCCTCCGCCGTGATCTGCACCAGGGTGCCCGCCAGGGCGGCTGGCGAGGTGGCTCCGGACTGCGGCGCTGATGACAGAAAGACCGGCATCTCCTGTCGCACAATCTCGGTCAGGACCTCCACGGTTTCTGGCGCAAATCGCAGCGGGCTGACCGTCCAGGAAGTGATGAAGGATAAAATGGGCCGCTCCCGGAGAGCCTCCATGTTTCCTGCGATCATGGCTCCCATTTCCATCACCTGGCGGGCGGACTGCACGGTAAAACAGTTCCCTGTGACATGCTTGGTCGTATTGGCAAGGGCTGCGTAGTAGGTGTTGAGGTCGAGTTTGTCCTCGGGGATGTCCCGGGCTACACAGGCTCGAAGGTAGAAATGGATGTTGTCCAGCGCATCCACCAGCCGTCCGATGCGGGCCACATCATCCAATGTGCTTTCCCGGACCTGTCCCGTTTCCAGGTCGAGTACTTTAACAGCCGCTCCCCCTGTGCCCATATGAACCCGTTTTCCTCCCAGGGTAATGTTGTGCTCCTCATCCCGCCCAAAAAGGGTGACCTCATTCTGGGCAGTAGCCAGGGCATCTTCTACCATGGAGGGAGGGAGATAAACGCGGTCTTTTTCCGGGTCGATTTTTGCTCCTGCTTCCCGGAATATATCCCGGGCTTCGGATTCCAAGACTTCGACCCCGGTGTGCTCCAGGACGTGCAAGGCGGCCTCGTGGATCCGATTCACATCTTCATCCCTGAGTGGCCGGTACTGACCACCGGATAAACCGGGCGGGACGACATTCACTGATTTGCGCTTTTTCCTGCGTTGTCTTCTGCGTCTCCTGCTCATTCCATCCTCTCCATTTACGGGCATCTTGGCATCGGGATATGTCAACGTCGTTTCTCGAGATCTATTCTCAACTGGTTGCGGGCATTCCGGTCATGTTCGGTCAGGTTGGTGGTGTACTGCCGCAGGGTCAGGGACTCGCCACCAGGGTCCAGAGCCGTTTTTTCCCAGTCCTGTGGAAGGCGTCGGGTGAGGAAAGAAAGGGTTTCTATCCTGAGTTTTTCAAATTGGTCCAGAAGCTCATCCCGGGATTTCCCTGAAGTTGCTGCCAGATTACTGGCATCCAGGGAATGGAGGCGGGGCGCCTTGTCAGTCATCATATGGTTCATTTCAGACAGCGTTTTCATTTCATAGGTGATCAAGTCACGCAGAATGGTGGATATGGTCTCTTCCTGCAGCGCTTGCTGGCCACTCTCCTGTTCTTCTTTATGTTCTTGCAGCATGTGCTGGATGGTGCTGGGCATGGCTGCCAGTGATTGAAGTAGCACAATTTGCTTTTGCGGCATAGGTCGGCGAAGGGAGTGGCATTGAGCGGCGGTTATGTTTCGGAATGATCATCTGTGTAGGGGATTGTAGACCTGGAGTAAGGATCCCACAAGGTACGACTTGCACAACATATTTCCCCCGTAACTGTGCAGAGTGCACAATGGAAGCTAGTGGGAATGCAGGCGGTAGCTCTTAATGGCCACATGCAGATTCAATCGGTGGTCAGTTTGATGCAGGTCAACGGATAGAAGTTCTTCTATGCGCTCCAGGCGGTGCGCGAGGGTATTGCGGTGGATGTGCAAAGCATCGGCTGCATCGACCAGGGAACTGCCGTGATTAAGATACGTTTCCAGGGTAAGTACCAGGTCAGCATTCCGCTCCTTATCATATGCCGCCAGGCGGTATATGGATTCCAGGTAAGGGTTTTCTTCTTGAACGTCTTGTGGCAGTTGATGAAGCCAGTGTAGTAAGCCCAAGTCATGAAAGGGGTAGATGCCCTGTTTGTGCCCCTGGCTGCGGGCGATCTCAAGGGCTTCCTGGGCTCCCAAAAGGCTTGATTTGACATCCGTTCCGGCCTTTCCGACACCAAGGATGAGATCATATCCGGGGAGGGCCAGGGTCTTGTGGATGGATTGCGCCACTTCTACGCCTGTGGCGTGCTGATCGCTCTCGAGGATGATGACCAGGCCTTCCTTCCTCCATGCCGTGATGTGAGGAGCTCCCTGCTGGTTGAGGTGGTTGTTGACGGCATCAAGCGTGTTGTGCCGCTGGTTATCTTCCAGGGGGGGAACAGCCTGAATTAATAGGGCCTGATGCTTGCGGTCCGGGTCATAATTCAACCGTTGAGCTTGTTCTTGAAAAGCGTTGCTGTGGGCGCTGTTCTCGAGGAGTTTGCTCAAAAAATCTTTCCGGTATTCCTGTTCTGTGTTTTTGACGGCTTGGTCTTTGAACAGGATCAGGGCTGCCACGGTGGCTCCATGCTGGATGGCCAGTTCATCAAGATCCGTAAGAGGATGATCACCGGCGATAATCCAGATATAGGCGTGGATGCGGCGGTCGACGATAATGGGTGCCACAAAGCGTTCCATGGTCATGCCCAGTTCAGGTTTGGAGGGGATGTGAATCGGTCCCATCTCCTGCAGCAGGACATGATACAAGTTGTCCCGGACCCATTGGGCTACTTCGGGCGTTGTGCGGCCCTCTTCGATGCTCCGCTGCCGGGCCGGGTCCACCGGACCGTGCAGCGAAGATGCCAGCATGCGCTGGGAAGTATTTTCAATGGTCACGGAGCGCTGCAGCAGGTTGGAAAGGGTGTGGGCCGCATCCTGTAAATCCCCGCCCTGCAGCACGAGATCTGTCAGCTGTTGGTGGATTTGATTCGATTTTTGCAGCAGGGTGTACTGCTGGTTAATAATTTCTTCCAGGATGGCTTCTGTGATGTCGATAAACAGCACGTCAGGAGGGGACTCGATGATCGGAAAACCAAGCTCATCAGCCACCTCTTTCATCCTGTGGGGGGCGTGGTCAAAGTAGTGACCGGTGGAAAGAACCAGCCCTGCAAAGCCTTTCTGATGCAGGGTGGTGATTAATGCAGCCTGGTTTGTGGAACGATCGCTCAACCCGAAGCCGGCAGTCAACAACAGTACCCCCTCCCGTTCCCACTCGTAATGGGCGTCCGGAATGTCCACGATGTGGACCCACTGGATGGTATGATCCAGCCCTTCCCGGCCAGCCACAACCTGGCTGGAGTGAAAAGGTTTCATGTCTAGGGCTTGACGAACCGTTAGCATCTTGATTAAAAGGACCTCTCATCCCACAGGTTTTCCATCACCTGCGCCACGACAGCCCCCAGGGCTGCATTACCTACAGGGAGAAATGGCCGGGGCAGGGCAGGCAGAGTGAGAATATTGGAGGCGTCAACGCCCTGTACAGCGGCAATGTCCTGGTTTCCCTCCGGGACAATGAGAATGACCGGTGCGTTCCGGGTCCGGTACACCTGGGTATCGACCATGGCGGCCGACTGGAAGAGGGGATCTGTTGCCAGGATGAAGGTCAGGGCATCATGATCAGCGTCAGGGCCTCCCACAGCAGCCAGGGGTCCGTGCCATGCGGAATCTGTGTACAGGGCTTCCGCCATGAAGCCGGATGTGCGCAGCGAGCGCGCGATGCTTTTCGCTGCTGCAAAATCCTGTCCACCCCCGATGATCTGGGCTTTATCATATCCCTGATCGACATAGGGTTTCAGGTCGTTTGTGATTCGGTTTCGGAGTGATTGACCTGTCATGATGTCATCCACAATATAAGGCAATTGAGCCATGCTTTTTTCCCACAGGGCGGTATCCTGGCCCTGCTGGCGGGCCAATCGTACTGCCAACCCGATCAGGTACACACCTCCCTGCAGCTCAAGTTGAAGCGGGGAGAGGTCTGTGGGCAGGTTAATGGTTTTATGGTCAACCACCATAAGAATGGACCCTTTTCGCTTGAGCTGGATGGCTTTGGCGTTCTTTTTTGGTACAGGAAAATTCTCAACAGGTTGGCGGTAGACAGTTATATCGACCCCCAGAAGTTCTTGCCAGGTGGCAGCGGCCATGTGGGCGGCATTTTCTGTGGCTTCTGTATCTGTACTTAAAAGGAGGTGCTTTCCGGGTTCTATCTTCAGACCCTTTGGAAGAGGGTGATTGAGTACGGCCAGGGCGGTGCGCATGGGGAGATTGGCGTGCAGCGCCTGGCGTGAGGGGCGCCCGGAGGTCTCATCCCAGGCCTGTTGAACAAAAGGACCTTTTGAAAACTCCTGCAGGGTGATGTTATTAAACTCCTGGCGAGCTTCCACCCGGTCCCGTTTTTCAGCTCCTGTTGTGGTGACCGATTTGGCAAGGTTCCGGGGCCGGTCTACGTCCTGGGGGGATAAACCCCGGGCATAGGCCAGATTCACAGCGAAATCAAAGAAGAAGGGAGCATCAACCAGAGGTTGAAAATAAGGATCGACTTCTGGGCTGGTGAAGACGGCTGTGTTGGGCATCTGGCGCCAGTGCCGGGTTAGTTCGTCTTCGATGGTATGAAGGATGGTAAAGATGCGGAGGGAATGAAGGTAGTTGATCACAGGTTGAAGTTTGCTGAGGGCGGAGGATGTGGTGGCGTTGATCAGGAACAGCGTGCGATGGCGGTCATCCTCCACCATGGCACTGCGTGCCATCAGGGAGCGTAAACTTACATCATGGAATCCAAAGGGACAGGCCACAATTTGAGCCAGTTCTTCAATTTTCAGTTCTCCTTCAATACAGATAGGACTGTCACCCACTACAGCAACCTTATTGAAATTCCGGCAGCGCTGCGCCACATTGTGAATGCGATCCCGGCGTTCCTTGTCTTCCACAACCTGCCGCACGGCAGGAGCGACGCTGTCCCGGAGGTGATCCCGGAGAGAGTGGGCCTTCTGAGTCCGGCCGGGGTCTCCCGTCAGCTCAGCCAGGCGCAGCCCGACCAGATGAAGGACAAACAAGATGGATTCGAATCCTTTCACTGTAGCCACTGAGATTTCTACGCCTGATTCAACATCCAGCATTCCGGCGCTCCGAGAGGTACGGCGTCCCAGGTCACTCTGGGGTCGTCCTGTGATCCCCACACGGAGGACATTTTGTTCTTGGAGCCAGCCGTCGGTTTTGAGGACCGAGTCGGTCGTTCCGGACCATGAGATTTCCAATACAAGGTCCGTCCCGGGCTCGACTGTTTCCCCTAGATTGAGCACCTCGACCGGATGATAGACCGCCGTGGTGATATCGGGCAGCAGGGATTGAAAGAGGGGGGAAACGGCCTGTGCATCACGCCAGGAACTTCCTTCCCCGATTAACAAGATCCGCTCCAGGGATTCCAACTCGCTGCCGAACCTGGCCTGAAGTTTGCTTTCATTGATGCCCGGTGTGAAGATTCCCTGGTCTGATCGCTCCCTTGTCAGGTGAATCGAGCCGTCATGCATGTAGCGGGCTTTGATCCTGTCCAGGACGCCAGGTATTTCTGAGATATGAAATTCGGTATAGGAGGGATAGCCGCTTTTGCCCACCATGGTGGGATTAAGCTCGATTTTTTGGGTCTGGACCTGAACAGGGGATCCGTCGTATTTTGTGACCTCGATGGAAGGTGTCACCTTTCCTGAACGGATCTCGCTCTCAATTCGCGCTATCAGTTCTGTACCGTGTGCTGCGTCGTGATCGAGAAAGATGACATCGACCTGAAACTGTTCCAGGATGGACCGAATTCTACTGCGTTTGTCTTCCTTCTCCGAAGGAGATGAAGGGGACATTTGTTTGAGTTGTGCCAGTTCCTGGGCTGCAGCGTCAACCACAGGACCCGACCAGAGCATGAGAGCTGCGTTGACGTCTGAGGCGACCATCACAGAATGATCACGGTCTGCAGGGTTTGATTTGTGAACAATCGCGATCGGTTTATTGTGGCTGCTGACATACAGCCTTCCCGGGTGGTGAAGAGTGTGAAAGCTGCAGGCATGCGCATTTCCCCGTTTCAAACGCTGCAAGCATAATCGCAGTGCCTGTTCCTCCCGGTCGTGGATGTTGTGCTTCTGTAAGGTGGCCAGAAAGCGTTGCTCTGATGAAGAAAGTGACTCTTCTTTTATTTGATGAGTGGCGCGTTCCCATTCAAAAGCGATGACTTCTGTGGTGTTCTCTGAGCGGTGAATGGGGGTTTGAACGGATTCATCCCGACCCTGCCACCATTCTTCCTGCCTGGCGCGGGTTTCAAGCAGCAGATTTGCGTTATGGGAGCCATTTTCGCAAACCGCCCGGGTTTTGCTTCTGTCCAGGAAAGGGTGGGTGTTCGGGGCGGTGACGGCACCGACCATGGCCCACCGCCCGTGACCCATAACAATCTGTGACATGGTCTGGGCTGTTAGCCCGCCCACGCGTCCGCGCTCTTTCTGTTCGATGTTGTCAGCCAGCCCGGGATAGGTTTCCTGGAAATGGTTCACGGCGATCTCAAAAGCCTGGCCTGGGGTATTAAACGCCAATTCATCCTGCCAGGCCTGAAACCAATCCTGGTAGGATCCAGGGGAAACGCGGTCCTGCAGACGTCGGTCAAATTTTTCTTGGATGTCCGGGTTGAGGTGGAATTGGCTGGTGATATGCGCAGCCACGATCCGGAATGCGTGCCGCACGGCATCCTGGTCGAAATCAGAACTGCGGGATACATCCCAGCCATTGAGGATATCCCGTAGTTTGGATGAAAACCGGGAATCCAGGTCTTTCCGCCCTCGGTTTAGAGATGATCCTCGATCTCCTTTCCCCACTTGAAGGCCCTCTGGATGATACAGGTCATCCGGTCCCCGTTCTGTGGACGGAGAACAATCCCGGAGTCCATCCGCGGAAAGGGGAATGGACTGCCTGTTCAGAAAGGCTTCTATATTTCCCTTCCACCCGTCCCGGGAGGGAAAGAGCGGATTTTTCCGGAGGTGTTTGACAAGATCCTGTGCGGTTCCCACACTGCGGGATAAGGAAAAATGACCTCCCTCATCGATCACGGAAAGACCTGTGGAATCCGGAGCCCGGTATTCAAGCAGCGTGAGTGCCTCAAGAACGTGAGTGATTCCATCATAATGCCCGTAATAACAGACAATCCCACACATAGATTGATGCCATTTCCCTCAGGAGCTGATCCGGACCGGCGGGGATATTCGGAGTGCCTCGTCCGGGGTGCTTTTCCCAAGTGTAGCACAATTTTCCGACGCGGTACCGTGGGAGCCAGTTTCTTATATTGCTGTTAATCAGGCTCCAATTAAATGAAAACGGCATCTCCGATGTCCTGGAAATGCCGCCATGGGAAGTTCAGCTTCTTAAGGTTTAGGGTTCAGGGGTAGGGGTGACTTCAGCGGGGGTTTCTCCGGTCCAGGTAAAGACCCGGGGTTCGGACACTGCACCGGCGCTTTCCCAGATCGGGTTTCCATCTTCGTCAACGTCTGCCTGTCTGACCGTGGAGATCGTCCAGCGGTAGACATGGGGTGAATTATCCCGCGGCCGGAAAGAGCCGGGGACGATGAATTTGGTATCTGTTTCATATTCCACCAGTTTCCTGCCCTGTCCTTCTGTAACGTCAACCACGGTAATCCGGTAGGATTCGTTTTCATTGATCAGCCCCACCGATGACCACTGCAGCGTGACCTGCTCTGTGTCCAGGGCAAAGACAGCCCCATCCGTCGGCAGGAGCAAATTGGGAGCGGGATAGGGAGGGGGAGGTGTGGGAGTCGGCGAAGGCCCGGGTGTTGCTGCGCGAGCACAGAGGGGGATGATCAAGGGCATCCCTTCGTACACTGTGTTGCTGACCATACCGTTATATTCCCGGATTGCTTCCTCCGGCACATTGTAATTTAGAGCAATGGTGTTCAGTGTGTCCCCTGCTTCCACCTCGTAGTTAACCTTTTCGCAGGCAGCCTGGGTGGCTTCCAGACCGCTGAGTGTTGCTGTTGGGAAGGGTGAGGCAGTTGGTGTAGGATGGGGGATGAGCAGCTCCTGCCCGGCAAAGAGGGTATCGCATGAGGCAGGTATATCGTTCAATTGGACGATAGACCGAATGGACACTTCAAATCGGGCGGCAATCGTGAGACATGAATCCCCCTGGGAGACCGTATAGGTCAGGGGCGTGGGGCTGGGCTGTGGTGTGGGGGTGGCGGTGGGTGTCGTGGGGGTCGCGGTCGTGGTCGGTGTTGTAGTTTGCGTGATGGTGGGGGAGGGGGTGGATTCAGAGGCCGATCCTGCCTGTTGGAGGGCCAGGTAAACGATTCCTGCCCCGACACTTAAAAAGAAGATCACCAGGCCAATTGCCAGGGGGAGCCCGACGGTGATTTCAGGCATGCGGCTGCCCCGCACAACTTGCGACTCTTGATTACTGTTCAGTGAAGTGCCGCATACCAGGCAGCGCTCGGCGTCCTCTTTTACCCTACTCCCACAGGTAGGGCATAATTTTTTTGCTTCTGCATTACTCATAGTTTATCTCTTATTGGAAGTCTAGTACATAATGGCGGGGAAAATTATACCAGAAGTGAATATTTATGAAAGCCTGGCATAGGGATCGAACACTTGTTCATAAAGCCCAATGGTATACTGACCCTGATGATTTCTTATAGTCTATATGTAAACCTCCCTTATTGTACACCGGGCTGCAGGTTATGCCGGACAACCCATGTCATCTCTCCCGACTTGGAGGAGGAATATCCTGAAGTTGTGAGCATGGAAATGAGGGGATGGCGGCAGACGGCAGGAAAAACCGTTCCCGTTCAATCGGTATATTTCGGGGGTGGCTGCCCGTCCCGGCTTCCTGTTCCCCATCTTGCATCGCTGCTGCAGTCCGTACTCGATAATTTTGATGTCAGGCCCCAGGCGGAGATCACCCTTGAAGCGGTCTCCGGCACTGTGCCTCAGGGAGGATTCCAGCGCTTTGATGACCTGGGGATCAACCGCATCAGCCTGGAATGGTATGGGATTTATCGTGAGGAATTAGGGTTCCTGGGTCGGCCCTACCGCTATCAAGATCTCAGCCGGGCGATAACCAGAATCCGCAAAACGGGGGTTGAGAACTTGAATCTGGATTTGATGTTTGCTATTCCGGGGCAGGAGTTAAGCCAATGGCGGCGAGTGGTTGATACGACCCTTTCCTTTGAGCCGGAGCACCTCTCGGCCTATTCATTTCACCCGGAAAAGGGCTCAGTGATGAGAACCTGGAAGGAAAAAGGACTGCTGACCCCGCCTGAGCCCGGGACAAGGGCGGCCATGTACACCCACCTGGATGAGCGCTTGCAGGGTGCGGGATATGACCATTATGAACTCTCAAGCTGGGCCAAACCCGGATACGCCTGCCAGCACAACCTGCGTTACTGGCGCTCGAACCCTTATCTCGGATTCGGGGCTGGTGCCCATGGGTACGTGGGGGGTCGGCGGACCCGGACCATTTCCTCACCATCCCGGTATATTGCGGCTTTGAAGGACAGGAGACACTCTGGGGACTATCCCGGTACAACGGCGTCTCTTCCCCACGAGGGTCGTTCCAGAGAAGCGTATATGCTGGATTTCGTGTTTATGGGCTTGCATCTCATCCAGGAAGGAGTGTCACGCCGCAGGTTTTATGACCGGTTTCAGGTTAGATTAGACCAATTTCTGGTAGATGCCATTCATCCTTCAGTGGAGGAGGGGCTGCTGGAATGGAATGATGAAAGCCTGCGATTCACTGCACGCGGGGTGGAATATGCTCCCCGGGTGCTGCGCCGGCTGGTTGAGGAAGGGGAATCGGATTAATACCGCCTGGATTTGAGCTGGAACCGGTTGTTGAGATCTATCCCTTACGCTGCAGGAGTTGAGTGGCCAGGTCACGGATGGCCACCCCGGCTTTCCCTCCGGGCTGAGCCTGTTCCAGGTTCTTCAGCGCGGTTTCCGTCAAACTGGCAGCTTTTTCAGATGCAAAACAGCGCGCGCCTTCCTTTTCCAGCAGCTTTGCCAGTCTGGACACAGTGCGGGGTGTGATCTCCCCACCTCTCCATTCAGTGTAAAAATCCCCCTTCTGAGCAATGCCGTAAAGAATGGGGAGGGTCTTTTTACCGGTCAGCAGATCGGATTGATTCGATTTTCCCATCACCTCTTTTTCCCCCCAGATTCCCAGAATATCATCCAGGGCCTGGAAGGCCAGTCCCAGATGGCGTCCAAATTCTCGAAATGCGTGGCGCCGAGATTCGCTGACGCCGGCGCAAAGGGCCCCGATCTCCAACCCGGCCCCCAACAGGGCTGCTGTTTTGCGCTGTACCATGGCCCAGTACTCGTCCAGGGTGATTTCCTCCCGATCTTCAAAATTCAGATCCAGGTGCTGTCCCTCCGTGAGCCGGAAGCAGGTCTGGTTGAATATGTGGTAAGCGCGCAGGACAATCTGGGGAGAAAATGTGTTATTGAGCTGATGCAGGGATCGGTAGGCAAGAGTGTACATGGCATCACCGGTATTGATGGCCTGGGCCCGGCCCCATTTCTTCCACACACTCGGTCTGCCCCGCCGGGTGGGGCTGTCATCCTGTATGTCATCATGGATGAGCGAAAAATTATGCAGCAGTTCCACCGCACCTGCCGCCGGCAGGGCATCCTTCCAGTTCCCTCCACCTGCCTGAGCGGCCAGCAGCACAAGCAGAGGTCGAATTTGCTTTCCCTGCGCCTGCGGACCGGCCCCTTCTCCCACCCATCCCATCTGATAGGCGAGCATGGTGTGCAGCTCGTCCATTCCCGGTCCTATCGCGTGGTCGACGATAGACCGCAGTTGATCTTGCAGGGCGGGACGCATGCGTTCCGCCAGCTCCTGTAAGGGGGAGTGGTGCGGATCCGTGATCATGCTGTTTTTCTCAATATGGTGTGCTGAAGTTGAGTGAGATCCGCGGCGCCTGTTGCAAACATGGCGACCTGGATTTCCCTGGAAATGGTGCGGATGACCTGGATGGTGCGTTCCGTTGATATGTCTGCAGCCTTCAGGAAGGGGCTGGCCATGCCGCCCAGCGCGGCGCCCAGGGCAATACATTTGGCAATATCAATCCCGGTGCGCAGGCCGCCGGAGGCAATGATCGGGAGGTCCGGGGCCACCTTCTTGACCATCAATAAAGTATCTGCCGTCGGAATGCCCCATTCGATGAAGGATGCTGCCAGCTCACGCTGCCGGGGGGTTTCTGCCCGGTGCATTTCGACCTCGGACCATGAGGTGCCTCCGGCCCCGGCCACATCCAGGGCTGAAACACCGCTCTCCACCAGCAGTCGGGCAGTCCGTTCCGAAAGTCCCCATCCAACCTCCTTGACGATGACCGGGACAGGTAGGCTGCGGCATACCTCCTTGATTTTGGCGGCCAGGTTCGCAAAGTCTGTGTCCCCTTCCGGCTGAACAGCTTCCTGGAGAGGATTGAGGTGCAGGATGAGCCCGTCTGCCTGGAGCATGTCCACGGCTTTTTGACAATCCTCCGGGCCCATTCCGTAGTTTAACTGCACCGCTCCCAGATTGGCGAAGAGGGGGATGTCCGGAGCAGTCTCCCGCAGCCGATAGGTATCCTGCAGGGAGGCGTCTTCCAGTGCTGCCCGTTGGGAACCTACGCCCATGGCAATCCCGGTTTCCTGAGCAGCTTGGGCCAGACGCCGGTTGATGCGGTTCGCTTCCTGAGTCCCTCCTGTCATGGAGGAGATCAGTAGGGGAGCAGACAGGGTGTGCTCAAAGAGGGGTAGGGAAGTGTCAACCTCCTCCAGACGGAGTTCCGGGAGAGCTTCATGGATGAAAGCATAGCGCTCCAACCCCGTGGTCAAGCCGGAGCGGACATCTTCGTCGAGATTGATGCGGATATGATCTGATTTTCGATCGCTGGTCTGGAAGGCGTCGGGCATATCGGGTTCCTTTGGTTGAGGGTATAGTAACAGCAGGGAGGAGCGGTGTCAACGCGCGCCTTGGTAGGCCATCTCCTTAGCGCTGTGAGGACGCTGGTTTTCGTTTTGCTCCTGGACCGGCCTGTGTGGGCTTTCTTTCCCTGAAAAATACTTGACTTCTCACTTCCTGCGGTTACAATTAGCACAACTCATCTGTGAGACATGATGATATTTTCTAAACTTGAACTTTTTACTTCTTGCTGTAATGATCGAAGGAGATAGCATATGTCTGAGGTTTTTGATAAAGTACAGGGAATTATTGTCGATCTATTGGCCATTGACCCTTCCCGTATCACACCGGACGCTCGCTTCCGAGAGGATTTAGAGGCTGATTCTCTGGATCTGGTAGAGATGATCATGGAGTTTGAGGATGAATTCGGGGGGGAGATTTCTGATGAGGATGCCCAGAAAATTACCACGGTGGGTGAGGCAGTAGAATATATCGAAGAAAAAATGTAATCACAGGGATTCCCTGTTACAATTGAAAAAGTCTGCCCGGAAGGGCAGACTTTTTGTTTTAAAGGTTCATAACAAAGAGGGAATTTCTTCCGGATGCTTGGCGACTCTGACCCCGGCATTTTTGAGAGCTTTGATCTTATCTTCTGCCAGGCCGGTCCCACCCTGTACGATGGCGCCCGCATGTCCCATCCGTTTTCCGGGAGGGGCTGTACGGCCGGCGATAAAGGCCGCCACAGGTTTGGTGACGTAGCGCGAAATATAATCCGCCGCTTCTTCTTCATCCGTGCCGCCAATTTCGCCGATCAGGACCATTTTTTCCGTGTGGGGATCTTCCTCAAACATGCGCAGGGTATCGATAAAGTTCGTGCCGTTTATGGGGTCTCCCCCGATACCGACGCATGTGCTGACGCCCATTTCTTCCAGTTTTAAGGCGTACAGCACCTCATAGGTCAAGGTGCCGGAGCGCGAGACAACGCCTACCTTTCCCGATATGGCGATATTCCCGGGAATGATCCCCACTTTTGCCTGGCCGGGGGTAAGAATGCCGGGGCAATTGGGCCCGACCAGTCTTACATCCCGTTGATCCAGGTAATAGCGGACGCGCATCATGTCCTGGACAGGGACCCCTTCTGTGATGCAAACAATGGTCTTGATGCCAGCGTCTGCTGCTTCCAACATGGCATCCTCGGCAAAACGGGCCGGGACGAAGATCACAGATGTGTTTGCCCCGGTGGCCTTTTTGGCGATTTTGACGGAATCAAAGACGGGTATTTTTCCGTCCAGGACCCATTCCCCTCCCTTTCCCGGGGTGACCCCGGAAACGACATTGGTCCCATAGCCCACCATCTTTTCGGTGTGAAACAGTCCTTCTTGTCCGGTGATGCCCTGCACGAGAAGTCGTGTGTTCTTATCGACAAAGATACTCATTCCTGTTCTCCCATCGTCTTCATTACCTGACGAGTCAACGTTGTGCTGCCTGCACGGCTTGTTTTGCCGCATCGGCCAGGGTATCCGCGGTGGCCATGTGTGCTTCTTGCAGCAGGGCTCGTCCTTCTTGGGCGTTGGTGCCCACCAGGCGGACTACCATGGGGACCTCCGTTCCCACCTCATCAAGGGCCTCCAGGATGCCCTTCGCAACCAGATCGCAGCGGGTGATACCGCCAAAAATATTAAACAGGACGGCCTTGACATTTTCATCTGAGAGGATGATTCTCAAAGCAGCGGAAACTTTCTCCGCGCTGGCCCCGCCGCCGATGTCGAGGAAGTTGGCCGGCTCTCCACCAAAGAGCTTGATGATATCCATGGTGGTCATGGCCAGGCCGGCGCCGTTCACCATGCAGCCGATATCTCCCTCCAGTTTGATGTATGACAGCCCGTGTTCCCGGGCCTCAATTTCTGACTGTGCTTCTACGTCAGTGTCGCGCAGTTTCTCCAGATCGGGATGCCGGAAGAGGGCGTTATCGTCCAGGACCATCTTCCCATCCACAGCAAGCAGCTGGTCTTCCCCTGTGATCACCAGGGGGTTGATTTCGGCCAGGGTGGCATCGTTCTCCACGTATGCATTCCACAGCCCATAGGCGATGTTCGAGAAGGCCCGCCAGTGCTCCCGCGGCAGGTCGATCCCCGCGGCCAGATCCCGGGCCTGATAATTTTGGAGACCCATGACAGGGTCAATATGGCACTGCACGATTTTCTCCGGGGTTTTGGCTGCCACTTCTTCTATGTTGACGCCCCCTTCTGCAGAGGCCATCATCACCGGTTGGCGAGCGGCACGGTCGTTGGTCACGCCCAGATATAACTCATCTTCAATGTTGGCGGCCTGGTCAATGAGGACTTTCCGCACCGGCAGACCTTTGATGGACATGTTCAATATCTGCCTAGCATGTTCTTCGGCTTCTGCTGGCGTGTCTGCCAGCTTGATGCCGCCGGCCTTTCCCCTTCCCCCCACCAGGACTTGAGATTTTACGATGGTGCGGCCGCCGAGTTCCTGGGCGATGGTTTTTGCCTCCTGCGGTGTGCCCGCCACCTCTCCGTCCGGGATGGGGATGCCGTACTCAGCAAATAGGCGTTTGGAAATGTACTCATGAAGTTTCATAATAACGCTGTCTCCTACATGGTTTTCCGGGGTTGAATGGAACGCTTTTTTGCGCAACGATTATACCATGCTCCCCGGAGTTGGGTTCGGGGTCGGGAATGCCCGCAGGAAGGGATGCAAGATAAAAAGCTGGCTCCGATCAGAGCCAGCTTTTTATTGTCTTTCATGCTTGTGGCTTTCTGTGTCACTCCTCGTCGTCCGAGCCGAACATTTCAGGGAGAGGTTGTGTGTTATTGGGGACGGCAAGTTCAAAATCCTGATAGTTGTAATTGATGACGCCGTTCGCTTTTGAGGATTCAAAACGAACCTCGCTCACCCGCCCGTGTTCATCGAAGAGGAAGGTGTTGGTCACACCGCTTTCGCTGTACACGAACTAAGTCTCACTCTGCTGCTGATATCCTTCGTCCAGCAGCATTTCCTCATTGACCTGGGCGAAGACGGTGATGCGGGCAAAAATGGCGGCCATATCAGGAAAATTGGAGATGTTGCCAAAGGAAAAGTCTACC
>CAZIFI010000030.1:0-23780 GCA_964539105.1 uncultured Anaerolineales bacterium | reverse complement strand
CTCCGGGAGAACTCGTGTCCTACCAGGCCCAGACCGGCGACACCCTGCACAACCTCGCTGTCCGCTTTAACACCTCTACGGAAGCCATCCTCGAAGCCAATCCGGTCATCCCACAGGATGTGACCACCCTCCCACCGGGGCTGCCCATGGAGATTCCCATTTACTACGAAACCCTGTGGGGAACGGCCTATAAAATCATCCCCAACAGCCTGTTCATCAACGGGCCCGCCCAGCGCGGATTTAATACCTCAGCCTTTGTGGACAACCACAACGGATGGCTCAAATCCTACCGTCAATTCGCGGCCGGGAAAACCAGGACCGGAGCTGAAATTGTGGACTATGTGGCCTCCAATTTCAGCATCAGTCCCCGCCTCCTGCTGGTGCTGCTCGAAGTTCAAACTCAGGCCCTGTCCAACCCCGTCCCCCCGCCGGATCTGGATCGCTATCCCCTCGGATATCGGGAACAGGGGTACGACGGATTGTATATCCAGCTGGTATGGGCTGCAAACCGATTGAACCAGGGATACTATCGCTGGCTGGGCGGAGAGCTGGAAACGCTGGAACATCCCAATGGCACCATCGAGCATCCCGACCCGTGGCAAAATGCGGCCACCGTTGCTCTCCAGTATTACTATTCTTTAAATTTCACCAAGGCGGAGTACGATCAAGCCATCAGCCCGGACGGGTTCGCTTCCGTATACCGCTCTTATTTCCCCCGTCCCTGGAACACAGAACCGCATATCCCGGGCAGCCTGACCCAACCCGCCCTGCAGCTGCCCTTTGAGTCCGGGGATACATGGGCTCTGACAGGCGGACCTCATACCGGTTGGGGCCAGGGCAAACCCTGGTCTGCCCTAGATTTTGCCCCACCCAGCGTGGCAGGCGGGTGCCAGCCATCCAACAAATGGAGCGTGGCTTCCGCGTCCGGCCTTGTGACCCGTTCAGAAGAAGGAATCGTGGAACTGGATTTAGACCAGGACGGAGACTCCCGCACGGGATGGGTCCTGTTTTATCTTCACATCGGAAACACTGGCCGGGTGCCGGCCGGCACCCGGCTGGAAGCCGGAGACCCCATCGGGCATCCATCCTGTGAAGGGGGAGAAAGCACCGGATCCCACATCCACATCGCCCGCAAATACAATGGTGAATGGATCCCCGCCGGAGGGACCATCCCCTTTAACCTCGGCGGCTGGATCGCCCGCGACGGAGCCCAGGAATACCAGGGGAGCCTGACCCGTTTTACGGAAACCGTGACTGCCAGTGTCAAAGCGGAAGAAAAAAGCCACCTCACTGCCGAGAATTAACCCCGAACTGGTTTCAATCCCTCCTGTCTCCACCCTTCAAGCCCAGGTTTCCCTGGGTTTTTATGCTTTCCCTCTCCCACCTTTTAATTATTCTTCTCGCACATTGAAATTATTAATCTAATTTCAATAATTTTAATAAAATACCCTTGACATAGTAAATTATATTGATAAAATACCATCACAATACAAAGAAAGCATTCAATTTATAAAGGATAGAAAACGATGAACACGATCACCTATCGTCACGCGGCAGAGTACCAGAGACAACGCCTCCGGGACGCCCGCAAACAGCGCAAACAGCAGCCGTCCGCCCGCAGTGGTGTCCTGTGGAACGCGCTGTACCACATGGCAGAAATCATGATCCACTCCGGAGAAGAACTAAAAAGAGCCGCCCTCTCAACATAACGGCAACCACAAAAAGGAGCACACCCATGCAAGCCCTACCTTCACAATGTCCAATCTGCGGTGGAGAAATCATCGTCGGCCGGATTCACTGCCGGGAATGCGATGTGACCATTGACGGCCGCTTCTCCTCCCGCACTTTTTCTCAACTCACGCCGGAACAAATGGATTTCGTGGAAACCTTCGTCCGCCTGGAAGGTAAGATCACCCACATGGAAAAAGAAATGGGGATATCCTACCCCACCATCCGCAACCGCCTGCACGAAGTCATCCGCGCCCTGGGTTACGAACCGGGTGGGGCGGAAAGTAAGACCGCCCTCTCAGATAAAGACCGGCAGCAGGTCCTGAATGACCTTGATGCCGGCAACATCAGCTACGAAGAAGCCATCGAACTTCTTCAAGAGGAGAAGGAGGACGCGTGATGTCCCACAGAACGATCCCGATCACATCGCAAACCCATCTCATCCTGGAATCCGTGGCGGGGGATCTTGTCCTCAAAGGCTGGGGACGGGAGGACATGCAGCTGAATGGCGATAACGAGCTGTTCTCGATGGAGGATGATTCAGATCGCATCCAGGTTAATTGCCGGGCGGATCTCAGTCTGACCGTGCCTCACCAGCTCAACGTAACCCTTCACAACCTGGGTGGAGATGGATCCCTTTCCAACCTGACCGGTGATCTTGAGATAGGCAAAGTGGGTGGAGATCTTTCCCTGCGGGATGTCAATCAAGCCAGGATCGAGGGTATCGCAGGCGATTTACTGGCCAAGCACATCCGGGGTGATCTCACCATCCGCAATCTGGGCGGTGACTGTGTGGTCAGCGATCTCGATCAACAATTATCCACAAAAGGGACCGGGGGTGATCTCCTGGTCAGCGAGGTGGGAGGAGGGATAGATGCTGCAGCCAGCGGCGATATTCACGCCCGTTTTTCACCCGTGCCGTGGCAGACGTACGCACTGGAATCCCAAGGTGATATGTACATCCAGGTTCCCTCAGACTGCCATGCCACATTCTTGATCCACAGCCAGCAGGAATCCATCACCCTGCAGATAGGCGATGATGCCAAACGGATCCAGGGCAAGGAAACCACCTTTGAGGTAGGAGAAGGCGGCCCACAGATCCAGCTCTCCGCAGCCGGTGAGGTCACACTGAGCGACACCACAGGGCAGTGGTCGCCAGAGCTGACCTTCGATGCCGACCTCAAAGGATTGGCTGGACAGATCACCCAGCAGACCAGCGCCCAAATCCAGGATCAGCTCTCCACCCTGGAGAAGCACCTGGAACAACATCTCTCGGGGGTTGCGAAAAGCCTGGAAGGCCTTGACCTCCCCCCGGAAAAAATCGCTCACATCCAGTCCAAAATAGAGGGGGCCAGCCAACGGGCAGCCCAAAAAGTACAAAAGGCGACCCGGAAGGCAGAAGCCAAACTAGAGAAGCACATCGCCCAGGCTCAAAAGAAAGCGCGTCGCCAGCGGCCTCCCTTCAACCTGGATGAATTTCTTTCCCAGCAAGAACACGCCCCGCAAAGCGCTACAGATGAAGAAAGATTGATGATCCTCAACATGCTCCAGGAAAAGAAGATCACTGCGGAACAAGCAGAAGACCTGCTATCAGCCCTGGAGGGAGGACAAGACCAATGACCACAGGCAAAGAACGGCTTCGCATTTTAGAAATGATTGAACAAGACGCCATCACAGCGCAGGAAGGCCTCAACCTTCTTCGCGCTCTGGAATCTCCGCAGGAGGCCGAAGTCACAGCTGTCCCCCACCCGGATCGTTTCTCTAGCGGGGAAGAGTCCATCGGAGGACAGCAGTCCACTGACACACCGGATCCTGATGAGCTGCGGAGATGGAAACAGTGGTGGGTAATCCCTTTTCTGGTGGGGATTGTGGTCACCCTCCTGGGCGGCGGATGGATGTTCAGCGTGTGGTCCGGACGCGGGTTCGGATTCCTTTTCCTCCTGACATGGGTCCCCTTTCTGTTAGGAGTGTCGATCCTGGCCACAGCCTGGGGCAGCAGAAACTCACCCTGGCTGCACCTGCGCGTACAGCAAAAACCTGGGGCAAAACCGGGCCGGATCGCGATCAGTCTTCCCATTCCGTTCAGGTTCATCGCCTGGATGATCCACACCTTTGGCAATTGGATCCCTGACCTGGACGGCAGCGGTCTGAAGGACTTGACCCTGGCCCTGCAGGAATCCACCAATGAGCACCTCCCCTTTATTGTCAATGTGGACGAAGGGGATGAGGGAGAGAAAGTTCAAGTCATTATCGCCTGATCCAAAACGGGCCATAAAGGAGCAAATCCATGGTAACTACGGAAGAAAGAATGAAAATTCTCAAGATGATCAACGAAGAAAAAATCACCGCAGAGGAAGGGGCCAAATTACTGAAAGCCCTGGGAGGAAAAGAGGGCACCCAGCAGGCCAAGCAGCGGACCCGAACCTCACAATGGCTGCGTGTGCGGGTAACAAACATGGCCAGCGGAAAAACCAAGGTCAACGTCAACCTTCCTCTCAAATTACTTGACGCAGGCTTAAATATAGCCTCCCAGTTTGCCCCTGAGATGCAGGAGCCGGATATGATGTCTGCCGTCAAGCAGGCTCTGAACGAGAATTTACAGGGTAAGATCGTTGACGTCATCGACGAAGAGGATCAAGAGCACGTGGAAATCTTCATCGAGTAAAACCACCCTCCTGGAACGCCACCAGCCCAGGCAGTGCCTGGGCTGGTGTTATTAAGGGAGCTGAGCGCGCGGGTTTTATGCACCCTGCTTCTCATTTACATCCTGCGCAACCCCGCGAACCTCATCTTGGGATGCCGGCACTGCTTCAAGAACGACGATCAACATCATCAAATAGACCCACAACAGCCCGCTGCCAGTCACAAAAAATCCTAACACAAACAGGAGGCGGATCAATGTGGGGTCAATATCAAAGTAATCACCCAGCCCACCGCACACACCAGCCATCATCCGGTCCCTGCCAGACCTGTACAGCTTTTTATATTCAACGCTCACAACACACACTTCTTTTTCTTTCCATGCTGCGGTCACTGTACTTATATACGGGAAAGGGCTGGGATCGTTTCATCCTCACCCAGACCTGATGAAATCATGACTATAATCACCCCCTGAGCAAATCCCCGGGATCAAGTTTTGTTATAATTCTCTCAAACCCCAACAGGGAGGGCGCATGGACGTCTATCAACAGGAAGCAGAATCAATCAAGGTCGGGGAACGATTAAGGGAACTCCGTGAGGAACGCGATTTATCCATCCGGGCATTGGGCCGCTTGAGTGGGCTGTCAGCCAACGCTTTGAGCGTCATCGAGCGGGGAAAATCCTCTCCTTCAGTCAGCACGCTGTACAAAGTCGCTGATGCGCTGGAAGTCCCCATCACCTCCTTTTTTGAACGAGAACACAGCCACCACGAAGTGGTCATCATCAAAGCCTCTCAACGCAACCGCATTCCTTTCCACCGTGGTCTGTGGGAAGGGCTGGGAGGTGAAGTGTTTTCAGGTCAGGTTGAACCCTTCATGATCACCCTGGAATCCGGCGCCAACAGCGGGCGGTTCTCCATGGAGCATTCTGGCCATGAGTTTGTGTTCTGCCTGCGGGGTCAGCTTGAATACACCATAGAGGGTGAAACCTACGAAATGGCTGCGGGCGATTCACTTCTGTTTTCAGCTTCCCTGGAACACGAATGGCGCAACCCCGGAAATACAGTGACCAACGTGCTCTTTGTGTTGTCCTGTTTCCATGAAGATGAACGACCCTCTGAGATCCACCTGGCATCAAGCGGCAAAGAAACTGAGGAAGATCAGGAAGGTCAAGAGTAGAGGTTTTTGAATTAACCTCTCCCCCTCCTACATCCAGTCCTGGACCTCAACATCCACCGCACCCCATCGGCTGCCCACCCTGCACCCGGGCAGTCCTGTCCCCGGGGGACTTGAAACTGCAACTTCAGTAGTCAAGATCTGCTCGGGGCTTATTATTTACAGCATCGTTACTGAAGAATCCCGAAGACTGGAGATTGCCGTGATGGAGAACGGACATCCAAAATGTATGGGCCGCTTTAAGATATGGTCCGGGCGTGAACACGGGATCGCTCCCCGGATCGGAGCCCCCTGCTTTCCGGGGTGGTCTTTGTGGGCCTGATACCACCCCTGCTTGCCGCCGGATTCCGTTTGCTGGACCCGCACATTCGCCTCCCATTTTTACGGGCAGGAGCTGTCAATCATGCAGCCCTGATTATCGTCACCTTCCTCAGCGCTCTTCTCATCACCTACCTGATAGGTATCGAGGAGAAAGAACTCCAGGATCGCTACGGGCAAGCATATCTGGCATACAAACAAAGACCCCATTTATGATTCCAGAGTCCAAATCACAGGAGTACAAGGCATGAATCCCAAAGAAGTCATTCAGGAATTTGAAGACACAGTAGAATCTTATAAGTCCCTGATTGAAGACCTTCCAGATGACCTCTTTCTACAACCGATCAACGGCTGGACCCCGCGTGGCATAACGGCCCACCTCATCGGCTGGAACCAGTACACGATCGAAGGCTGCCAGCGGATCATCCAGGGACAGCGCCCCGATTTTTTTGAGGACGCCGATAACGACTACAGCAACATCAACGCCCGGTCCGTAAAATCGTATGCCACGGAAAACAAGATCAATCTACTGGCGGAATTAACGGATTCCTTCCGGGATTTGAAGTCTTATCTGGCATCCCTTAACTATCAGAACTGGGTCAAGGATTACGGCGTGCGATATAACGATTGGGTGATCACCGTCCACAATACCGTGCTCGCTGTCCACCACGATTATGAGTCCCACCAGGAAGAAATTGAAGCCTGGGTTGCTGAGCAAACCGATTAACAGCCCGAGGAACCTCCTCCGGCGCTCCTCTCACCTTGCCCATTTTCCCCCCATCCCTACCTGGCCAGAACCTTCCCGGGCCAACCCTGACCCCTTTACCAGCCCCTGGGAAGCGCCTCCTCCCGTCAGCGGTCCACTTGACAAACCCACCCCCATTTTATAAGATAGCTATGAATGTAATCATAAATATTATCGGAGGTACGCATGCCGCAAGAGTACGCTCATCCCGAAAAATTGGTCAGCACCGCATGGGTGGAGGAACATCTGGACGACCCTGACATCCGCTTCGTAGAGTCCAATGAGGATGCCCTGCTGTATGATACAGGCCACATCCCCGGTGCGGTACAGGTGGATTGGTTTACCACCCTGCAGGACCCCGTACGCCGCGACTTTATCGATAAGGACGCCTTTGAGGAGCTTTGCGCCGAACTGGGTATCACCAACGAGACCACGGTTGTATTCTATGGCGACAAAGACAACTGGTTTGCCTGTTATGCCCTGTGGCTCTTTCATTACTACGGGCACAGGAAAACCAAGATCATGGATGGCGGACGCAAGAAATGGAAACAAGAGGGGCGCCCCATGACCCGGGAAATCCCCTCCTACCCCAGGGCGGAGTACGAAGCGCAAGAACCCGATCAGGACATCCGCGCTTATCGGGAAGATGTCTTCCAGCAAATTGAAGCCGGACTTCCGCTGGTGGACGTGCGCTCGGCACAAGAATTCCGGGGTGAACTACTGCACATGCCGGACTACCCCCAGGAAGGCGCCATGCGCGGGGGGCATATCCCCGGTGCCAAGAACATTTCCTGGTCAGAAGCCACCAACCCGGATGACGGCACCTTCCGGTCCCCTGAAGAATTAAAGGAGTTGTATGAAGACCAGGGTATTACGCCGGATAAGGACATCATTGCCTACTGCCGCATCGGGGAACGGAGCTCCCATACCTGGTTTGTCCTCCATCACCTGCTCGGTTATTCGGATGTCAAAAACTACGACGGGTCATGGACGGAATGGGGCAACCTGGTCGATGCACCCATAGAAAAATAATCTTATGACTGACACCGCACTCCCGCCAAAGTTAAAGGAAATCATCGATGACTTTCAGTGGTGCCAGGGGAGGGAAAAACTGGAGTACCTGCTGGAGTTTTCTGATCAATTTTCTCCCCTGCCTGAACGTTACGCCAACGGTCGGGAAGGGTTTGAGTTCATTCCCGAATGTATGACGCCGGTCTATGTCCACGCGGAGATGGATCAGGAAAAGATGACTTTCTTCTTTGATGTTCCCGAGTCATCCCCCACAGTGCGTGGTTTTGCATCCATGATGAGCCAGGGTGTAGACGGTTCGACGCCAGAAGAGGTGCTGAAAATACCGGAAGATTTTTACCGCCAGATGGGGCTGAAAGGTGTGCTGAGCCATCAGCGCCTGAACGGGCTGACAGCCATCCTGGCCCATATGAAACGCCTGGCTGCCCAACAACTGGAAAAAGACAGCTAGACAGAATACAAATAAATCACAAAATAACAACTTCCCGGGCGTAGAGACCCGGGAAGTTTTAGATTCATGCCGACCAAATCCTGCTCTTTTCAATCCTCTGTCCAGGATCATTCCTGACCCCGAATGGTACTGCTTGGCTTATTCCACCTTCATGCAGAGGATCTTTCTGCCAGCTCCCGGACAACGGGGATCACATCCTCCAACCCTTCCACGGCCCGAAAGCGGTCTGCCAAATCAGAGCTGATCTCACCCCCCTCGTGGTCCCAGGTCAGATGCGGGGCCACATGGATCGCCCATCCTCCCAGTTCCAAGACCGGCCGGATGTCGGAACGGATCGAGTTCCCTATCATCAGAAAACGGGAGGCAGGAATGCGGTGCTGGTTTAGGATCTGTTGATAAACATCGTTCGTTTTTTCACTCACCACCTCAATGGACTTGAAATTCGACCCCAGGCCCGACTCTTCTACTTTGCGCTGTTGGTGAGCCAGGTCTCCTTTAGTGATCAGCATCAATGGGTAATCGGCACTCAAATCTTCCACCAACCGCCGGCTGTGTTCGAAAAGAACGACTTTGGTCGTCAACATCTCTTTGGAAAGTTCAATCAAGGATTGGATATCCCCGCCAGATATTTTTCCCCCGGTCAGTTGGATGGCCGCCTCGATCTGGGACAGGACAAAACTCATCACGCCGTATCCGTAATATTTCAAATTCCGGATCTCGATGGTGTTAAAATGCTGATCAATATCCCCCTCCAGGTCATATTTGGCGAGCAGGTCCCGGAAGCGGTTTCTGCCTTTCCGGTACACACGCTCGTTGTGCCACAATGTATCGTCAGCGTCAAATGCAATCCAGTCAATCATGGAAATTTCCCAGGATGACCTCCGGCTGCCCGTTCCTCCACTCCGGTTTTTTTAATCCCGGTCATCCAGCACAGGCGGTCGGCGCTGCCGCCAATCTTCATCTTCCGTAACCCGTTCGAACGCCCGCCCGATGCGGAACAGGGTGGCCTCTGAAAAGTCCGGTCCCAGCAGCTGCACACCGATCGGCAGACCATTCTCATCAAAACCGGCCGGCAGGGACAGCCCGGGGATCCCGGCGTGGTTGGCAGTCACGGTCAATTGGTCCGAGTACTGCATGAGGACGGAATCACCATAGACCCCACCAATGGGAAAAGCAGTGGATGGCGTGGTGGGTGTCAGGAGGGCATCCAGGGCGTAATCCCCTCCGGGGTCAAAGATCTCTTCAAAATCTGCCCGGATCAGGGCCCGCGCTTTCAAAGCACGCTGATAGTAATTCTCTTCAAACTGCGCTGCGCTGACATACATGCCCATCAACATCCGCAGTTTGGGCTGCTCCCCGAAGGCCTGTCCGCGCGTCTTGCGGTACAGCTCCCGCAGGTCTTCCACAGCCTCTTCGGCGCGGTAGCCATATTTCACGCCGTCATACCGCAGCAGGTTGGATGAAGCTTCCACCCGGGAGATCACAAAATAAGTAGGAATCCCGTATTTGGTGTGGGGCATGGGCACATCCATGACGATGTCCACCCCCTGTTGAGCCAGGAAACCCGCAGCGCTCATCACCGCGTCCCGGATTTGATCATCAATAGGATTTTTGTGCAGCTCTCCAGTTTCGGCATCAAAATACGTCACCCGGAAAAACTCTTCAGAGAGACCGATGCGCATCCCCCGGATATCTTTCTCAAGCTCGACCACATAATCGGGGACGGGCACCGTGGCTGCTGTATTGTCCCGGCGGTCCTTCCCCGCCATGACCTGTGTCAGCAGTGCTGCGTCGGTCACATTCCTGGCCAGCGGGCCGGGGCAGTCCAGGGAAGACCCGAAGGCGATCAACCCATAGCGGGAGACGCGCCCGTAGGTCGGTTTCAAGCCCACAGTGCCGCAAAAAGAGGCCGGGTGGCGGATGGACCCCCCAGTGTCTGTACCCAGGGATAATGCCCCTTCCCCTACAGCCACCGCTGCCGCACTTCCTCCCGACGATCCGCCGGTCACCCGGCTGGTATCCCACGGATTGCGAGGAGCCGGTTGGAAAGCGGAGGACTCGCTGGAAGAACCGTAGGTAAACTCGTCCAGGTTGACTTTGCCCAGCATCACCGCGCCCGCATCCAGGGCTCGCTGGACCGGCGTCGCTGTATAAGGGGCATCATAATTGGATAATATCTTTGAGGCAGCTGTAGCCGGTGCTCCTTTTACAGTAAAGATGTCTTTAACGGAGAGGGGGACGCCGGCCAGAGAGCCAGGATTCTCCCCCCGGGCCACCATCTCGTCCACTTTGCGGGCCTGTTCGCGGGCCATCTCCTCCGTGATATGAATGAAAGCATGGACCTTGTTTTCGTCCTCGGGCGTGATTTCCCCGGCGTCCAGCCGTCCGGGTCGGCCGTCCACCTCCCGCACCCGCTCCAGAGTGTTTTCCAGGACCTCCACAGCTGAAACCTGTCCGGTGCGGACCAGGTCAGCGATCTGATAGGCGGCTAAATCGCAGTATTCCATACTTCACTCCAGCTCTTCTTGAGATATATCCGGAACAACGATGTACCCTTTCTCGCGTTCGGGAGCCTGATCCAGGATTTCCTCCCGGTTGGGATCCGCGATGACTTCATCCTCCCGGGGCTGTGGGCTGCGCTCCGGCGGATAGGGTACTCCGCGGGGGGCGGCCTGGACATCCTCATCAATAGGGATCCCTTCCAGGATCTCAATGGATACCAGCTGGTTATTCAACTCCTGCCGTAAATATTCCGCCTCTTTCTCGGAAAGCTCCAGCGCTGCCAGATCTACCAGACGCCGAAAGACATCGGGGGTGATTTTTTCTTTCATACCTATCCTCGACATGCGTGTGGATACATTGAATTTCCCCTATTTTATCATCCCTCCAGGCAGCGAGGTGGTTTATTCTCCATTTGTGGGAGGAAGGACATCATAGGTTACCGCATCCGACATATTGTTATCCTCCCTGCCTTCCACCACAAAGTCCCGGTAATCGACTTCTACCCGAACAGAATGCTCTCCAATCGGACCTTCATGCCCAACCGCAAAACGCTGGGTTCGCGTTCCACCAGGTGGGATGGATCCGTTTACGTCCGCCCATCCTTTCTGGATATAACCATCTGTCCAGATCCGGTTATAAACCAGGTCACCTTCCACCGGGCCGTCGCCAATATTTTTTACCGTATAGGTTACCCACGTCCAGGGCCTCTCTCCCCAGGAAATGGATCCCCTGCTCATGTAAATCTTCGAAACAATCAAATCCGGCGTATCGGGCCGGTAGATCGTGAAAGAAACCGGATTCGAGCGGTTATTATTTTCATTCGCCTCGGCGATTCTGTCATCATCATCGACTTTAATAGATGCCCGGTATCGACCCAGCTTCCATGATGGATCGCCGCCCACGACAATTTCCCGGGTGATCTCCTCACCCGCCGGGATCTTCCCCCTGGCCGTCATCCAGGCTGATTGGGGTTCCCCATTGAGATACAGCCGCATGTGGAATGTTTTTTCCGGGACCGGGGCACTGCCCACATTCTTCACAGTCGCAGATAGTTTTGTGTAGGGCTGGGCCTCTTTTTGAATTTGATTCTGGCCGATCGAAACACCCTTGACAACCAAATCCGGCTTCCCGGGGGACGCTGTAGGCCGGGATGTGGATGTGGGACTGACCATTTCGACATCAGTCGTTGCTGGCTCCTGATCATCCCGCTTTCCTGCAGGGACCACACGATCTGCGGCTGTTGGGATGGACTTCTGAGTGCCTGACTGTATCTCCCCCGCAACCTCTGGAGTCAAATTACAGGCGGACCCCACAAAGACGACACAAAGAATACCGGAGATGGTCATTAGAATATCCCAATTCTCTATTCTCCGGAACAAATTCTTTAGAAGGTGGTTGGACATCTAACCTCCACGACGACCATGGACTGTACACATCAAAAACAAAGGGGTTTTTATCCTTGCCAAAGGAAACCCACAGAAATGTTTCGCGGCTTCGTTACTTCCCCTTCACCACTTCATACTCTACCTTGGAAGACAGATTGTTCTGCTCATTGTTTTCCCGGATGTGGTCTCCGAAATCGACCCCTACCTGCGTGGTATGTTTGCCAATTGAGTAACGATCCCCATACCCAATAGCGACCCGGATGGGGAGAGACTCACCGGGCTCCAGGGGACCGTAGAGGGACGGAGAATGCCCAGTGATCGGAGAATCATCCAGCCAATAGCGTAGCACAACCTCACGTCCCGGCGGCACGCTATCATTCCCCACATTTTTGACCTCATAGGTCACATAACTCAGATCCAGACTATCGTGCTGAATGGTTTTGCGGGTCACGCTCATGTCAGTAACGACCAGATCGGGAAGTGTTACCCGGAGGACCTTAAATGAGATCGCTCGTGAGGAGTTATTATTTTCATCCACTTCCGCGATTTGGTTTTGCCCATCTACTTCAAGGGCCAAACGATGAGATCCATATGACCAGGCTTCATTATCCCCAACCACAAAGATCCCAGATGTACTTTCTCCCGGGGCCAAGGGTCCCTGGACAGACACCTTCATTTCCCGCTCTTCCCCCCCGTCTAAGACGGTGACGTCAATTTTTTCCTGGCTCGCAGCGCGATCCCCGATATTTTTTACGAGGAAAGAAATACGAGCGTAAGGAATCTCTCCGCGCTGGATGGTCCTTTTGCTGACAGCGATGGATTCGATGATCAAATCAGGACCACTCTGGACTGCCGCCATGTCCGGATTTGATGGGGACGCCAGTGGATTTGCAGCACGCTGGTTCAATCCGGATACCCGCCCGGGCTGCCCGCCCTTGATATCCCAGCTTGGACGGTGACGGGGTCCATCCTCCCCGGGGACCACATCCCCGGCGGAGGCAGAAAGTGGAAGGGACCAGAAGGCAATCAGTAACGCAAAGAGAGGAACCAGCAAAACACCCCCATGGATGGACAACATCCGCCGATCAAAGGTCGTTTTTTTCAAGTGCCCTCCCTACAGTCTAATCAGAGGCTTCATTAATTCACGATCAAAGTCGAGCAGCGCTCAGATCACCTTATTGGAAAGTCTCGAATTCAATCTTGACATCCTCGGGAGGTGAACCGATGAGCCCCAGCACCTCAAATACCCCGTACCGCCCAGCGTCGGTTTCATAACACAATACAGCACCTTGATAGAGATCATCGACATCCACCGCCGCAGTGCTCAACGGGGCGCTGGCACACTGGTCCGGACCCACGTTATCCGTGGCCACAAACGCCATCTGCGCGGTACTTTGAGGCCGGAGGTAGCCCTCGTGATCGTCAAAATAATCCAACCACAGGTCCCGGCCGGAACTGGGCGCTGTCACGCCCTGGTCCAGATCTGCCGTCCAGGAAGGAGCAAGGGTCAAGGTTCCGGATTGATAGATATCCGGCTGCCGGATCACCTCGTAAGTCACTTTTGAGGACAGGTTGTTGCCCTCATTTTCCTCGGCGATCTCTTCCCGGTAGTCCACCTCAACCTGGGTGTGCCTGATGCCGTACGGGAATGAGGAATCATGACCCACATCAAAGGCATAGGACCGGGTGGCACCGACAGGCAGGGGGCCGCTGAGCTCCATATCCCCTGATTGCGGGGAACCATCCAACCAGTCCCGAACATAGATGGAGCTGGCCTGCACCGGCGCGCTGCCCACATTCTTGATGACATATTCCACTTCCGTGCGGTCCGGATCCCCGCGCCGGATGATACTTTCTTCAATCTGAATATCAGTCACGATCAGGTCCGGCAGCGCAGCGCGCTCGATGTCAAAATCGATGGTTTTCGATTGGTTGTTGCCCTCATTTTCTTCTTTGATGTGATCCTGCCGGTCAACTTCCAGGTACAGGCTGTGGGACCCAAAGGGCCAGGCATCATCGTTCCCCACCGCAAAGGCATCCCGCGCTGTATCGCCGGGATCCAGGGGACCATCCAGGGTCAGGGTTCCCGATTTTAAAGAGCCATTGTCCCAGATTCGCACATCCACACTGTCTGCCTCCACAGCGCTCTCCCCCACATTCTTAATCTGGAAGGACACAGTAGTATAGGGTTTTTCCCCGCGGGTGATGGTTGTTCTATCGATGGAAATGGAATCAAATACCAGGTCAGGATCCCCCGGCTGAGGGGTGGGCGAAGCGGTGGGCGAAGAAGTTACGGAAGAAGAAGGTGTCTCACTGGGCGGCGCTTCTCCCTCGGACAAGTCGGGCGTGGAGCTGGGTGCCGCCTGTTCCTCTTCAATCGACGACCCGGCAGCAAGGGTTTGTGCCACCCGGGTTTCAAGCGGGGGTCCATCATCCGCAGGTTGACCCGCCCCGACCGGAAGATTGCAGGCCAAACTCAAGCTAATAAACAGAGATAAAATCAACAATAATGGCAAGATTTGCTGTCCTTCAGGCGATTGATCCCTGTCCGCTAGTAGGTGATACATCATTCCTCCCTGATTTCAGCGAAACATATCAAAAACACATCAGCCATTATAGGAAAACTCCCCATCTCACAACAGTATTTACGACGAATCGAGATTAACAATCCATTAAACTCACCCAACTGTATCAGACATCCATCCCCATCCCACATCATAATCATTCAAGCCCTCGTCCAGTTTCAGGGCAAGATGCTGATGATCTGCTTCAGGGATTCCCTGGCCCCGGGATGCTGATACACCACCATGACCACAAACCCAACCTGCAACCTGAAACAATGCGAGTTTTTTAGAGCCGATACTGCTATAATGAAGGGCAAATCAATCTCCCCATGCCCCCCAGATTCACCCTGGAGGAAAAAGATGATTCGGAATGATTACGGTTTTTCTCTTACGGAAGAACATGAAATGATCCGGAAAGCTGCGCGCGATTTTGCTGAAAACGAAATTGCGCCAATTGCCCCAGAGTTTGACGAAAGCGGCGATTTTCCCCTCAAAACCATCCAAAAAATGGGGGAGATGGGGTTTATGGGCATCGAGGTCCCGGAAGAATACGGCGGTGTGGGTCTGGACACGCTGGCGTACGTGATTGCCCTGGAAGAAATCTGCAAGGCAGATGCCGCCCACGGCACGATCATGTCTGTCAATAACTCCCTCTTCAACTTCGGACTCATGAAGTTCGGGACCGAGGAACAAAAACAAAAATTCCTTGTTCCCGTCGCTTCCGGCCAAAAAATCGGGGCGTATTCCCTGACAGAACCCAACTCGGGATCTGATGCGGTCACCATGCGCAGCCGCGCTGTGCGGGATGGCGATGTCTATGTCATCAACGGCAGAAAGTCATGGGTTTCCGGCGGACCGGTGGCAGATTATGTCGTCCTGTTTTCGATGACGGATCCAGAAGAAAAACATAAAGGAATCACGGCTTTCCTGGTTGAAGCGGAACGGGACGGTTTCATTCGTGCCAAAAAGGAACCCAAGCTGGGGATCCGGGCCTCTGCCACCAGCGAAATAGTGTTTGATGATTACCGCTGCCCGGCTGAAAACCGGTTGGGAGAAGAGGGGGAAGGGTTCAAAATTGCCATGACCGTGCTGGATGCGGGCCGGATCGGGATCGCCGCCCAGGCCCTGGGCATCGCCCAGGCTGCCTACCAGGACAGCCTGCAGTATGCTCAAGAGCGGGAAGCGTTCGGAAAGAAGATCGGGCAATTTCAGGGCATCGCTTTCAAACTGGCCGATATGAAAACGCGCATCGAAGCCTCGCGCTTATTGACCTACCAGGCAGCCAAGTTCAAAGAAGCATACAAAAAGAACGAAGAACGCTACACCCTGGAAGCGGCCATGGCCAAACTGTACGCTTCAGAAACGGCAACCTTCTGTGCCGATCAGGCCGTTCAGATCCACGGCGGGATGGGATACTCCAAAGAGCTGCCCATCGAACGCTACTACCGCGACGCCAAAATTACAGAGATCTATGAAGGGACCAGTGAAATTCAGCGCCTGGTGATCTCCCGCCTGGAAACCGGACTGCGATAACGCCCATCACACATTATCCGGATTTGTAAACAGAGCGTTTCGTTTCCAACCATTCCACACCGGGACAAAGGGACAGCCGGACAACCCACTCCTTCATCCGGTACGGAAGAAAACGCCCCCTACCGATAGATCCTCGATATCAGCATGGCACACCACACTACACCCACTGCGCAAAAAGAGCAGGTAAACAAAACACCCCCAGCCCGGACAAAGGTTACAGCAGGGCGCCCCTGGACGGTCAGTGTCCTGATCGTGGGGCTGGGCTTGATCACTCTCTTACGGGGATTGCGGGCCGTGCTGGCCCTCACGCGGTGGGAATTTTTAACCACCATCCCCATCACCGTTTCCCCGCTGTTTTTTTTCCTGGAGGGTTTGTTGTGGAGTGGAGTGGGCAGTGTACTCCTGATCGGATTATGGCAGGGACGGCCCTGGGGACGGTGGGCCACCCAGGCCGCTGCCGTGGTCTACAGCGCCTGGACCTGGATCGACCTGTTGGGGATCAAGGCGCCGGAAATACGCCGCGCCCGCTGGCCCTTTACCCTGGCGGTCACCCTCCTGGGGCTGGGGTCGGTGGCTCTGATCCTAAACACAAAATCCAGCCGGGCCTATTTCAGTTCAAGTAGCAGCGACGAATAAACATGGAGATTTTATGGCTGATGAAAAAGATCATCCCGAGATTAAACATCTGCGGAAGCTGAAGAAAGAGGCGCGCCTGGGGGGGGGTGAAGAACGAATCAAACGCCAGCACGAAAAAGGCCGTCTGACCGCGCGGGAACGCCTGGATTTATTGTTGGATCAGGGATCCTTCCGCGAGGTGGATTCCTTTGTCGTGCACCGCGAGGAAGATTTTGGCCTGGATGAAAAAAAATACCTGGGCGACAGCGTCGTCACCGGATGGGGCACGATCAACAGCCGGCTGGTGTACGTCTTTTCGCAGGACTTCACCGTGCTGGGCGGCAGCCTGGGAGAGGCCCATGCCGAAAAGGTAGTCAAGATTATGGAAATGGCCATGAAAACCGGCGCCCCCGTAATCGGCCTCAACGACTCCGGCGGGGCCCGTATTCAAGAAGGGGTGGTCTCCCTGGGCGGCTACGCCGACATTTTCCTGCGTAATACCCTGGCCTCAGGGGTCATCCCCCAGATCAGCGTCATCATGGGGCCCTGTGCGGGCGGGGCGGTCTATTCTCCAGCCCTGACTGATTTTGTATTTATGGTGCGCGGTTCGTCCTTCATGTTCATCACCGGACCCGAGGTGGTACAGACCGTGACCCACGAAGAGGTCACCTTTGAAGAACTGGGCGGGGCGGACATTCATGCCGAAAAATCGGGGGTGTGCCATGTGGCAGCGGACACCGAAGCCAACACCCTATTCCTGGTCCGCCAGCTTCTATCCTACATACCCCAGAACAACATGGAAGATCCCCCGTATGTCCCCAGCGATGACAACCCGCTGCGCAGAGAACCGGAGCTGGATGACCTGGTCCCCGACGATCCCAGCAAACCCTACAACATCAAAGACGCCATCCGCCTCATTGTCGATGAGGGAAAATTTTATGAGGTGCAGGAGAAACACGCCCAGAACATCGTCGTCGGTTTCGCACGCCTGGGCGGGCACAGCATCGGCATCGTCGCCAATCAACCAGCTCATCTGGCGGGCGTGCTGGACATCGAATCCTCAGAAAAGGGAGCCCGGTTCGTGCGCTTTTGCGACTCTTTCAACATCCCCATCCTGACCTTTGTCGATGTGCCGGGCTTTCTGCCCGGTGTAGAACAGGAACACGGCGGGATTATCCGCTCCGGCGCCAAGCTGCTGTATGCCTACTGCGAAGCCACCGTATCCAAACTGACCATCATCACCCGCAAAGCCTACGGCGGCGCCTATGATGTCATGAGCAGCAAGCACATCCGGGGCGATATCAACCTGGCCTGGCCCAGCGCTGAAATCGCGGTCATGGGTCCGGAAGGTGCGGTCAAGATCATTCACCGTAAAGAGCTGGCCGAAGCCGAGGACCGGGAACAGCGTAAGGAAGAGCTGGTTAAAGAATACCGGGAACGCTTTGCCAACCCCTATATCGCCGCATCGAGGGGATACATTGATGATGTCATCGAGCCCCGGGACACCCGGCCCCGTTTGATCAACGCCCTGGAAATGCTGACCAACAAGCGGGATAAGAACCCGGCCAAAAAACACGGCAATATTCCTCTCTAAGCAGCCCGCCAGGAGCGCTGCACCATAAGGACACATATGTTTAATAAAGTGCTCATTGCCAATCGAGGAGAAATCGCTGTCCGGATCATCCGCGCCTGCCGGGAATTGGACATTGAAACAGTGGCGCTTTACTCAGATGCAGACCGGCATGCGCTCCACGTACGATACGCGGATGAAGCGTACCGGCTGGGTCCTCCTCAGGCCAAAGCTTCGTACTTGAATATTGAGAAGACCATTTCCCTGGCGCAGAAATCAGGCGCTGACGCTATCCATCCCGGGTACGGCTTCTTGGCGGAACGGTCGGAGTTCGCCCAGGCCTGCCTGGATGCCGGTGTGACTTTTATCGGCCCCAAACCCTCTTCGATTGCTGCCATGGGAGACAAGCAGATGGCCCGCTCCACCGTGGCCGGAGCCGGGGTGCCCATCGTGCCCGGTACGGAAGGACAGGGGGACTTAGAGGACGAAAAACTGCTCTCCGCCGCCTCAGAAATCGGGTTTCCGCTTTTGATCAAAGCCACTGCCGGCGGAGGCGGCAAAGGCATGCGTGAGGTCCACAACCTAGAGGAAATGCCCCGGCTCCTGACCGCCGCCCGGCGGGAAGCGGAAGCGTCATTCGGGGACAGCGCGGTTTACCTTGAAAAGCTGATCCAGGGATCACACCACATCGAAATCCAGATCCTGGCGGACCAGCATGGAAACGTCATCCACCTCGGGGAACGCGAGTGTTCCATCCAACGTCGACACCAGAAGTTGCTGGAAGAAGCCCCCTCCCCTTTCATTGGCAGCGATCATGAGCTCAGGGAGCGCATGGGAGAGGTAGCCGTCAAGGCAGCCCACTCGGTGGACTATATCAACGCCGGGACCATCGAGTTCCTGGTGGACCAGGACAAAAATTTCTATTTTCTGGAAATGAACACCCGCCTGCAGGTCGAACATCCCATCACCGAGGCGGTGACGGGGATAGACATTGTCAAAGAACAGATCAAAATCGCCGCCGGCCGACCACTGGACTATAAACAGGATGAGATCGACATGACAGGATGGGCCATGGAATGCCGCATTAACGCCGAAGACCCCTACCGCAATTTTATGCCCTCAACCGGCATGGTCTCCCAGGTCCTGATGCCAGCCGGTCCCGGGGTGCGAATTGACTCCGGGGTGTATTCCGGTTTCGAAATTTCAACCTATTATGACGCGCTGCTCTCAAAACTTATCGTCCATGAAGTGAGTCGGGAGGAAACCATCGCCCGCATGAAACGTGCCCTGGAAGAATACAAAATCGTCGGGGTACGCACCAACATCCCCCTCCATCAGTACCTGCTGGACCATCCTCGCTTTCAGGAGGGAGATTACCACACGCAGTTCGTGGAAGAGGAAATCGACCTGAGGAAGATGGGAAGATCGACTGACAAATTTAAAAAAATGGCCGCCCTGGCCGCCACTCTCGCCGCCCACCAGCAAACCCAGCGCTCTGCCCTGGTCATCCAGCGCGGGAAGCGAGACACCAGCAACTGGAAATGGGTTGGACGATGGGAACGCACCAGGCAGTAATAAGCACAGATAATCCGTTATGAAATACATCGCAGAAATCGAAGGACAGGAATATTTTATTGAGATCCTGGACGAGGACCATGTCAGGATTGACGGCAAACCGTATGAGATCAGTTTCGAAGCCATCCGGCAGCAGTTGACCTACTCCCTGCTGGTAGAGGGGAAATCTTTTGAAACCAATATTTACCAGGAGAACGGGCGCTGGGAAGTACTCATGCGGGGGAGCCGGTATACGGTGGACGTGATAGACGAACGGGAGAAGAGGCTGCGTTCAGCGGCCGGGACCTCCCAGCTGCATACCGAACAATATTACTTACAGGCCCCCATGCCGGGCCTGGTGATTGATATCCCGGTCCAGGAAGGCCAGGAAGTGGAAGAAGGGGATGTGCTGCTGGTCCTGGAATCGATGAAGATGCAAAATGAGCTCACCGCGCCCCGCAAGGGCACGGTGTCCAGGATCAAAGTTAAATTGCAAGAAAATGTGGATCGCAAACAAACCCTGGTCATCGTGGACTGATCGTCCCCAATTCCTCAGTTCTACTTTGTATCTTCAGAATCATCCTTTATCCCCAGGTAAGCTCGATAAGCCCTGAGCAAAAAAGGGGCAATGGCGAAAAGGATGATTCCTGCCAGGATCAGAATCTCCGCCCAACCCACAGTGATAATCGGTCGACAGGCAAACCCTACCATCCACAGCAGGATCGCTGCCCATAACAGCTTTCGATTGAATGGTAACCTGCCCGGTCCTACTCTCGATTCCATACCTTCTCCTCTTGTGTGGGTCATCACCGATTATAACGGATGACGACCAACCCACATAGAGTAAAAGGAAACGTCCATCGTCTAAAGGCGGACTGCCCGAACTGGCACAGTCCGCCTTTTGGAGGAGTTGAAATATGGGTTCCCACCAGATTGTGTTACAGGTTGAGATCCATCTCAACTTCAGGTAAGCTGCGCAGAGCCTGCTTGATTTCATCCGCCGGATGCTGATAATTTTCCAGTTCACCGGACAGATATTCGTCGTACGCAGCCAGATCAAAATGGCCGTGGCCTGACAGGTTAAAGACAATCACTCTTTCTTCACCCTTCTCTTTGGCATCTAAGGCCTCATCCACCGCAGTGCGCACAGCATGGGCCGATTCCGGCGCGGGGATAATGCCCTCCGTTTGCGTGAAGAGCAGCGCGGCCTCAAAGGTTTCCAGCTGGGGCACTGCCACAGCGTCAATATGACCCTCATCATACAAAGCAGATAGACTGGTTGCCATGCCGTGATAACGAAGGCCTCCAGCGTGGAGAGGGGCGGGAACAAACTCATGGCCCAGCGTGTACATCTTGACCACCGGTGCCATCATCGCGGTGTCCCCATAATCGAACTTGAAACTGCCCTTGGTCAGGGTCGGAGTGGCCGTAGGCTCCACAGACAGCAGCCGGGTGTTCTGCCCGTTGCGCAGGTTTTCCCGCAGGAATGGATAAGCGATGCCGCCAAAATTGGATCCCCCTCCCACACACCCAATCACCACATCCGGATACTCATCGGCGATTTCCATCTGCTTCAGGGTTTCTTCTCCGATTACGGACTGGTGGGTCAAGACATGATTCAGCACGGATCCCAGACTGTATTTCTTTTCTCCCTGGGACTTGACGGCCGTTTCCACCGCTTCTGAAATGGCCATACCCAGAGATCCATGGGTGTCAGGATCCTTTTCCAGGGCCGCCCGGCCGTATTCCGTACGCTCCGTGGGGCTGGGGAAGACCTCCGCTCCGAAGGATTCCATCATCACCCTCCGGTACGGTTTTTGCTGGTAAGAAATTTTGACCATAAACACTTCCACACTGAGGTCAAACATCTGGCCGGCCATAGCCAGGGCGGAGCCCCACTGCCCGGCGCCGGTTTCCGTGGTCAGACTGTGAATACCCGCCTGTTTGTTGTAGTACGCCTGGGCCACAGCGGTGTTCGGTTTATGGCTTCCAGAGGGGGAGACGGCCTCATTCTTGAAGTATATGTGGGCCGGGGTTTCCAGGGCTTGCTCAAGACGAGTGGCCCGGACCAGCGGGGTGGGACGCCACAAGCGATATATGTCTTGAACTTCCTGGGGAATATCGATGTACCGATCCGTACTCATCTCCTGCTCGATCAGGTTCATGGGAAAAATCTGAGACAGGAAATCCGGGGTTACCGGCTCCAGCGTCTTGGGATGGAGCACAGGTGCCGGCTTTACCGGCATATCGGCATTGATGTTATACCACTGCTGGGGTAAATCGCTTTCATTGAGGTGAATTTTTTTAGATTCTGTCATCACACCCTCCTTGAGGTGTCATTCTTAACGTAAACTTTGTTGATATTTTTACAACGATCACACAAAAGCCAGTCCGTGCATGGGGGAGCTTGAGTCAGCATTCACCGCATCATGGGCCGCATAATCCGGCAGCTGCATGGCATCCCGCACCCGACCCATCGTCTCATCCGCCTGACGCCGCATTTCCTTGCAACCCTGAACCAGGATATCTGACACCAGGTCGGGTTGCGTTTCAACCGCTTTTCGCCTCGCGCGTATCGGCTCCAGAAAGGCATTTATGGCCCGGGCCAACTTGCGTTTTACTTCCACATCCCCCACCTTGCCTTTTCGGTAGCGCGCCTTGAGTTCAGCCACTTCGTCCTCATCAGGATTGAACGCGTCATGGTAGATAAAGACCGGGTTCCCTTCTACGCGCCCGGGGATATCCGCCCGCACACGTTTAGGATCGGTGTACATGCCCATCACTTTTTCTTCTACTGTCTCAGCGTCGTCGGACAGAAAAATGGCATTATTGAGACTCTTGCTCATCTTGGCCTGCCCGTCCGTTCCCACCAGTGTGCCTTCGATCTGATACTCGGGCACAGGGAAGATCTCTTCATACATATGGTTGAAGCGCCGGGCAATTTCCCGGGCCAACTCCACGTTAGCCTGGTTGTCGGTCCCCACCGGCACGAGATGCGCGCGGGGGAGAAGGATATCTGCCGCCATCAAGACCGGATAGCCCAGCAGACCAAAGGGGATGCTCTCCAGGCCTTCCGCACGGGCCATCTCTTTCAGCGAAGGGATTCGTTCCAGCCGGGGTACATTGACCAGCATTTCCAGCAATGTGTTGAGCTCATACGTTTCAGGGACACTGCTCTGAACAAAGATGGTCGCTTTTTCAGGATCAATGCCCACGGAAAGATAATCCAGCACAAGCTGGTGGATGTGTTCCTGCAAGCGGGAGATGTGCTCTTTCTCCGGCCGGGTGGTCAGCGTGTGCAGATCCGCGATCACGAAATAGCACTCATACTCCTCCTGGGCTTTAACCCGGTTCTGCAGGCTGCCCAGGTAATGCCCAAGATGCAGTTTCCCGGTCGGCCTATCCCCTGTTAGGATGCGCTTTTTTATCATGATGTCCTCCTTCATGTTCTGTTTCCAAAATCATTCGAAACTATCCTCTGCCTGCTGTCCGAAATAAAAAATCCCTCGCCCAGTAAGGGACGAGGGATAACATGCGCTCGCGGTACCACCCAAATTAGACCCGACTTCAGGTTTAACACAAAAACCCGCCGGTGATGCGACGGGAAACTTGTTCATCAGCAGCCCTGAAGGCCAGCCTCACTCTTTTAGATACGACCCTGCCTGTGCGGGGTTTATATCTTTGACCCTGATAACGGTGGCATCTCCGGCTAAAGCTAATCGGGACAAGAAACACACCCTTTCGCTCCGCAACTCCGAGGCCCATTCCACACCTTCGTGCGGGCGAGACTCCCACCACCGCTCGCTCTCTGTGCCGTCACTTCCGATGCTTACTATTCCTCTTCAACGTCTTTTTTATTCCGTTGTGTGCCACACTATACATCATGTTCAGCGAACTGTCAAGCATATCCGGGGACCTGTCATTTGAAATTGAAAAGTGGACTATTTTCAATTGAAAGCTGGACTGGTTTT
>CAZIFI010000029.1:5156-24818 GCA_964539105.1 uncultured Anaerolineales bacterium | reverse complement strand
TTAAATTAAATCCTTTCTTCCTTCATCCAGGGAATCGTTGAGGTTGGTTCGGTGATGGGCACTGCCTGTAAAAACTCTCGTGCCAGTTCTGTACAGGCTTTATGCTCGTACTCTTCAATCTTCCCCGCATCACCCAGTCTGGAAAGTTGAGGGTCGATGGGTAAATGGCCCAGCAGGGGGGCATCCGCCAGGTCCGCAATTTCCTGGGAGTGGCTGGGGCCAAATATCATGTATTTATTTCCCGTATCCGGCGCGATAAAATAGCTCATGTTTTCGACGATGCCCAGGACCGGGGTGTCGAGTTCTCGTGACATGTTGACTGTTTTTCTGACCACCATCGATGACAGGCTCTGCGGGGTGGTCACCATCACCACGCCGTCAATGGGCATAGCCTGCATCACGGTCAGCGTGGCATCAGAGGTGCCGGGAGGAAGGTCAAGAAGCAGGTAATCAAGTTTTCCCCAGGCGACATCTGTCCAAAATTGCTTGATGGTGTTGCCCAGGATTGGCCCCTTCCAGATCACGGCCGTGTCTTCTTCGGGCAGCATAAGATTGGTGGAGATGATCTTGATGCCGGATTGGGATTCGATGGGGACCATGCCCATAGGGGTCCCGCTGACAGGTCCCGAAACGCCGAAGAGTTTGGGGATGCTTGGTCCGGTCACGTCCGCGTCCAGCACGCCAACCTGTAATCCCTGTCGTTGGAGAGCGGAGGCCAGCAGCGCGGTCACGGACGATTTGCCAACACCTCCCTTGCCGCTCATCACGGCGACCATTTTCCCCACACGGTTCATGCTCATGGAGGGGGAGAGTTGGTTTTGCAGTTTCAGGCGTTCTTCCCGGGTCATCGTGGCCAGCTCTACAGTCACCGACTCGACTCCGGGAGCGGCCTGTGCCGCTGCCTTGGTCTCTTCATGCAGCCGCCCCTTGAGCGGACAGTCTTTCGTCGTCAGCGCCAGGATGATCCGTACCTCTTTTCCTTCAATCTGAATATCACGCACCATCCCTGCTTCAACGATATTTTTGCCCAATTCCGGGTCGACGACCTGGGAGAGGTATTTTTTGATCTGCGGTTTTGTGGCCATAAATGTCCAAGTCCTTATTTTTACACATCCTCCCTTCGGGGATGCTGTCTGCTGTGTGAATTGAAAATGTGAGGATTGCGAAGTATCGGCCGAGAAAAGAAGATAAATATGCGCCGGTGCTGCTGGGTCCTTTTTGTGTGTACCTAAATTTTATTCCACGAGGCTGGTTGAAGCAGGTGTAATCCTTCCTGAACCTAAATCACAATTGTAATTTTCTTAAACGAAAATGAAAAATCATGTCAAGACCTTGAATTGTGGAGTTACAAGATTGTAATTTTTTATAGGGAGTTGGATGACTGTGAGGTTATCCGGTGAGAATATAGGCGGGTGTAAAAACGGCCATTTCTATTCTCCTCCTGGAGAACGAGCACACCGGAAACTGCAGACAAAGCGCTGGTAGACAGGACCGTAACCACTCCACCGACTCATACGCAGGAAACTTACCACGTCAGAGGGGTTGTCATAGATGGCTAACTCAAATGGATCCTGGACCCATTCCCACATCCCGCCGGTCATTTAATAGAGTCCAAAGATATTGGGGGTTGTGGATCCGACCGGACTGGTTTCTAGGTCCATGTCTGTCTCGGGTTCTACGCTCCGCCCCAGGCGAGCTCCTCTCTGGCAAACGGGGCTCTCCTCACCCCAGTAATAATCCACTTCTTCCAGTTCGTCCTGGGCGGCTTTCTCCCATTCCGCGATCGTGGGCAGTCGCGCGTCCCGCCAGGCGCAGTAGCTGGAAGCCATCTCCCAGGTGATGAAGATCACCGGGTGGTCGCTGGTTGCGTCATTGCCATATTCCATGTCGTTGAGGGGGGGAAGGCAGGTTCCTTCCTCAACACAACGCGCATAACGCTGGTTGGTTACCTCATATTTATCCAGGTAAAAATCATCGACATATACGGACTGCAGGGAGCTCTCGTTTTCCATTTCGTTCCAGATCTTCATGTCAAATTCACCCCCAGGTATGAGGACCATATTAGTCTCTGTATCAATCGTTGTGGGTGCCGTCGGTTCTGCGCAAGCGGTCAACAGTAGGAAGGCGCTTATCCCTGCTAGAAGGAACGGGAACGATCGAATTTGTGGGGATGACTTTGTCATGGAACTCCTCGCTCTCCGGGCATGAGGCATTGACCACAGGAGCTTTGTGGGACATTTGATTATACATGACGCCGGTGCAGAATATACTTACGTTCTTATGATGACCGGTATCATGTGGGTCCGGGAGGTCTCAGCGCTGCGTTCCATTTGGTGTCAGGCTTAGGCTATAATGGGGTCAGGCACTTCGGACCGAGAAAACGAGGTGAAAGGTGAGTAACACGAAAGGGGCGGGATTTGGGACGTATCCTCTGCGGTACCTGGCTTTGGGTTTGCTGATGAAGGAACCTGCTCACGGGTATCAACTTGACCAGACGCTGGAGGATGATTTTGAAATGATCTGGAAGGCGGGGCAGACCAAGCTGTATGTCACCCTGGGCAAGCTGGAAGAGGAGGGGTTGCTGCGTTCGGAGATGGAATTCCAGGAAAATCGGCCAGACCGGAAAGTGTATCACCTGACCCCAGAAGGGCGGAAAGATTTTCGCCGCTGGCTGGAAAAACCGGTCCCATCCATGCGGGCTGTGCGGGTAGAGCTGATTGCCAAACTCCGTTTTTATTCCCTGCTGGATCTCCCAGGCATTGAGGACTTGATCACGTCTCAGGAGAGAATATTTCAAAGCATGATCCGGGAATGGGTGGGGGAGAAAAAAGAGGAATCGGACCCTTTTCTGTCCTGGGTATATGACTTCCGCATCCGGCAGGCTGAGTTTATCCTTGATTGGCTTACTGAATACTGGGCCCGCTTTGTAGATGGGGAAGAATCCTGAGCCACGGATAACGCCAAAAATTCCACTCTCCATATGTCATTGATGTGATTAAAATCACCATCTGGTTCACTTCTTATTTTCTTATATTTACAATCTAAATATTTTTTGGTTAAATAAAAGATTAAACCAACATTAACAACTGGCCTTCCAGAGACAGGTATGGACAGAGATCATTATTACTATTCCACCAGGGATTTATTGATGATGGCGGCTATGGCAGCCTTGGGCGGCATCGCCAGTACCTACATCAATTTTATCGGAGACTTTTTCCAGTCTGTGCTGGGATTTGCAGGGACGACCCAGTGGGCGGCTGGTTTCCATATTTTGTGGTTGATACTGGCGGTCGGCTTAACTAAAAAACAGGGGGCAGGGACTATCACGGGAATCCTTAAAGGGGGTGTGGAATTTTTTTCCGGGAACACCCATGGGCTGCTGGTTGTGCTGGTGGATATTGTGGCCGGCGTGCTGGTCGATCTCGGTCTGCTTCCTTTTAAAAAACGAGACCATTGGTTGGCTTATGCACTGGCCGGAGGATTGGCTTCTGCGTCGAACGTCTTTGTCTTTCAGCTCTTCGCGGCGGTACCGGCGGATGTTTTCACCTATGGTGTGATTGGGCTCATCGCCCTGGTGGCCTTCATATCCGGTGTCGTCTTTGCGGGTTTATTGGGTGCCGTGCTTATCAACACCCTGAGGCAGTCTGGTGTCGTCAAGGATCAGGAAGTGCAGCCTTTGGATCGCCGGGTGCGATGGGCCTTCTTTACCAGCGCTGTTCTCTTAGCAGGGGGAATGTTTGGGTATTTGAAACTCGTAAAATCTGGTCCGGGTGCGGTGGCGGTTACCGGTGCGGTGTCTTCTCCGTACCAGTTCTCAGCTGCGGATGCCACAATTACGGAAACCACCAGGGAGGTCAAGACGGGAGGGATGACTGTGTCCTATCGCGGTTTTCCTCTCCAGGATATTCTCCAGAAAGCTGATCCGGAACCGGGTTATAAATGGGTGCTGCTTCGGGCCTCTGATGGCTATACCTTCTTTGTCACATCCGACGATGTCAAAGAAAATTCTTCCCTTCTCCTGCAGGCTCAGGGTCAGGGTAAAGATGTGGTCTACAACGTGGTCGGTCCACAGTCCAAGAAAGCGTGGGTCAATGGGGTGGTGGAGATCACCCTGATCAATCCCCCACGCCTGGAATTGGTCACACCTGGTGAGCCCCCCAGGGGGTTTGAAGTAGATGCCTGGGTATCCGAGATGGACAGCACCAACCTGGACGTGGGGTACGGGACGAACAAATACCAGGGCGTTCCCCTCCGGCTGCTATTTAAATCCGCCATTGAAGTTCAAGATGTCTCAGAGGTCATCCTGGCCGGGAAGGATAGTGAACAGATCACCCTGCCTGTGGAAAAAGTGAGGGAGGATAAAGGGATCAGGCTCTTTGTCGTCCTGGAAGACAGTTCAGTTTCTTATGCTGTGGCCCATATGCGGGGCGAGGTCTACGCGATCGACGTACGGCACATCAAGTTACGATGATCAATTTTCAAGACTTCAGCTATTGCTACCGGGGAAGCGAGCGTTATGCATTGCGGGATATATCCCTTGAAATTTCCCGCGGAGAGTTCGCTCTGCTGACTGGGCCGTCCGGATGCGGGAAATCCACGCTGGCGCTGGCAGCGGCGGGCTTTCTGTTCTCCCAGTATGATGGAGAGGTGTATGGCAGGGTGGAGGTTGGAGGGTTGGACGTTCAACACGAGTCCATCTATCGTATTTCGGATGTGGCGGGATTGGTCCAACAAAATCCCGAATCCCAGTTCTGCACGCTGACGGTAGAGGATGAAATTGTCTTCGGGCTGGAGAACCGGAAGATTCCACGGGTAGAAATGGATCGTCTCCTGACCTGGTCCCTTAATGTAGTCGGCGCAAAAGAACTACGTCATCGCCCCTTGAGCGAACTCTCCGGTGGTGAGAAACAGAAGGTGGCTCTGGCGAGTATCCTGGCTTCCCAACCGGAGTTAATCATTTTTGATGAGCCGACCTCAAACCTTGATCCCCCCTCGACTCGGGATATCTTTGAGGTCATCCTGGGCATGCAGGAGGAGATGGATCTCACTGTTTTAGTCATTGAACACAAGCTTGACTTCTTAAGACGGATTCAACCACGGGTGATTGAGATGGGTATGGGTATGATCCGGAATGCCGACCGGGGAGTTTATCATATTCCGCCTCTGGATATTCATCCCCCCGAGTTTAAAAAGCGGAGTTCAAAACCGGTGATCGAGGTGAATGCGCTGCATACCTCTTATCCAGGAAGGCCGGTATTGGAGGGAGTAGACTTTTCTGTGATGCCGGGTGAACTGGTCAGCCTGATGGGGGACAACGGCTCCGGAAAAAGCACCTTGTTGTTGAGCCTTTTGGGAATGGTGGATTTCAGCGAGGGCACGGTGCGTGTTTCAGGCCGTGATGTGAAAGATATCTCCCCCTCCCAGGTTGGCAAAGAATTGGGTATGGTATTCCAAAATCCTGACCATCAGCTCTTCGCCCCGACGGTGTGGGAAGAGGCGGTTTTCGGTCCACGAAATTTTGGCCTGAGGCGGGAAGCATACCAGCAATGGACACAGGAATTACTAGGGAAGGCAGGATTGGCCAAGCGGGAAGAAGCCCCCCCTTATAGGTTGAGCCACGGACAAAAACGGAGGTTGAATTTAATTTCTGTGCTTGCCTACCACCCCGCAGTATTACTACTGGATGAAGTATTCATTGGCCAGGATCGTGATAATGCCCAATTCTTACTCAATTTGCTCCGTGAGTTTGTGGAGGAGGGGGGAAGTGTGATCATGGTCAATCACAATCCAGCCTATTATCCCCAGGTAGCTACCCGACTGTTGTTCTTGTCTGATGGTAAGTTGGCCGTTGATGCACCTCTGGAGGAGGGGATGAGGGAATTGAAAGAGATGGGGAAAGAGGTTTACCTGCCAAGAGGAGGAACATGAAGTTGAGAATGACCTACCAGCCGGGGTCCTCTTTTTTGCATGTTCTGCATCCCCTGGTGAAGTTTATCTGGCTGGTCTCGTTGACCGGTTTGGTTTTCATATATCAGTCCTGGATTCCCCATATGGGGTTTTTGATGCTGTTGTTGATCACATTTTCCCTGCTTGGATTTGGCCTAAGGAATCTGCGTGGTGTCCGGGTCCTGCTGATCACAGCCCTGATGATCGCTGTTTTGCAGGTACTCTTTGTAGATACGGGAATAAAACTGGCCCAGATCGGCCCGGTGACAATTACTGTGGTGGGAGTAGAGCGGGGTATCTATCTGGGCGCCCGCTTTCTGATTGTCGTGTTCTTGAGCTATCTTTTTGTCCTCACTACCTCCCCCAACGATCTGGCGTATGCCCTGATGCGAGTCGGGTTACCCTATCGCTTTGGATTCACACTGGTCACGGCCCTGCGTTTGATCCCCCTCTTCGAGGAGGAAGCCCTCACCGTATTCCGGGCCCAACAGATCCGGGGTATGTCTTATAAACCCCGTCGTGTGCGGGATATCGTGGGTTATCTCAAGACGCTTTTACTACCCTTGCTCGTCTCAGCCATGAGCAAGGTGGATGCTCTGGCCATTTCTATGGAAGGTCGTTGTTTTGGTATGCATGCCACCAGAACGTATTATCGCGGTCAACCGTTCAAAGGCCTTGACTGGCTGGCGCTGGGAGGATGGTTTGTTGTGGTCTCATTGTCCGTTTTGCTTTTGATGTAGGAGGATCAATGTCGTTCGCGAAACCATGGAAGAAGTTCATCACCTGGGCGGGGGTGGCTGCGGCTGTGATCCTGATTTTCACAGTTGGCTTTCTGGTGGGGAAGAATCAACTACCGGTACAGCTGGTCTCCCATTATTCTGCGGGGATGCTGTGGGAAGAAGCGGCTACCATGGGGGAATGTGGAGAGTGCCACGCGGGACGGGATTTTCACCGCTGTGAAACTTGCCATGACGACCACGGCGCAGTTGAATTTGCTGATTTGCCTTTTTATGCCTTGATCTCTTTCACCGGGGATGTTTCCCGGCCGGGTTTCATTGAAGTCAATGACGTGCTTCCTTACCGGGACCAACCCCATACCCATACTCCATTGTTGGATTTTCTAGCGCAGCAGGGGGTGCAGGATTTTGAAAGCGTGACTTTGACCTCCAGGGATGGCGGATTGATCACCATTCCTAGATCTGAACTCACAGACCGGGCTTTGCTCTTACCCTACGCGGACGGGATCCGTTTTGCCTCCGAGGACTTGCATGTTTCTACGTGGTTGAAGGGCCTGACGGGCATGATTGTCGTGGGTGAGGACCGCCCTCTGACGATCAATGGGGAAGCGACTTCCGTGGGTCGGCTGTTGCTGAACTCTACCCGGCGGGTGACGGTGGAGCGAGCCACAGTGATGTACGCCAGCGAGGTTGACGGAAAGGTCCGTGAAGCGGTTACGGCCTCCCGGGTGGTGGGGGCGGATGTGGCGTCTGTGCTTGAGGGTGATCCATACGAGAAGGTGTATGTCACAGATCAGTTGGGAGAGGCACGTTCCTTTGAAATGGAGGAAATTGCGGGAGCGGTCTTGACTGCGGGCCGTAATGGCACAACCCTGGTTTTACCGGGATTGGGGCGGCCGCAGTGGATCAAACAGGTAGTCGATATCCGGACGGAGTAGGTCATGAAACTGAAGGAACAGGGTACGCTCACCAGCATCGTTTTGGCCATAATTTTTCTGGGAAGCGGATGTGGGCCGCGTTGGTCCATGACGTTCCACGCACCCGCCGGTGAGCAGTATGATTTTGACCACCGGGACTGGACGGCATACCAATCCCTGGCAGGGAAAAAAGGTCTTGCGCTGGAAAAAATCTTCTATGACCATGGCTACCGGATCATCGATTCCATAACCATCACCGATCAGGGTGGCAAGCAGCATACTTTCCCCTGGAATGCAGGAACACCGGATTCCTGGCTAAGGGAGGATGGCACCTTGGTAATAGGAAGTAAAGAGATCAAACCGGATGTGATCCGCATCACACCATCCGCCTGGATGGCAAAAGTTGAAACAAGTATTACTGACATCAGTCCCACTGTGGCACAGGCTCTGGACCTCCCGCTTCCGGCATTGGCTACCGGTTCCAACCTGGTTTCCACACAGGCTGACCATGTCCTGCTGCTTTTTCTAGATGGTTTCGGGTATGTACGGGTGAAGGAAGCCGTGCAAGCAGGCCTGATTCCCGGGTTATCCAGGCTGGGCGAACCCCGGGTGGGATTGACAACCTATCCTCCCATTACTACAGTGTCAACGGCATCTTTGCTGACCGGGGCAGAGCCCCGGGCGCACAGTGTGGAAGCCCGCGGGGTCCGGAAGACGGACCATGAAACTTTGCTGCAGGTCGCGAACCAGGCTGGTCTGGATGTGCAGGCTGTCGAGGGAGAAGCCCTGTCTTTCTTCTTGAACGGGGCAGATTATCAGCTTTCTGGAGATCGTGATCAGGATGGCAGTACAGATGACAACGTGCTCGAAAACACACTGGTGGTGCTGGAGGAAGGCATGCCTGATGTGCTGCTGGTCCATTTTCACGGCATCGATGACCTGGGGCACAAGGTGGGACCGGGGCATCCGCGGGAAGAGGAGGCCATCCGGACTGTGGACCGGGCTGTGGGACAGATTTTATCATCCCTTCCGGGAGACACCCTGGTGATTGTGTTTGCGGATCACGGAATGCATCGCGTGCAGGGAGAAGAACGGGCCGGGAATCACGGCCACTTGATCCCCCGCGATATGTTGATACCCATCTGGATTAAATACCTGGAATAGGTTCATTATCAAGAAAGGAGAGAAAATGAAACGAAAACGATGGTTGATGTGGTTGATTGTGTTTGCTGTGCTGATGTTGTCGGCCTGCAGCGGCGCGCCCAATGTGGATTGGGAACTGAAAATCAGTGGAGACGTGGGGAATCCGGCCAGCTTTACATACAAAGAGCTGGTAAATATGGACCGGGTTGACCTGGATGAGGTCATGATGGAAAAATCAACCGGTGAAGATGAAGTCACCTCATGGTCCGGTGTGCCGCTGTCGGACTTGCTTGCGGAGGCCGAAGCAGGCGACTTTTCTACCATCACGGCCCAGGCTGCTGATGGATATGCCATTGAGGTCACCGCGGATGAGCTGGACAATGCCATTGTGGCTTTGAAGGACAGTGGAGAATGGATTGCTGAGGTCAGTCCGGATAAAGGACCCATCCGCCTGGTCACCCCGCAAACGCCGGCCAATCGCTGGATATTTCAACTTCAAGAATTGCAGGTCAACCAATAAATCCTTTTAGTAAAACAAAGATATGAACATGAGGTTCTATAAACGTACTCTTCTAGCAATCCTTTCCATTGTTGTGCTCGTGCTGGCAGGCTGCGGCGCTCAGGCGGATGCCCGGCTGATGAGGGAGGCGGCACCGCCACAGCCCTGACGGTATCAGGGGCGGTGGAGCAAGAACTGTCCCTGTCCATGCCGGATTTGCAGGATATGAAATCCGTGGATGTCAAGTATACAGACCAGGACGGTAAAACGGATACCTTCACCGGGGTCCCGGTGGATGATGTCCTGGGGGAAGCCGGTTTGAGCGGAGACGCTTCTTTTGTTGTCTCTGTGGCATCCGACGGCTATGAAGTCGAACTCCCCCTGGCTGATCTGGAGGGCTGCGGGGATTGTGTGGCGGCCTTCGATGGCGACGAGCTGCGCATGGTCCTACCGGGCTATTCGGGCAAGGTGCAGGACGAAGGGGTGGTTGAACTCAATGTGAAATAGTCATGTCATGCACAGGGTGCGGCAAGTCTGATCCTGCCGCACCCTGTTCTCATCTCCCTGTGGATCGGTGCAGCCTCTTCCGGATAATGTGCTATTTTGCCTGCTGTTGTGTTAAGGTGTTACTCAGGGCATAAATCATACATGAAAAATCCCTCCCTGTGGGTTACAATCAGGGAAGGTGCCCCCTTTGAGCGATTTCCCAGAAATGAATACCCGTCTTACAACGGGTTTATCAAAATCTAAACCCGTTCCGTGAGGAGGAACAAGATGTCACAAGAAATTCAAGCACCACAGGAAAGCCCACCGTCCGCACCACAGCCCATCTATGAAGTCTGGATAGATGCTCTGATGAAACCCAACGTGGAAACCTATCAGGGCATTGGTCGGCACCCGAATGCCAGCGCCATGCGCGGCTTTCTGTGGCTCTTTTTGGCGTATTTGATCGGCACCTTGATCAGCGTTATGGGTGCTGCATTTCTGGGCAGCCTTTCCACTATCCTGGGGGATCAGGGAGTAGGTGCTGCCTCGGGCTTTGCCGGGTTGTCAGGCCTGACTTTGTTGTGTCTTGCACCCCTGGGTGCGGTCTTTGGTGTGCTGGTATTGGCCATCCTTGCCGGGATCAGTAATCTCATTGCCAGGGCGGTGGGTGGAACGGGCTCCTTTGGTCAACTTGTGTATGCCTTTGCGGCCTATATGGCTCCTGTGACGATCATCAGCAGCATACTGGGGATTGTGCCCCTCCTGAATTGTGTCACGATTCCGCTGGGATTCTACGGTTTGTATCTGAATATCCTGGCCATCAAAGCTGTGCATGATATCAGCTGGGGCAAAGCTGTTTTATCCAGTGTGGTTGTGATCGCCGGCATCATGATTTTTGTGGCTGTCTTTGTGATCGTTATCCTGGCGTTGATGGGTCCGGCCATCGGAAATGTGTTTTCCAATATCATTGAGGAGATCGGAACGCCTGTACCGTAATCCGGCGGGCCAGGGACAACCATCCTGTAAATTCAACGTAAATGTCCATTGAACAATGAAATGATGGGGCCACACGGGGACGGTCAGTGAGGTGAGGCCGTACCCTGTTTGTATGTTTAATGCCGTTTTTTTCGGAAGTAATGTGGAAACGAAATCATCCGTGCTGAATGGTTTTTCCCCACAGGGTGCCTTACAATTGGAAAGAGGTAAGCCAAAACCGGGGAAACAGGACACACTTATATGTTGAAATCAAACGCTGTGCAGCGCAATATGCCCATCATAGGAGCTTCTGTCCGGAATATTGTCATCTTTATCACGGTGCTGAGCATCCCGCTGGCATCGGCACAGCATATGGGTCTGTCTGGAGCGGAGACTAGCAGCTGGATTCTGGCATTATATGGCCTTCCTTCTTTGCTCAGCCTGATCCTGACCATTGTGTACCGCCAGCCGCTGTTGTTAACGGGGAACCTTTTTTTAATTATCTTTATCAATGGTTTAGGAGGCCGGATCGGATTTCCGGCTTTGATCGGCGCTGCCATGTTGGCTGGAGCAGCGGTGGCGGTGATCGGCCTGTTAGGGATCACAGAGTGGTTGGCGCGCTGGATCCCGGTCCCGATCATGTTCGGGTTGCTGGCCGGTGCGGTGCTGCCTTTTCTGACGGATATTTTTACCACGCTGGGGAAAGAGCCCTGGGTGGTCGGTGGCACGCTTCTGGTCTATCTTTTGAGCCGGCGCGCTTTGCGTGAGGTTCTTCCACCTGTTCTTCCTGCATTGTTGATCGGATTGGGGATTTCCTGGATCACAGGTGGATTTCAGCCCGTGGAACAACCGTTGTCCCTGGTTGAACCGGTCTTAACGAAACCGGTTTTTTCCCTCCCTGTGATTCTTACCGCCACACCGGTGTTCGTGGTTTTAATCACGCTCCAGGCTAATCTCCCGGCTGTGAGATTCTTACAGAGCCAGGATTACCATCCTCCGGAGCGGGTGATTGATATCGTCAGTGGACTGGGGATGATGGTTGGATCAATACTGGGTCCGGTGGGTGTGTCCCTCTCCCTGCCTGCTACTTCGCTGGCTGCGGGTCCGGAGGCAGGTGAACATGAACTTCGCCACCGGTCGATTTATATCGTGAGTGCAGCTGCTCTTCTGGTGGGTATCTTTGCCAGTGCGGCGACCGTGCTGGCTGGTGCGCTGCCCATGGCACTGCTGTTCACCCTGGCGGGACTATCCGTGGTGGATGTGCTCCAGCACGCCATCACACGTTTTACGGAAGGTCCCCTACTGCTGGGCCCATTATTCGCCTTTGCGATCGCCCTTTCCGAGATCTCCTTTCTGGGCTTTGGAAATTACTTCTGGTCCCTGGTTATCGGCACAGCAGTGTCCCTGTTGTTGGAAAGAGAGGGTTTTGAATCCCTTCAACAATAAAACGGAGCGCGAATTACTATTGGCAGTTCTCGAGGGTCCGTGGTTGGTTGAGAATATATCGAGTCAAAGATTGAGCCTGATCTGCATCGAGAGTCGCCGGAAAGCATTGTTAAAGCCGGCGGCAGGTCGCCTGCCATAAATGGAGTTCAAAGTGGAGTATTTTGATCCTTAATGGCCCAGTTGTGTGCAATAGTTGAGGTCCACGCTGTATGGCGCCGGAACATGATCATCCGGGATAAAGAGACCGGTACGCTGTGACAGCATGCCACAGGGAAGGGTTTGATCGGACCCTTGCTGGGGAAACTACTGGAGCCTTTAAGGCGGGGAAGAAATGAATTGGGCCGCCGGGCCGGATCACCATCCCCGCAGTACGGTGGCTGGTGGGCCTGAAGAATGGCCTGGTTTCCTCCCTCTGTTCCAGGTAGTTCATTCTTATGGCTTATAATAGGCGGTGGAATTTTTCGAATAGCACTCAGGAAAAAGTGAAGAAATGAATCCCAACATACTTGTCACCGGCGGATCCGGATTTCTGGGTATCAACCTGGTCAGATATCTTCTGAAACAGGGGTGTACGCGGATCAGGGTCCTGGACCTGGCTGATTTTGATTACCCAGAAAAAAAGGATATCACCTTCATCAAGGGGGATATCCGGGATAAAGAAACCGTGCAGCGCGCCATGGATGGGGTGGAGTGGGTGGTGCACTCCGCCGCTGCTCTTCCTCTCTACTCCCGGGAAGAGATCATGAGCACGGACGTGGATGGGACCCGCATTTTGCTTGAGTCGGCGGAGGTGGAAGAAGTGGACCGTTTTGTCCATATATCCTCCACCGCGGTGTACGGCATTCCCGATCATCATCCCATCAAAGAATCTGACCCTTTAGACGGCGTGGGTCCCTATGGAGAAGCGAAAGTCCTGGCGGAGGAAGAGTGCCTGAAGGCCCGGGAAAAGGGATTGTGCGTTCCCATTTTGCGCCCCAAATCCTTTATCGGGCCCGAGCGGCTGGGGGTATTTGTCCTGCTCTACGATTGGGCCCAGGACGGACGGGGCTTCCCCATGATCGGGGACGGCAGCAACCGCTACCAGCTCCTGGATGTGGAAGACCTGTGTGATGCTATCTGGCTTACTCTGACCAAAGACGAAGAAGTGGTCAACGATACATTCAACATCGGAGCGAAAGAGTTCAGCACCATGCGGGAGGATTATCAGGCGGTGCTGGACGAGGCGGGACACGGAAAGCAGGTGGTTGGCTTTCCTGCCTGGCCGGTGATCACCGCTCTGCGGGTTCTGGAATTCCTGGGGCTTTCCCCGCTCTATCAATGGGTCTATGAAACGGCCAGTAAGGATTCCTTTGTGTCCGTGGAAAAGGCAGAAAGGGATCTTGGTTTTACTCCGGCATACAGTAATAAAGAAGCCCTGCTCCGGAACTACCGCTGGTATGTCGAAAACCAGGATGCCTTCCAGGGACAGACAGGAATCAGCCACCGGGCTCCCTGGAAGCAGGGCATCCTGCGGGTCTTCAAGTGGTTTTTCTGATCCAATGACGGGCGTGGTGGCAAGGGCACTGATCGTCACCTGTAGAAAATTACCATTTTTACCGTGGGGACAAATTAACCCATAAGCCAGAAAATTTGATCACCGCTGCTCCCATGGCAGGGATCGCGGGGTTACTCCTGGGCGCTTGTACTCATTGCGGGAAAAGTGAGCTGTGATTCTGCTCGCCAAGATCAGGTATACCCCTATATGCGCTTATGGATTGCCGGGAGCCTGGTAAGGAGGCAGCGTGAAAGTGCTCAGTGAGCATCGTTACAAGCAGGCACGGGCGTTTCTGATGGAGTGTGCCCGTCCTTTGGAAACTGCTTTATTTGCCTATCATTTTGAAGATGCTGCTGCGGGTGGTGTCCTGACAGCCCTGGCTGAAGCACCTCATCTTCCGGAGCATCACTCCCGGGAACTGGCGGCAAGGATCCGGGAAGCCATCCCGGAAGTGATCGTGCGGGATCCCGATTTGTGGGACACGTACTGCATCAAGCCTCTGGGCCTAGCCCCCCGACCGGATACTTTGGGTGCTGAATTGATCCAGGAGGAAATTGAGAACCATCTGGATTATGTGATCGAAAATCAATCTCCGGAAGGGTGCTGGGCCCCGGCCTGGTCCTGGGGAGAGAATTATTCCAAGGTCTGGCCGCAGGCCCGCCGGGAATGGCAGGGCATTCTAACTTTTGAAACCCTTATCAGCCTTGAGGCTTACGGGCGGATTGCATAATGTGCGAGGCAGCAAGAGATCTCAACTGACGCATCTTTACGGGGTTTTCTTGTTGAAAATGAGGAAGGCCTGATGATGAACATTATGATTGTCTACAATTCCGCTTTCGGAAACACCCAAAACTGAAATTGAGGTGGTGCGGGCTGACAGGGTCAAACCGGACCAACGTACGAGGGCTGAAACCTGATTGTTGGATCCCCAACCCAGCGATTCAACCCCACAGCACCTGTGAAACAATTTTTGGATGACGTTCCCCGGGAAGTGTGGATGGCATATCGGGGTGGCGGCATGCGCCGGCCCGGCGGGGAGATATCATCCAGTGTGTTGTTCTTATCTTGCGGATCCTATTGTGGGGAGCGTAGGCAGTGCTCCAGATTGTTTACCTGGTGTGGGGGTCTTTATGTTGGTGGTGTGTTTTTTGCCGGACGCCCGTGAGTTGCTGTTAAGCATCAACTCCAGAAATGATATGTGGTGTATCGTGGTCCAGGATGCTGTCGTTTTCATAGAAGTAACGTGTACCTAGCCCGCACGTGTGAATTTATCCACTAAATTGACATTAATCTGAACTTCCTATAATCCAGTCACTATATGACCAGGCTGGCGTCTTTTTTTATGCAGAGAGGGGAGACTGCCAGCAGTGGGAAGCATTGTGGGGGAGAGGCAGCGGCTGATCAAGGTCATTGACCGGATATGGACTGGAGGCTGTTCATGGTTCGTTTCTTGAAGCGAAGAATATGGTGGGTACTGGCAGGGTTGGTTGTTCTGGCTGCCTTACTGGCTGGCTCGGTCTTCAGTCTGCGGTGGATTGCCCGCAACCGCGATCCCGGTCCGTCTGTCAAGATTGAGGCGGTGGATCCCGCGGAGCCAGCTCTGGTGGGGCAAAGTGTAGTCGTCCGCGGCCGGGCCGTGCATCCCGATGGGCTGGAAAGGACGGAATTGTGGGTCAATGGCGAAAGGGTCAGCGCCCAGCTGGTGGAAAATGGATCAACTACGGTTCCTATCCATGTCGCCTGGCAGCCGTTGGCGGAGGGTTCCTACAATGTGGTCCTCAAAGCGACCAGCAAGCACGGCATGTCTGCCTCCAGCATCCCGCGCCTGATGTGGGCCGCTGTCCAGGATGATGTGGAAGACACGGATTCCCGGACGCAAATCATCTTCAGGGATGGGGATACTCTGGAATCGGTAGCGGAGGAGTTCGGTGTGGAGCCATCCGATATCGAGCTTCCCGCAGGGACATCGGAACCGGTGCCGGGAGATTCCGGTTTCGTGCGCGGCTTGGCAGAAGATGCGGCTGGAGAGGGAGGAGCGTTGGAAGAGGAAGAAACCGGCGATGATCTCCCGCGCATAGAACCCGTCGAGCCCATTGAGGACCCCGTTCCCACCGGCGGGGGAACAGGCACGCCTTTCTGGGTCCGGATGCCCGGTATCGATCTGGTGTGTACGGCCCTGCCCGAAGCCTGCGGCGGAGGGCCGGAGGACGGCCTGCCGGAAAAGCCGGGGAATGTGATTAACTTTGCTTTGTCGGACCGCTGCCAGGTTGCGGTGGATTGGACCGACCGTTCCGATAAAGTAACCGGGTTCCGGATATACCGGGTGGAGCCCGGTGTGACCACCGGGCTGGAATTTGTGGGCGAGGTCCCATTTTCCCCGGGCACAGGAAGCCATCGTTCTTTCCTGGATAAGTTCGCCGGACGGGGGCGATTTACGTATATCGTCCAGGCCTATAACGGCGCGGGAGATGTGTACATGCCGGCCAGCGGTGAAGTTGAGACACGCTGTGATGAGACCTACGCCGGATCGAAAATCCCGGTTATCGTTGAAGTAATCTCCCTGGATATGGATATCAGCCGCGACCAGCTGTACTGTTATCTCTCATTCGGGACGGAACCATTTTCCCGTGTTCCCCGCTCATACGGGACTTTTATTGAACGGCGGGAGGACGGGTCCTGGAATATTTCAGATTATTTCTCCGGCGAGAAGGGCAGGCGGCTAATGATGACCCGCAAGAGCGATCTGCGCCTGCGCGGGCAGTGCAATGTCCGGGAAGGTTTTATGCCTCTGTCCCGGTTTTCAGCTTCCATCCCCCCGGAACACTGGGACGGAAGAGAAATCGTGGTCGGGCCGGAAGATGGCAGCTATCAGGCCACGATCCGCGTCTTTCTTTCCACGGAGGCCGCCGGGGATAAATCCCTGGTAGACCCGGACATCCCGGCGCCTTATAACTTGACAGGCGTGGAACACTGGCTGCGGTGCAGATTTGGCAGATCTTGCCGCACGATCCATGAACCGGCCATCGCCTGGGAGTATCCCGAGGGAGTGGGTGTGGACGAACCCCGGGCCTACCGGGTTTTCCGCCATCTGCCCGGGGAAAGCGAAGTCGAGGAAGTGCACCGATCGCAGCACCCATCGTGGTCGGCGCCGGTGGCATTGGGAAGCTCCGGATGCAGGCTGGGAGCGTCTTACAGCGTGAACGCCGTCACCGGCATCCGGGATCCGATCACCGGGGAGTATATCGAGTCCCCGCCCAGCGAGGAGTTTGAGATTCGCTCCGATTGCGTGAAAATAAAAGTCATCCTTCATGAACTTGTGGTCAACAAGATCCGTGATAATTGTCCCGGTTTGCGGTGCAGCAACAACGGCCGGGTATACGGAAAATTATGGATCGGGGGAAGAGAGATATCCTGGAATTTCCACTGTCACAGCGGAGGCTGCGTCAGCGGAGGGATACCGTCCACGACCCATGTGTCTCAAAACTCAGATTATTCCTGGGAATCTTTCTATTTGAACCATGGTGATGGCTTTGATCGTGAAAACAATTCCTTCGTCATTCATATCCCTGACGGTGAAGGAATGCAGATTAATTGGGAGTTCAAAGAACATGACAGCGTTGGCGGAGATGACAACTGGTGCGCCCGGCGCGACCGGGGAACCCTGTTCAGGCTGACAAGTGAGGAATGGGCTGATGCGTGGGGCGGCATTAATGTCATCAAAGGTGATAAAGAGGATTGTGAGGTTCACATTGGGTTCCAGGCCGTGGACGAGGAATAAGGACAGAGCATTTCCATGGGAAAAAGTTCGGGGAGAAGAGAGGATTGCATGAGTTCACAAAGCCAGCAAAGATGGATGGTCTATATCGTGATCTCAATCCTGTTTGCGATATTATTACCTGCCTGCCGGAGTGCGGCGGGTGGATCCCGGGTATGGATCGATGATCCTCTGGAAGGGGACCACCTCCCGGAAGAGTCGGTGGTGGTGTACTCCACCACCTCCTCCAAAAGCGGGGTATCAGAAGTCACCCTGCTGGTGGATGGGGAAGTGCTCCGCACGGAAGAGCCTGGAGAGGAGGGGGAATTGCTCTCCGTCAGCCAACCCTGGGACCCGCCGGGACCGGGCAGCTACCAGCTGCAGGTGGAAATGACCACAGGTAGCGGAGAGACGGTCCGTTCCCGGGCCATCACTGTCCACATCGGTGAGGTTACTCCCACGGCAACGGAAACCTTCCCAGCCACGCCTACCGAGCCTGTCACCATCACCCCCACATTGACCCCGACAGCGACGGATACTCCTACGCCAGTGCCTGATGTGTCCATCAACTTCAACGCCGACCGCTATGAAATCACGCAGGGGGAATGCACCACCCTGCGCTGGCGGGTGGAAAACGCTGAGACTGTCCTGCTGGATGGATCTGCAGTGTCCCTGGAGAACGCGCGGGATGTCTGTCCATCACAATCTACCACCTATCAGCTCACAGCATCCAGCGAGGCAGGAGAACAGTCGGCACAGCTCACGATTGAAGTGCAAGCTCCGGCCCAACCCCCGGTACCGCCCCAGAATGTGAATATCGAAGACCGCGTGTGCACCTCAGCGGAGTACACGGTGACCATCGGCTGGGATGATGTCGCTGAAAACGAGGACGGCTACCGCGTGTACCGGGACGGCGAGCTGATCGTCGAGCTGGAAGCGAACACGGAAAGTTACCAGGACGAGCCTCCCGGGAGTGGTCCCTACACCTATGCCGTCGAAGCACACAACAGCACGGGTTCCTCCCAGCAAGTCACGGTCGAAGAGGAAGGTTGTCTGTATTGATCCTGCTTTGATAGGGGGCATTAAATTCTGATTGGTCGTATTCCCATACAAACTGAATGGGATCCGGTTGCACATCCTTTCCTGCTCCATTCCAACGGGGATTGAGTTTTCCTCTGTTTATGGTGGATGCGGACGGTGACCGGTCTTTCTGTTTCGCATCTGAAATCGGACCCGGCAGGTATTTTTTGCTTATTTATCGCATCACACTTGAAGGGCGCGGGGGTTCCTTAAATATTTCCTGCATTGCAAGAGGCATGATGCTCCTATTATCTTATTTTGGATCCCATTATGTATTTAGTTTCACGAAGTCATAAATGTTTTGTAAGAATTTGTTTTCCGAGATTGTTGTTTTTGTAAACTCGGTTATCATTATGAAGGCTTGCAAAGTCGAGATGAAGAGATATATGATTGGCGTAACTAATTTATTGATTGTGATCAAAAAAGCGGGGACTGGATGGGTGATCAACCCATGATGGTTCGCCAATCTCCATGTACTCCTCAACTCCTACATTAACCCTAGTTTTGCCTATCCCGCCCCTTTCCGGGGCCCAACGAATAACCTCACAACGATTGAGGTTATTGAGGAGAAATTATGTTTGGATTGCGTCAGAAAAAGTCACCGTTATCTAATTTCTACCTGTCTTTTTCAAAAGTTTTATATAGCGTGGGGACTATATTAGTCGCCTTTGCTTTGTTGTTGAGCACAGGTATATTGTCTGCTAGGGCATCATCCTCCTCGGCACCATCCCAACAGGAGAGGCTGTTCTGTGATTTCGGGTCTTATGAGGGTTCAGTGGTTAAAGTTCAAGATCAGGAATCACCCTGGACATTTACGGTTTCAGGAAATGGCTTTATCTCAGTTGTCGGGATCAAGGCAGCCACAGAGTGTGCAATCTTTTTCACGTCGGATGGCTCCAGTACTTGTTATAGAGTGAGCGGTATCGGAACAAAATCTGTGACTGTATGGGATAGAGAGGACGCACCGCCCAGTTGCCGGGAAATTTCCCACTTGGAAATTCTGGTTGTTGATCCTACACCTTCACCGACAGCACAGGACAATACACCAACACCTACGGACGATCCTGGCACGGAGACGCCGGTACCCACGGCCACCTTCACGGACGTTCCGCCCACAGAGACTCCGGAATTCACGGCCACACCGA
>CAZIFI010000029.1:0-5056 GCA_964539105.1 uncultured Anaerolineales bacterium | reverse complement strand
CCCACAGAGACTCCGGAATTCACGGCCACACCGACCGACACGGACGTCCCGCCCACAGAGACTCCGGAATTCACGGCCACACCCACCGACACGGACGTCCCGCCCACAGAGACACCGGAATTCACGGCCACGGCCACTTTCACGGACGTTCCGCCCACAGAGACACCGGAATTCACGGCCACGGCCACTTTCACGGACGTCCCGCCCACAGAGACCCCGGAATTCACGGCCACGGCCACCTTCACGGACGTCCCACCCACAGAGACTCCGGAATTCACGGCCACACCCACCGACACGGACGTCCTGCCCACAGAGACCCCAGAATTCTCGGCCACACCTACGAACGATCCTGGTACGGAAACCCCCGTGCCTACTGTCCCACCACCTTCCTCGAATTCAGAAAGTCTTTTGATCCCGGTAACTGGGGCTGAGACTCCACTATCCGCTGCGGATATCTTTTCGAACCAAGATTTTATGATCCGGGTCAGTTCCTATGCCGGAATGTTATTCTTTGGTCTGGGCTTGGTAACACATGGCGCTGCAATGTGGCACAAAAGAAAAGAGGATTAATATTGATTCCAACACAGGAATGATCAGCCATGTTTAATTCTTTTCTAAAGAAGGAACGACTTCTTTCCATCACGTCTTGTGTTGTGGGGGCAGGGCTTGTTGTGTTTGGCGTCTGGAAGATCCATATAGAAATCCAGAGACTTGAATCTCCCCTTGATCAAGTTGTATTGGAAGAAAAGCATCTGGAAGAAGGTGAAAAGCAGCCTGAGAAGGAAGCGAACCTTTCCCAAAAACTTAATTTTTTGCCCATTCTGTCCCAGGCTGAGGGTGCTGCCTATAATACCGCTCCGCAGATTGAGGGGAGTGATTTCCAGGGGCATGATCAGGACATTGATCCCCGGCAGAAGGTGGATGCGGGTCATTTCCAAAATGTAAGGCCAATTGTAGAACCAAAGAGAGTAGTGATTCCCGCTTTAAAGGTTGACACTCATGTCATACCTGTCTCCCCCCGCCAGGTGGACCTGCTCGGCGAGACATATCAACAGTGGCAGGCACCCAGTTCTGGAAATTTGGGCTGGCATGAAAGTTCTGCCAAACTGGGACATTCTGGAAATACCGTGATCAATGGACACAGCAGTGGATATGGAGATACTTTTCGTGATCTGGAAACACTTAAGAATGGGGATATCATCCGGGTTTATTCAGGAGATGTCCGTTATACTTACGTGGTTGCCAATACGATTGTTCTCAAGGAGCGGTGGGAACCGATTGAAGTCAGGATGGAAAACGCCCGTTGGATCGGCCAATCTGATGATGAAAGATTGACCTTGATTTCCTGTTGGCCTTCTGGTAGTAATACACACCGGGTTGTCGTGGTGGCTACGCCAGTGGATGTCGAACATCCTGACCAACATATTTTTTCTGGAGACACGGAACCGTTCTTTGTCCAATAACCCCTTTGAAGGGATTAATCCTCCGTGGTAAATATTAAACAAAGAAACATGGCTGTGAATAGCAGCCATGTTTCTGTATACGACCGATTGATTAATTGAGTTACTGTACTATTACGGATGAAAAAATTTGGGGCGGATCTTGGCTGGATGTATGGTAATTCAATGGGGGCTGTGGGGGAATTTTTTCGGCAATTACAAATAACCTGCCCCAATTTTTGAGACCGTTTTTGGTTAAACATGTTTGTAAAACAAGCTGATTTCCTGCCCCATAGATATTCATAAACAGCTCTGACGCGGAATATCTGGTTCCATCCTCAAGATCGATAAATGTGGAATAGGGGCTGTTGGGGGTTTGTGCCTGGAATTTCCTAAAGGATTGTATTCGATAGCGGTCGGACTTCTGATTTTCGTACTGTAGTCTGATCAAGTCTCCAATTTGTAATTCATTGAATACGGCACCTGCGTGGGTATTATGAGCCAGGAGCCCGATTGTGCCATACCGGTCGGCAAGTTGAAACCGGGTCAAGGTATCCTGCTGGCTTGACACAAAGGAATTGTTGCCCAGCGGTTGTGAAGCCACCGTATATGAGATCAATCCATGTAAATCCACAGATAATAGCTGATTCTGTTCATTGATACCAGAGGAATCACTCGATAAAGGGGATTGAGTAGATTGGGTGAGTGGTGTGCTGTGTTCCGGTGCCACTCCCGTTACCGGAAGCGGGTTGAAAACAAAGGACGAGAATAGGAGTGAGCCTATGATAAAAATGATGATCCGCTTGAACATAAAATTTCCTGATCCGTGAGTACCTGGACCCGATTCTGGGGTGAAAGGTTATTTAATTTTACTTAGTGTGCTGAAACTTGCCATGAAAAAAGCCGTGTTCTAACAAGACTGCAAGTATGGGATGTTTTTAAATGCGTGAGCCTATCATTCCTGTAAGGTGTTCCCTGGTATTGATTCTGTTACTCCTCCCATCGCACACTTGTAATGAAAGGATTTTGGCCTCGGGTCTTTCACGCTTTAGAGTGGAGTTTGCCCAGATAAGAAAGGGATTAGACTTCTTGGTTCTGTATCGAATTCATAATTTCAGGTTAGTACAATGAGGATTGAAGGCCACCATTCAACAACACTGTCATCCGATATTAATTGTGAGGAGGAAGGATCATGGGTACTTTGCTATGGATCTTACAGTGGTTATTTGGAGCCTATTTCCTGATCACGGGTGTGATGCATTTCTTGGTCCCGCCCGGACTGCCGGCTGCTATGGGTTGGATGTATGAGCTATCCACCGGGCTTCACTATATCAGTGGAACAGCTGAAATATTAGGGGGCCTGGGTTTGATCGTTCCCGGTCTAACGAAAATAAAAACCTGGTTGACTCCGCTGGCTGGCCTCGGACTGGTGCTGGTGATGGCGGGGGCCATGGTCTTTCACATCCAGCGCGGCGAGGTGGTCAATATCGGGATGAATCTGATCCTGGCAGCGGTATCCGCTTTCATCGCCTACGGGCGCTGGAAGTTACAGCCGCTGGGGAAAAAGAGCGGGGGTTAATATCCCCGTTTCAGGGTTTGACAAAAATGACATAGCGGGACTTCCGGGTTGGCACGGTAAAGATGCATATATTTCATGGGCTGTCAGCCATCGGACAGGTTTACGTCCCTGTCATGAACCTGGAGCGCGCGGTTCATTTCTATCAGGATAAACTGGGGTTGATGTTTTCCTTCCAAACAGAAAGCATGGCTACCTTTGACTGTGAAGGGGTGCGGCTGATGTTGGGGCTGCCGGAAAAAGAAGGGGTACAGCGCACGAGCTCCATTATTTATTTCGATGGGGCTGATATCCATCATGCCCATCAGGCACTGCAGGAGAGGGGAGTTGAGTTTATTGGCGATCCGCACCTGGTGGCGAAAATGCCGGACCATAATTTGTGGTTTCGGAGCCAGCGGCGCGTCTCGGAGAACCCATTTAACTGGCCCGAATAATGGATACAAAGTGAAACCTGATCGACGTGACACAATTGGTAGGCGGCGAATAACTTACCAGCCAGGGCTTGAAAGGGGGAGTACTTGGTTGTACTATACCTACAGAGAATCCCCGGGACAGATAATGAACTCAGATACAAATCCTCGTTTGTCGATCGTGATCCCCACCTATAACGAAGCGGAACATATCCGGGAAACCCTGACCCGGGTACGTTCCAATCCCGGGCTGGAACGCTGGGAGCTTTTTGTGGTGGATGGTGGATCCACGGACGGAACGCGGGAAATTGCCGAAGAATTTGGTCCGGTCATCGTCACCAATCCGGGAAGAGCCCGGCAGATGAATGCGGGGCTGAAACGGGCTAGAGGATCGGTGGTGCTCTTTTGTCATGCCGATACCCTGCTTCCGGAAGAGTATGGCCGAACTATTTTGGATGCCTTTCAGGACCCACGCGTGGTGGGTGGGGCCTTTCGTCTCCGCTATCACCCCTCACATCCGCTGCTGAGATTGGCCGCATTTGTGCTCCGCTTGCCAACGCCGTACCTGATGTTTGGCGATCAGGCCATGTTTGCCCGTTCCTCTACCCTGGAAAGGATCGGGGGTGTGCCGGATCTGGCTCTAATGGAAGATGTCGCACTGGCCTTGGCCCTGGCTCAAGAAGGGGATGTGACCCGCCTGAAAAGCCCGGTGACTACTTCCTCCAGGCGCTTTATGGAACAGGGCGTGGTCCGCCAGCTGACGCTCGTTCTGCGGCTGCTGATTAAGTTCCATGTTCTGGGCGTATCCCCTGGAAAGTTGGAAAAACAATACCACACTACATCCCGGGATGTGTCTGTGGAAGATGATATGCCCAGAGCCGTTCTGGGTGTGTTTGCAAAAGCACCGCTGCCGGGACTTGTGAAGACACGCCTGGGAGAGGAACTAGGCATGGAACAGGCGGCGTCTGTCTACGAATCGATCCTGCGCTCGGTCCTTTCGCGTTTCATGAAACACACCACAGCCTTTCATAAAATTCTCTATGTGGCCGGACGCCGGGACCATCCCTGGTTCAGGGAAAATTTTCCGTCCTGGCATATTCAACGCCAACAGGGGGATTCGCTGGGGGACAGGATGCTTAATGTATTCCAAAGAGGGTTTGAGAAGGGTGCGGACCGGATCGTGATAGTGGGAACGGATGTCCCTGATCTGAATATGAAGATCATCCACAGGAGCTTCCATGCTCTGGACGAAGGGGATCTGGTGCTGGGTCCGGCTCGGGACGGTGGTTATTATTTAATCGGGTTGAAACGCGCCTATCCCCGCCTTTTCAAGGGGATATCGTGGGGAGGTCCCCGGGTATTAGAAGAAACACTGGCCCGGGCTGATGAGCTTGGGCTGGAGCACGTGATGCTTGAACCCCTGGTCGACATCGATACGCTGGAGGACTGGCAGGCGTATCAGGATCGACTGCACTAAATTTGAGAATGGCGTGAATGGGGGAAAATTTTTTCCTCGCTGATTAGCAGAAATACCGGATTGAGGTGATGAGAGATATATTAAAATTTATAGATAATGTGTTAGGCAAAGATGAAAACTGGACACCTATAAAGTTCAAAAGTGGACACTAAAT
>CAZIFI010000028.1:5638-25089 GCA_964539105.1 uncultured Anaerolineales bacterium | reverse complement strand
CACGGAGCTGTATCTGACGGGACGACACGCTGATGTTCTCTAACCCCCATACGGCAGTATTGTGCTCCAGGTCAGGGAAGAACCGGGCATTCTACCAGAATTTGTACACAACATTTCTGCCAGCAACTCTCATCCCTGACCGCAGACCCGGGAACGGACAGGCCGGGAAACCCCTCCTTCATGAAGAAGGGGTGGCAGGACTCACACATCACAGATGAACCGGTCGCGCTTACCCCTCCTGGTCCAATTTTGAACGCCGGCTAACCAGTACCCAGGCCAGGGCTGACAGACCCAGTACCCCGGCCGCGGCGGCAACCAGGACCAGCGGATTCCCCACAGCGCGCACGCCGTCCATAAAGGGGGAGCAGGACACCAGCTCGAAACTCCGCGGGTCTACCCGGCGCTCCACGCCATCTTTTCCGATGGCTGTCAAAAGCAACCGCCATTCGCCCAGTGGTGCGTCCTCGCCAAAACCAAAGGAAGCGCGATACTCCCCTTCCCCCTCGCCCGCTTCCAGCGGGATGGATAAGGGATGGCCATCCGGGTGAGACAGCAGCAGGCGGGCACTGCCGGGGACGGAACTGGCTTCATCCAGGTTGATCTCCAGCTGCAGCGGGCCGCCCGCGCAGTCCGCGGGGCGCACGACCGGGTCCAGGCCCCGGATCTCCGCTGTTAAGGGAAGTACAGCCAGCGGATCCAGAGCCGGCCGGGTCACCACCTTCACCTCCACGGTGTCTTCCACGATATGTCCCCCGCTGTCCGCAGCCCGGACCACAATCACCTGGTCTCCCGGGGGAAGTTCTTCCAGGTTCACGCGGGCCCCCTGGCCCAGGACAGGGCCGCCCAGCACGCGCCACTCCACCTGACTCCCATCCAGCGGTCCGTCCTCCAGGTCCACCGCCGCCGCGTGGAGCACGACCCGGGAGCGGCGTTCCAGGACCGCCCCTTCCTCGGGCGTGAGCACAGCCAGCTGCGGCGGGGCATCAGCCAGCGCGAAAGCCGGCCAGTCCGCGCTCACGACATGAAAGCCGTCGCTGGCGCTCACCCGCAGGATCACCCGTTGCCCGCCGGGGAAGCGGGCCGGATCCCACTGGTATTCGCTCGCCTCCAGCCCGGCGGCAAAGGTGTGGAAACTGTCCCCGCCGTCCGCGGAGTAGGCCAGGTTGTAGGTCAAGGCATCGTCGTCGGAATCCACGCCCTCCCAGTCCAGCAGCAGGGCTGCATCCCGGGACACCTCTTCCGGGAAATCCCCCACGGTGATGGACGGCTCACTGGCACTGATGCTACGTTCGAGCCTTACCTCTCCTTGATAAACAATGTGCAGGGTGGCCGCACCCTGCGGGTAAGGGATGACGCCATTAAAGGAAGCCAGGTTGAGACGGTGCTCCCGATCAACCGCCGGGCAATCATGGCATTCCAGGGCGAAGGGCGCCTGCAGCGCGCGTTCGGAGATGGTTTCACCCCCCTCATCCAGGAGCCGGACGATTACATCCGCCGGTGTTTGAGGCGCCGAGATGGCTTTTGCCTGCAGCGGATACCAGCCCTTGAGCGCCACCTCCCCCTCCCGGGTCAGCACCCCGGACACAAACAGGGCCCGGGTGTCGGCCTGCTGCAGGGCCAGCCCGGGAGAGGAATTCCCCTCCGGCGCGGCAGCCCGGATGGTCCAGCCGCCACGGCCGCGGTCAAAAAGCTCTTCGAATCGACTGGCGCTCAAAAAGTTTTCCCGCCGCGCCTGGCCGATATTGGAAAACATCAGGTTGTGGGTGTCTTCGCCTTCAATCCAGCGTGATTCAAAAAGGTTGGCCGCGCCTTCCGGGAAGTTAATGGGTATCTCATGACTCAACCCCCAGAAATGTCCGATTTCATGGCCGGGGGTCATGCCCACATCTTTCAAGTCCGCCCAGCACACCGTGCCGGCGCCGCAGTTGCCCCGCAGCCAGCCCAGTTTGACGCCGTCCCCCAGCAGGGCCGTGGTGACCATTTCTTCCAGCCCGTTGCGGGCCGCAAAGTCCAGCATCAGGTCCTCAGAATTGTCCCGCATGTAGGACCACAGATTGTCCTTGCGCAGCTCTCCCTGGGAGACGCCCTCGCCGCTATCCAGCCGGCAGTCGTTATCCTCATCGTAAAAGTTCAGGTAGGGATCTCCGGGGGTGAACCGGCTCCGGTTGGCGGGATCGCGGTAATCGTACCAGCGCCCTGTGCCGTCCAGGTCGTAGAAAGTGCCCACGAAGTAGGCCAGCTCCTCCTCGGAGACCGTGCCGTCATCGTCGGCATCTTCCGGCTGCCACCAGTTGCCCAGCAGCGCGCCGCGCGGGATGCCGGAATCCATGGGATCGAAGGCCCCGTCCCCATCCTCATCGATCAGCCAGCCCAGTTCGCGGTCGTCGGTGTCGATCTCCCCGTCCCCGTTGCAGTCCACCACCCAGTCCGTGCGACGCTCGAGGATGATGCGCTCCTCGGCGTCATCCTGGATGAAATCCCACTGGAAGCTGTACCCGGGAGTGATCCCGAATAGGAGCAGGAAGATGCCGTAAGGAGACTCTCCGCGGGGCAGCACGATGGGCTCCGGCGCCAGCTGGTGGACGATGCCCGACGCGCCGGCGGCCAGCGGTGAGCCAAAGGGAGCGGCATAATTGGCTACCGGATAGGCCCGGGCCGCGTTGGTGACCTCGGTGTAATAGCGCGTCAGGTCACCGGGGGCGATGCTGTCGATGAAGGTATAAAACTGGTTCTGGGGCGGCACCTCCTGGAAGGCTCCCTGCCCCAGAACCTGGCGGTAAACCACAGACCCGGACCAGTGGAAGACCAGCTCAAAGGAGGCCGTCCCGGCCACGGCATCCCCGCCGGTGATCAAAAAGTACATCTCCGAAAAGCCGCCAAAGGGCGCGCCGGCGCGGAAGTAGGGTCCGTCCCGGTGATGGGCCTGATACACCGCAGATGTGCCGTCCGCGTAATCTATATGGAGTTCGATGGGATACACGGCCACCGGGGTCAGCCCAAAAACGTCCCCGCTGAGGAAGGCCTTGACGCGCAGGGCGCCGTCTTTGCGGGCCACCATGTAATCCGGGAAATTGAAGGGGCGCTTATCTTCCCCGCCCACCAGGGCGCCGATGATGCCCAGATCGAAGGGGCTCAATGCCCTGCGCGCCAGGGGATCGTCAAAGACGCCATGCTGGGTGAAGGTCACCTCTTCGATGCGGAACACGGTGGGGGCGTGAACTGGCGTGGGGTTGAGGGTAGGCGTGGGTGAAAGGGTGGGCGTGGGCGTGGCTTCGGCATGGACCGTCAGGGTGTCCCCGCCATCTGCCGTCCCGTAGGCGCAGGATTCCTCCGGCAGGCCGGCGTTGAAGGTGTTGTCGCCCACTTCAAGGTCCACAAAACGCGTAAACCGGTACAGGGTAGGATCTGCCGCATCCTGGTGGACCGTGATCCCAAAGGTGTCGTCGCGGTCCGAGCGCCAGCGTTTAAGGGAGACATGATTCCCATCCGTGAAAAATTCCGCCGGGAAGCGGCCCGTGATCAGCTCACCCCGCAGGCGCGCATGCCCCCAACTATCCTCCACAGATCCATCTTCCGGTTCCGTGAAGCGGATTTGATCCCGGCAGGCCGCTTCCTCCGTGGAAGGGACGAAGAAAAAGTCATCAAACCACATGGCCAAGCCGCGCCCGTAACTGTTCTCATTGGCCACCAGCCTGACGCGGGCGATGTCAGGGGCCGCGACCAGCAGGCAGTGATCAAAGGGAATTTCACCGCCGGGGAGGTCGTAGCTGGCGCTGGCCGCCAGCCTGCCGCGGCTGTCGAAGGCCTGGAGGGTGATGCTCCGGGCATCATAATCCTCATAGGGGCGGCCGAGCATGACGCCGGCCACCGTCCAGGAGCCCCGTTCCGGGCTTATAATGGCAGCGGGGCCCCTCATTAAATAGACATATCCACCACCCCGGTAACGCTCGAGACGCATCCCCTCCGACCAGTAAACGTCCCGCCCCGGATCGTCCCCGTGAGCATCATACCTGAAATAATCGCGGACAAAACCCCTCACGCCGACGTCAAAGGGGATGACCACCGCATCCCCCGGCGGCCCGGAGCAGGCGCCGCTGACCGGCAGGGGAGTGGGGGTGGGCGTCAGGGACGGCGTCAGAGTGTGGGTCGGGGTCGGGGTGTCGCTGGGCGTGGGGGTGATGGACGGCGTCCAGGTGACGGTGGGGGTGAAGGTCTTGGTGGGAACGGGCGTGTTGGAAGGGGTGGGCGTGTCCTGGGGCGTCTTAGTGGCCTGGGCCTGGACCTTGAAAGAAGTGCTGGCACTCTCCTCAAATTCCCCGCCCGCGCAGGGCGATCCCCAGCATACGGTGATGGTGTGCCCACCGGGGGCGGCGCCATTGGGAATCTTGAAGGAGGTTGAAAACCCCCCGTTCTGGTTGATGCTGACGGTCTTCTGATCCGCCCCGTCCCAGCGCAGGGTGCCCGTTCCCGGGGTGAAACCGCTTCCAGAAACGGTGACCTGGGATCCAGCCGGACCGCTGCTGGGACTCACGCTGACAGCCGGCGCGGCCAAAGGCGCCGCGGAAATGGCCTGCGGGACAACCAGCACAATGAGACTGAGGGCAGCCACCAGAAAGAAGGTGGCAGGGGGAAAGGATGGACGATCGGCAGGGCGTTTCACGGGAAGTCTCCTCTTTGGCGTCGGATGCTGCAAGATGGGACGGGGCGGACTGGCGCGTGAAACATCCCTCAATATTAATGTTTCCAGACCGTGAGTTGTAACGGTCCTCCCCGTTCAGTAGGACAGCGCGGCTCCCAATATATATTTTCCAGATCGCAGGCTGCGCGATTAAACGTTATGACGGATTTTAGCACGGTGAATTTGAGTCTCATTAAGCTTTTGATGAGAAATAGAAACGGAGCATGACTTAGCACCCCCGGATGATGCTGGATCGGAGAAAGCGTTGATGCAACGCCTGCACCTTCCACTTTTTCATAAAACGCAACCAGACCTCGACCGGACAACAATTTTGTCAGGAAAGTTTTCAGATCGTTAACAGCGGTTAACAACTTGTAAAGGTCGCTCATTTTCGCTTGACTTCAAAAAAACAGGGGGTAGAATGAGACCAGATGAAGAAAGAAAAACTTTCCTCGCTTCAACCTCCTCAGATGTAAAGTTTGATTTCTCTTCATTTCTTATTCAGGAGCGCCGCTCTCCTCGGGCCGGCGCTCCACTCCTTTTAAGACAGCTTTTAAGATGCTTTCCATAAAAAGCAAGCCTTCTGGAAAGACAATCACAAAGCGTTACGACTTGATATATTCAATCGTGGATTGAACCTGGGACCGGATCCAATACATCGAGCTGCCCAAGATCACCAAAAGCAAGAAGGCTGATGCCAGGATGGCCACTAGGTAATGGTTGATGACGCTCATGACCCACAAATACAGCGGGAGAAAACCCCCAACAAGAAACCCAGCCCCACTGGCAATCAGGGACAGGACTGCTGTACTAGCCTGCGATGGGCGGGACAGTACAGAAGACAAACGCCGCCAGGAGAGGAACAGCCCTACCGGGTGGCAGATCAAAGCAGCCGCTGTTAAAAGGAGGAGAATGACCATTTCGATGTCTGTGTAGAGCGCAAACCCAAACACTGTTATAAGCCCGATCAAAACCACGATCACAGAGAGGAAAATCAGCGACTTACGGAAGGGAGCAATGACCCAGCGCGCCCTGTCCTCTCCCGGAGATGCGGATCTGAGGTGAGCCAAAACAGGTTTCCAGTACAGCATATTGATGACAGCCCACCACACAATGCCCAGAAAAAATAAGAGAGACGATTCTGTGATGTTCATTATCACTGCTGCTCGGATGTCTTTTACCAGATATGGTGTCGGGTTTGTGCTTGCATTTACAGAAATCCGGGCTGGCGGTCCACTGTCCGGGAGGAGCAGGATGCCCTCATTGCCCATGGCAACCACAGCCTTTCGATCCTGCGATTCACCCACGAATTCAATATCATAGGGGCCGAGATCGACACTCTTCCCACAGATGCCACTCCGGGCCATTCTATTCATGAATTCGCGCCGCCCGGGAGGGATCCTCCACCCCACATGCCAGGTTTTCCCTCCATCTTCTGATTCTTCTACAATCCCTTCTCCGGTGATCTTGAAACAGTGTAGACCTTCAGCAGGATCACAGACTGTTTTTGGGAGAGCGGTCTCCCGTTCCGCATCTGGCTTAAAAGATGGGGGAGGTTCTGACAATGGTTCCCAGGTATTTCCCTGATCCGTGCTCACAAACCAGGTATCCATCCTGGGATCCACGGCATAGATCCGGTCCTCTGCGAGATAAAGTTCTTTGATGACACTTGGCCATTGGCAGCTCGTGGCCAGCGTGGCACCCGCTGCCAGGATAACAACAATCCACATAGACCAGCGGGGGTGCGCCAGGCTGTCTCTATTCCACAACCTCCATGAAAGGAAAAGAACAGGGAGAGCAATGAGATCCGTGGCATCGAGGACAATCACAGAAAACCCACCGTGCAGGAAATTCAGGACAACCTCAACCTGGTTGTTGAACCAGGGTACAGTTTTAATGCCCACAAAAAACAGGGCAGTAAAGAGCAAAGAATACAATCCCAGTCGATGTTTTGAGGTACGATTTCCAGTGAACAGGCCCAGGAAAAGAACAATCAAAAATGGAAAAAAATACAGACCGGTAAAATCGCTCAACTTCCCAGACACAAATCCCGGATAATGGTATTTCAGGTAATGGTCATTGAAGATGAGCAGCAGGATGCTGATCACCACACTGTAATGCCCCACACAGCGCAGGCTGTGATCGAGGAGATCCAACTCTTTGTTCGAAGCAGTAGAAGACAGGGATTTCATGCTGAACCCCTCAAGAATACGGAATTAATTTGATTATAAACATCTTCTGATAACAATCAAGAGTTCTCCCAGAGCGCAATTCCCTCCCAAAAACAACCAGCAGCGCCCCACAAGGCCAACCCCTCCACCTGCTAGTTTGCAACTCAGTAGCAACCCTCCCGATCGCTCATGAAGGACAGGGGGCTTCGGATCTCATCTTCATTCGTCGTCACCACTCCGGCAAACGGACGCCGGGGACGATGACCGGGATCAATCCTGTGTTCCCCGCAGCCGCCATCGGCCGTCCTCTTTTCGAAGAAGCAGGGTTTCCACATCGGGTGGCGAGTTGGAAACCTTGACCCGGACCTGGTTTCCATCCAAATCAAGGGCCAGGGTTTCATACCCCTGGCGGTCCAGGACCTGGACCACATCCGCGTATTCCCTGGACAGTGGGGAGTCCAGGCCACCGCTGGTGACAACGCCCTCGATGACCTCAACCAGTACCTGTGCTTTGTGATACTCCCCCTCATAAAGTGCTTGCTGGGCATTGGCAATCAGCAGCTCAGCCGCCATGTGAGCCGGCGAACGCGGTTCGCGGATATTGACGTAGATTAACTCAGGCTTGGTAAATTCATCCGCTGGGCCCAGCAGGAACCACGGGAAGGGGGCATACCGCTCTTGATACTCCCGCCGCAGGTTCTGCAGCTCCACCGTCAGCTTCAGATCCTGGACCTGATGCCCGGGTTCCTGCGACCGCAGCCAATCCAGGAAATTTTGCTGAAAGACATCCCGGGGGACGCCGAGTGCCTGTTGGAAGGCGTCCTGGCTGTTGCCCCCTCGATCATTTCGCCCCCGGCGGTCGATGTCTATGAAATCCCGCAGGTCGGACCAGCCGTAGGTCTCAACCATGTACTGCACGACCGCGGCCTGATGGAGATAGATGATTTCATGCTGGTCATCCGGCCCATCATCCGGTGTGTAGTAATCCAGGGCCAACATGGCCGCAGCCCGGCGGGGAAGGGGCTCAAACTTATAATGGCCTCCGGCCAGATAGACAGACAATCCCTCCCCGTACGAAAAGGAAGGAAATACAGCATGACCCAATTCATGACGCACCAGCACCTGCAGCCCTTCCAGTCCCCGGGAAGGTCCATAGTTGCGGTCGGTGTAAGATATCAGCAGGTCATCCCCGGCCGCGAAGGCGCCATTGAACCACATACGTTCAATGAAATACACATCGATCTTTTCGTCTATGTTCACAGTCGGGTAGCGCTGGAAATCATCCGCTCCCTGCTGTACAGCGCGGGCGATCTTATCCAGGTCGCGGGCTGCGGCTGTGTTTGTGATGTAGTGGAGAATACAACACTCAATTTCCCGCCTGGACCAGGCCGGATCCTGTTCCGGGCGCTGGCTGGCAGGATGAACCTCGAGCCGATACGTTTCATCAACCTCCACACCATTATGTTCGGCCCGGATGGAAAGCTCATGCTCCCCGATCCGTCCGGTGGTGTCAAAGGGAACCCGGAGAAAGTGCCAATCCCACCTCCCGGACACCTGATAGGGGAGTGAAGCATCAAGCTGCAAGGTCACGGGGCTTTCAGCAGACGGCACGCGCTCTCCCACGTCAATCTCGATGGTCAGCAGCTCCCCGGCATAGTGCTCCGGGCCGGGGAAAACATGGAGTTGGGGATCGACCGGTTCCAGGGTCAGAACAGTTCCGGCAGGCGGGAGATCCAATCTTGGGCTGGGAGTGACCGCCGCTGTCCCCGAGGGAGTTATTTTATCCAGGGGTGGAATTTCAACCGGCGCGCAGGATGGGCTCAACAGAACAGCGGCCAGCAGCAGCCCGATCCGATTCCAGAACCGGCGCCGAAATATATAAAGGATTTTCATGCTTTTTGCGGGTTTCTTATTCCACATCCGAAATCTGTTCCTTGTAACGGGTCCGCAGCCTACAACCTGACATCAAGCCGGGATGGTGGCCGGATAGCCTTTCTCCCATCTCTCCAGCGTGTCCTCCATCAACATGGGGCATCGTCCCTACCTTGAGAGAACTCCATTATAAAACGTCTCCCCCACAACATGGCACCCTTGCAAACCCAGAGCCATCTTCCTATAATCACCTGACCGACCTGGATGAATGTGGATGAACGGGTAATACTTACCCTCCAAGGAGAAAGTATGGCTGATGACACAAAGACGCTGCAAAGCAACGCGGGAGAGGAGCTTTTTTTGCGCATTTGGCATGCGGAGGAAACCTCGACTGCTTCCGGAACGGTCATCCTGTCCCACGGGCTGGGGGAGCACTGCGGGCGCTACGAGCATGTGGCGCGATTTTTTACGGCGCGGGGATTCGCGGTGTACGGCGCGGACCATGTGGGTTTCGGCCGCTCGGGCGGGAAACGGGGTCACGTCCCGGGTGGTGTAGAGACATGTGCGGCGGATCTGGCAGCCGTGGCACAATTCGCCGCCCGCGAGGAAAATGGACCGGAGCGCCAAATCCTCTTCGGGCACTCCATGGGCGGCTTGTTTGTACTGCGTCTGCTGCTGGACCGGATTCAGTTCGCCAAGGAGGCCGTGGTCACCGGCCCCGCCCTGCACTCCGGAAAAGGGGGAAACTCCTTCAAAATTTTTATGGCCCGGGTACTGAGCCGTATCCTGCCTGCCCTGACCCTGGATCATGGTTTCCGGCCCGAACAGGTGTGCTCCGATCCGGAGGTGGTGCAAGCCTACACCGCCGACCCCCTTGTCCACCGCCGCCTGTCCGTTGAGCTGGCAGTCTCCATCCTGAATGAAGGAAAAGCGGTCAGGACGGCAGCTGACCGTCTCAACCCGGATTTATCGCTGCTCCTGTTCAACGGCGAAGAGGATTCGATTGCCGATCCGGACGTGACCCGGACCTTCGGCCAGCGGGTGTCCTGTCAGAAGAAGGAGGTGGTGATTCCGGACGGCATGCGGCACGAGGTCTTCAACGAGGTGGACCAGGACCTCGCCTTCCAGGCAGTGGCCCGGCTTTTTGACCTTGCGCCACTGGACTCTGGCTAGGGACTCGCTATAGCAGGCACAAACCCCGGTGCTGCAGCGGGAAAACCCGCCTCCGGGGTTTGAGAGCATCAAGTCATCCGTTTTTATTTCCAATCCGCGTCCGGATGCTAATAATCTACCCTACACTGTACCGTTCGTGGGGCGGATATTTTGCTTATAACCCAGGATGCGGGCTATGAACGCCAGCAGGCTGACCACAGGGGGCGGCGGCACGACCTGGCGGATTTCCTGCGGGTAGAGCGTCATCAACAGACTCAGGTGCAGGATGGCTTTCAGATCTATATCCGGCGGGTTGAGGGCACCACTGTGGACCAGGGTTTCCAGCTCTTCAAAATAATCCTGCATATTAAAAGCCGGGCTGTGGATATTGCGGACCCGGGCCGTGGTTTCGCTCAGATTCCGGAAGGTATGGGGAATACCTTTTTCCACCGTGGCTGATTCCCCGGCGGACAGCGTGCTCCACTCGCCATCCACATACACTTCCATTTCCCCTTCCAGCACCCTGTAGGATTCCGAGGCATGAGGGTGAGTATGCACCGGCGTGCCTTGATGGCCAGGGAAAACTTCCCATTCCAGTTCCAGGGCTTCACCATTTGTGTCCGCGGCGGTTTTTTTGATATGAAAGTTCAAACCCACCGGACTGAGATCAATAAGATTGTTCTGGGCTGCCATGTTTCACTCCTTTGGTCTACAAATAAGAATTGAACCGATATTGTTTTCTATGTGACCAGCCCTGCTTCAATACACCACATCAAGGTTGTCCAAAAACCACAGGGCAGTATTCCGGTTTCCAGAGATTTCAGCCTTCTGTTGGACATCCGCCACAGATATTCTCCCGGAGGCCAGCAGATGCAGGTCAAAGACATCCATGGTCACATGTGCGTCTGATTCCTTTTGATTTCCGAACCGATAGTCACCTCCTATCTTTCCGATGATATGCAGGTCGAGCCGGCGGCCTTTTAACTCCCGGCTCAATTTCCGGTTGATATCCAGCAGCACCAGCTCCAGGATGCGGCCATCATGATCTGGCGTAATGACCATCTCCCGGCCCGTGGCGGCACAGATGTCATAGCGGTGCATCCACTGGTCCCGGGGATAGATGACATCCATTAAATAGCCCACCGTTTTCACCCAGCCCGCTCCCAGCGGCATGGGCAGCTGCCTCACCGGCCACGGTAGCCGGTTGCGGTTCTTTACCGCTACCGGCCCCACCCGGCGGAATTCATCCACTACCTCCCCGGGAGTCAGGGCGGCCCGCTCCTCCACCTGCAGCCGGTTTATTCCGTCCACGGGTTGATCCGCGGTCCGCAGGTAGGAATTACGTAAAGTCTGGTGCAGGAAATCAGACAGGCTGCGGCTGCCCGTCACCCCGCCGGCCAGATGGGCCGCCATTTGCTTTACGTTCCAGTCCGCGCAGTAGGTGGGCTGCTCCCAATCCTCACCGCTGAGATCCTCCAGCACTGCCAGCAGGCGGCGGTACTCCGTGCTGGCAATCCCCTCCGCTTCCCGGTGGCACAGGGGACGTATATCAGCGGCCTTTAACTTTGTCATGGTTGCAGCTCCTTTTGGTGGGGTTTTCATCAGCTTCTCAATCCTGCTGGATTCCATCTCCCAGCAAACAATGTCCAGGTAGTCTCCCGCAGCTATTCCTCCTGCCAGGCTTTCAAAAACAGACCCACCGCAGGCTCAACCAGCCGGCCGAATCTCCCTTCCCCCACAGGGAGATGGGGGTGGTTGGAAAGGTGCATCTCCGTAATGCCGTACTGCATGGAAATGATCAGATCACAGGCGGCATCAACCGCAATCCCGGTGTGCAAATCTTCGCTTTCCAGCAAGGATCCCAGCTCGTGGCGCATCTCCTGCAGCAACCCCAGGCTGACTTCCATGCTCTCCTCCGAAGGCTCAAACCCGGGCACCGGGCGCTGAAACATGAGCTGGTACAGTTCCGGATTCTGGAGGGCAAAGCGCTGGTACGCGATGAGATGGCTGCGGAGCTGCTCCCGCAGGGGGCCGCCGGATGCGGTGTGTTCTTCGATCCAGGCCCTGAAGGCCAGGAAGCCGCGGCGGAACAACTCATCGTAAATAGCTTCCTTGCCATCAAAGTAGTTATACAGTGAGGGCGGCTGGATGCCCATCCGCTTCGCTATGGCGCTCATGGTGAGGGCCGCCACACCGTGCTGGCGCATTTCGTCGCGGGCGATGTCCAGGATTTCTTCTATGGTCTCATTTCGAATGCGGTCTCGTCTTGAAATTTTTTGTGTCATAGCGGGATCAATCCTAATATAATTAGAATAACCTAATTATATTAGTTTACTTTACCCTGTCAAGGGTCATTTTGAAGAATAACCACACCATTAAAAAGAAAAACCCCGCAAACATCATCTATCTGCGGGGTTCTTACTATAAACCTGGAAGGCAGGATTTACTGACCGGAGGAATTCACTTCTCCTTCCGCCTCTCCCTCTATATCAAGAGATCCTTCCAGGATAGGGGATAACCGTCCAAAATCAGACTCCTTCTTTTCTCCGGAAACAGACGCCTCCCCGGAGGCAGATCCCCCACTGCTTACATCCACCGACCCCTGGTTTCTCCCCTCGGCTTCCAGCGATCCATGCCCCTCTCCCTGAAAGTCGGCATCGACCTCGATCTTGCGGGCTTCATCCTTCACCCGTTGGATTGCTGCCTCAAAGCGGGCCCGGATTTGTGCCCACAGCTGCTTCAAGCCCTCGGATTCAACCCGGGATTCAACTTGCACCGAAGCCTCAGCGTCTCCTTGCGCTTCAGCGCTTTGTTCGTGATCGCCCTGGTTGTCCTGGGAAGCACGGGCCTCCGATCCCACATCAGCAGATGTTTCAGACTCTGTCTGGAGTCCAATTCCCTCCGGCGCAAATTCAGCGGCCACCTGGGTGGATTGACTGACCTTGGACCGCAGGTTGCTCATCAGCCGGGATTGATCCACATCCAGCCCCACAGCCGCTCCTGCGGTCATCATCATAGAAACCAATACGGTGACAACGGTCTTAAACATACGTAATGTCCTCCTTTGCTATCAACGAAATATGTCTGTTATTCCATCTTCACTGGGGATAACGAAGAAGGGAAGAAAAGTGTTATGGGGGATAAGAAAAACTCCACAGGTCGCCGGGAACAGGGAGCAGCAGTATGGGAAACGGGGTGAAACCCAGCAAAAGGAAAATATGATCCCGATTCATCTCTTCTGAAACCAGGCCAACAATGAGGTAGGGACGCCCACAGGTAGGTCTTCCTGAGGGCGTCTTCAGACAGTTCTCCTTCGGACGCAGCTTCCCCTTCACCCTTCGGAGAATCATGGGCCGGGAGAGTGCCCCACCTGGCAAGATGGAGGGAGCAGTGGCGCCTGGGTGTGACGGGCTGGGGCGTGTCCGTGAAGTGAGGGGAAGTTGCGGTAGGTTAGGGTTCAAACGTATAATGGGAACTGTCTGTGAAAAGCGGCTAAGGACAGGACCAAATGAACAAAGCCATCATCCTCATGGGGGTGTCGGGATCAGGGAAGACCACAGTCGGCAAACTTCTCGCACGGCGAACCGGGCTGCCTTTCTTCGAGGGAGATAGCTACCACCCGCAAACCAACGTAAAAAAGATGTCCGCTGGGATCCCATTGGACGATGAGGACCGCAGGCCATGGCTGGTCACCCTTCATGAGTTGATCAGAACCAACCTTGAGCAGGGCCATTCCCTGGTCCTGGCCAGCTCCGCCCTGAAGAAGAAATACCGCACCATCCTGCGCGGTGACCTGGGAAAAAAGGTCATTTTTGTTTATCTAAAGGGGGACTATGCCACCATCCACCAGCGGATGAAAGAGCGTCCGGAGCACTTCATGAACGCGGATATGCTCCTGAGTCAGTTTGCAGCGCTGGAAGAACCAGAAAGCGGAGAAGCGCTGGTGATCAGCATCGACCAACCTATCCCGGCCATCGTGGAGAAGATAACAGGTGTACTAGATCTCACCGAGCCCTAAAACTTGAATGAAGGAAATATACTCCCCCTATATTGCAATGCTCATGATCCCCACCGGTTTCGGCTCTCGATCTATCAATAGCCATCCGGGAGAGGATCAGTTTTCGGGTAGGACCTCATCCGTCTCGAGCTCCTCAAGCTCGGGCTCAACCGTGACCGTGGGAAGATCAAGGCCGGTGTCTTCCAACAGGGGGTCTTCAGTAGGTTCGATACCGGGCACACCTTCTTGATCGCCTTCCGGCAGAACGGTGGGGACCGGGTCCTCTTTCCTCCCTTCCTGATCCTGGACTCCCGAGAGGACCTGGATGGTACGGTCCAACTGAGGCACATAGAGGTTGGCGGACTGCAATTCCTGCTGCTGCTGCTTCAGGGCATTCAGAACGGTATCCTTCTCACCGGGTTGTAATCCTGCCAATAGTTGCTCCAGTACATGATGGTAGCCGTCCAGGCTGATCTCCTGCTCCCGCGGACTGCCTGCTGCCAGCACTTCCATCATGCGCCGCCGGGCAATCTGCATCTCAGCTGCTGTCGGATCAGGATGTAAGGCGCGATAGGCACGCTCCGAGGTTCGTTTCCAGGGGTATAACCGGTCTCCCGGCCGGGCGGATTGAGCCAGGGCGGTGCCGGTGACCAACACGGCCAGCACAAAGGAGGCTGCCACAGCCGCAAAGCGCAGCAGCCGCGGGAAGAACGGGGACCGCTGTTCGGCTTGCTCCTGGCCGCGGGGATGATCACGTATAAACTCAGCCAGTTCCTGCCGGGTTGATACTTTATAGGAGGGATCAGCCTTCAGATTCCGGATTCCCTTTACCCTGGCGGCTGCCCTTAGCAGGGCCTGCTCCTCCTCACCCGCTTCAGGTGTATCCGCCAGGAGTTCATCCAGGGTCCGGTCGCCCTCCTCCAATATTTCAATCCATTCATCCAAACGTCGTTTGTCATTCATCAGCATTCTCCAGATGTCTCCGCAGCGAACGCAGTCCGCGCATCTGCAGGGCCCGGATCGCTCCCTGGTTTTTGTTCATGATCTCCGCCACTTCATGGGTGGGATACCCCTCAATAATTTTCAAGGTGATGACCTGCTGCTGCAGCTCTGTCAGTTTATGCATGGCTTCCAGGATGCGATCCATTTCAGCACTCTGAACAGCCTGGTTTTCGACCCTGACCGGGCCGGATTCATCGGCTGCAGCTTCCAGAGGGGCTTTTTCCTTCCGGGTCCGGTAATGGTCGATGACCGTATTGCGCGCAATCTGAAACAACCAGGAGCTGAAAGGATGCCCCCGGTGCTGGTAATCATCCAGGTGCAGCCAGGCATCCTTGAAGACCTCCGAGGTCAGATCCTCTGCGGTAACCCGGTCACTGGTACGCATCAGGATAAAGCGGAAGATACCGTCCACATAGGCATTGTACAGTTTGGTAAAGGCCCGGTCGTCACCGTCGACGGCTTTTTTGACGACCTCGGCTTCGTTGGGTAGTTTGTGTGATGATGAGCTCATATTCTTCAATTAGGATAACGAAAAAAACCCTCCCGGTGTTACGGGGTTAACTTGCAGACAACATACCCAGTAATGTAACATACCAAAAATAAAGTCGACCCGAATTGCCGCAAGGTTTCCCCGGCAATGTCGACATTACCCCTCTACATATCATCCCCTAAGTGATCCAGGTCTTAGGAGATATTAATCAAACCAACCGCAATTTATCCTACAAATAGGAAAAGGTTTCCGGATGTAAGAATGTTGATATCAGGGATCCACCCATTAAACAAAAAAAGGAGGACCCATTAATACGAAAAAGAACACATTCCGGCTGTGGGGGGCGAGTTTGATATTGGTACTGGCGGTCGTGGCCTGCAGTTTGGGCGGAGCGGAGGACCAATCAACCCCGCTTCCTGACGCCAACCCCACACCAGCCCAGGAAGAAGAGCCGGCCGGGGAAGATGACAGCCAAACCGCGGCCAGCCCGGACCCGGTCAGCGACCCGCAAAAGACATATCAGGTGGGGGAAGAAATCCGTTTCGGACAGGGCATCATCCTCCTCAACAGCCTGTCTTTTTCCGATGATCGCATGCGGGCCAACTTCACCCTCCAGAATAACAGCGATCAACCCCTGGATATCGACCCCCAGGATGCGTTTTCAGCCTTCGACGGGGAAGGGACAGAACTGGACCTCACCGTGCTGGAATGCGGCAGGTCGAAGATTTTCGGCCGGGTACTGGCCGGCGATCGCCTGCGCGGCAACCTGTGCTGGAAGGACCTCACCACCCAGCAGGGAATTGAAATTTCCTTCCAGGGGGAATTCCTGGAAGGCCGCACATACCGCTGGCAAGCTGCTGAGGGAAGCAGCGAACCGGACCTGGGTCAGGTTGAGTTAAAACCGGGTCCTGCTGAGGTTGACCAGCCAGCCCGGGCCAACCAGGTTCTTGTAACCTTACTGGAATTCAAGACCCGGAACGGTCTGATGCAGGCTGATTTCCAGGTCGAAAACACGGGGGATCAGGAGCTGCAGTTCAGTTCGCTGCTGGCCCTGGAAGCCCGGCGCGAGGACGGCAGCCGCCTGGCGCGCGAGCTCCTGGAATGCGCTGAGGAATCGCTGAATGGACCTATTCCACCGGGGGGTTCCATTCAAGGCAGCGCCTGCTGGTCCCTGGATGCCGGGGACCCGGTCCGGATCTACTACCTGGATGTCTTCAGCGGGGAAGTGGTGTACTGGAACGTGGAATAAGAATGTTAAGATTAAACCTGGGAGGTTTTGAGAACCTCCCAGGTGCAGGGTTCATGCAATGCAGGGGGTAATCTTAGGATCAAAACAACAGGGGATTGGGTTTCCCATATCTTCCAGGAAACATTCTCATCTTATCGATTTAACAGGGATACCCCCGGACAGGCTTTCCTGACCCGGTCCGGATAATCCCGGTACATCTCCCAGAAGGGATAGGTGCGGCACTGCTCCGGGCGCACCGGGTAGATTGTGCAGCGCGCTTCATAGGGGTCAAACATGCAGCACAGGTGTTCCCCCTCCATTTTCCACTCCTGCAGGGAAAGTTTACCTCCCACCGCCCGCACATAGAGATGGGCAAAGGTCTCCAGATCCATTCCTTTATGCGCTGCTATATCTTCCATATCTTCCATCGTGATCCACACATACCCGCCTGATCCGCGGCAGCATGCCCCGCGACACCTCGAACAGGTCCGGCCGTCAAAGGTATAGGGAAAATCGCAGTCAGCTTCAAGGTCTGCCTGTGCTGATTGAAGGGTACGATCCGTCACCGCACTTCCACCTCACCCTCATCTGTCTGAATAGTGGCCGCCAGCGCCATGCGCGGTCCTTCCCGGACCTGCATGTCCACCCCCAGAACCTGCAGCGCTTCTCGCACAGCCATGGGTTCCGGATGTTCCAGCCGCAGGCCCACCAGTTTTCCGGCTTTGGGTGATCCGCCTGCCGGATGGGGTGTCAGCCCCCAGGAGATTAAAAATGGCACCGCGCCGTCCAGCGGCAGCGGATAGGGATCCGTCGAGCGCCAGGTGAGCACCGTGCCGTCCGGCTTTTTTCGACTGCCCGAGGTCAGATCTCCCAGGTTCAGCCCCCCCTCTTCCGCCTCGTCGATCAGGTCCTCGATCAGCTCGCTGCGCAGCACCCAGGTAATGAGCCGGGATTGTTCCAGTTGATCAAGATCAAACAGCGTCCCGCGCGGCGGTGGGGCCAGATCCGGATCCGGGGCGATAATCTCCAGATAGGTCGTCTTCCCCACGGAAAGCAGTGCGTTATGGGTCCCGAAATCAGGATGCCGGCCGCCCCGCATGGGCTTCACCCCCAGTAGGCCTTCGATTTCCTGCATGCCCTTTTCCAGGTGCGGGGTGCCGTACAGGATATGGTCCACGCCATCAGGGAGCGGTGGCACCTGGGATGGTTCAGGATCACCGGCCGCTAAAGCAAATACCAACGGTAAAAACATAGACCTCCTTTTTGATGCGTCGCATGGAAATCACCCCCAGATTAACCCGGCGGGCGGATTCATCGTATCACCTGCAAACCACAGCCACATGTGGCCTTCTACAGCCTTATCTCCCACCATATTAACAGACACACTTAACAGCAATCCCAGGTAAAAAGCACATCGGAAAAATCTCTGGCTTTCAAAGCGGACCCGGTCATAAAGTAATTAATCACACCGGGAATTCCTCCAAGGATTACTCACGCCTCCGCCACAGCCCGTCCTTCGGCAGCCAGATCCCGTTCGATATCCACCGCAAAGGCCACCGGCACAGACAGCATGGTCAGAAACAGCATCAGGTAAGCAAGATATACCTGGGTGCCCAGGGCAGTAATGGGGCTGAAGAGGCCCGACAGAGGTTGTCCAAAGATGGCAATCTCCATCGACACAGCAAAGCACACCACTCCCAGGACCAGGGTCCAGGGCCACATCACAATCAATTTCTGGCGCAGTTCAGGCGACATCTGTTTCCGCCACCATGGCAGCGGTGAGTGAATGCGGCTGCCGGCCAGAAAGCCGAGCAGGGTGAGGGTGATAGGCGCAATCCCGCCACCCACAAAAAATAAAACCACAGAAAAAGCCAGGAAGATCCCCGCTCCATAGCTGTCAGCCATGTGGGTCAGGGACCACCAGGCCACGAAGAACCCCAGCACAGTAGCCAGTATGCCGGTGATGCGCATGTCGGGAATGACGGTCAATGCCGGCTCGCTGGCATATTTCCACAACTGCTGATGGGGGCCAATGGCATCAATCATCATCCCCAGCACTTCCCGCTCTCCCTGCAGGAATTCCAGGATCCCGTGTTCGATGCCCGCCAGTCCCACCAGAAAGCCCAATGTGGCGGCCAATCTGTGGGAGGCCTTGTTGTATGGGTTCTGTGAGGGTGATGCCATAACAATCTCCTTTAATGATCCCGGGTTAACTAAGGATAACGCACATCGTGGCCTTGTGCCACACCCAGTACGCAAACCATCCGGCATTCAATCAATAAGCTGCCTGTCACCGTTGATCCTGGCCCCCAACCTCAGGGAATGATCCTCAGATCTAGTGTCACAAAGGGTCGTTTTTGAATATTAAACAGGATAAATCGTCCATCATTTAATACGCACAGGGCCAGCAGTCCAACAGGTCCATCCCCCACCTCTACTAACCGACTCCGAAAAGGCACCAGGATGATCCCTTCCACGTCTATAACTCTGACGTCAGTCCAAAACACCTTTGATGGGGACGGTGCCCTGGCCAAGTCCATGGTCAACGGGGTGACCACCTGCCAGGAAGGCGAGATCTACAAGTTGGAAGACGATGGTGACGTGGAAAGCGACGCACAAGGATTACAGCTTGGAGGGGGCCACACTGCAATGCGCGAGAAAGGAAATCCTGAACCGGATCCCCTCCGAACTGCTGGGGTCCACGCCAGCGACCGTCCCCGCCACCAGCCGTTGGCGGGGACAAACTTTGGGGCAGCCGGAAGCAGTTCCGGAAAATATTATTCAAGATTGCCCCCGATGCGGCCGATGCACAGCACTGGAGTGCCAGGTTAGAAAAACAAAAATGAAATTAAACTATACAG
>CAZIFI010000028.1:0-5538 GCA_964539105.1 uncultured Anaerolineales bacterium | reverse complement strand
ATGACCTTAAAAATTACAGCGCGAATACTGCGGGGTTTTTGATATTTTTCTTTCCAAACCTCCAGTTCTTTTTCAAGCCCCTCATCCTTCACATCGCCCAAACTATCCTGAAAATATTCGCTTGCCTCACGGACCAGCACTGACCACACATCCATCCTGGATGTGCCAAGACTGTCTGCGATCACCTTTCTGACCCTTCCATAATGATAGCGGTTGTGAAGAAACGCCAGCATCAGACCAGGAACGTGTTCCATGAAATACCGCACAAACCAGTAGCTGCGGGCGTAAGTTTCGAACATGCTGACGACATTGGGAAAGAAGCAGCGGTAGGTCAACCGGGGCTCACGACTCAACCTCGGGACCTGTAAAGAAAGCCTGGTCCCCTCCCGGACAGAATTGCCGCGGGACATTTGATCCACGGTGAGCATGGCCACCCCTTCATTCAACCATCGCGGAGGTCCGACAGATAACAGCGCAGTATGGGTCAGCTCATGACAGACAATATAACGGTATGCTTCAAGGTCGTCAAGATTTTTTTGATAGATCAATCTTCCAACCATCGGATCACTTTGCTTGAAGTATTCCAGCGATTTTAATCCAATGACAGGGACCTTTCCCCGCTGTCCGGCCACTCCACCGATGATCCGCCACATGCGGCGGAAGCGGATAAAGACATGGGGCTGCAAGAGAGCAGTCAGTAGTTTCTGTGGAAGATTGGAGGTTTTCTTGAACAGATCAAACCAGGACCTGACAATGGCAATCGTGGTTCCTTCCGGAATGGAAAGTCCCCAATAATTCTTAATAAACTCAGCACCCTCACGCGCTGCCTCCCGGACTACCTCAGCGCTCTCACCATGTTCCGGATAATAATAAATGTCTATCCCATTCGAGGAAAGATGTTCCATCCCCATATACCTATCCGATTTCAATTGCTGCTCTTCACCTTTATATGGGTCAGGGGAAGAAGGCTCCTTCATGTTGGCAGCGAACTCCACAGCCTGCTGGAAGGTTCCAAACGATGTGGTGGGGATCCAGGGCAACAGACCCATCCCATCCTTCACATACACATAATCCGAAGATATTTCGACAAGAGTGAATAGGTCATGGGGGATGATCAGGCGCTGACTCCCGATGTCGACCAGGACTCGATCTTGTTCAACACTAACCGAGATCTCGCCAAAATAATCATCATCCAGTTCATCCTGGGTGGAAAATAACGCATTCGCCCGCCGGCGGATGGAAAGGATCCGATACAAATAATACCCCGATAAAATGAGCAGCAGTATACACAGGGAAACAAAGATTTCATCACTGAGCGAGGAGGCCATCCGGGAGCGGGAAAAGGGACGGTCATAATAGGCAAAGAACACGAAGTAACAAAACCCGAAGAGATAAATCAACACTGGGGGATTGACCATTTTCGCATGCTGATTGTCGAAGAAGCTCTTCCTGGCCTTGATCTCATCCTCACGGCTGCGGGTAAATATAATTCGCATCATAGTGTCCTGTGGAGATGAAAACTATTTTATTGATGGCTTTTCTTAGAGAAAATATCTACGGGTATCCACAACACCTGTAGTTTCAAAGACCTCAAATTCCAGAAACTCACGGATCCGACTTCCGCTTCTTGCTCCGGATCATCTGCCGCAGGCGGGGCAGCATGACTTCGATGACCGGCGAGGGCTGCGCCGGCTGCCAGTTTTGCACGGCTTGCCTGGTCGGTTGAGGCCAGGTTTCCGCAGAGTGCCTGATCTTCCCCGGCTCCTCAGCCGTCTTCAGAACCTGCAGCGCCCGGCGAATGACCCGCATTTGCATTTCCACATCACCGGGCCGCCCCAGGGTGTGACCGAAGGGAAACTCGACCGCCAAAGTCCGCGGCGCCCCCATCCGTTCTGCCCAATAAGGCATCTGGGTCACCAGGACTGTGGACAACCCTGCATCCTCCATCGTTCGCGCCAACACGGGCACGTTGACACAGCAGTCCGGTCAAGCGGTGGTGAGCAGGACGCAGTCCACCCCCTGACCCTGCAGGGTCTCAGCGATCCGGGGGCCACAGGTCTCCCGCCAGGCTTCCGTGTCCGGCGGGTAACCCTGAAAGCCCATCACGGAATACGCCTTGTCCACCCGCCCGCGGATGACCCCCTCCTCCGCCAATCTCCGGAAGCGATTCACAGGAAGCAGGACATTGATATCTTTCAACACGGACTGCGGGTTGTAGTGCAGGTGGCTGACGCCAACTTCCTCCTGGGGGATATCAGTCGGGAGGATGCGGTAAGATGGATCACCCCAGGTGGGATCCTCCCTTTCGCGCTTCAGGTCAAAAGGCCGATCCTCACCTCGGTGGTATAAACCGCCCGAAGTGACCAGTCCAAACTTACAGTCCGCCAGCGGCCGGTCCATCGGCGTCCAGGGGATCGGTAACTCACATTGGTACCCGGTCATTTTATAAAATTCCCCGATCAGCCGGGGCAAATATTTAAAGCTGTCCACCGGCATGATGCCCACCGCCAATCACATCAACCTCACCCAATCGAGCATAAACAGCGCCCCGCCTCCCCCATCTGACATCAACCCCAGACGGGAGATCAGATAGGCCGCCCCCAGACCCATGCCGTTGGTCAGCACGTGCATCGCCACCGCAGGCCAAATGGATTCAGAGCGATGATAGAGGTAGGCGAAGATCATTCCCAGGATGAAAATGGGGGCCAAAGTTAAGGGGCGCAGATGCACCACCGCAAATAACCCGGCACTGATCAGGCCCGCGCTTTTCCAACCGAATCGTTTCCGGAACCCCGTAAAAACAAACCCGCGAAAGAACATCTCTTCCACCACCGGCGCCACCACCACCCCTCCTATCAGTAACGGCCAGGGGGAAGAGACCTCGTCAAATAGGGCCACCACGTCCACCCGGGGCTGGAGATCAAAGGCCATCAACCCCAGATTGTAGAAAAAATTGAACGCAAATGACAGCACCATCAACCCGCAGCCAATCGCCAACGTTTCCCCTTTAAATCGTCGCACACCCAGGGCGCTCCAACCCACATTGTATTTACGCAGGGTGAACCACCAGGCCGGCACGATAAGGACTACCTCCCACAGGGCTACAAAGACTCCGAAATCAACCTGCCACGAATAATGCTCTTTTAAGGCCACAAAACCAAGGGCGACCGCCAGCCAGGCAAAAAAGGCCCCCACGCCAAACCACACATCTCGCGGGGTCCACGGGACTTCGTGCTGCACGGGCTGCTGTTCTTCCATATCCCTCTCCGTCCTGGATTTACAGTTACGATCAAATAACAAGGAATGTGCTCCCCGTCGGGTCATCAACAGCTATGATTGTAAATGATCCGCCCAGTTTTGTCCGAATATTTCACAGCTGGACTGAAGGCATCGATTACTCCTCAAATTCAACGAGGGTGTGATCTTCCCCCTCCAGTTCCTGATCGATAATCTCGGAAATGATGTCCCAATCCCCGCCGGCCAAACCGGCCCCGATTTTAGGATACCCGATGCGCTGCCCGGAATATTTCTTTCTGACATGCTCCATCACCGACCGTAGAGCTTGATAATCGACCAGTACTCCGGATCCTCGCCAATCAAATTGTGTGTACCCGTTGACAATTGTGATCTCATGACCATGGCGCTTGACAGTGGCGGCCGAAATATCTCCCAGCTTATCGCGATCCCCTTTGGCAGTGCGGCGATCTGCTTCATACGCCTCCGGAAAATTCCTTTTAATCTGTTTTGCGATTCCAGCGCCCATGGTGCACTGGCAGTTGCATCCATGAATGATGACATCGAACTGGCCCTCAAGCGCCAGTTGAATTAAATCTCCCGCCATAACTTTCACACCAGGCCTCCTGAATACCACAAACAAATACCCGCTGTCTTGCGCCTGAGCCAGGATTATTTAATCAAATTCCCGGTACGGGTAGATCACAGACTCAAACGGCCAGGAGGATTCCAACCACTCCTTGACGGTTCGAAACAGGATGTCGTCCAGGCCCCGCTCTACTTCACTCTGCCTCACCCACATGCGTACCTCGGCATCGGCTCCCGGCCGGTGGGTGGGATCAATGTACACGCAGCCCAGGACGCGGCTTTCATCCAGGGAGACCACCGTATAGGCAAAGGCTTCCCGATTCAGAAATTCGCGCTGGTGGCGCTCCAGATCTGCCAGATTTTCCTCCAAAGTAAATCCCTCCCGGGGCCATTCACCGCCAAATCTGGACTGCAGAAGTCCGCGGCTTTCGATCACCGCTTCATAGTCCACCTCCACATCCTCCGCCGACAGCATGCGCAGCCGGAACTGTTCCGTTTCCAGATTCTGGGGTACATTAAAATCAGCTGGCACAAACAGTGTTTCTTCCATCACATATCCTCACTATGCCTCGGACCAAACCACAATAATGTTGTGTTCCCCCTGCCTGATATAAATCGGGCATCTCTGTCCCGCACCTCCCAACCTGGTCGCAAGCATCAAATTAAGAGTCCTCCAGCTTGGAGCCGGGCAGCCGGTGCAGCTGCACGACCAGCGTACCCGCTCCGGCCAGGAGCAAACCCAAGGCCTCTTTTAGGGTAATCGATTCACCCAGAAAAAGCACGGCAAAGATGGGGATCCAGATCATCATGGTGCTGTTGATGATGCTGGACTCAATCGCAGTCAATGTACGCAGGGTCCGGTTCCAGAGGGAAAAAGCAAAGGCTGTATTGACTACCGCCAGCCACAGGATGATGGCCCACCCTCTCGGATTGATGGCGGGAATTCCCTCCAGGACCAAACCCGTTCCCAGCAGCAGCACTGACCCGGATCCCATGCTGATCACTGTCACCACCAGGGGTGGGATGTCCAGTGAACGGTTGACATCCCGCCCCAGAATGGACGAGGAAGCGTTAGTCAGCACCCCCAGCAGGGAAACCACGATGCCGATGGTCTGCGAAGCAGGGATCGCTGCGGGACGGAAATAGATCCCGGCGCCCAGCAGCGCCAGCAGGATCCCGACCCATTGAAAAGAAGTGGGAATTTCTGACAGCCAGATCATACCCAGTACAGCCACCGTGACGCTGCTGAAATTCCAGATCAAATTTACAGTCACAGCCGGCAAATAGGCCAGGGCTACAAAAGACGCGCCCTGGGTCACCGCATAAAACAGCACACCCAGTATGATCAACCGGAGCCACTTACGGAGGGATAAAGAACGCACGCCAGACATGTGCGGGGTGAACTGTAAGAAAACCAGCAAGCACAGGAAGGCGATCAGATACCGGACACCCGCAAAGGTCAGGGGGGGAAGGTCCTGCAGGCCGACTTTGATCAAGACCCAGGAGGTGGCCCAAAGGAAAACCACAAATAAGGCCTGTAGGATAGCTCTGAGTCTGGCATTCATGGCATCTTCCGCAATTAATGGCAGTCGTTCAAGAATTGATCCGGGTCAATCCATTATAGATCAATATCCCGGGTCCGCACAATGCCGGGCTGCGGGACCTTATTATCAATAGGAACGCAGGCCCGGTGTGGTTTCAAGGATAATAATATGT
>CAZIFI010000027.1:0-28444 GCA_964539105.1 uncultured Anaerolineales bacterium | reverse complement strand
ATCCCTGAAAGCCACTTGACAAATGCCACGAGGTATGCATAATTAAGATTTAGTATGGACAACAGGAAACGACGACTCAGAGAAGTAATAGGCCCCGGAGCATCATCGCTCCCGAGGCCATTTTTTTTATGTCTCCCCAACTAGAGCTATCCGGCTCTAGTTTTTTTATATTCAGGAAGGGTGGTTTATGAATCTACCTGGTTTGATTGATGTGCATGTTCACCTGCGTGAGCCGGGCGCTGTCTATAAAGAAGATATTGAAAGTGGCACAAAAGCTGCCCTGGCCGGCGGGATTACCACGGTGTTGGCCATGCCCAACACCCAACCCCCTGTGGTGGATGGAGAGACGTTATCCCGTGTAGTATCCGCAGCGGATGATCGAGCCTGCTGTGATGTGGGTTTTTATATGGGGGGAACGATGACCAACGCCAGCCGCATCCCGGAGGTCGCTGAAAGGTCAGCTGGATTGAAATTGTACCTGGATGCGACCTATGGCCCATTGCAGCTGGGGGAAATGACCACCTGGGCTGAACATCTTAAACACTGGCCCCGCTCGCGTCCCATTGTCGCTCACGCAGAAGGTAGAACCCTGGCTGCGCTGTTGTATCTGTCCCATGTTCATGATCGGCCTGTCCATATCTGTCATGTCGCAACCCGGGAGGAAATCACCCTCATCAAATGGGCCAAGGAAAACGGGATGCCAGTGACTTGTGAGGTTGCTCCCCACCACCTGTTCCTGTCCAGGGAAGATATATCCCACTTAGGGCCTGGAAAGTCCGAGGTCCGCCCGCGGTTAGCCACATCTGATGACCGACAGGCTTTATGGGACAACCTGGAGGTGATTGACTGTTTTGCTACGGACCACGCCCCGCACACCGTACAGGAAAAAGAAGGGGATAATCCCCCTCCAGGGTTCCCGGGTCTGGAAACCGCACTTCCCCTGTTCTTGAACGCCGTCCATGAGGGAAGGCTGACCCTGGAGGATTTTGTTACAAGAATGTCTACCCGGCCCAGGGAAATATTCGGCATGCCGGAGCAAAAAGAGACCTGGATCACGATTGACCCGGACAGACCGTATGAGATCCAGGCCCGCGATCATATTTCTAAATGCGGCTGGACGCCATTTGAAGGCTGGACCGGGAAAGGCTGTGTGACACAGGTCGTGCTGCGTGGCAAAGAGGTCTATCACGAGGGTGAATGGCGGGCCACACCGGGATCTGGAGTCAATGTAGCTGGCTTGATGAGAGGATGACCAGTGAAACCTACGATTGGTATTTGGAAAAGAGGAGAACCCTATGATTTTGTCCAACAGTGAACAGAGTTTCAGCCCCCATCTTCCGCTGGGAGATCAACAATCCGCTCCATGGTACGGGAAAGACATCATCACAGTCAAACAGTTTACGAGGGAAGACCTGACATATATTTTTGAGGTTGCCCATGAAATGCAGGTGATGGTGGAAAGGATTGGCACCTTTGATCTCCTGAAAGGCAAGATCCTTGCTAACTTATTCTACGAGCCTTCCACACGGACAGCTTCGTCCTTTACGGCAGCCATGGAGCGCCTGGGAGGAAGTGTAATTCCCATCAACGAAGTGAAATATTCCTCCGTCGCAAAGGGGGAATCCCTGCCGGATACCGTCCGGTCCCTGGAATGCTATGCTGATGTGGTGGTCTTGCGCCATCCGGAAGTAGGTGCGTCCGCTCTGGCCGCGAAATATGCCCAGAAACCTATCATCAATGCCGGCGATGGGATTGGAGAACATCCCACCCAGGCCCTGCTGGATTTGTTCACGATCATTGAGGAACAGGGGGAAGTGGACGGCCTGACGGTGACCATGCTGGGAGATCTAAAATACGGGCGGACCGTCCATTCCCTGTCCCGATTGCTGTCCCTGTATGATGTGTCTTTGAATTATGTCGCGCCGGATATTCTCCGCATACCAGCTGAGATTAAACAAGAACTGGAAGAAAAAGGCGTGGAACAAAATGACTATACATCACTGGAAGAGCCCCTTGCCGGGACGGATGTCTTGTATGTTACACGGGTGCAGAAAGAACGATTTTCTGACCCGGAAGCGTACGAACAGGTCAAAGGAACCTACATCATTTCCCCCGAAACGATGCAAAAAGCAAAAGACAACATGACCCTCATGCACCCCTTACCCCGCGTGGGAGAAATCAGCATGGAATTGGATGACGACCCCCGTGCAGCGTATTTCCGCCAGATGGAATACGGCATGTATGTCAGGATGGCGCTCCTGGCCATGGTACTGGGAAAGGCATGAAGGTTTCAGATAAGGAATTCAAGATGACATTTTTCCAGCTTCTGGCGCATCGCATTCAAAAGACAGACTCCCGGCTGTGTGTCGGGCTTGACCCTCATCCTGAGGACCTGCCGCAGCAGACCGGTCAGGCAGCGGAAGCTTTTTGTCGCCGCGTCATCGAACATACCGAAGAATATGCAGCAGCCTATAAGCCCAACATGGCTTTTTTTGAATCTCTGGGTTCAGATGGGCTGGTCACGTTGAAAAATGTGCTGTCTGTTATTGATGATGAAATCCCTGTCATTCTGGATGTGAAACGGGGGGATATCTCATCGACGGCAAAAGCCTATGCTGCAGCCTATTTTGAGGGATTAAGGGTAGATGCGGTGACCGTCAATCCCTATATGGGATTTGACGCAGTTAAACCCTTTCTGGACCATCCCGGGAAAGGAGTATTCTTGCTGTGTAAGACATCCAATCCAGGTGCTCGTGATCTGCAGGATGTCCGCATCCAGGATGTGAGGGGGGAGCCGGTTTCAGGCCAGGCCAGCCTCTTTGAACATGTGGCATCTCTGGCTCAAACCTGGAATGAAAAGGATAATCTGGGACTGGTGGTGGGGGCCACCCAGCCAGATTCGCTGGCTGCTGTCCGGGATCGGGCGCCGGAGTTATGGATATTGGCTCCCGGGATTGGAGCCCAGGGGGGAGACCTGCAGGCTGCGGTCCAGGCAGGGATCCGGGAAGACGGGTCGGGGCTGTTGGTGCCGGTATCGCGCGGTATCTCCCGTGCTGATGATCCCCGTCAGGCAGCCCGATCATTGCGGGATAACATCAACCGCGCCATCAACCAGTCATCTCCCCAGGAACGCAGGAGAAGTCAGGATCCATCAAACCGCTTCACAAACCTGGCGGAAGGACTGCTGGAAGCGGGATGCGTCAAGTTCGGTGAGTTCACGTTGAAATCCGGCTTGCAATCCCCGATCTATATCGATCTGCGGGTCCTGGCAGGAAAGCCAGCACTGCTGCGCAGGGTTGCAGCTGCCTATTTGCCCATCCTGGAGGAGCTCCGATTCGATCACATCGCTGCGCTCCCCTATGCAGCCATGCCCATCACCACGGCAATCAGTCTCCAGGGAGGATATTCCATGATCTATCCTCGCAAGGAATCCAAGGAGTATGGTACGAAAGCGGATGTAGAGGGGGTGTATCAGGCCGGGGATACAGCGGTCGTTATCGATGATCTGATCACGACGGGCGGGAGCAAGTTGGAAGGCATCCATAAATTATCCTCTGTGGAAATCAATGTCGAGGATGTGGTGGTCCTGCTTGACCGTGAATCCGGCGGCGGGACGGAGTTGCAAGAACACGGAATTCGCCTTCATGCCGTGTTTGATTTGTCTACCCTGCTGTCGATCTATGCAGCACGGGATCTTGTCCCCGAAGACAAGCTCACCCGGGTACGAACCTTCCTGGAAGAGGAAAAATTGTCATGATGGATACGCCATGTACTCTGTGATCCGGCCTGTACTTTTCCGGTTAGATCCTGAGCGCGCCCATGAATGGAGCCTGCGGCTGATGAATCTCGTCGGTCGGCTGCCGGCCCTCCGCTGGGGGTTGCGTTCTTTATTTCGGGTTGAGAACAAACCCATCGAAGTCTTCGGTTTGACCTTTCCCAATCCGGTGGGAATTGCTGCCGGATATGATAAGGACGGCCAGGCATTCCGGGGTTTATCCGCTCTGGGCGCCGGACATGTCGAAATTGGAACGGTCACGCCGATGCCGCAGGCTGGAAACCCCCGGCCCCGGATTTTCCGTCTCCCGGATGATGAAGCCCTGATCAACCGGATGGGTTTTCCCGGCAGAGGAATGGATGCAGTACTGCAACATGTGGCAGGTCCACGGCCGCAAGACCTGGTCCTGGGGGTCAATATTGGAAAGAATAAAGATACGCCTAATCTTGAAGCGGTTGAAGACTACCTTGCCTTGCTGCGCGGTTTTGCTCCGGAAGCGGATTACATTGCCATTAATGTTAGTTCGCCCAATACCGTGGGACTGCGGGAGCTGCAGGGAGGAGATGCTTTGCGCGCATTGCTGTCGGTCTGTATAAAGGAACGGGATCAATTACGAGCCAGGCTGGATAAGCCGCTTCCCTTGCTGGTGAAATTGGCACCTGACCTTGATGATCAGGAACTGGATGAAGCCCTGGATGCCGTGCTGCAGTCTGGCATTGATGGGGTGATCGCAACCAATACGACCGTGGAACGCCCCGAGTTGCGATCCTCACACAAAGGGGAAACGGGCGGGTTGAGTGGGCGGCCGTTGTCGGCGATGAGTACGGAGATGATCGAAGAAATCTTCCGGCGGACGGATGGTGCTCTTCCCATCATCGGCGTGGGAGGGATTATGTCTCCCGAGGATGCCAGGAAGAAATTCCAGGCTGGGGCCAGTTTGGTGCAGGTATATACCGGACTGGTTTATCGGGGACCGGGTTTGATCCGGGATATTGCTGTTGGTTGTTGAAAGGTCATCCTATGAGTAGCAGAGTCAGGCTGCCTGCGATCAAGGGTATCGTCAGGCCCAGACCCCAGCGGATTCTTGTGAATCGCCAACCCATGAAGGGTAATTCAAAGGATACGGTTAGAAAAGCCAACGTGGCCCAGCTGGTGACGAGGGTAATGACCGCTGCCAGGCTCGCACCCGATTCATGCAGGACCGCGATGAGGGGAAACACAACGTATGGACCGCCGGGCAATATCATACCAACCCCTGTGGCGATCAAAATACCCTGCATACCGGACTGAGGTCCAATCCAGGTTTTCACCAATTCTGTGGGGGAGAGCAGATCGATATATCCCACAAGTATAAAAGCGATCAAGATCAGGAGCGCATTTTGGCGGGTGGTTTTCCAGGTTAGTTGAAAGCCCTTTCCGAGACTGCCGTCTTTTTGGCGCCAGGCATAGAAACCGAAGAAAAGGGCGATGACCCATAAAATAAGGGTGGCTGAATTCATGAGCCCATCTCCTCCCGGATGCGGTCAATTTGCGGGCCGAATATATGTTCTGCTGTGATCCCGATTAAAGGGGGGATGAGAAAGGTAACCAGGTAGCGAATGAAGGTGATCCTGGTTCCCAGAATGGCCACTTCCAGGGGCAGCCGGGAAACAGACCACACGTTTTTTGCGGTCACAAAAGCCACCAACACACCTAATCCTGCTCCGGATTTTAGCAGGGCCTGGGCAATGGGATAATAAGCATAGGGTCCGCCGGGTATTAACCCGCCTGCCAGGCAGGAAAGCAGGATGCCTCTTAGGCCAGCCTCTTGTCCCAGCCATTTTGACACAGCTTCTTCTCTGATCAGCGCTTGCAGGAAGCCTGCTGTCAAAAACGCAGCGGCCAGCAGCGGCATCTCATGGAAAAGGATGGAGATTCCCCGCCACAGCCCCTGCCTGACAAGACCCAGTCCTCCCTGCCGGAAGGATATCGCGGCCAGGATGATGACAATCACCACGAGGGCGATGTGAATGCGATATTGTTTCATGGCATTTCAACACTATAAAGTTGGTGCCTCGGGCAATTTGTGAAGATGATGGGCCCTTCGTGTCAGCACTGGATCCGGGGTTTATTCATGGGGAAGGGTGATCGTAAATGTCGTGCCTTGATTGACTGTGCTTTTAACATCGATATCCCCACCGTGGCCGGTGATAATTTGTTTTACCAGCGATAACCCCAAACCAGTCCCCGGGATCTTTTCACGGTGTTCGGGTACGCGATAAAATTTTTCGAAGACACGTGTAGGATCTTCCAGGGGGATTCCCAGACCGGTATCGGAGACTATGATTTTCAAGTCCTGCTCTGCTGCCTGGCAGGAAAGTGTGATTTGCCCCTCTTCTTTGTTATATTTGATGGCATTGTTGAGTAAATTGACGACAGCTTGTTTGATTTTACTGCGGTCGCCCCGGATGTGGGGCAGGTTCTCTGGCAGCTCAAGTTTGAAAGAAAGACCGTTTTTCCGGGCTTCATTTTCCATCATCCCGTGGCATTCAAACAGCAGCTCACTGACGTTAAACTGCTGCACATTGTATTGTTTTCGCCCGGTCTCCAGGCGTGCTAAATCCAGGAAGGAGGATGACATATCAGCCAGGTTGTCAATTTCCTCATCCAGGATTTCAATCATACGTTCCTTCTGGTCCTCCCCGACCCGCCGGTTTTTTAGAAGGTGGGTGGCCGCACTCAGGGCGGATAATGGGGTGCGGAGTTCATGCACAAATTCCTCAATGAGATCGGATTGTTGGAAAAGGCGTGAATTTTCAATGGCCACGGAGGCCTGGCCCCCCAGAGCGAGGAGCACTTCCTGATCTTCCGCGCTAAATTTCCCATCCTTTTTGTTGATGACTTCGAGGACGCCGATAATTTCCCGTTGGGTGAACATGGGGATCCCGAGCAAGGAGCGCACCTCAATATTCGTAATTTCTCCGATATGGTCGAAGTGCCGGCTGTCTGACTGAGGGTCTTCCACGTTCAGGGGTTCCTGGTTTTGGATCACCCACCCTGCAATACTGCCTTTGAGGGGAACTTTTAAGCCGCGTTTAAGCTGAGTGTTTATGTTTGTAGCAGCCTGGAAATAGAGTTCATCCTTGATGCGGTCAAACATCAATATCGAAGCTTCCTGGGCGTTACTCACATCTGCCGCGGCAGTAACGATCTTCGACAGCAGGATATTGAGGTCCAGTTCGGAAGCCAATTCACGGGAAATGTTAATTAGCTGCTGATAGCGGTTGAGGAGGTGCGTTTCTTGGTCAGTCATGGAGAACCATCCTGGCAATTTCCGGGAGGATTTTCGCTACGTCATCATGGATAAGGACCTGAGCGCGATCGTCCAGGTATGTTTTCGATTTGTTAATGATCACCAACTCCGCTCCCGATGTCACCGCTTCGTAAGGAAGACGTGAAACCGGCTGTACTGTGAGAGAAGAACCCAGGACAAGCATGAGTTGGCATTTCTGGACGGCTTGTTGGGCTTGTTTCCAGATTTGAACTGGCAGCTGTTCTTCAAATAGCACGACATCGGGCTTTAACACTTCACCGCATTCCGGGCATCTGGGGACATGCCCTTTCTGGATCAAATCTGACATGATGTCCTGTGTGGTGGTGATCTGTTTATGGCAGCTAATGCAGGACAGGGTATCAAAACTGCCGTGCACTTCCAGCACCAGTTTTGAGCCTGCCTTTTGGTGCAGATTATCGATGTTTTGCGTGATCACTGGGCCCACTTGATTGTTTGCTTCTAATTCCGCCAAAGCTACATGAGCTGGGTTGGGCTGGGCCTGGATCATTTCCTGGACCAGGGGGCGCAGCCACTCGTAAAAGGATTTGGGTTGATATCGGAAGGCGGTCAGGGACGCGACCTCCATGGGTTGATATGTGGTCCACAAGCCGCTGCCAGGGGAGCGGAAATCGGGAATGCCGGAAGGGGTCGATATCCCTGCGCCGGTTAAAGCCACAACATGTTGTTTGGACCGGATCAGTTGTGCGGCGAGGGAAATTTTTTCTGCAACCTGGGAGGGAAAAGGCTCCATCGGTTATTCAATAAGCTGGGAAGCGAGGTCATTGAACTGTTCGGCGGTCAAGGTGTCCGGGGATCGTTTAACCATAGGGATATGAGTCCGGGCTGCCTGGTAGGCTAATTCGGGGACGGGGGTAAAGGTCTGGGCGATATTACGCTCCAGCATTTCCTCCGCCTGTTCCCAGCTGAGCTGGACCCCGGACCGTTCCCGGTTGATGAGAACGACGAGGATCTGACCCTCGCCGATGCCCTGGGTGATGAGCAGGTTGATCAGTTTTTTGGTCTGGGTAATATTGAGCGGTGAGGGTTCTATACATACCAATACTTTGGTGCACTCTGGAAGAACAGCTGTGTTGATGGAAATGAGGGAAGGGCTTAAATCAAGCAGGGTGTAAGGTGCGATGCCCTTCAGTTTTTGGGCGATGGCCAGAAATGTTTCGTCCTCAGACAGGAAAGAAGCATGGCTGGGATCAAAGGACGAAAGCAGGGTTTTAATCCCTGTTTGATGAACCAGAAGGTTCTTTTTGACGTGGGAGGGCAGGATGGCAGCAGGTTCCATGTCGAGCAGGGTGGTCATGCCTTCCGTGTTGGTCATATTCAATTGCAGACAGGTCGTCCCCTGGCCGGGGCGAAAGTCGGACAGGATGACGTCTTGATCTGTTTGCTCATGTAATTGGATGGCAAGATTAATGGCCAGGGTGGTGATCCCCAGACCTCCTTTGGCGCCCAGTATGCCAATCAACTCCCCCTGTTCTTCGGGTGGTGTTTCTGGTTTTGCTGCCCGTTGAGGTGAGCGTTTCAGGATCGAGTTTACCTGAGCGAACAACTCCCGGGGCCGGGCAGGCTTTGTGATATAAGCATCCGCTCCGGCTTCCAGTCCTTCGACCTTGTCGTCCACCTGGCTTTTAGCCGTGAACATTATGATGGGGATGGACTCGGTCTCCGGTACGGAACGAAGCTCGCGGGCGATATCATAACCGTCCATGTCCGGGATCATGATATCTAAAATGATCAAATCGGGCAGCTCGCTTTTCGCCATCCGAAGCCCTTTTTGCCCCTTCGTGGAAGCGAGGATTTCGAAGCCCTTACGTTCTAGCATGATCCCCACAAGCTTCAATGTATCGATATCATCATCGATGATTAAAATCTTTTGGTCCATGGCTCTTTCCTAGCGGTGAAGGATGATTTCTGATTATAGAATATACCATAGATTATAATTGGACTGATGATTTCTGAGAAGTTTGACGACCTTTTCCCACATAAAGAACGACAAATCGTGGTCGGCGTTTCGGGCGGGCCGGACAGCCTCACTTTGCTGCATCTTCTGTTAACAAACCATTACCGTGTCATTGCAGCACATTTCAATCACGAGCTCCGGCCGGGTGCCGATCAAGAAGCACGTTTCGTCGAAAAAACCGCCCGGTCATGGGATGTACCTTTCGTGATGCAAAAGGGAGATGTCAAAGCGTTTTCCGCGGAAGGCGGCCTGTCCACTGAAGAGGCAGCCCGCATCCTGCGTTACCGGTTTTTATTCGCTGAGGCTGAAAAACGGGATGCTGGAGCAGTAGCTGTAGGACATACTGCGGATGACCAGGCCGAAACGGTCCTGATGCATATCATCCGCGGAACCGGGGTGCGGGGTCTGACTGGAATGAGTCATATCGACCTACCCCATGAATGGAGCGAACACATCCCCCTGGTCCGTCCTCTATTGTCGGTATGGGGAGATGATATCGAAGACTACTGCCAGCAGCATGATCTGCATCCTGTGCAGGATCCATCCAATCTGGAGCTGGAGTATCTCCGGAATCGTGTCCGCCATAACCTCATCCCGGAACTTGAAACTTACAATCCCCAGATCAAAGAATCACTGTGGAAAATGGCCCATATTCTTGAGGGGGAATACAGCCTGATTGAGGATCGAACCCACAGGATCTATCAGCAAACCCTGAAGGATGATGGGGACGGTTACCGGGTTTTTCCCAGATCAGTGCTGCGCGATTTATACACCGCTGACCTCCGCCGTATTATCAGGAAAGTCTTATTGGAGCTGGAGCCAGAATCGGACCAGGTGGAGTACAGACAGGTGGAACGCGCAATGCGTTTTATCGCCCAGCCTACTAAAAGCGGGAAGGATCACATCGGGAGTGGGTTAGCGGTTAAGCTTCAGGAGGAGCAGATTTATTTTTTGCGTCTGGATAGGGACCTCCCTCTTGATCCATATCCCCAGCTTGAGCAGGGATCGACTCTCACACTGGACCGGGTCGGCACCTATTCTCTGGGTCGGGGCTGGGCCTTTGAACTGTCCATAACAAGAGAGATCCATGATGTGTGGAATGAGATCATGCAGAACGATGATCCCTTTCAGGTATGGTTGGACCGGGATGAACTGTCTCTGCCGCTGACATCAGCCCCCCGGAAAAAGGGGGAGCGCTTCTCGCCTCTGGGAATGGAAGGGGAGAGGATCAAGGTATCGGATCTTATGATCAACGAGAAAATCCCGGCGGATGCACGGCGGGATTGGCCGGTGCTTCGCTGGCAGGATAAAATTGTATGGGTTCCGGGATGTCGTATGGCGCATTTTGCGCGGGTGACTGATGCCACGTCCTCCGCTCTTCACGTCCGTCTCACAAAGACCTCTGCGGCGGGCTGAAGGGAGCAGGTTTTGGGTCTGTTACGGGGAGGGATATTCTTCCCCGTCAAGCACAGCTTCCTGGCCTTCTTCATCTTCATCCTCATCCATCTGCCGGCTTAGAATTTGTAATTTACGGCTGACCTCCCGCCACTGAACTTCCGAAATGCCCAGTTTCTGTCTGATCAGGTTATGATCCATCTCTGAACGCCAATCGTTCAGGGCGCATGTCCAACGGCACATCGAGAAGGAGACCCGTTTTTCCAGGCCAGCGGCTTCTCCCAGGTCCTCCAGGATATATTCCAGCATGCGCGCGGACCAGGGGAAGAGCTGGTCTTTGGGTTCGTATTTACCGCGGTATTCCTGGTAAACATCGACCCAGCTTTGGGGTACTTTGATTTTCCGTTCTTTATAGCGGTTCTGGGGGCTGGCGTATCGGACGAAGATCATCGGGCCCTGGGGGGCTTCCAGGTGGACATGGTTTGGGCTGAGGGAGATGCATTCTCCTTTCTTGATCCCGGTGTGAAGAAGGAGTGAAAACAGGGTTAAAGAGCGAACGTCACGGTCTTCTCCTTCCCGGAGCTGGTGACCTTTTGCGAGAATTGCATCTGTTTCCTGCGGGGTGAGGATGTCTGGCAGGGGGCTTTTGACAGATTTCTGGACCACTTTTTCAGCCGGGTTGGCTGCGATGGCGCCCCCTTCATGCAGCCAGCGGAAAAAGGATTTCAGAGAAGTGATGCGCCGGGCCAGCGTTTTCGGGCTGCAAGGCACATCCCGTTCATGTTCCATCCAGTGCAGAAAATTATTCAGGTCGGTGAGGCTGATATCCCCGATGGGTTTGTCAGGCGGCAGATAGGAAGAGAGGAGTTTCAAATCCCCCAAAAAGGCGGTTATGGTATGGGGCGAGCTGCCCTGATCCTTGAGGTAGATCTCCCAGGCCTTCAGGGCTGGGGACAGGGTAGTGTGGGGAGTGATATGAGCCGTGGATTCGTTCGCCATCGACGCCCTCCATCTTCGTATAGTCAATATAGGGTAAGTTTAATGGAGTTTTCCCCCTTTGTCAATCGTTAATTGGGGATTTTTGCCGAATTCATGGCTGGCAGGGAGGGGCGCCGAGACCCGGTACTGTTCTCTGGACCTGGAATCACGGGTTCTGGAGGGTGACGGTGCCGGCTTTTGTCTCAATGATGAAGGTCAACTGCGGTCCGGATCCATTCTGGATGTAGTCTTCACCACTTTTTTGCCAGGCACCTTTTGTGGAGACGCGCGATAAGGGGCCTTCAAACTGGGCCTTTGCCGGTGTGTCGGATGGAACGGTGATGACCATCCGGCTGAGTCCGGTTTCAATGAAGATAGAGGCGTCTTTCCTGAGCATACCGGAAAAATCAAGGTGATAATTCCCTGCGCCGCTCTCGAAGATCATGGTCTGAAAGTTTGCGTTTCCGAGTTTGTCCAGGGTGATATTTGACGCGCCTGTTTTATATCGGAGGGCGTGCATATCTTCAGGGTTGGGGGTGGAAAAAGAGAGGTCAACATTCGACGCCCCATCGGATATATACAGTTCAGTCAGACCCAACCCGCCAAATTCGAACTTCCCGGTGTACCCCCCGGATCTAATGGTCAGATCCATAGGATTGTTCGAAAAAGCCAGGCTCCATTCATTTTTTATTCTCTGGTTTATTTTGGGGACCGCGTTCAGTTTAAAATTACCCTGTTTGATTTTGATGATCCCGGCTTCGCTGACAATCTCAGGTTTGAAATCTTGCACATTATATGTTGCGGTGCCGGCGATAAAGTCCTGGCCCGGATTGGGGAGGATATTCAATGTTCCCGCACCAAAGGACAGGGTGACATCAGTCGGGGGCTGGCCCTGGGGAGATGGGACCTGAATGGATTCAGACACTGTGGGGCCGGTTTTCATTTCTGTGCGGATGGGGAGATCGATTCCTGCTCCGCAGGCGGTGGACAGCATCATGAAAACAAGTGTGGACAGTATTCCCAAAAACTTCTTCATGGTTTTTCTCCCTTGATCATGGCCTGCGATCCGTGCCATGAAAGTACCGGCACAGATTATGGCTCGGGGAAGATGGGTTCAGGGGTACCCAGCACGGGTTCGGGGCGGGTGATATGAACCTGGATAAAAGCTACCAAAGTGGCTGGAAATTCCCTCATGCTCCAGTTGAGATGGTCAGGGGGAGAGTAAGGTCTGCGGTCTGCAGACACGCCGACTGCTGTGACTCCCAGCTGGTTGCAGGTATACAGGGCACGGGAAAGGTGAAATCGCTGGGTCACCAGAACAGCTTCCTGAACGCCGAATATGGCACCCGCACGGTAGCAGGTGTCATAGGTCCTGCGGCCAGCATAATCGAGGACGATATCTTCCTCCGGGACCTGAAGCTCTAGAGCATAGGCCTTCATCGCCCCCGGTTCGTTGTAATTCAGGAAGCGATTATCCCCGCTCATGAGGAGTTTATCCACCTTTCCAGAAAAATAAAGATCAGCTGCGGTTTTGACCCGGTCTGCCAGGACAGCGGTCGGTCCTCCGTCTCTCCGGAGACCTGCTCCAAAAACAATGGCCACCGGTGTATGGTCGACAGAAACCTGGGTTCGTGTTCGTTTCCTCCCGTACTGGACAGCGATCAGGCGGGGAATCAGGGAGAGAAGAAAGAGGGTCAGGAGTGTTATCAGCAGCATGGTTCGCGGTTTTTTTAGCACGTGCGCATTGTACCATGTCTTCACAAAAAGAAACCAGGTTTCTCAAGAAACCTGGTTTCAATGATCTACCGGGGATCTGTCGGGGATTATACGAAGCGTTCCCGGATTTCCGCACTGACGTAGTCCAGGATGGCCACGGTGATAGTGATGAACCAGATGGCAATCCCTGCGGCCCGGTAATCCAACAAGCGCATCCACTGAATAAGCAGGAAGCCGATGCCGCCGCCGCCGACCATACCGATGATGGTGGACATGCGGATATTGATATCCCAGCGGTAGATGGTAAAGGATACGAAGGGCGGGATGATTTGTGGGACCACGCCGTACATGATGACTTGGGTCCAGTTTGCGCCGGTAGCCTGCACCGCTTCAATCGGTCCGGGGTCGATGGACTCGATGGCTTCGGAATACAGCTTGCCCAGAGCAGCAATGGAATGAATGGTAAGGGCAATGATGCCCGCGAAAGGACCCAGTCCGACCACGATCAAAGCGATCACAGCCCAGATTAAGGGCTCAATGGACCTGACGATGTTCATGATCCCCCGCGCGATGTAATAGATGATAAGCGTGAATTTGTTGGCTGACATCAGGTTACGGGCTGCCAGGAAACTGACCGGTAGGGCGATGATTACGCCAAAGAAAGTAGCCATCATACCGATAAATATGGTTTCGATAATCTTTTCGATGGCGAGTTTTAATTCCCGGCTGGGTTGTGCTGCCCCCAGACTGGCAACCTGGCGGGCTTTCAGATCCCACATGTAAAAAGGCTCGGTGGCGCTGGGTGGAAGTAGGCGGTAAGGGAGGATGATGTCAAGGGTAAATTCACCATCTTCATCGGGCATTATGGTGACATATTCCCCTTCCTGCCGAGCCCTGAACTCGTTTCCAATGGGGTCCTCCCACAAGATATTTACCGTTTTTTCGGGTAGATAGTTTTCACCATGGAGGGTGATAACAGTGCCCAGGTCTCCGGCCTGTTCGCTTAATTGACCGCATCTGGGATCTGCTTCCAGCCGTGGTTCGCCCTCCTCATATTCAGGGGGTTCTGGCGGAGGGGTATCCGTACAGGGCACCTGGATAGGCATGGTAGCTGAGATCTGTTCCTTCGGGTATGTGACAGCCCGTTCCCAGGGCCACAGCACCTCGCTGAGCGGTCCAGCGGCTTCATCCAGGTCGGTGACCATGGCCACCGGGTTGATCTCCCCGATTTGCCAGCCCATGATGAAGAATATGATCAACACCATGAAAATCAGCCCCAAAGGAGTGAGCTTTGTATTCTTGGCCATCGAGTAGGCATCGTAGGCAATCCACAGATAAAAAATGACCATCAATACGGAGAGGACAATCAAGATGGGGCGCAGACGGTAGGCTTTTTGGATGATTTCCAGGGCGCCTTCCGTACGCCGACCAGCCAGTTGAATGCGCCAGATCATCAGACCTACCAGGGAAATGAAGCTGCTCAATAGGATAGCTCCCCGGCGGTAAGTGCGGGCTAGAAACTGACCCAGGCCGGGTATGATCAAGGATGCCAATCCTGCCAGATAGGGAGGGACCAGACTGGGTTTTCGTTCTTCTTTTTCTGGTTTTTGTCGATGATTCATGCGGTTTCTCCTAATCCAAACTCATCCAGGCTGCCTTCTAAGTCCCCGGTTACTCGTTGAGCTTGTTCTCCGTAAATGTCCTTGAATTCCTCATCGCTCATAGCTCGTATATCTTCTCTCGAGCCGTGATACACAATTTCGCCTTCCCGCAGCCCGATGACACGTGTGCTGTAGCGCTGGACTAGATCCAGATAATGCAGGCTGCAAACGATGGTCATGTCATCCTCCTGGTTCAGACGTTCCAGGTAGGTGAGGATAGAATGGGCCAGGACGGGGTCCAGACTTGCCACTGGCTCATCAGCCAGGATCAGGTCCGGATCCTGCATAAGCGCTCTGGCAATCCCCACTCGCTGCTGTTGGCCACCACTTAATTCATCCGCCCGCTTATAAGCTTGATCTTCAATCCCTAGGCGTTCCAGGGCTTGCCAGGCTTTCTCGCGATCTGCTTTTTTGAACTGATGCATCATAGTTTGAACGGTTGGAGAATATCCCAGACGGCCCGACAGCACATTGATCATAACCGAGGACCGTTTGACGAGATTGAAATGTTGGAAAATCATGCCGATCTTCCGGCGGGCTTTTCTGAGGTCTTCCCCTTCCAGTTTTGCCAGGTTTATCCCATCCCACAGTATATCCCCTTCGGTGGGATCAATCAGGCGGTTGATGCAGCGCAGCAAGGTTGATTTCCCCGAACCGCTCAAGCCGATGATGATCAGGAATTCACCGTCTTCCACAGTAAAACTGATATCATTTATGGCTACGGTGCCATCTTCGTATATCTTAGTCAGGTTTTTGACTTCAAGCATGAGATTTAGCCTCTCTTTCTTGTATATGACCACCGGTACTATTATATAAAAAAATTATGGCTTCAGAAGTAATTTTCTTCCTTGATGGCTCAATATTATAAAAAGGACGGCCCGTTTTAAAGAGCCGTCCTTTTGTTTCCCCGTCACTTAAAGGCCGATGAGGGAAAAATAACACACGACCTTGAGTTGCTGCTCTTATTGTAGTTCTTCGGGGGAGACGCCTGCAGCATCCAGCACCTGGCGGAAGGGGTCATAGAAGGTATCATCGTGAGCTTCCAGGGCTGTCCAGGAGTATGCCGTATCCAGGGCGTTCTGTCCTTCCTCAGTTTCCGCGATGGCAAGCAAAGCATCCACAATCTGAGATTGTTTTTCTTCATCGAAGTCGGGGATGAACTGCACGCCATCATTGGGGATATCCGCAGAAATGTTGATGATCGTCAGATCATCCATCACGTTGGGATACTCATCCTCAACTGCGGAGCGGGCATCGACATAGGAAGCGCCTGCATCACAATCTCCGCTGAGCACGCCCGTCACAGCCGCATCGTGGGATCCGGCGTCGACAATTTCAGCCAGGTCTGCTTGGGGATCGAGACCTTCTGCCTTCATGGTGATGCTGGGGATAATCCAGCCGCTGGTGCTCAAGGGGTCAGGTCGGCAGAATGTTTTTTCATCAAGATCAGATATGCTTTCAATCCCGCTGTCCGCCCGGACAAAGATCTGTCCGTTGTAGGTCGCGCTGCCAAAGCGGACTGCTACCAGGGCTGCTTCTGCACAGCCTCTTTCGCTGGCCAGGATGTAAGAGAAGGTAGCCAATGACGACATGTGGGCCTTGGGGGGATCACTGCACATGGCCTCGATTACACCAGCATACTCTGTGGCCACAAAGGGTTCAATCACCAGGCCAGTTTCATCCTGGATGAGGCCGGCGACTTCATCGAAGCCGGTCACGACCTGTTCTGTCTCACCTGATGGTACCACGGCCCAAACAATGGGATTCTCCTCTGTCCCCAGCTCGGGCTCTCCGCCACAGGCGCTGAGCAGGAAAGCGCCAATGACAAAGAGGGCTAACATCAGATAAGAAAAGCGTTTCTTATGCATATCTTGTCTCCTCTATAGAGTGGATAATGGGTGTGTATTTGTTCCAGGTTGGCTGGAACAAGTTTCATTCTTATCATAATCCCAGTTCTCGATCCTAGCAAGTGAAAAATCTTAAAGTTAAAGTATATTTTAAGACCTTTACACATGCTCTTAGCATTCCCCTTTTATTCCTGACGGGAGGGAAAATTTTTGAATAGTTGCAGGGAATCGGGGGTCGGTTTACAATCCATGCACTATGAATAATCTACAGCAAAGATATCAGGAAACGTTGGATTATATATATAATTTTGTCGATTTCAGCCGTACTCATCAGGATGATTTGAAGGCGGAAAACTTCGATCTGGACCGCATGCGCTCCTTTCTGGATCGGCTGGGGAACCCTCAGGAGGACTACCGGTCGCTGCATGTCGCCGGCAGCAAGGGCAAAGGATCGGTAAGCGCATTTTGCTCCTCTGTTTTGGTGGAAGCGGGCTATAAAACCGGTTTGTATACCTCTCCCCATCTGAAGGATTTTGAGGAGCGGATTCAAATCAACCATCAGCCTATGGCCAGAGCTGACCTGGTGCAGGTGATGGACGAAATCAAACCCACGATCGAATCTATTCCCCGCCTGACAACCTTTGAAATCATGACCGGGCTGGGGTATTTGTATTTTTCCCGTCAGGATATTGATATCGCTGTGGTGGAAGTAGGGTTAGGAGGTCGGCTGGATTCCACGAATGTGATCTCTCCCGATGTGAGTGTGATTACCGCGCTTTATCTGGACCACACGTCGATCCTGGGAGATACCTTGCCAGAAATCGCCCGGGAAAAAGGGGGGATCATCAAGCCCGGGATCCCGGTTGTCCTTGCTCCGCAGCGGGAAGAAGCTGCTGCCGTCATCAGGGACATCGCACAGAAAATGAACTCAAGCCTGGTTGAGGTGGGGCGCGATTATATTTTCAAGACTATCAGCGCAGATCTGGATGGACAGACCTTTCTCATCGGACCATCTGAAGAGAGATTGAAACAGGATGGGGCAGAACTCAACATTCCGCTCCTGGGAGACTATCAGGTGCAGAACGCCGCTGTGGCATACGCTGCGCTGCAAACCCTGGTGGAGGGGGGAGTGGCTATTGAAGAAGAGGACATTAAACGTGGATTTGAAAGCACCATCTGGCCCGCCAGGTTTGAAATCGCCCGGCGGAACCCGCCTGTGATTTTCGATGCAGCCCATAATCCGGCTGCCATGCAAAAGCTGCGGGAAACGATCGATCAGTTCTTTCCTGAATTTTCTATGGTCCTGGTCTTTGGAATTTCGGAGGATAAAGCCCTGGATGGGATGTTTGATGTCATGCTGCCCCGCACGGATTTCTTGATCTGCACCGAAGCGACCCATCCCCGGGCCATGGATGCAGAAAAAATGATGGCAAAGGCTGCTCCGTTTGGGGTGGAAAGGGAGGTGGTCAAAGATGTGGGGGATGCTCTGGCGTCCGGTCTGGATCGAGCAGGTGAGGATGATCTGGTCCTGGTCACCGGAAGCATTTTTGTGGCCGCCAGCGCCCGGATTGCCTGGGAGGAGAGGGGATTGGGTTCATAGGCAAGGTGCTGGCGTCAGCGGCAAATCTTTGACTGGTGTTCTTGAAATGTTTCTGAAAAGGAGTGGCTCCCAGAACCATCGCAGGCAGCGCTGAAATAATAATATGGGGTGTTTGCCGGGAAAGCCGCTGCCTTGAGTGCCGTCAGGCCTGGATTGCAAATCGGTCCAGGAGGAAGCCCTTTGTTGTGGTAGGTATTGTAGGGGGATTGAATAGAAAAGTGGGACTCGGACAACGGGTTGGTCCACCAGGTATCTTGTTGCTCATTATATCCCAGCGCATATTGAATGGTTGGATCTGCACCCAGCGGCATGTCCTGCTTCAGGCGGTTCAAGAACACAGAGGAGATGGTTGGCATTTCTTCCTTCAGCACGGCTTCCTTTTCTATGATGGAGGCCAGGATCACCCCTTCCCGCAGAGTCAACCCTTGATTTTCGAAACCCTCCAACATCTGGGTTGTAAGATGATCGTTGAAGGTGTGATGCAGCGTTTCGATCAGAAGCGGGGCGCTGATGTTCCGCTCCACCTGGTAGGTGTCGGGGAACAGGAAACCTTCCACCTGCCTTGACTGTACTTCGTTTATAAATTCCTCAGGAGCGATTTCAAGACCCAGATCAGGCAGGATCGTGGCAATTTCCTCCACTCGCCAACCCGGGATGATCGTCAATGTCGTTTCCCGGGGTGAGGGATCACGCAGAGTATCCGCAATTTCGATTTCCGTCATGGCCGGGCTAAGGTGGTAGGTTCCTGTCTGGATTTTTTTGTCAAGACCGCTGTAAATGAGATAAGTCCGAAACAGACCGGGGTTGTCAATTAACCCCAGAGAATGCAAGTCGTGGATCATTGCATCTGGGGATTGGCCTGTTTCAATGTCAAACTGCACAACCCCTCCCCCCGGGTCGGTAGGTTGAGTTAAATCCTCAGATCCCCATATCAATCTCAGAGCTTGAATGTATTGCCTGCTTACACTGAGGTCCGGGTCCGGGGTACCGTATAGTTCTATCGCGCGGTTGGGTATGCTGCGGACTATGCCACCCAGGAAACACAGGGTAAGCAGGCCCAGGGCAATCAGGGGTAGGAACAAAACCCCGAATAGACGGGATCGTTTTTTATTCACGGTTCTCTCCCGTTTCCACGTCCTGGGCATCAAGATAGGATTGCAGGATTACTGTCGCCGCCAGATGGTCGATATCCTGCTGCCGTTTTTTTGTGGAGAGGCCCATGGCAATTCGGGCTTCCTGTGCTGTCTGGGTGCTTCCGTATTCGTTCCATAGGATGACGGGAATGTTTGCGTTTTTGCGTATTGCAGATGCCAGGCGAACAGCGATTTTCGACTGCTGGGATGGACTCCCGTCCCAGTGCAGTGCCTGGCCGACAACAATTTCGGCAACCTCTTTTTCCTGGGCCAGGTCCACGATATAGAGAGCTGTCGCTTCACGGGACGGCTTTTCGATGATCTCCAGTGGGTTGGCAATGGTCCCGGTGGGATCACTTAACGCTAATCCTGTTCGCTTTTGTCCGGGGTCCACAGCCAAGATGCGGGCGTTTTCTTTCATCACGTGACCTGTGTCATTATTGCACGTCAATTCTGAAGGGGATAAATGGAAGTCTGGGCCACCAGGAAGGACGGGTCGAGATCTGAGCCGGATTATCCAGATTGTATGTTGAGTTGATCCTGTGTCTGGCACGGGAGGGGGTCTGTCCCAGGACCAACTGCAGAATTTCTTGTTGTGTGGTGGCGGGATCTTGATGCCATGTGAGGATTAAATCCCATTCGGCTTCGCCGTTGGTTGAACTGGGAGGGGAGGTGTGGTTCTCCAGCGTTAAGGAGTCGGGATCGGGTTTCGTTTCGCTGGATTGTTGGCTGGCAAGCATGATCTCCAGGGCTAGCGCCCGGAGATCTTCATGTTTGACGACCCAGCCCGAAAACCTGATCCGGATGGTCATTTCCAAGATCTCCCCGGGGTCACCTTCCTGGGGATCAAAGGTTATCTCTTCAATTTCACCAATTATGAGCTGTTCAGTCAGGATGACATCTTCTGGGTTCAGTTTTTGTTCCAGCCTGGGATATGAGACTGCCCGTAATTCTTCCACCACACGTTCTTTGAGGTTTTCTCGATCCTTTTCGGTGGGGATCGTTACATAGACATCCCTCCCCCCGGTAATGGGCTGTGGGTTCTCTACACTGAGATCTGCTCCAATATCAGCGTTGATTCCCCATTGGACACCGGCAGGCTGATTGGCGTCAGCGCCGGGCTTCATGGAACGGATGTCAACCTCGACCGTGTCTTCGCTTCCGGCCGGGATTAGAATGTCGGATTCGGTTTTGTAGCGGACTGTTTCCGGGTCGTTCACAGTCAATACTGTGTTCCGGGGTAAAGACATTTCATGGTTGGTCAGGTTCTTGATCAGGACGCTGCCTGAAGCGGGGGTGTCGGGGACAGCCAGGGTTCCTGTGGCAGACTTCTCAGCCCGCTTTTCAATGCTGACGGAAACCTTGTGGGTCGGGACATGTCCGGATACGTGAATAGTATCAATATCTGGGCTGGCGCGGACCGGGACGATCAGTTCCTTCCATTGGTCCTGAGGGGGAATGGTGATCTCAGCCCGGGGGAGAAAAAGCGTGGCGATCAAGAGCACTGCAAAGACACCGATAGTGAACGTTGTAATTTGTGCCCATTGCGGGAGCTCTAAGGCGCGCTCATTTTGGGGCCGATCGGGGATGGCGGATTCACGCGGTTCCTGTCGTTTTTCCTGGATCTTACGGCGTTGGTAAAAGCGCTGCGATCGATGCCAGGGGCTAGCCTGTGCTTTTTGCTTGGATGGAAAGACCGGAATGCCGAGCCCTTCTGCATGGCGGCGAACCACGGGGTGAGAGGAAGCCAGCGCCAGCTGGCTGCCCATGGCTGTACAGTGCCGCTCCAGCAGGATGAGGTCCAGACGGTTTGTCAGGACATGGGTTTTTTCTGGCCAGATCAACAGGATGCGCGGCGTCTGGGACCAGTCGATTTTGTCCTTGACAGAATTGACGTCATCATGTGATTCAAGATGGATAATCTGTGTTTTCACAGGGGTAATTTTACCAGATATAGGAACCGATGATGACGGTAAGCATCAGAAGAAAAGTATATCCCAGGAGATGATGGGTTCCAGAGCGGGCAAGCATCAGTTCCGGTCTTGGACGGAGGTTCTTTCTCGATTTGGGTGCTGGGGTATTTCGCCTACTGCAATTGTTTTTCTACCCAGCTGTTGACACTATCCAGGGCTTCCTTGAGTTTTTCTGGGTCTTTACCACCCGCCTGAGCCATCGTGGGTCGTCCCCCGCCTCCACCATTCACCTTTCCTGCCACGTATTGCACCAGGTCATTGGCATTCACACCTCTTTCCAGGAGGTCTTCTGTCACCGTGGCGATCATGCGGGGAGAATGGTCGATCACCGTTGCCAGAACAGCAACTGCGTTCTCCGGGAACTCTTGCCGGAAGCGATCTGCCATTTGCCGTAAGGCGTCCATATCAGCATCATCCAGGGTGACGGTCAGGATGTTTACCCCACCGATCTGTTTGGTCTGGTCGAAGGATTGTGTCAGTTCGATGTGGGATAACTTTTCCCTTAAAGTATCGATAACTTTTTGTGATTGATCCAACTGATCCAAAATGGATTTTGTTTGTTCTGCGACCTGGTCCGGGCCGGTAGAAAGGTAGGAAGCAGCCTCTTTCAATTCCCGGAACCTTTTCTGGATGAGCTGATACGCTTTTCTGCCCGTCACCGCTTCAATACGCCGGATACCCGCTGCCGCGCTGCCTTCGCTGGTGATTAAAAAGATACTCACATCCCCGCTGCTCTGGCAGTGGGTTCCGCCGCACAGCTCGTATGAAAAGTCGCCCATTTTGACGGTGCGCACAACCTCACCATACTTCTCTCCGAACAGGGCCCGGGCTCCTTCATCGATCGCTTCTTGAAGCGGTTTGTGATCGATGTTGAGCCGGTGATCCTCCAGGATGCGGTGGTTGACCTCCTCCTCGATGTCACGCAGTTCCTGCTGGGTGAGGGGTTGGCTGTGGGTGAAATCGAAACGCAGCCGGTCAGGCGCGACCAGGGATCCAGCCTGTCGGGCATGGTCTCCGATCACTTTATCCAGCGCGGCGTGGAGCAGGTGGGTTCCCGTGTGATTGCGCATGATATCCATGCGCCGTTGGCGATCGACGAGGATCCGGGCCTGGTCCCCCCGGGCTGGGGTGCCATTTTTTACTTTTCCGATGTGAACGATCATTCCCGCCGCAGGCTGGTATACGTCATGGATGTCGATTTCCCACCCCTCGCCGGATATGGTTCCGGTGTCAGCGACCTGACCTCCAGCTTCAAGATAGAAGGACGTTTCCGGGACGACAACTTTTACGTCCTGGCCCCGCTTGACCTGTTCCGTAATTCTGCCCTCATGAACCAGAGCCAGCACTTCCCCCTCGCGTTCCAGCTGATCATAAGGGTTGTAATACACGCCTTCCGAATCCAGTTTCCCTTCGTCCTGCAGCTGCTTGAGCAGTTGGCGGTATAATTCAACTTCCTCACCGCCGACATCCCCCATGGAATCCCCTTTTCCGGAGGCGATGCGGTGTTTTTCCATGGCTTCCTGAAAACCTTCATGATCCACATCCAGCCCGCGTTCCTGGGCAATGTCGCGGGTGATTTCCAACGGCATGCCGTAGGTCGTGTAAAGATCCGCGGCCTGTTGACCGGGCAGGGTGGATTCACCCCGGTCTGTCAGATCATCCAGCATATCTTCCAGGTGGTAGGTAGCGTTTTCCAATGTTTCCTGGAATTGTTTTTCTTCCCGGGTGATGGTATTGAGGATGATCTTTTTGTTCCTGGCCAGTTCGGGAAATGCGTCCTGGTAGTGCTGGATCACGGGCTTGGCGATCTCCGCCAGAAATGGTTTATGCAAACCAAGGTGTCCTCCAAACCGGAAAGCTCTGCGGATGATCATGCGGCAGACATAATTCCTGCCCAGGTTACCCGGAACCACTCCATCTGCGATCAGAAAGGCAGCTGCCCGGGCGTGGTCAGCGATCACCCGGTAGGGGGTGATGTTTTTATCTCGTTCTTGATCGCTGTCTCCCGTCAGAGCTTGCGTTGCTTTAAGGATGGGAAGGAACAAATCCGTTTTGTAGTTGGAACCGGTGCCCTGAAGGACGGCGACCATGCGTTCAAACCCCATGCCGGTATCCACGTGCCGCTGGGGCAGGGGATCGAGTTGGTCCGGGCCTTTCCGGTTGTACTGAATAAAGACCAGGTTCCACAATTCCACAAAACGATCCGAATTAATGGTCGCTCTGTCTGTAACGGGACCCTGTTCCGGCTGGAGATCAATATGCAGTTCGGAACATGGTCCGCAGGGACCGGTTTTTCCCATCTCCCAGAAGTTTTCTTTTCGGCCCTGATAAAAGAGATGGCTTTCATCAAATCCGGGCTGCTGGAGCCAAATTTCAGCGGCTTCGTCGTCGGTGGGGATTTCCCGCATTTCATCTTTGAAAACCGTGGCGTACAGCTGATCCTTTGGCAGCCCCCACTCTTCTGTCAGCAGCTCCCAGGCCCAGGAGATGGCTTCGTCCTTGTAATAGTCCCCGAAGGACCAGTTCCCCAGCATTTCGAAAAAAGTGTGGTGCGTATCGTCCCGTCCCACATCCTCCAGGTCATTATGCTTCCCCGCCACTCGCATACACTTCTGGGAGTTTACTGCCCGCTGGTAATCGCGTTCATCGGTCCCCAGAAAGACGTCTTTGAACTGCACCATCCCGGCGTTGGTAAACAGCAGGGTGCTGTCACCTCCGGGGACAAGGGAGGAAGACTTGACAAATTTATGGCCTTTTTGTTTGAAAAAATCAATGAAGGACTGTCTGATTTCTTTTCCAGTTTGAGGGATCTCACTCATCGTTGCACCTTATATTCAATAGCTGATCTGGCAAAATAAAAATCCCGGACATCTCATAGAGTCCGGGTAAGTATATCCAGCGTTCTATACATGTGTTAGCGAGCAATTCTACCGGACTCAAAACATAGGGTAGAGGCGGCTGCAGGGTTGCGCGCGGCAGCCGCCTTGGGAGCAGCAGCCGGAGAAATATATGAACCTGACATTTGTTTGTCGCAAAAACTTGGCATGGAGCCATTATAAACGATTGTCCGGTTTTCGTGTAGATGAATAGATTGATCTGTCAGGGAGATGATGGGCATGGCGGATCCCTTTGTAATGAATCGTGACAACCCATGTCGGGGAGGGTCATTGATTGGGAGGGGGAATGTACCGGCGGTAAATGATCAGGATAAAAAATGATACAATAACGGTGGATTGTGCTTTTCAGGTGTAAATCAGATCATAAACTGTGCGGGTTGGCGTGAGTGTGTCCTATACAGAATGAATTTAGACAGGAGAAATGGAATGGGAAATTTGCGACGCATCGTGCTCGATGTCCTGAAGCCGCTGGAGCCAAATATTGTTGACCTTGTCAAGAAAGTATCCCGGTTGAGTGGTGTGGAAGGAGTCAACATCACGATTTATGAGGTCGATCACCGGGTGGAAAATGCAAAAATCACCGTGGAGGGCAACGAATTGTCCTTTTCGGAATTAAAAGTGATCATTGAGGAAAACGGGGCAGCCATTCATTCCATCGATGAAGTTGCCGCTGGAAAAAGTATTATTGAAGATGTCGTTACCCACCAGGATTAGTGATTGAAATCATGACAAATTTAGTACAAAAAATAATGGGATTCTTTGAAGACATTCGAACCTACAACCGGCTGGTTGGGATTGAAGAGATTGCCCGCAGATATTTTGCGATGAATGCCTTTGATGGTGTGTTGACAACCATTGGCGTGTTGGTCGGGAATTATCTGGCGGGCGTGCGGGATGTGGTGATCCCGATCCGGATTGGCGTGGCGACCTCCATCGCCATGGGTGTTTCTGGCTTGTGGGGAGCGTACCTGACAGAAGATGCAGAACGCAGCCGCCAGATGGAGGAGCTTGAAAAAGTGTCACTGATTGATCAAAACGATACCAAGATCGGGCGGGCCTCCCGTTATGCGGTTGTGATCGTCTCCATCGTGGACGGCCTGGCCCCATTTCTGGCAGCGCTTGTGGTGCTCATTCCTCTCTTTCTTTATCCGATTTTTCAAGATGCTGTCTTAGGGTATTTATTGTCCTTGGTGGTTGCCTTGATCTGCCTGTTTGGGTTGGGCATGTTCCTGGGCAAAGTGTCCAACCGCAGCCTGGCAGGGTATGGCTTTCGCACCCTGATCGCCGGGTTAGTAGCCATCGGCATAAACTTCCTGCTCGGGGGACACTAACAAAACCTTTTTACCCATGAATATCAAACGCAGGTGTGGTCAGTTATGAAGAAATATCTGTACTTTACTGTATTCGCCTCCGGGATGACGACCTTGGCGATTGAATTTGCTGCCTCCCGCCTCGTGGGAAGCGTTTTTGGTACCAGCAACCTGGTGTGGGCCAGCATCATTGGGTTGATATTGATATATCTCACTGTGGGGTATTTTTTAGGTGGCCGGTGGGCAGATCGCTGGCCACATTATCGGGTTTTCTATCGTATTTTGCTGTGGGGCGGGTTTGCTGCAGGGATGGTGCCCTTTGTCGCACGCCCTGTGTTATTCCGGGCAGCCGACGCCTTTGATCATCTCCAAATCGGCGTGCTGCTGGGGTCATTTACTGCGGTTTTGATTCTGCTGGTAGTGCCCATATCTCTGCTGGGAACCATTTCCCCTTTTGCCATCCGGCTTGCCCTGCGGGACTCCCGCCAGGCAGGAGAGATCTCCGGAAAAATCTACGCCATCTCTACCCTGGGTTCCTTTATCGGCACGTTCACGCCTGATTTGATCCTGATTCCCCTGATCGGTACCAGATTAACCTTTGTGGTTTTCTCCTTATTCCTGGTCCTGGTTGCCATGATTGGTCTTTGGAAACACGCAGGTTGGCAGGCAGCCTTGAAATGGGTGTGGATGCCGCTGATTTTGCTGGTATTAGGGGCGCTATGGGGAGGGGGGCCCCTAAAAAAATCAACTGGACAGGTGTATGAAACCGAATCATCCTACAACTATATCCAGGTCATTCAACAAGGAAAGTACCGGTATTTACGTTTAAACGAAGGGCAAGGGGTGCATTCTATTTACCATCCCGAGCGCCTGGCATATGGAGGAACATGGATGCAGATGCTAGCTGCCCCTTTTTTCAATTCGCCGCCGTACTCTCCTGATCAAGTCCAGAATATGGCTATTGTGGGCCTGGCGGGAGGAACAACAGCCCGTCAGGCAACGCATGCCTTCGGGCCGATTCCCATTGACGGCTATGAGATCGACCCGGAAATCATCCGGGTTGGAAAAGAGTATTTTGGGATGACGCAATCCAACCTGGATGCCATTGCCAAGGATGGGCGGTGGGGATTGGCAACCAGTGAGACGAGCTATTCATTGATCAGCATTGATGCCTATCGCCCCCCGTACATCCCCTGGCATTTGACGACAGCTGAGTTCTTCGAGGGGGTTTATGACCACCTCAAGCCCGATGGAGTAATTGCGATCAATGTAGGTCGGGCGCCTCAGGACCAGGAATTACTGGCCGGCATTGTAGCGACTGTACAGACCAGTTTTCCCTCTGTATATGTTATAGATGTTCCTAACTCGTATAATTCCATTGTGTATGCCACCAAACAACCTACAGACCACAGTCATCTGGCGCAAAACCGGGATATTTTAGCGGACCAGGCCGGCGAGGACAGCATCACCCTGCGAGCCGTAGATATTGCTCTGCAAAACATGCGTCCCATTCCTACAGGTGGGATGGTATTCACAGATAATCAGGCGCCGATCGAGTGGATTACCAACAACATGGTGCTGAACTTTATCCTTTCAGACCAGGTCCAGGAGATGCCGTGAATGTGGAACTCGATTTCCCGTTACCTTGATCTGGTTCTGGAGTATGTCGTGCCTATTGCGGTGCCGATATTCTTGTGCCTGGGTGTGATCCGATTGCTTTTGACTCCGGGATTTGTGGAGGTTGAATACCGCTTGCCCAATTTTCCTGATGATGAATATGGTTTTTCGCAGCAGGAACGCTTGAAATATGCCCAGCGGGCGCGGCGCTATCTGGTGAGTGAGGAAGGTATTGAGTATCTGGGTTCGCTGACATTTGAAGATGGTTCACAGTTGTTTAACGAGCGGGAACTGCGCCATATGGAGGATGTAAAAGCGGTCCTGCAAATGGCGTTTCGCTATTTCTGGGGAGCGGCCCTCGTCCTGGTGATCGGCGGCGTATGGGCCTGGAGACGCGGCATTCCGGAGATATTCCGGGTTGCACTTTCCCGGGGAGGATGGCTGACGGTGATTGGTCTTGCCTCTGTGTTATTTTTTGCTGTGGTGAGTTTTCAATCCTTTTTTGTTGTCTTTCACCGTCTTTTCTTTGAGGGGAACACCTGGCTGTTTCGATATTCGGATACCCTGATTCGCCTCTTCCCGCTCCGCTTCTGGCGGGATGCATTTGTCATTCTGGCCCTTACCTCGGCGATTGGTGGTCTTCTCCTGGGTCTGTTTGCCGCACCCCGTTCAAAAAAGATTTCCTAGCTTAATTAGTGACCCGGCATTAATTACAACAGGACGACCCGCCGGTCGTCCTGTTTTTGTCTGGTTCAGGTTGAAGGGATCAGGCGCCGTATTTTTCCAGCCGGCCGGCGTGGGCCAGGGCCAGAGACATCGTTTCCACTGCAGGGAAGGTGCCCAATCCTCCCCGTGCACACACCCGTTCCCCGAAGTTGGTTTCGAGATCGGTTCTGTGGGTTTTCGGCGCCCATAAAAGAAAGGGAACCGGGTGCCAGGAATGAGATTTCAAAGCAGCCGGTGTGCTGTGGTCGCCGGTCACAATTAGCACATCGGGTTCCAGATCCAGCAGGATGGGAAGGGTTTGATCGACCTTCTCGATTACCTTGGATTTCCCTGCAGCATCACCGTCTTCTCCCAGGCTGTCTGTCTTCTTTATATGGACAAAGAAGAAATCGTGTGCATTCCAGTGGTCCTTCACCGCGTTAAACTCACCCTCTATGCCGGGGTCAAAGCCTTCAATGATTTCCATGCCTACCAGTCGCGATACCCCTTTGTACATGGGATATTCGGCGATGCAGGCTGCTTGCAGTT
>CAZIFI010000026.1:0-32522 GCA_964539105.1 uncultured Anaerolineales bacterium | reverse complement strand
CTTTATGTATAGGATGCCTATATGTTCTATATTGCCGATAAGATCTCTTTCGAAGATTCAAAAGCCAGGGGGGGCAAATCTTCCAGGCGGAAGTACTCTGCCTGTGCAGCATCATCTCCGGCTGACAACTGACCATCCTTGACTTCTGCCCGGTAAACGATAATGATATGAGCTCCCTTATCATATTCCTGGCCGCTAAGAACCATGATCAACTCGGTAATCTTCACCGCAAGATTAGTCTCTTCCTTCACTTCACGGACAGCCGCCCGCTCCGGATCCTCCCCGGCATCCACGAATCCCGCGGGCAGCATCCACAACCCCTGAAATGGATTGAAGGCCCGTTTCACCAGCAAAATGCGGTCATCCTTCAGGACCACGACCGCCACGGCCACCTTGGGGTCGGGAAAGAAAATCCAATCACAGGCAGGACAGACAGGCCGCTCCTGCCCCATACGCTCCTGGATTTCAAGCCGCTCGCCACAGCGGGGACAAAACTTGACATCTTCAGCTAGCATATCAATCCCTCTTGCGTGTTATAAACATCCCGGTTGCTGATACGATCACCAATCCAGCCAGGACAACCTCCACAATTCTCAACGCGGATAATCCATCCCTGACATCCGGGGACGGCTGGTCCGTGGGGGGTAATTCCGCTGGCGTGGGCGGGGGAGATGTGGCTGCGGATACGGGGGTGGGTGTCGGCGTTTCAGCAGCAAATACGCCAGCTTCTTCCTCCACCGCTTCCTCCTCCACTGCATCCTCCTCCGCCATTTTCGGCTCTTCTCGGGGTTCTTCAGCCAGCGATTCCACTTCAGCACTTTCCGCTTCAGGCTGCTGTGCAGATTCGTCCGCATTTGCCCCTTCCGCAAGCTCCCGCTGGGCCACAGGCGCTGGAGGTGCCCCACCTCCAAAAGGCAGTACTGTGTCACTGAAATCGAACACCAACAGCGCCACGAGAAGGATCGATACCACTGCAGTCGCCAGACGGAAAACAGGAAATAAAGGGCGGGGTTTCGACCGACCTACCAACTCGGGCGTGAGTGTAAATTGACGGGGAGCTGAAATCTGAGGTGTGGAGCGCAGCACCCGTTTTGTATTACGCAAGCGTTGATACGCTTCTTGCAGCTGCTGATCCGAATCGAGGCGTTCTTCCAGGCGGGACTTTTGTTTGCCAGAAAGTTCATCATCTATATATTCAGATAACAGCTGCCAGTCCTGAGAAGAAATATCCATAACCATCACACCTCACTCTCATGACGTAAATCAACCGGTAAAAGTTCCGAAAACCCCTCCAGGCATGACTGTAGACTCCGGCGGGCACGGGCGAGCCGGCTTTTGATCGTCCCCAGCGGTCGATCCACGACCTCAGCAGCTGAAGCATAGTCCAGTCCTTGTATGTCAATCAGGACGACAACCATGCGGAACTTGTCTTCCAACTGGTTCAAGCAGCGTTGAATGGCATTAGACAACTCAGAACGCTGGATGGTTTGCTCCGGCTGTTCACCCGGATCTTCCATCCAGGAAGGGGACTCAATCTCTTCACCATAGTCATCTTCCGGCTGGAGAGCCGTCACCGGTTGACGCTGTCTTCTGCGTAATTCGTCATAGCAGGCATTGGTCACAATGCGCAGCAGCCAGCTTTTAAATGATCCACCCCGGTATGTATGCAGTTTCTGGAACGCAGATATGAAGGCTTCCTGGGTGGCATCCTCCGCCGCATCAGGTTCCCCCATCACCCGGTAAGCCTGGTTATAGACCATATCTTGGAATTCAAGCACAATTTTATTAAATGAATCCAGATCCCCGTCCAGGGAGTGCTGGATCAAGTTGGACAGGTCCATGTCTGATACCCCTCTCCTGCTTTGCCTATTCTATTTGGAACCATTTAGATTGTTATCCTTGTGATACACTTTGTCAAGGACAATATCCCCCAATACTCAACCCGGGAGGAGAAATACACCATGTCAACCAAGCACAAGGTGGGTCTATCTTGTCTAACACTGGGCATCACTTCTTGCCTGGTCATAAGCCTCTTGTTTACATTAATTTCCCTTTACTTTATCTTAACAACATGAGCAGCGAGGCAATAACAAGTTTACCCGACCATGCCATATACCCTAGCCAACCAATACGGTTAGCAATGTTTTTTGCCCTGATATCCTCTAAAACATGATATTCCAAAACAAACCATCACACAACACAAATCCACACCTTGACCTGGACCGCATACGTGCGCTGTGTTTCGATGTTGACGGCACCCTGAGTGATACGGATGACCAGTTTGTGGAAAATCTAGTCAAAGTGCTTTCCCCCTTACGATTTCTTTTTCCTGACAGCAACCCCCGCCCCCTGGCGCGACGGGTGGTGATGGCCACTGAAACACCGGCTAACATACTGTACGGCATTCCGGACCGCGTGGGGATTGATGGGCATTTGAACTGGATCAGCAACTGGATATACCAGCACGGTCTGGGTTCCACTCCCACCCCCTTTCAATTAATTCCGGGCGTCAGGTCCACACTGAGGCTCTGTAAAAACACATATCCACTGGCGGTGGTCAGTGCCAGAGGAAAGCGAAGCACAATGAGATTTCTGTCCCAGTTCAGGCTGGAAGAAACCTTTATGTGCATTGCCACGGCCCACACCACACGACACACGAAGCCCTATCCTGATCCAATCCTGTGGGCCGCCCGACAGATGGGCGTAGATCCAGAATCTTGTTTGATGATCGGGGATACTACCGTGGATATAACAGCCGCCAGGCGGGCCGGTGCGCAGAGCGTGGGTGTGTTATGTGGTTTTGGAGAGAAAAAAGAACTGCTCAAAGCAGGAGCGCATACTGTGCTGGAGACCATCTCAGACCTGCCAGGTCTGCTGTTCCCAAATTCTGCATCCACCGGCGATTAGTGCAGGTTCCTCAAATGGACCATCCTGGCCGTGGGCCAACTTCATGCAGCAAATTCCAATCATTCCATCAATTGATCAAGCAGTTTCTGGTACTCCTGTACATTGGAAGGATTCAAATCGATGATGTCTTCAATGACGCGGATGGCTCCCGACCGGTCCCCTTCATCCAGAAGCATATCCCCTAATAGGTCGAGTTCCGTGATGGCTTTCTGTTTGTCCCCGATGGACTGGTAATAGGACGAAAAATGCCGCCGTATGCCTGCTTTATGGGGATTCTCTTCTTTCAAGTCCTCAAAATACTGGATGATCTTATCTTGATCCGCTTCAGGGTCATGAACGTTGACAAAGCGCTCCATCTCATGCCCTGCTTTCCGGGCGTCTTCCAGACGGTAGTACAATTCCACGATCTGTTTGCTGTTCTCACTATCCCCCGGATAAACTTCACGCAGCTTTTTGAGCACCGCTAATGCGGAATCCCAGTCCAGCCGTTGAATGTCAATGTCCGCCAGGCGATTGAGAATCGTTTTCTTCCAATCTTTCTCATGGGGTACAGCAGAGATGAATTCAAGCGCACGCTGATAGGTATCCCGAGAACTTTCCAGTTCCGCCAGGCTGTAATACACATCAGCCAAATTCACATATTCCCGGAGAGCTTGATCTTTTTGGCCGTATCCTTCCAGGATGTCGATATACCGCTTCCGGACCTGGATGTTGAGGGGGGCAAGATCGATGGCTTTTTTATACAACGCCAGAGCGCGCTCCAGTTTTTCCTGCACCTTGTATACATCTGCAACCGCCAGATATTTTTTAACAGCGGAAGATTGTTCTCCCTGTTCCAGCAGCAAATCCCCGATGGTGATATGCAAAGGTAAGAATGTAGGTGCATCCCGCAGAGCAAGAAATGCCCTTTCCATGGCAGCTCCGAAATACCCATCCTGGGAAAGCTTTTTGACCTCGCGGTGGGCGCTGATGACCTTGTTTCTGCGGCTTTCCACCAACTCATCAACCACCGGCAAGAGATCGTCATCTTCATCGGCTTGGGACCGATGATCTCTAATCACCTGTCGCCAATCGCTTCGAACCAGCAGCCCATCAATATGATTTGCCATCTGAACATGCGCTTCTCGTTCTTCCTCTTTTTCCAGATCGTCGATCATGGCCTCATACAGCTGCTGCAAATCATCCCTTTCTTCCAGGTTTGCCAGTTTTGTATCCGCGATGCGCAATGCTTCCAGATACTCTTTGCTGGCTTCTTCCCACAGTTCCTTTTCCCGCTTGATGCGGGCCAACAGCAACCTGGAACCCAATCCAAACTCGCTATTAGCAACCGAACGGCGCAGGTTCCGGATGGCACTTTCCAATCGTCCTGCTTCATAATATAGATATCCTAAATTGTAAAAAGCGGCCGGGTGTTCGTATCCCAGATCGACAGCTTTCTTCAATTCATCAGCTGCTTGCCCCGTCCTCTCCGCTGTTTGTAATTCAATGGCCTGACTGACATGCAGTTTCAACATGCTGTCATCCCCTTCCAGAACACCCCCGGAACCATTTCCATCTAGTAAGTCTCCGAGATCCCGACGCGCTGATGCTGACGGCGGGGTATGGATCATATCCTCTTCAAATATGGTTTGAGCCATGATTTCCAAAGCACGCTGGCGGGCTTCGGCAATCGGATCATCTGTTACTTCCGGCTCCGCTTCTCTCTCCGGCCCTTCAAGCTGGGGAGCCTGCTGAACTTGTTCCTGCACTCGCTCCGGCACCTGGGGTTTTTCCGGCAGGGGAAGAGCCTGGCCTTTTTTCAACATGTCTCTGGCCCGTAATGCCTGAATGTTGTCCGGTAAGATTTCCAGAGCTCGCTCAACGGCTTCCATGGCTTTCTGAGGGCGACCTGTATCCTGGAGGATACTAGCCACATGGATGTATGCTTTTAATGCTTTTTGCTTCCATCCCAGGCGCTGATACACCATCGCCAGTCGCGCATGAGCCCTGACATCATAGGGATTGATGTTCAGCACCCGGTTCCAGTTATCGATCGCTTTCTGGACATCTTCCCGTCCCAGATAAAGTTCGGCCGCTTTCATTCCCAGTTGTGAGGCTTCCTTCTTTTGCCCCAATTTTTTCTTGATTAATGCCATTTTTTCTACCGGGATGGGATCCTGGGGATCGACCCGGGCAGCTTTCTGGTAATATTCCTGGGATCGCTCAAATTCACCTAATTCATACAATGCCAATCCCAGGCTGGTGACGACTTTTGTATTATCCGGGTTTACTTCCAGCGCTTTCTGGTAAAAGGATGCTGCTTTCCCCCAATCCTGTTCCCAGGCCGCTGAATGACCCCTGGAAATCAAATCCTCAAATCTCGATTCGCCTTCCGTCATCATCTTATGCCTCTTTATTAGTAGGTCCCAGTTCAACCTGAAAACTCTTCCAGCTCACCCCAGTTTACCCCAAAGCGAGCTTCCGTATGGAGAGGGATAGACAGAGAAACAGTACTCTCCATCGTGGACCGAACAAGGTCAATGGAACGAGCGACTTCATCCTGTGGTGCTTCTAAAACCAGCTCGTCATGAACCTGGAGAAGTAATTTCGCCTTTAATCCAGAGGAGGATATCCGGTCCGCAACATCCAACATTGCTTTTTTCATAATGTCAGCAGCCGTGCCCTGGATGGGGGCATTAATGGCTTCCCGCTCTGCTCTCTGCCTTACATTATAATTTGAAGTTGACTTTAAGCGGGGAAAGTAGCGTTTTCTTCCAAACATGGTTTCCACATACCCCTCCTCCCGGGCATGGTCCCGGATACCGTCCAGATATCGTTTAATACCCGGGAAGCGTTCAAAATAGGCCTCCCGGAAGTCCTCCGCTTCAGCCAGGGTGAGGTCCGTCGTCCTGGTCAGGCCAAAGGCGCTCATGCCATAGATCAAGCCAAAATTGATGGCTTTAGCCTGGCGCCTCTGTTTTTTCGCCACCTCATCCAATGAGATACCAAAAATGGCTGCCGCCGTTGTGGTGTGAATATCCTGTCCTTGGCGGAATGCCATAAGCATGGCTTCATCCTGAGCCATATCTGCCACCACACGCAGTTCGATCTGGGAGTAATCCACAGCGATCAAGCGCCATCCCGGGGAGGCCACAAAAGCTTTCCGGACCTGGCGGCCAATCTCAGTTCGAATGGGGATATTTTGCAGATTGGGGTCCGAGGAAGCAATCCTGCCCGTGACCGACCCGGTTTGATTATAGGAAGTATGCACCCGACCGGTCTCCGGATTGACCTGTTTGGATAACGCATCCACATAGGTTGATTTCAGCTTGGAAAGCTCCCGGTATTCCAGGACCCAGCGGGGAACAGGATGATCACCCTGCATGCCTTCCAGCACATCCGCGGCTGTCGAAAAATAACCGCTGGCTGTTTTGCTGGTGCGATCCGGGGGCGATAAATTTAGAGTATCAAACAAGGCATGCGATAACTGCTGCGGTGAATTGAGATTAAATGGTTCCCCCACCTCCTCAAAAATCTTGCTTTCCAGCTGCTTCATCTCCTGATCCAGGCGCCCGGACATGTCCTTCAAAAAGTTCTGGTCCAGCCCGATCCCCTCCATTTCCATCTCTGCCAGGACAGGGATAAGCGGCATTTCCAGGTCCTGGAACAGTTCCCAGCCCTCGACATCATCCAACTCATCTTCCAGAAGAGGTTTGAGCTGCAAGACAACAACTGCATCATCCACAGCATACTTCGCAGCTTCCTGGATGGGTACCTGAGCCATGGTGATCTGGTCGCGTCCCGAGCCAATCAGGTCTTTAATATCCGTCATAGAACGGTTTAATCGGACCCAGGCTAAATTCTTCAACCCTAAATTCCGGGAGGACGGGTTGATGACCCACTCAGCGATCATGGAGTCAAAACCCAGGGGCTCCACGCTAAGACCGTGGCGCTTGAGAAGGATATAATCGTACTTCAAGTTGTGCCCCACTTTCGGTATATCGGGATCCGCCATCAGGGGTCGAAGCTGCTCGAATACCTCTTCCATGGACAGCTGATTCCCTTCATCATGCCCGAGCGGAATGTAATACCCGTGATCCTCAACTTTTGCCAATGAGATCCCGACCAGATCAGCAGCCATCTGATCAGTCGAGGTCGTTTCAGTATCAAAGGCAATTTGTCCGGCATCTGTAAGATCTTCAATCATCTCCTGCAGATCTTCCGCTGTGTCTACAATCTCCACAAGGACTGCCTGGGGGGCGTCCCCGTCACTGGCTTTTTGAGCAGCTTGGGCTGCTTCCTGGGAGGAAAAGAAGGATAACTGCTGTCCTTCCACCTCTTTTCCATACATTTTTTCAACGCTTTCCAATCGATCCAAAAGGGTGCGGAACTCCAACTCCTGAAATACTTTGCGGACCTCCCGCGGGTCAAACTGATCCGGTCGGGCCTGATCCAGATCCATTTCAACCGGAAGGTCGTCCACAATTTTTGCCAGTTTTTTGCTTAATTCGGCGTCTTCTCTTCCTTCAATCAATTTGCTCTTATATCGCGAGGTGACTTCGTCGATATGCTCGTAAACACCTTCCAGATTATTGTATTTTTCCAATAAGGAAGTAGCTGTTTTTTCTCCCACTCCATATACACCGGGAATATTGTCGGAACGATCACCGGTGAGAGCCTTATAGTCCACCACCTGGTGAGGCCAGACTCCCATGGATTTTTTGACGTCCTCGGGAAAATAATCCTTTGCATCCGAAAGAGATTTCCCGGGCAGCTTGACAATGATCCTTTCATTGACAAGCTGCAGCAGGTCCTTATCGCCGGTGATGATCTTGACCGTCAGGCCGTGGTCCACTGCCCAATTGGCCAGGCTGCCCAGGACATCGTCCGCTTCATACCCTTCTTGTTCCAGACGGGGGATATTAAAGGAATCCACCAGCCCGCGGATGCGGTCGATTTGAGGCCGCAAATCATCAGGCATTTTTGTCCGGGTCGCTTTGTATTCAGGATAAATGTCGTCCCGAAAGGTCTTCCCCTTGTCAAAGACCACACCCAGATAATCCGGTTTTTCCTGTTCCAGGATGCGCAGCAATACACTGGTAAAACCGTACACTCCGGCTGTAGGTTCCCCCTTGCTGGTCAGCCAGCGGTCCGTCGCTGTGCCTCCCCGGGTCAATGCATAGTAAGTCCGGTACGCCAGGGCGTGCCCATCAATGAGATAAAGGGTTGAAGTCATGGTTTCCACCGGTCCTGCCTGGGTCCATACCCAAACAAATTATATGCTCAGCGCTGCCCCATTTGCCTCTTTTCACATCAACATTAGCTCCTACCGGAATGGAAGGTACATATGCCGCGGATCAAAGTAAGGGGTTGGGATAAACTCTCTTTCCTAAGTTTAACATGGTTCAAAGCGGGTAACAAGTTCAGGGATTTCCCCATATATCCCTCAAAAGTTCTTCACAATTTCTTCACATCCTCGATCTATGATAGATACAGAAAAGGAAAATACACCTCACACGAAAGAAAAGGAGAGGAACCATGAAAAAACGTTATGTTTTACTGCTTACCGTTGCGCTGCTTGCGGTCGGACTGCTGGCGACAACCCAGGCATACGCACAAGATACAACTCCCGCTGCTCCCGGGGAGCCAGGTTTTGGACCCGGCCGATTTCACCCGGAGGGAAGGGGTCCAGGAGATGGACTGCTGCATGAATACATGACCGACGCCATCGCTGATGTGTTTGGGGTCAGCCCGGAGAAAGTGGAGGAACTCCGGAGCAAGGGCGATACGCTGTGGCAAGCCCTGGACCTTGATTTCGAAGATTTTCGATCCAGGATGCTTGATGCCCGTCAGGCTGCCCTTGAGAATGCAGCCTCGGACGGCGTGATCAGCCAGGACCAGGTTGAATGGATGTTGGACCGCATGCAAAATCCCGGCAAAGGACCCTATGGACCGGGGGATGGGTCCTGCCTGAACGCTGGATCGCCACAATTCCAGCGCGGCGGGCGAGGTGGCCGCGGGATGGGCGGCTGGTAGACACAGACCGCAGGATGGCTTACCAAGATCGAATCGGGTAGTGGCAATCACTACCCGTTTTCGATATAATGCAGCTAAGCTCCCGACACGGACACAGCCCACACAATATATCCAATGCCAACCATACTGATCATAGAAGACGAACAGGAATTGGTCCATGTTCTCCAATCCTATCTGGAAAAGGAAAACTTCCAGGTATTGACATCATATCGAGGGGATGTGGGGTATAAACTTTGGAAACAAGAAAAACCGGATCTGGTATTGCTGGATCTGAACCTACCGGGGATGAGTGGACTGGAGATCGCCCGCAGCATCCGGGAAAAGGATCAAACCCCCATAATTATGATCACCGCCAGGGTGGAAGAAGCCGATCAAGTTATTGGCCTGGAAATAGGAGCGGACGATTACATCACAAAACCCTTTTCACCGCGGGTTGTAGTCGCCAAAATTCAAGCCCTTCTGCGGAGGGTCCAGGCCCAAAAAGGTCCCCGGCAGCACATCCGGTGGGGAGATATTGTGATGGAGAAAGAAGCTCACACAGTATCCAAATCCGGGCAGATGATTGATCTCACCCCCACCGAATTTGACCTGCTGTGGACCCTCATCGCTCAACCTGGTCGGGCTTTTTCCAGAAAACAACTTCTGGAAGCCACCCAAAATGTCGCTTACGAAGGATATGAGCGTACGATAGACACCCACATCAAAAACCTACGCTCAAAAATTGAACCCGATCCCCACAACCCAACCTATATTGAGACGGTTTTCGGCGTTGGTTATCGCGCAAACAGAAATATTGAGTAAACATTCATGCGATTAAAACTGTTTCTGTCGTTTACATTGATCATCCTCATTTCAGTTACCAGTGTTGTGCTTATTGTGCGCCATAACACGGTCAATGAAGTGCGCCAGTATGTCTTCCGCGGGGGAATGATGGGCCTGAATAACATGGTCATAAATCTGGAAGAATGCTATCAGCAAACCCGGACCTGGGACGCGTGTACATCGATTTTGCAAGATTCAAATCGCCCCCCCACCATGACGGGCAGGATGATGGGGAGAAAAACAGGCAACAGCCCAAACAGCGCCATGGGACCCGCCCATGTGCAGCTACTGGATCAGGACGGCGTGATCATTACGGGTACCGGACCCGATCCCTCCGGGGTTGGAACCCGGGCCCCTTCCCTGGACGGAGCGATCCCCCTCCGCAGCCGGGATGAAGTGATCGGTTACCTATTGCCGGATTCTCCCTTTAACTTCAGTCCGCAAAACGAATCTGTCCTGATCCAACGTTTGAATCGGGCAGCCATCACAGCGGCCTCCATCAGCGGTATCGCCGCATTAATTCTGGCTGCAGCACTTGGATACCACCTCTTACAACCCGTCCAATCACTGACAAAAGCAGCCGAAAATATAGAAAAAGGAGATTTCTCTCAACGCGTGGACATCTCCGGAACAGGAAAGCTTGCCACGTTGGGACAGGTGTTCAATCAAATGGCAAGGGCCATCGAAGAATCCGCGGAACGCAGGAAGACCCTCACAGCAGACATTGCCCACGAACTCCGGACGCCGCTATCTGTGCAGCAGGCCCACCTGGAAGCCCTGGAAGACGGGGTATATGACCTGACACTTGAAAATTTACATCCCATCCAAGAACAAAATCTAACGCTGGTTCGTCTGGTTGACGACCTGCAGACCTTGTCCCTGGCCGATTCCGGCCAATTGACACTGGAACAAACCCCGACCAACGTAAACCAGCTGGTTGAGCGAATCCTCCACCGCTTCCAGCCTGCATGCCATCAGAAAGAAGTCACGGTGCGATACGATCCTCCAGGGAAACCCATCATGGCAAATATTGATCCGCAACGGGTGGAACAAATCATCCTCAACCTTCTCAGCAATGCCTTGCATCACTCACCCCGTGGTAAAAGCATCAGGGTTCAATTGCACAGCGACGAAGATGATCTGAAACTTACCGTTCTTGACCATGGAGAAGGAATCCCGGAGGAAGAGATTCCATACATTTTTGAACGGTTTTACAAATCGAGCCAGACCCGCGAAAGAGAAGACGGGGGAACAGGACTGGGTTTGAGTATTTCTCAAAAGTTGGTCCAGGCGCATGATGGTTCCATTCAGGTCCAGAATAACCCCCGCGGTGGTGCGGAATTTCGATTAGAATTACCTCGTATATCATAAGGAAAAATTAACTCCATGCCATCTTTTGTTGCCGCAGTAGACCAGGGAACCACCAGCACCCGCTGCATTATTTTCAATGAAAAGGGCGAGATCTTATCCCTCAGCCGGAAGAGCCATGAACAGATCTACCCCCAGCCAGGATGGGTTGAACATGATCCCCTCGAGATCTGGGAACACACCCAACTCGTGATTCAGGAATCACTGCAAAAAGCCGGCGTGACCACCGGGGAGATCGCTGCTCTGGGTATTACCAATCAACGTGAATCCACCGTGGCATGGTCCAAAAGTACAGGCCAGCCGCTGGCAAACGCCGTTGTGTGGCAGGATACCCGCACATCGCGGATTTGTAACCGGTTAATGGCGGACGGCGGCAAAGACAGATTCCGGGACCAGACCGGCCTGCCCGTTTCCACATATTTTTCAGGGCCGAAAATTAACTGGCTTCTGGACCATGAGCCTGAAGTCCAGAAGGCGGCCCGATCAGATGACCTAATGGTGGGCACCATCGATACTTGGCTGGTGTGGAATCTAACTGGAGGTGTGGACGGCGGAATTCATATCACAGATACCACCAATGCTTCCCGAACCCTGCTTATGGACCTCGAAACGCAGGACTGGGATGAAAACATCCTCAAGACACTTTCCATCCCGCACAAAGCCCTACCCCGTATCCAGCCTTCCTCCCGGGTTTATGGAGAAACCAGGTATCCGGTCAGCGGGATTCCCATCAGTGGCATACTCGGCGATCAGCAGGCAGCTCTTTTTGGACAGACCTGTTATCGGAAGGGGGAAGCGAAGAATACCTACGGTACAGGGTGCTTTTTATTGCTTAATACAGGGACAGAACCCATCCCCAGCGAAAACGGCCTGATCACGACCTCTGCTTATCATCTTGATGGTCAGCCCCCGATGTTCGCCCTGGAGGGATCGATCGCCATCGCAGGGGCTTTGGTCCAATGGCTGCGGGACAACCTGGGATTAATCGATAGCAGCCAGGAAATTGAAGCCCTGGCTGCAGGTGTGAATGATAACGGGGGAGTATACTTCGTGCCGGCATTTTCGGGCCTGTATGCGCCTTACTGGCGTTCCGACGCCCGGGGAATCATTGCCGGGCTAACGCGGTACGCGGAAAAGGGACATATCGCCCGCGCAGCATTGGAATCAACAGCGTATCAAACCTATGAAATCCTGGAAGCCATGGAAAAAGATTCTGGACAGCCATTAACGGTTCTGAAAGTTGACGGGGGAATGGTTTTCAACGATCTCCTGATGCAATTTCAGGCTGATATACTGGATGTACCCGTGGCCAGACCTGCAATCACAGAAACGACCGCCCTGGGGGCAGCCTTTGCGGCAGGTCTGGCAGTCGGCGTGTGGGATGATCTGGAGACATTGCGGAATACATGGCGTGAAGAAAAACGTTGGACAAGGATCATGGAAAACCAGGAAAGGAAAGCGCATCTCTCATTGTGGCGTAAAGCAGTTCAACGCTCATTGAACTGGGCTACAGGAAAGGATTCCACCTAGGCAGACCATTTTTTATGGCAAGGATCAACCGGTTAAAGAAGAGACCATGGACGCCCGCCCCACAGGTAACCTTACAAAACTAACCCGCTGGATACTGATCGTATTCCAAACCCTGGTTTTCGTGCTGGGAGCTGCGGCGATTCCCTCCTCAGCACAAAATCCCCCATTAAGAAAAAAAGTGGTAACCATCAATTACTACGAGCATGAATGGTGGCTGGTTCGCTGGTCAGACGACAATGTTGCCTGTGAAATGTACGTTGACCATGAGGGACAGCCTACCCCCCTCGAAATTTTTTACCAGTGCGGCGAGACTCTTTATCTAAAATGGTTAGAATCCCCTCCGTGTCAGGATGCCGCTGATCCCAACCACACAGAATGTCCCGGTTATTATCTGCACCACACCCAGAAATTTTTACGGGAAAAGTCAATCAGCATACAACTCCCCGCGCCGGAAGTAAGGCTCGAGATTGATGAGTGCTCACAATATGAGACCCAGGGAGTATGTTCAACGGTCCCCCACCTGGTCTTGATTGCCTCGGAACCTCTTCCCAACGAGGAGATTATACAAATACAGGGAGAAATTGACGGGGATCCCTTCCACTGCCAGGGGGACCGCTGTGATCTTCCTCTCCAACTTACCGGAAAACAGGGCAAATCAATACGCTTCTGGGCCCTTTCCACCTTTGGAGACAGCAGCCAGCAGTACCGGGGCCGGGTACGGGTTGTAAAAAGTTTGATGCCCGAAGCAAAAGGGCAGGAAGGCTACCATATCAGTCTGGTCGGGGATTCATTCCCCGAAGATCAACAGCGAACCTGCTCCCAGATCTGGCATGCCCTTCCACCCCTGGGCGAACCTCCGGGATGGTTAGCTAACTCACAGCACGCGGAGCAGCTTGCTACCGATGAACCATTAACCTATCTTGCCGGTCAATTGATCAAATACAAACTAGCCAACGCCAGTGCCTGCCCGGACGGCGGCCTGCTGCAAAATGGTTACGCTTCTCCCTGCGGTTTAATGGAAGCACGCTGGGAAGTGACCCGGTGGCAGAACCGGCTGGATCGACACATTCTACATACAGCCCGTGGGATAAGCATACCATCTCAACTCCTAAAAAACGTGCTCATTCAGGAAAGCCAATTGTGGCCCACAACCATGGAGGGAGATTACCAGGAATACGGGTTGGGGCACACCACAGAGCTGGGTGCAGAAACAACCTTATTGTGGAATGAAACCCTGTACAAAGAATTCTGCCCCTACGTTATTGGCAGCGAAACCTGCCAGCGCGGGTATCCCAACCTGACCGAAGACCAGAAAGCTCTATTGCGGGGTGCATTTTTGAAACAGTCCTCGGTTGATGTAGACGACATCGTTTACAATGAGGAATTGGAGTTATATCGTGATCGGATCGACCTGTTCGCAAAATCCCTCGTAGGACACTGCCAGCAAACCCAGCAGATGATCACCAACATCACAGGGAAAAAAGGGGGGGATGTGGCCAGCTATGAAGATCTATGGAAATACACAATCGCCAATTATAATGCCGGGTCGAGATGCATCGGTGACGCGTTGGATCAGACCAGCAGGAAAGGGTTGTCGCTGACATGGGAGAATGTGAGTACTACATTGAATGTCAACTGCCCCGCCGCTGTGGAGTATATTGATACCATCACCCGCTGAAACCTTAAAAATAAATAACCCCGGATGATGCTCCGGGGTTTAAATGCTTTCAAGGTAGTGTATTTTCAGTCAGCCTCAACCAGGGCATGGGCCAGGGTGAGAAGTTCATCCCATTCTTCCTGAAAAAAATGGACCGTGAGGTTGTTCAGTTCCATGTGATAGGTTTTCTCGCCATCCGGCTCAGTCGCCACCCATACCAGATAGTTTTCAGTTTCTGCTACTGTTTCCGTCCGTAATTCTTGTCCTTCATTTTCGGCTGCCATTCCGGTTACCTCCTATCCTGGAGATCCATTATTCATTCAACGTGGTCAAAAATTCCTCATTATTGCTTGTCTCACTAATGCGCTTGATGATCGATTCTGTAGCTGAAGCCTGATCCATACCCGCTCCATGAGGTTGGTCAGTTACCATCTGATCGTACATTCTGCGCATCAACCATACCCGGGGGGTGAGGTCAGGACCTAAGAGCAGCTCTTCCCGTCTTGTCGAGGATCGGGATATATCAATAGCCGGGAAAACCCTCCTTTCCTGCAGTGTACGGGAAAGATGGAGTTCCATATTACCCGTTCCCTTGAACTCCTCATACACCACATCATCCATACGGGATCCTGTATCCACCAGACAGGTGCCAATAATGGTTAATGAGCCGCCATTTTCGATGTTGCGGGCTGCTCCGAAGAATCGTTTAGGGGGATACAAAGCAGAAGGATCAATACCGCCGGACAGCGTACGGCCGGAGGGAGAAACGACAAGGTTATAAGCACGCGCCAGCCGGGTGATGGAGTCCAGCATGACAACCACGTTCATTCCGGATTCCACCAACCGTTTGGCTCGCTCCAGTACCATTTCAGCCACCCGGACGTGGGAGGAGACCGGCTCATCAAACGTGGATGATATCACCTCGGCTGCCACAGAACGGTCCATATCCGTGACTTCTTCTGGACGCTCTCCAATCAACGCCACAATTAGGTGAATATCTGAATTTTTCTCGGAAATGGCGTTCGTCATTTCCTTGAGGATGGTCGTCTTGCCCGCTTTAGGTGGTGACACGATCAAACCCCGCTGCCCCCTCCCAACAGGTGTGATCAAATTGATCAGACGTGTGGATATGATATGGGGATCCGTTTCCAAATCAAAGCGTTCATTAGGGAAAATCGGAATGAGTGACTTAAATTCTGGTCTGCGTTTGATCTCAGCTGGATCCAAGCCATTAACACTCTCCGCTTTGAGAAGACCGTAATGGCGCTCAGAATTACGGGGGGGACGAACGTGTCCGATGACAAGATCTCCGCTGCGAAGATCAAAACGCCGGATCTGTGACTGGGAGACATAAATATCATCCGGGCCTGACTGATAATCTGCGCCGCGCAGGAATCCGATGCCCTCACTCATAATTTCCAGGACCCCCCCCCTGACCTCTCGGCCTTTTTCTTCAGCCTCCGCTCGCCGGATTTCGAGCACCAGCTCCTCTCTCTTCATCCAACGGGCACGGTGAATATCCATATCCTGGGCAATCTGGCGCAATTCGCCCAAAGATTTATCAAACAACTCTTTTGCTTTCATATAGGTTTACTCTGTTCTGTTAGAAAGTAAGAAAAGATAAGCGATAGAAACATCCCCTGTGCACGTACGTCCACCATACTGCATCATGTTGCAGCAGTAGTCTGTGAAACGCCGGCAAACATTTACTTTTGTGGGTATTGGGAAAGAACGCTCAAATTATAGCATGACCTTATACTGTATGCAAGATTCTGGGAATAAAATTGGGAGTCCCCTCAATTCATCCACTTTACTGCCTAAATATTATATCATAATTCCTCCTATTGACGATCAATTCCCCTGAAAATTCGCGCCATCTTCTCCTTTTTAAAGTGTTCTTATACGTCAAATTTCCACCTTGCCTATTTGTTCTGGGATGGATGAACCCGGGAGAAGAGGATGAGGGCCGATACACCCCCACCCTGCCCTATCTCGAATGGTATAATCTTTAATCGGTCAAAACTCAAGATCAAAACCTGGATAAAATATACCTATGCTGCTTGAAAAACTATCTGGAATTGAAGAACGCTATCAAGAGGTCAATCAACAACTCCTGGAAGTGGGAGATGATTACCAAAAGGCTGCTGAGTTAGGGAAAGAAAAATCCGACCTGGAACCGCTGATTGACGCCATTGAAACCTATAAAGAATCCCTGCAACAACTGGAGGAGGCGGAAAACCTGCTGGAATCTGAGGATGAAGAGATGCAGGAATTGGCACAAGCTGAGGTCCAAAACTTACAAAGCAAGATCGAAGGCCTGGAAACGCGCATTAAAAAGATGCTCCTCCCCAAAGACCCTCGCGACAAAAGGAACGTCATTCTGGAAATCCGCGCCGGAGCCGGCGGGGATGAAGCGGGTCTGTTTGCCGGCGATCTGTTCCGGATGTATAAGCGGTACGCAGAGCGAAAGGGGTGGAAGTTTGAAATTCTATCTCTTAACGAATCGGGCGTTGGAGGAATTAAAGAAGTATCCGCCATCATCAAAGGAAAAGGGGCCTTTTCAAAGCTGAAGTATGAATCTGGTGTTCATCGGGTGCAGCGGGTACCGGAGACCGAATCCCAGGGTCGCATACACACATCAACCGCCACAGTTGCCGTACTGGCAGAGGTAGACGATATTGAGATTGATATCTCTCCCAACGAGATTGAAATGGATGTCTTTAAGGCAGGTGGACCGGGCGGACAGAGTGTGCAGAAGAACGCCACGGCGATCCGTTTGACGCATAAGCCCACCGGCATCGTGGTCCAGTGCCAGGATGAACGTTCTCAAGCTCAGAACCGGGCCCGGGCCATGAGCATTCTCAAGGCCCGGCTGTACGAAATTGAAGAACAAAAACGCCGCGAAAAACAGGAGGCGGTCCGGCGCTCCCAGGTTGGAAGCGGAGAACGGTCAGAAAAAATTCGCACTTATAACTTTCCTCAGAACAGGGTCACCGATCACCGCATCAACTACTCCTCCCATCAACTGGATGCCATCTTAGACGGCGAATTTGACGAATTCATAGAAGAGCTGTCTACAGAAGATGAAGCAAAACGGCTTGCAGAAGCAGGTCTGGAATAGGGGTGTTGTGAGGCAGTCCTATCTGCAGGAAATTAGGCGCCGCCTGGCGCCCCACAGCGACACCCCGTACCTGGACGCTCAGGTCCTTCTCAGCCATGAGGTTGACCACCCACGTTCCTGGCTGTTGGCACATCCCGAGTTCTCACCCACTCCCGACCAGGACCGGAACATCCAAGACGCCCTGCAGAAGCTGGAAAACGGTATTCCCCTCCCTTATGTTATAGGAAGTTGGGAATTCTACAATCTCCGCTTTCACCTCACACCCCATGTTCTCATCCCCCGACCTGAGACGGAAATGTTGGTTGACTACGCCATTCAATGGCTGAACAACCACCCGCACAGGAAACGGTGTATCGACCTGGGAACAGGCTCCGGCTGTGTAGCGATTTCTATCGCTCATCATTGTCCCCAGACCTGCTTTTTAGCCGGAGATATCGATCTGAAAAGCCTGCGGGTAACCCGGAAGAATATCAATGAACACCGGCTTTCAGAAAGGATCTCCCTATTCCAGGGCCATCTTTTACAAGCAGTCAACACCCGGTTCGATATGATTGTGGCAAATTTGCCGTACATCCCCTATAAGCGGCTCATCAACCTTCCAGTATACGAACAAGAACCCCGGAAGGCACTGGACGGCGGAGAAGATGGATTACGATTTATCCGGACCTTTTTATCCACGGCTCCCCACAAAGTTTCTCCCGGTGGATTAATCCTGTTGGAGATAGACGAATCTCACGGTCGCGAAGCAGCCCGATTGGCCAAGCGCGCCTTTCCCAACGCGCAGGTATCCATCGCCCAAGATTTGAGAGGGTTGGATCGCATGCTGATCATCCAGACTTCCTAGCCATGAAAACAAACATGATCCACACCGATCATAAACAGGCTGTATCCCGGGGACTGGCGGTGCTGCAGTCCGGAGGCATTGTTGCCTTTCCCACGGACACTGTATACGGCATCGGTTCCCTGGCATTCAATCGCGAAGGGATTATAAAACTGTATCATGTCAAAGACAGGGATCGATCCAAAGCCATTCCCATCCTGATTGCAGAGAGCAGCGACCTGAGTCGGGTAGCGAAAGATATCCCATCCTTCGTAAAAGCTGTCATGGATCGCTACTGGCCCGGGCCACTGACTCTGATCCTGAATAAACATGAAAGTGTGCCCCACGAGATCTCCCCTACGGATACGGTAGGTGTACGTATTCCTGACCATGATTTTATGCGGCAATTTCTAAAAGCGGCGGGCCCTTTGGCAGCCACATCAGCCAACCTGTCCGGTAAAGGCAGCACCCACACCGCAGCAGCCGTCTGGCAACAATTAAGGGGTAAGATTGAGCTGATCCTGGATGGAGGAGAAACCCAAGGAGAACAAGCCTCCACAGTCATGGACTGTACCACGCACCCTCCCCGCATCCTGCGAAAAGGCCCCATATCATATCAAGACATCCAGGACCTGCTTTAACTTTTGATTTGTGGACCGGCCCGAGGGCATCACAAGCCTGTGGGGTGCATCATACAGGCTGTCAACCTATCCAACTATCAATCTGATGTTGTTGAATTCCGAAGCCACACATACAATGAGTCCCATATCAATGGCGACTCATCCGCTTCACAGCTGCAATGGACAATGAGAACATGAGTGATGAAAACCAAATAACCGGTATGTTTGGCTTCTCGCTTGTCGCTGTGGGGCAAGCGATCTCTTTAATCGGCAGCGGAATGACCCAGTTTGCCATTACCATATGGGCCTGGCAGGAAACGGGCCAGGCCACCACCCTGGCTTTGACAGGCTTCTTCGGGTTTGCTCCCGTCGTATTTATCAGCCCCTTTGCGGGAGCTTTAGTAGACCGCCTGAACCGAAAATTTGTCATGATGGTCAGTGATCTCGCAGCGGGCCTGGCAACAATAACCCTGCTGGTTTTATATGTCACAGACGTACTCCAAATCTGGCATTTATATGTATTGGGTGCTTTTGTTGGAATTTTTCAGGCTTTTCAATGGCCTGCGTATTCAGCTGCAATATCCATGATGCTGGAAAAAAAGAATTATGCCCGGGCCAATGGCATGCTCCAGGTTGCCCAATCAGGTTCAGGGGTCCTGGCTCCTGTGTTAGCCGGTGCATTAATCGGTTTTTCTGACCTATTCTGGGTCTTTATCACCGACATCGTCACCTTTATATTTGCCATCGGTACGCTTCTGATCATTCATGTCCCACAACCGGAGCAAAGTGAAGAAGGGAAGTTAGGACAAGGTAGTTTCTTAAAAGAATCAGGGTATGGTTTTAAATACATCTGGGAAAGACCTCCTTTATTCTGGCTGCAAATGGTCTTCTTTTTCATCAATCTGGTAGGGACCTTTGGATTTACAGTGATGGCTGCCATGATCCTGGCCCAGACAAATAACGACAGTGTTATCCTGGGATCTGTCCAATCAGCAGGTGCAGTTGGCGGTGTTGTAGGTGGACTTTTGCTCAGTATATGGGGAGGACCAAAACGCAGAATACATGGCGTCCTGTTAGGAATGATTTCTATCAGTGTCTTGAATTCAATGCTGATGGGAATTGGCCGGAGCTTGACCGTGTGGTCCATCGCATCCTTCAGCGGTGGTGTGTTTGTCACCATCCTGAACGGATCCAACCAGGCTATCTGGCAAGCCAAAGTCCCTCCCGACCTGCAGGGGCGGGTATTTTCCGTTCGCCGTTTAATCGCGCAAATCACCGCACCGATCGCTATGCTGCTGGCCGGCCCGCTGGCGGACTTTGTGTTTGAACCCGCCATGAAAAGCGGCGGCCTGTTAACGCCTTTGTTCGGGAGAATCGTGGGCACAGGACCCGGCGCAGGGATGGCTGTCATGTTTCTTTTGTCCGGTGCATTTGGCGTGTTTGTGGGTGTGGGTGGATACAGTTTTCCCATCATACGGAATGTGGAACGCATCCTTCCCGACCATGAAGCGGCAGCCACAGGTTGATAGACAAATATAGATCTCAGGACACAAACCAGGTCAACAATTCATCTGGCAGCAACAACAACGATTCATTTCCCCCCGTTTAGGTTCACATCTCTGACAGCGGCCAGGTAGGAGCAGCATCCATATCCAAATCATCTCGCCAGCCTGCACTGTACCGAAAGCATCCTGCACCCGCGATCATAGCTGCATTATCCGTACACAGGGAAATGGGCGGGATATGGACCGGTAAATCGGACTGGGTTGTAACCGTCTGGCGCAGGATCCGGTTCGCCGATACACCGCCCACCACCAATAACTCCACCGCATCGTATTCATGAGCTGCTTTGAGGGTTTTTGTCACCAAAACCTCAACCACAGCTTCCTGAAAGCTGGCTGCGATATCTGAAACAGGAATATAACCCCCCTGTTCTTCCAGCCCCTTTACTTCCCGCAGTACAGCGGTCTTTAATCCGCTGAAGGAAAAATCCCAACCATCATCCAGCCAGGCGCGCGGAAAGTCAAAAGCCCGGGGATCGCCATCCTCGGCAGCGTCCTGGATGGCAGGTCCTCCCGGGTACCCCAGTTCAAGAAGGCGCGCTACTTTATCAAACGCCTCCCCGGCTGCATCATCCCGTGTCCCTCCCAAGCGCTGGTAGCTCAGGTGATCTTCCATGAGGACAAGCTCTGTGTGCCCCCCCGATACAATCAACGCCAGAAGGGGAAAGTTTGGCACATCTGGTTCTTCCTCATCCTCCTCTGCAAGCCACGCAGAGTAGAGATGACCTTCCAGGTGGTTGATCCCCAGCAGCGGCAAATCACTGCTCACAGCCAGACCTTTGGCCATATTTATTCCCACGACCAGGGCTCCCGGCAAACCCGGTCCGCGGGTGACGGCGATGCCGTCTAAATCATCGATGCGGACATGGGCATCTTTTAAGGCCTTATCCACAATGGGGTAGATCTTTTTGATATGTTCACGGGATGCCATCTCCGGGAAGATGCCGCCGTACTGGGCATGCAAATCTACCTGGGACGCTATTGCGCTGGACAAAATTCGCCGCCCATCTTCCACGACAGCGGCTGCCGTTTCGTCGCATGAGGTTTCAATGCCCAGAATCCTGGAAAGAGGAAACCGCGGCTCACCTTCAGATTCCTGTTGTCGGGGACTATTTTGAACCACATCCGGGGTCATAATGACCTCTCTTTTCAGGGCGAAATACCCTGTCGATCAACCTCTTATCACATCATGAACACAATTTATTCAGCGTCCCAGTGCTCCATCTCCAGCACGAGGTCCAGCGGATAATCTGCCAGCACCTCCATCTCTCCATCCGGTCGGACCCACACAGTATTTTCAAGCCGGCAACCCATTCCGCGGTCCGGATAATATAGGCCCGGTTCGATGGTTGTCACCGCTCCTTCATACAGGCGGTCCTTCTCCGTTGCTCCCGTGCCAAAGGCAGGACGCTCATGAATATCCAATCCCAGACCATGGCCCAGACTGTGTACATACCCATTCTCCAGCTGGTGATCCTGGCGGATGGTTCGATGCCCACGTTCTTCGAACAATTCACAGGTCCTTTCCTGGAGTTCCGGGGCATGCTGACCAACTTTAAGTTCAGAGATGATCGTCCGGTACACATAAAGTACATCCTCATACATGGCCCGGGCTTCATCAGGGGCATATCCCAGACACCAGGTGCGGGTAAAATCATAAAAATATCCCCCACCCTGCTGGCAGGGGAAGATGTCAAAGACAATTGTTTTACCCAGACGCACAATATCGGATTCGGTGCCGGAGCTGTGCGGCACGCCGGCATCCCGCCCGATGGCAAAAATCGCCCCCTTTGGATTTTCTGCACCCAATTCCGCCAGCCACAGGTTGATCTTAGACTTCACATCCCCGATGCGGAGCGGATCCCCGGAATCTTTCAGAAGTTCCTGGTTATCTCCCACCTGTGATCCGGTCAGTAAATCCTGCACCTGCTGCACCACCCGGGTCGTGATCTTACCCATCTCGCGAATGTGCTTTACTTCCCCTTCACTTTTTGCCGCCCGGGCTTCAAGCAGGATGGAATTATTTCCCTCTCCCACCAGTTCCAGGCCAGACACAATGTCTTTCAACTGGGAATACTCGCCCCATGAACGGCTGACATCCACTTTTCCGTACAGGGCAATTCTGCCTTCCAGCAGATCCAGATCCTGCAACATGCGCTGATACATCACAGCCCGCGCCTGGACATCGTCCCCATCCACTTCCTCCAGCAGTTTTTTATATCCATATTTAGCTCGATTGACCGACTTCAGACCGGTATGAGCTGCTTCGTCTCGTTCCATCGCGGCATGGAATAAAACCGGGGGTTCCCCACGCTTCTTTATACAGTCAGCATGGGTGAGATGCCCCACGCCTGTGAAATACACCATACATGCATTATGCTGGGCAGGGCCGGTGATCCATATGGCATCCAAACCCTTTTCATCCATCAGTCGATCAATATCAGCTTTCATGGATCCGTTCGATCTCCTTTATTCCCTGTATCAACTCATTATCCTGTCTCTCAAGCACCGTTCTGGGGTCAAAAATAACATGATCATCTACCACCCGGGCGATAATGGGGGGTGAAGTTTTGCGAAGAGCAGAGAGAACCCGCTGGGGGTGGGAGGTTGGGAAAGCCAGGACATATGTGGGCAGCATCTCGCCCGGCAAACTGCCCCCGCCCACCGTAGATTCAGCGGCCATAATCTTCCCGCCGCCCACTTCCTTTTGCCAGCGCTCGGACCTCTCTCGCAGTCTGTGGGAGTCAGCAGCCACCATCTTCCAGACAGGGATTTTTTCCAGCGCTTCCCCTTTTAAGTAATGAGTCAGGGTGGCAGATAACCCCGCCAGGGCCGTTTTATCGGCACGGATGGCCCTGGATAGGGGCTCTCTCTTCAGGGTCTCAATTAAATCTTTTCTACCTAATATGATACCTGCCTGAGGACCGCCAAGCAGCTTATCCCCCGAAAAACAGACAAGATCTACGCCGGCATTCACAGATTCCTGGACCATGGGCTCATGCTTTAACCCGAACTCCGCTGTGTCCAACAAGGCCCCAGAACCCAGATCATCAAAAACCAGCACATCAGCTCCATGGGCTTCTTTGACAATCTCATGTATTTCCGGCTCTTTCGTAAACCCTACAATGGCATAATTGGAATGATGGGCGCGCATCACAGCCACAGTGTCTTCATCGAATGCTTCCCGGTAATCAGAAAGATGAACCCGATTGGTGGTTCCCACTTCCGAAAGTATGGCACCAGACTGGCGCATGACATCCGGGATGCGGAACCCGCCTCCAATCTCGATTAACTGAGACCTGCTGATGACTACTTTCTGACCTCTGGCCAGAGTTTGTAAAATCAAGAGCACAGCCGCGGCGTTGTTGTTAACGACAAGGGCACTTTCCACATCCAGCAGCTGTGAAAAAAGGTCTGCTGCGTGATCCAGTCTCGATCCCCGGGTACCCGTATCCATATCAAACTCAAGGTTGGAATAATTTCCCCCCACATCGGCGATGGTCTTGAGGGTAAACTCACTCAGGGGAGCCCGTCCAAGGTTGGTATGGATGATTACGCCAGTGGCATTGATCACCGGATGGAGGGGAGCAGCTGTCCAGCGCCGTAAGGTGTGCTTTACATCCGCTACCAACTCTGCTTCCAGAGGAGAACCCTTCCCCTCATTCCTGATCTCCTCTCTGGCATCTTCCAGTACCTGGCGGATAGCTTTCACGGTGAGCTCGTGTCCATACTCCTCAACCAGGCCAGCGCCGGGTGTGGATTGGAGTAGTCGGTCTACAGATGGAAGAGAGCTGAGATCACTCATAGTTTCAAATTGCCCCATAGCCAATGCTGCCCATAAATCGGTCCTGGGCCTCGGTCACTTCAATCGTCCGTACCATTTCTGGGGTGCCACTCACTGCGAACCCGCATCCTTAACAAGAATTCCACCAGGATAAATCCCACCGCAAGGACAATAAGCAGCCCCAGGGAAACAACCTGTCCCTTATTCAACCACAGAAATGCAGCTACATAAATCCCCACCCACAGCGCCTCCCGCACCACCATCCCAAATCGCACCGGTGTCTGGGAACTGAACAATCTGTTCAACAATGCCACAAACGGAGCTGCCGACCCTGTAACAGCAAATACAATGGCACAGAAAAATAACCATCGATTCCACAAGGAGGGGTGGGCTTGAGTCATAATATACACCAGCCCACCCCACCCGGAAAGCCCAATTATAATGGAGAATGGCAGCACAGATTTTACGGTCGTGGTCGTTGTATCACTCATGTCCTCAATTTTAACACAATTCAATGGCTGCACCGGGATCGACCCTTCGTTCCATTCCAGCTTAGATAATCCCCTGGAAGCCTTTTTTTAGAAGCCGGGACAGCAACTTTGCCGCCGACAGAAACAAGGTTAACATCCAAACCTTAACAAAAACTCCCGCTCTAAATATGGCAAACCGCCCTGATTCACAAAACTGTACATAAGTCCACGAAAGTTGATTGTCGTATTCGTCAGAATTCTTTAAGGTTTAATGAGCGGCAAGAATTTAACCAGAAAATGCGGGGGGATGATAATACCCCTACCCCAAATTATGGCGACAGTGTGCGCCCAAGACAAAACCCCATCAGGCAAAGTTTTTGTTAAGGCTGGTAACCTTAAAGAATCGTTATTTTTTAGAGCAAATGATTGAAAAAAACAACCCCTATACATTAGAATTTGAATAGTAATCATTCACTGAAATGCGGTCCACTTTCAGACACAGAGCAGAAATTTTCTCACCGGCCCTGACTACGAGGAAGTTAGGGCGTGGTAAATGTCTAAATAAGAGGAGACCACAAAGCGAGGAGATAGGTACATGGAGGCAAGACAAGCATGGCAATCTGCTTTGGGCCAGCTTCAAATGGAGATGCCAAAAGCAACTTTTGATACGTGGGTGCGTGATGCAAAACTTATGGAGTTCTCTGGTGGAACATATACAATAGGAGTCCAGAACGCATATGCCAGAGATTGGTTGGATAGTCGGCTGAAGAAGACAATCGTCAAAATCCTGACAGGTTCGCTGGACCAAAAGGTCAACGTTCAATTTGAGGTCTGCCAACATGGTGGAAATGGAGAAGCCACCAAAAAGGACGATCACACAGGCCAGCCCGAACGGACACGTCCCGAGAAATCCGATGCGTTATCAGACCATTATTCCATCAATAACCGTTATACCTTTAACAACTTCGTAGTTGGACCCAGTAACCGTCTGGCTCATGCTGCCTCATTAGCTGTATCCGAAAAGCCAGCCCAGACCTATAATCCCCTTTTCCTGTATGGGGGTGTCGGGTTGGGGAAAACGCACCTGCTGCACGCTATTGGAAACATGAGCATGAATAATGATCTTGAAGTCCTATATGTCTCCTCCGAGGAGTTCACCAACGACCTGATCAATGCCATCCGCGGCCATACCACCCAGGCTTTTCGTGAAAAATATCGCCGGATCGATGTGCTGTTGATTGATGACATCCAGTTTATCGCCGGAAAAGAGTCTACGCAGGAAGAATTCTTCCATACCTTCAACACCCTGCACGGCCAGAACAAACAAATTGTGATCACCTCCGATCGCCCCCCAAAAGCCATGGTCACCCTTGAAGAGCGCTTGAGGTCCCGGTTTGAATGGGGACTCACGGCTGATATCCAACCTCCAGACATTGAAACCCGCATCGCCATCCTGCAATCGAAGGCAGAAAGAAAGGGCTATAACCTTCCAGATCACATCATTGAAGACATCGCCCAACGCTTTCAAACTAACATCCGGGAACTCGAGGGTGCAATGACCCGCATCATGGCCTACGCTGATCTGCGCGGCATGGCCTTAGACAAAGAGCTGGTCGATTCCGCCCTGGCAGACCTCATGCCTGAAACAAAAGAGGTTGAACCCTCACAAATCATAGAAACCATTGCCGAAGAATTTGAAGTAACCACGGATGAGCTCTACAGCCGCAGCCGTTCCCATCGTATTGCCCTGCCCCGGCAGGTGGCGATGTATATTCTGCGCGAAGAGGCCGAGATCTCCCTGCCGCAAATTGGCGAAATACTGGGAGATCGCGACCATACCACCGTTATGTATGGTCACGAGAAAATTTCAGATTTACTGGAAACAGACAAAGATTTACGACGCAAGGTGCTCAATGTCAAAGAAACCCTGTACGGCCCAGTGAGCATCCCGGTCTAACCGGTACCTCGGAAACTCACCGAAGCCTGCCCCGGTATGGCGGCAGGCTTTTTTTATTTTCTGCGCTGCTCTTGAAATTTTTGCCACTTCCCCTTGATGAACACCCACAACTTTTTTCCCCACTTCGCCCAGGGGTATTCGATTTGGGTCTCTTCGTTCTCCGGCTCAGGCCAGGGATCGAGATCAAACATCTTTCGCAGCACATACCGGCCAAGCAACTTCAGGGTGGCAGCAACCGGAGCAGCCATAAACAGCCCCAGAATGCCAAATAGATTTGCCGCGACGAGGGCAAAGACCAGAACCGCCGCCGGGTGAATGCCCAGGGTGCGCCCGAAAAAGCTGGGGGCGACATAATTATCGATCACAAAGTCAATGCTGAAAGCAATGCCCAGCACCAGGATCGAATACTGCCAATGTAAGAGCCCGAAATAATTGGACGGCTGCAGCAGGGTAACCAAGGCCATGACGATAGCCGTGATGAAAGGCCCCACATAGGGCACAAAGCGAGCCAGGCCGGTCATCACCGCCAATGCGATAGCATATCTGACCCCGAGACCGGACAACACGATGGAATAAATAATAAACACCAGGACAAAGATAATCACCTGGCCGCGCAAAAACGCGTTCCAGATCCGCCCCAGCTCTCTTCCGATACGGCGGAAATCATAGCCATATTCCGGAATATTCGGAATATTGGTCAAGTTGGGCACCCGGCTCTCATCAGCCAACAAGAAATAGCTGATCGCTACTACAAAAAAGATTTTTCCTATGCTGACGGCAGCACCTGTAGCCAGGGAACGTACTAACGCTCCTGCCTGTCCTAAAAGTGGTTGAATGGTATCAATCAGGCGGTTGGCCAGATCATTCAGGTTGATATACTCTGCCAGCACGCCGTACTGTTCAATAAACGCTTCCAGATCGGATGCGATCTGAGGGAGATTACCAATCACATCTTGCAGCAAGCGCACCAAACTCTGAAGCTGCGACGCTAAGGCAAAGCCGGTCACCGCAAAAACACCCCCTAACAAAAGAATAAAAATAAGAAAAAAAATTGAGGTGGCCAGGCGCCAGGATATCCCCGTTTTCTCATGGAGAAAAACAATCAAGGGATGGAAGAGATAAGTCAAAATGAACGCCAGGACCAGGGATGAGATGATGGAGCGAAAATATAACAATAAAGCCCCTGATATGGCAACCAGCGTCAAACCCACCACAAGCTTTGTGGTTGGCCCCCAGCTAGGTGATTTTTGTTCTTGCGTGTGTTCCATAAGCGGATATGCCGAACTAAAGCAAATGGCAGTCAACCGATCCTCGAACAAAATCATGGTCCCTGGACCGGGACACGGTTAATTATTCTGGAGTTTAGCTCTGACCACGATGCGTTTGTTATCCACCAAGTATGGATAACAGGAAATCAGGGTCGCCGTGGGTTCTGATGTTGGTTCTAAAAATTCAACACGGGTAGGCTCTACAACATGCGTATCTTCAACCACATACACATATTCTTTCATTTCGGTGAAAATGATCACTTTATCCCCGGATTCAAGTTGGTCCAGGTCTCTGAATATTTCCCCGTGGATATCATTGTGGGCTGATAATACAACATTCCCTTCCTCACCGGGATTTGCAGAAGGAATATGGTGGCCCACCCCTTTCTTCAACTGTTCCCATCCATCCCCCTCAACCACGGGCACATCCTTATCCAGGGCTGGTATTTGCAATCTAACCGCTTGCTGGGGGCTCTTCGTGGGGATGGGGACTTCAGCAAAAGACTGTACCACCGGCTGTAAATGTTCCGGGATTTCTTCTGTATTGGGGCGGCTTCCCCCCGGTGAATCCGGCGGAGTATGGCCCGAAGGGAGAACAACAGCTTTGATCAATGGTGTGGGAGTCAACGTTGGCTGTTCCAGCGCCAAAGCCACTTCACGATTTAACTCTTGAATGATCTCAATCCCATTGAAAAGCACAAAGATCAAACCAATCACAGCCAACACCTCAATTGCCAACAGGAAACCGTCTACCACCCTTTTCCCTTGAGATTTCCCCAGGTCCGATTCGCCATGCTCCCCTACAGGAGATTCAGATGTGGTGTGGATATCGTCCCAGGATGTCCCTTGCTCTTCAGATACAAGCTTGACAATCCGACCGGTTTCCCGGAACCGCTCCAGGCGCTCGTGGCGCACGGAACGTCTTTTTTCCACCAGCAACCGTCTCAATTCAGAAACTGACAAGTCATGAGGATCTCTGTTCATAGACACTATCCGATTATAATCGCGGCGTTTGGATATGCCAAGTGGAATCGCATGCAATACTATTTTAGGATGAAGCCTGCACCGCCAATTAACCATTTCTAGCTCCGGCGCTGATGCAATGGCCATCAAACTGAACTCCACTTTGCCATCTATCCACCTCTGTGCAAAAGATATGCCACGGCAACAATCCTTCAGGAGATCGTGCTACAATTAGAAAAGAGCATTTCATCTATCCTGAAGGAGGATCCTTGACTGATCCGCGTGTCACCAAATTAGCACAGATCCTTGTAAACCATTCCACAAGGATAGAGCCCGGAGATCGGGTAATCATAGAGGCGACCACAGCTGCAGAACCCCTCATCAGAGCCATTTTTAAACAAATCCTGCAGGCCGGTGGGCACCCCCATCTCTTGATGAAGATTCCCGAGCAGGAAAAAGAGCTCTTCAGCTTCGGAAATGATCATCAACTGGCATATGTCAACGAGTTTCAAAAGCTGGCATATGAGCAATTCGAAGCGCGGATACGCATCCATTCCCTGACCAATACTCAGGCTTTGCGTGATTTTGCAGTAGAAAAACAATCTCAGCGACAAAAGGCAAAAGCCCCTATCCTGGAAACACAGATGGACCGCGGCGCGTCCGGTGCCTTCAAATGGCTCACCACCCTCTTTCCTACCCAGGCCTACGCGGATGAGGCGGGGATGGATAAGGCAGAGTTTGAGAATTTCGTCTACCAGGCCTGCCATGCAGATAAAGAAAACCCTATCCAATTATGGACAGACATTAAGGAAAGCCAGGAACAAGCCCGTGCCCGGATTCAAGGGCACGACACGGTGGAATTATCAGGCCCGAATGTCGACCTCACGCTCTCCGTTCAGGGGAGGACATTTATTAATTCTTACGGCTTGCATAATATGCCTGATGGGGAGATCTTTACAGGCCCTGTGGAAGATTCTGTGAACGGCTGGATCCGTTACTCCTACCCTGCCATCCACAATGGAATCGTTGTGCGGGGCATCGAACTGACTTTCCAAGGCGGAAAAGTAGTGGAAGCTTCAGCGGAGGAACAAGAATCATATTTACATCAGATGCTGGATACAGATTCCGGATCACGCAGTGTGGGAGAATTTGCCATCGGGACAAACATGGAAATCCAACAGTTCACCGGAAATATTTTGTTTGATGAAAAGATCGGTGGGACAATCCACATGGCCCTGGGAGCAGGCTACCCTCAAACCGGCAGTCAGAATAAGAGCAGCATTCACTGGGACATGATCTGTGATATGCGTGAAGATTCAGAAATCAGGGTAGATGGAAACATCATCTATGAAGATGGTTCATTTGTAATGTGAACGTCTCCTGACCGGAATCGGGCCTGGATCATTGTCAGGAACAAGAGTAGTTGATGGTTTACTCATCCCCATGCCCTAAAAGAAGGGCAGAAAAGTAGAGACCGAAAGGATGATTCCAGTCCTTACTCATCAAATAGTATTAGATCAATCAAAAGATATAAAAGGAGGCAAAATGCTGTCACCAAAAATGTTACATGCCATGAATGAACAAATCCGCAGGGAGTTTGAATCCGCGTACATCTACCTGGGAATGGCAGCCTATTTTGACGCTAAAAATCTGCCAGGATTTGCTCACTGGATGAAAATCCAATTCGAAGAGGAATTGGCCCACACTTTTAAGATCTACGACTTCGTCAATGATCGGGGAGAAGCAGTGGAATTAGGCGATGTGGACAAACCTTCCAGCACGTACGATTCTCCCCTGGACGCCTTTCAAGCTGCTTTGAAACATGAGCAGTATATCTCGAAGAGCATCCACGACCTGTATGATCTGGCAGATGAAGAAAACGACCATGCCAGCAAACAATTTTTACACTGGTTTATCGAGGAACAAGTTGAAGAAGAACAAAACGCTGGCGAAATTGTCGACACCTTAGAAATGGTTGACAACAACCCGCAGGCTTTGCTTATGCTGGATCGAGAATTCGCCCAACGCCAACCCCCCACCGAGGTAGAAGGCGAAGAAGAGTAAGTTGTGGGTGTTCTGAACCCGCAATGACCCAAGCGGCAATCGGATAGCATAATTTAAAATGATCAAGGGGCTGGTTGGCGAAAAATCAGCCCCTTTCACGTTCGGACCGTAGGAAATCGGGATCTCAACCGGCGGGAGGTTATGTACCCCAAAACCCGCGCCGCACAGAACGGACTTCCTCTGCAGTTATAAAGGCATTCTGATCGGTTTTTTGGATCACCTCTTCCACATCAGGGGCAGTTTTTCTCTGCACGGTGCAGCTCAAGACACTGACCATACCATCTTTTCCTCTTGCCAACAGCTCCGTGACCGCATAACCTTCATCCCGCAATGATTCCAGGATTGCCTGGCCGCGGCGGGGACTCACGATTCTTAGTTCCACAAAGCCGAGTGCCAGGCGCTCTTCAAACCACATTCCAAGAATGTTGCCTGTCGCAAATCCTGCAGCGTAAGCAATCACACTAAAGACATTTTCCACATTCTGAAGAACAAAGGCGATCGTCATCACAAAGATGGCCGAGCGGATAAAACCGATCAACCACACCCGCAGTTTCTTGCCCCGCAGGGTGAATAACACCCGCAGGGTATCCAGACTCATCTCCAATACCCGCAGAACAAATATCAACACTGCAATTCCAATCGTCTGACTGGTCAGCTCAAATGTAAAGAAAGCATTCATAATGATCCTCTTTCAAACATCTTAATCACAAAAATATAAGGTAGTCAGCATCATCCCGCTAACCACCTTACCAAGAATCGAAAACTGGATACCAGTCAGTCTTCCATTAATTCAAAGTACATCTCGTTGGCATATTCCTTGACCATCCGGCGCATACTGAAAGTTGGCGCCAAGGTGCGGATAGATTCTTTCATGCGCGCAAGCCACTCCGTGGGCAAATTTCCGGACGAGCGCTGATAATAGAGGGGAATGATTTCATCTTCCAGCACTTCATACAAACTCTGGGCATCTTTTTCATCCTGTACGTCCGGATCATCATAATCGGTTTCATCACCGATGGCCCAACCATTGCTCCCGTTATACCCTTCCCGCCACCAACCATCGAGAATGGAAAAATTTAACACCCCATTCAAGGCCGCTTTTTCACCTGATGTCCCGGAAGCTTCATTCGGGCGTCGCGGTGTGTTCAACCACACATCAACCCCCTGGACAAGATAGCGGGCCAGATTCATATCATAATCTTCAAGAAATACCAGCCTGCCCCCGTTCTCAGCCTGCTTGACTTTGCGGTACACTTTCTGGATCAATAGTTTTCCTGGCTTATCTGCTGGATGAGCCTTCCCCGCAAAGATGATCTGGACCGGCATATTGGGTTGATTGACGATCTCTAATAAACGATCCATGTCACTCAGGATCAAATCGGCCCGCTTATAGGTTGCAAAGCGCCGCGCAAAGCCCAATGTCAGGGCGTATGGGTTTAGCAATGCGCCTGAGGCGACCACCTGGACAGGGTGAACGCCGTCGTGAAGCCACTGGTCCCGGGCCTGTTCCCGCATATAAAAGACCAGCTTCCGTTTCAAATGCCGCCTTACTGCCCACAACTCTTCGTCTGGAATGGCCTCAACGGCTTCCCAA
>CAZIFI010000025.1:0-34643 GCA_964539105.1 uncultured Anaerolineales bacterium | reverse complement strand
AATTGGAATCCTACCTCGATTAGATTTTGACATTCAACAGAATTAAAAACAAAAGCGGAACAGCATGCTGTTCCGCTTTTTCTCGTTTAACAGGAGTGGAGCCTAAGGAGCGGGTTTCAAAATCAAATCGCCCCAGGTTGTGGGATCCAGGAAGGATCGGGTGCTGACATTCGACACCATGGACTGCTGCACGGCTTTACCGGCATTGTCGTTGTCCGATATGGACAGCGCAAAGCCATAAGCCCGCCCTTCCACCGGGGTGATATCAAACAGATCCCAGGGAATCGCCATCTCCAGGAAGTATCCCCCTCCCGTTTTCTTGGCTGCTGCTTCAATCTCACATGTGCTGCCTTCTTTGGCGGCCGGATACCAGATATAGCATTCCGTCTTTGTGGCGCTCGGGTTGCCCTTGCCGGGGGAGATGCCGATCTGGTAATCGTCCCAATTCAGGGTTGTCAGATAATAGTCACTGCTGACATGGGTGTCAAACAGGATTTCAACGCTGTCCCCTTTATAAATATTCTGTTTGTCCGCGATCTGGACGTAGGTATCGTCCTTTATCCGCAGGCCCATATACAGATTGTCCTCATCCCAGCCGATGACCACTGTGCCGGATGAATCCAACGCACCGGAATGTTTATCTTCCCCGTATACGACATGGGTAATAATTTTTTGGATTCCGACATCCCAATCTGTCAGGTGGCTGTCGATCTTGGGAGGATCCTCAAGGTAATAGGCCGGGACATTGGGACCAGGCCGGGCTGAAGGACCGGCGTAGGATTCCGTCGGTTCCGGGGTATCTGTGGGCTCAGGCTCTTCTTGTGTTGGCACCGGCGTATCGGTGGGCACCGGGGTATCAGTGGGAACCTCTGTGGGTTCATCCATAGACGTTTCCGTCGCCGCGGAAGTGGCCGGGGCCGGCTCCGTGGGCTCAAATAACGCCGTCATCGTTTTATCCGGCGTGGGAAACTCAAAAGGGGTCGGCGTCGCAAACCCGGGAAGCGTGCACCCAGCTAGTCCAAAGGTGAGGATTGTGATCAGCACTGCATAGTAAAAGACCTTCTTATTCATGGCGGCGTCCCCTCCATAGGTTACTTTCCAGCGAACAAGTCATAAATATATTAGAATTATATACGATTTTCCCGCAATACAGAGACTATTGTACCGGATCTTTACCGATGGTTCACTACGATCACCCCCGCCCTGCCCTCGCTGTGGATATTGCTTTGTTCCAAAACAGGGAGCAAACGCCCTATATTTTGCTCATTCAACGGGCAAAACCACCTTTTCAAGGCCATTATGCCCTTCCCGGAGGGTTTGTGGAGATGGAAGAATCCCTGGTTGAGGCCGCCCGGCGGGAATTACAGGAAGAGACCGGGATCGAAAACATCGAACTCACCCAGGTCAGGGCTTTTGGTGCCCCGCACAGAGACCCCAGGGGCCGCGTTGTGACTGTTTTATTCACCGGGTTCCTATCGCACCATCCCCCTTCTGTTCTCCAGGCAGCCAGCGATGCCTCCGCAGCTGGGTGGCATCCCGTCCATGACCTGCCGGATTTGGCCTTTGATCACGACCAGCTGATCGCTGCTGCCCTGCAAAAAGCCGGTTCCGGAAAGGGGAACGCCATCAACACCTCTTGAGGAACACAACAGGGGAAATTTTAGGTGGGAAGGACAGCCCTTGAACCCGATTCGACCCCTGGAAAGGGTAAGATACCTGCCTCAAGCTCCCTCTTAACAGAAAGTGCCCCACCATGCCGTGTGTGACTTAGTCTTGAACCTGCTTTCGCAGAGTGGGTTTCCGCAACGCAAGCTCCGCCTTGGCTCAGGCCTATCGCGTTACTTCCGCAATATAGGAACCCTGTAAGTAGGTGTTGGCCCAAAACACGTCTGTCACATCGCGAACACAGTAGGGCAATAACAATTTACCACAGCAAAAACCGTGTGAACAGGGTAAAGTCCCCCTGGAAAGAAAATTTTAATCTAAATCCAGCTTGATATGCAGCTCATCCAGCTGCTCCTGGCTGGCAGGAGCGGGTGCGTCAGCCATCACGTCCCGCGCGGACTGGTTCTTCGGAAATGCGATCACCTCGCGGATATTAGGTTCACCCGCCAGAAGCATGCACAGGCGGTCGATCCCGGGCGCGATGCCGCCGTGGGGCGGGGTGCCGTAGGTAAAGGCCTTTAGCATGTGTCCAAAACGTTCTTCCGCCACCTCGGATTCAAGGCCGATCAAGTCAAAGATTTTCTTCTGCATTTCCCCGTCATGAATTCTGATGGACCCACCCCCTACTTCGTAGCCGTTGATCACCATGTCATACTGCTGGCCGCGGGCCCGTCCGGGATCCTCATCCAGGTACTGCACGTCCTTCTTCATGGGGGCCGTGAACAGGTGGTGGCTGGGATCCCAGCGGTCCTCGTCTTCATTCCAGTTAAAGAGGGGAAAATCAATCACCCAGCAAAACGCCAGGGTATCTTCATCGACCGCACCCGTGCGGTCCCGCAGCTCTTCCCGCAATCTTCCCAGACAATCGAAGACAACCGCTGGCTGATCAGCCACAAAGAGCAGTAAATCTCCTTCCTCAGCATTCATGGCCTCGTAGATGGCGGTCTTGGTCTCAGAAGATATAAATTTAAGGAAGGTAGACTGCTCTTCGCCCGATTCAGAAAGGGCGATATAGGCCAGCCCTTTGGCGCCGTAATGCTGCACAAACTCGGTCAGTTCACCGATCTGGCTGCGGCTGATGTCTCCCAGACCTTTGGCATTGATCCCCCGCACATCCCCTCCATCAGCCACCACATTGGAAAAGACCCTGAATTCACTGTCAGCTACAGCCTCGGTGACGTCCACCAATTCCATCCCAAAGCGGATGTCCGGATTGTCTTTACCGTATCGTGTCATGACCTCGTCGTAAGTAAACCGCGGCCAGGGAGATTGATAGATCTTCTTGTTCGGGGTGACCTCCCGTACCAGACGGGTAAAGAGGTCTTCCGTCAGATTCATGACATCCTCGCGCTCCACAAAAGACATTTCCAGGTCCAGCTGGGTGAATTCCGGCTGGCGGTCCCCGCGCTGATCTTCATCCCGGAAACAGCGCGCAATTTGAAAGTAGCGCTCCACGCCAGCCACCATCAACATCTGCTTCAACTGCTGCGGAGACTGGGGCAAGGCGTAAAATTCTCCCGGATGGACACGGGATGGAACCAGATAATCGCGGGCACCTTCCGGTGTGGTTTTGAAGAGAATGGGGGTTTCCACCTCGATGAAGTCCCTTTCATTCAGGTAATCACGGATAAATTTAACCACTTTATGGCGCAGGATAATATTATCCCGCATCCGCGGACTGCGCAGATCCAGGTAGCGGTACTCCAGGCGCGTCTGTTCCTCAACTTCCTCCTCCTGGTAGATGAGAAAGGGCGGCGTTTGGGCCGGGTTGAGAATTTCAACGTCAGTGACCTCAACTTCAATATTCCCCGTGGTAATTTCCGGATTTTCCATGCCTTCCGGTCGAGGCCGGACGTCCCCTTTGACGCGTAAAACCCATTCCATGCGCACCGGATCCAGAGCACGATGCGCGTCCGGTGAAATATCGGGGTTGGTCACCAGCTGCACGACCCCGAAGCGGTCGCGGAGATCCACAAACGTCACCCCGCCGTGATCGCGGCGGCGGTCCACCCATCCTGCCAGCTCTACCTCGCTGCCGACATCATCCAATCTCAACTCACCACAGGTATGCGATTTATACATCCATCCTCCCAACACAACACACAATGAATCACTTTTTCGAGAATGTTCACTGCATTATAGCATGTGATTTTCAACGGGAAAAGAAGCTCCACTCCTGGCTCTATGCACATTTTCATGATTGGAAATTCCAGGTAGACAATCCGTGCTGGTTGCCTCATATGCCATCTTGAAAAATTCAACAAGTTGTATTATTTTTATGCCGTATCAGCTGCCTGCAATCGTCCTGTACTCATCACCCGCCAGCCGGATGTCGGAATTGATTGGGATGACCTCTAAGTAGGAGAACAATCCGGATGGCACAAAGCGCGTGGACCCGGGACTGACCATCGGGGACCATGCTGGATTACACGCATTCAATTCGGTGTCTGACAACTTGCTTACCGTTCCGGATCTGAGATTAAATACAAACAGATCCAGGCTGGATCCGAAATAGCCGGATTATATTAACCTCTCCCCATCAACGGACGAGATTACGGGCGCTGGAAATCTTGCCTGGTCCGGTAGGCCGTGTTCTCCAACGTTGGTCTCAGGCTGTCCAGGCCCGGATTACAGCTGATGAGAACATCCCGTCTCTGGCCGGTAAAACATTCCGCCGCTTCTACCCTGCCGAAAATAATATCAGATCCCATCCTCAAATACCTTGCAGAAATAGTACTGTGATCAGCGTTCCATGGAATCACGGATCCTGGTATGATTGATTCCGATGTCTTTTTGGACTAAAGCCGTTCAGCTATGTTCCCTATCAAGAACAGCTTGTCGTATAATGTTGATCTATCGGGAGCGCGGGGTTTGTGACAATCATGACGCATGAACATTTTGACAACTTATTGCAGACCAAGATCTTTACACCACCGTTACGCGAGGATTATGTACCCCGCACGCGGCTAATTGATCGCTTGAACAATGCCGAACCAACTCAGTCCATTTTTGTCAAATCTCCCGCCGGCTATGGAAAAACTACTCTGATTGTGGAGTGGTTGGCCCAGCTGGAAATCCCTCATGCCTGGTACGCCGTGGACCGCCGTGATAACGACCTCAGCCAATTTTTGACTTACATCGTCTATGCGCTGAACCAGGTCAAACCAGGCATATGTGAAAAGGTTCTGCCCGTTATTCATTCTCCTGATCCACCGCCGGTAAAGCGGCTGATGGATTACCTGATCAATTGTTTAACCCATTTCCAGGAAAGAGTCGTCCTGGTGATTGATGACTTGCACCTCATCGCAAGCAAAGAAATTCACGATGGTTTGAATTATCTCCTTCAACATCATCCACCCCAGGTTCAGTTGGTTCTGGTAAGCCGGGAGGATTTACCCTTTCCTACCTCTACTCTCCGGGCTCGCAACCAACTGCTGGAATTCGACCTGTTTGACCTCCGGTTCACGGTTAAGGAAGCGGATGAATTTTTAAAAAAGGCTTTTGATATTCAGCTTCCATTTGATAAGGTGGTAAAGCTAGACAACCATGTGGAGGGCTGGGTCACCGGGCTGCAGCTGGCTGCTTTGAGTTTACGGAAGCGCCAAGACAAGGAAACATATCTGGCACAAATTACGGGGGAAGATCAGCTGATCCAGAGCTTCCTCTTTGAAGAAGTCATTGCCAACCAGCCGCATGAAATTCAGCAGTTTTTGCACCGGACTTCAATCCTGGATCGGCTCTCAGCTCCTTTGTGCAATTATGTGCTGGAGATAGACAACAGTCAGGACATCTTGGAAAGACTGGATCGCTTAAACCTATTCATCATCCCCCTTGATAACAGGCAAGAGCGTTACCGTTACCACCACTTATTCGCTGAGGCGCTCCAGAACCGTTTGGAGCAGGCGGATCCTGAATTAGCATCCGATCTCTATCAGCGGGCTTTCCGTTGGCATCGCCAAAGGGGGGAGCTGGAAGAAGCCATTGAGTATGCCATACAGGCTGAGGATTATGAGTCAGCCGGGGATCTAATTGAGAGCATTGTCAACCGCGTCATTTTGGACGGCGGCAGGCGGCGGATCCTGCGCTGGTTGTCCGCCTTCACCCCGGAAACATTGCGAAAAAAAGTCCCTCTCTGGTCCCACCTTATCACGGCGCATCTCGGATTGGGGGAATTCGAAAAAGCCCGCCAATCTCTGGAGGAATTGTGGGGGAACCCCGAGCACTTTGCAGGTTTTTCTGATCGAGAGCAGCGTATGATCCGGAGCTTGAACGCCGGTTTTCTGTCCTCAATTGAAATTCACACCACATTAAACGCCAGAAAGGTGCGGGGGTTGGCAGAACAAGCTATGGCTCTCTTCCCTGAGGATATCAAATTTGGTCGCAGCATCGGACCTGGTTATTTTGCTGTTGCCTGCTATCATCTCGGAAGGCTACAGGAAGGGAAGACGTATATCGATCAAGCAATACAACTCAGTAAACGGCATGAATATTCGCGATTGGAGCTGTTGTGGCGCTGTTACCGTGCGCAAATGGTTTTGGATTCCGGGGCTTTGAATGCAGCCAATGAAGTCTTACAGGAAGTAGACAGCATGGCTCGAAACATGGGCGTTCACGAGAGCAATGTCGTCTCTAATGTCATTATCGCCCACGGCCATTTACAGTTCGAGTGGAACAATCTGGAAAAGGCGGAAAAGTTTTTTGTTGATGGACTGGAAATCGCGAAATCAGCCAATTTCCTTGATCATGTTATATGGGGGCTTGAATATTATCTGCGCTACCTGACTGCCGTGGGGGAATTTGATCAGGCCAGGGAAGAACTGCATTTGGCGATGGAGATCGCTTCCAGAATGGGACCTCCTCCCGTGATCGTCGATCATTTACAGGCTTTGAACGCTTGTGTGGATATCAAAGAGGGCCGACTGGAAGAGGCCCAGGAGTGGGCAGCAGAAGTCGGCGATTGGCAGGAAGAGGAGTTCCTGGGCAGGATGGCATTCAAGTGGCTTACTTTGGCCCGCACCTGGCTGTTTGCAGGGGAGGTGAAGAAGGGCCTGCCCCTCCTACAAGCGCTGGTGGATGACTCCCATGATCACCAGCGGGGCAGAGATTATGTGGAAAGTAGTGTAGTTCTGGCACAGGCGTACGTACTGATAGATGAAACCCCCACCGCGAAAGAGGTCCTGTTGAAGGCCCTGGAATTTGCCCAGCCGCAGCGGTATGTGCGCTCCTTCCTGGAAGGGGGGCAAGTGATCTGGGAGCTTTTGCAAACCCTTTATATCGAAGAAGATCAAGCGTACCGGGACGCCTTCTCTGTCGAAAAGAAATATGTGAGACAACTCCTTTCTGCGTTCGAAGTCGAACAGAAGCGGATGGAGGGGCTGGGCCTTGATATTGGCTGCTCCCCTGGCGAAGAGCTCCTGACCCGGCGGGAGGGGGAAATCCTGACACTGCTGGCCCAGGGTTTGTCTTATGCTGAAATCGGCTCTACTTTGTCTATTACCGAAAACACAGTCAAAACTCACATCAAGAACCTATATCGTAAGCTGCAAGCTAACAACCGGACTGAAGCGGTCAACCGGGCCCGGTCATTAAATATCTTGTGACCCTTCACACGTTTGTGTGATACTGACAATATGTGAAATATCACACATAATTGTGATTGCCGTTCATACCGCCTGATTCTATACTGTACCCAGGCTAGTAAATATTTTCACAATAAACAGGGAAAGCGGTGGGATTCCGCTGCTGTGCCGCAGCTGTGTTTGCTTTACATGTCACGTAAGGCGAAGCCAGAAACTTGTTATTGTGCACAGCCTCGAGCAAGGCGCCGGTAGAGAAGATCTGCCGATTGGATACAAGTATTGAGAAGGAGGCAAGTATGAGTGAAGAACAGAAAACCCAACTTTCTCGGCGAAATTTCTTGAAATTAGCCGGGTTGGTGGGTGCCGCTGTTCAGGCTGGCGGCATGGTGGCCGGCGGTGTGGCAGCTGGAAAAGACTCCGAGTCTTATACGGGATGGGAATCCTTCAATCCCGGGACCCAGTTTTTTAACCGGGAACCCTATCGATTTGAAGGACCTGCCCATAAACCGGTAGGTGAAGTGCGTCGGCCCAGCCACCTCACTGACTACGTCTTTGGGCGTGTGGGTACCTTCCAAAAAGCGTATGAAAACAACCCGGAATGGACCCTGGAAGATCCCATTGAAGAGCTAGGCGTCCCCCAACCGCTGGTGGAATTCTACAATAAATTCCCCGAGCGCCTGGAATGGGACTTCAAAACCTTCAGTGAAACCATTCCCACCAACCGGGAAGACCGGAAAAAATACGGCAATTACTACCGCCTGGCTGAGGCCTATTCAGCAGGCTTTGGTGGTTATTCCCGCTTTCTCCCCGGCCCGGAAGGTCCCCCGGAAGTATCCGACTACCTGTTCCCCGGCACGGACCGGGAAATCGGCGAAGAGGTCCCGTTCAAGAGCCCCGATCTGGCTTCCGAGTTCATCAAAGAGGTCGGACACCGCTTCGGCGCCACGCTGATCAGGATCACCAAAACCAACCTGGACTTCCTGTATTCAGAAGGTTGGCGCGGCTGCCCCGATGACTATGACTATTCGAAGCTTCCCGAACACTGGGAAAACGCCATCGTGATCGGCGTTCCCATGGAATGGGATGTCGTTGCCGCCAGCCCGCAGTTCTCAACCAGCGGTGACGCCTACAACCGCGTCTCATCCGCAGCCCTGCGTCTGGAAGCCTGCATCAAGGATCTCGGGTACGCAGCACGATCCCATACCCCGAACACGGGATATGATCTCCTTGTGCCGCCTCACGCGGTAGAAGCGGGCATGGGCGAAATCGGCCGCTTCGGTTTCTGCCTGACACCAGAGGTCGGAGGCAACGTACGGACCGCCGTCATCACCACCAATATGCCCCTGGAAATCGACCAACCGATTGATTTTGGCGTGGCCGAATTCTGCAAAAAGTGTAAACTATGCGCAGAGGGCTGCCCCTCGGGTGCAATCTCCATGGCAGACAGCCCGGACGGAATGGAAATCCGCGGCTACGAACACTGGTTCATCAACAACGGCGCCTGCTATAACTACTGGCGTGAATCCATGGGGCCCATGGGCTGCCGTCTGTGCGTGATGACCTGCCCTTACTCCCGGAAAGACAACTGGCTGCATGACGCCGCCCGCGAGATCGATCCGCGGGATCCGACGGGAACAGTGAGCAGCGGTCTGCTCTGGATGCAGAAGAACTTCTTCGACTATCCAGATGCAGAAGAATACCGCAGGCCCCCGGTCGGTCACTTTGAGAGCTTCCGTCCTGAGCCCTCTTACCTGCAGGCCGAGCGCTATCTGGACATCGAAATCAACAAACCCACAAAGGAGAACTAACCATGTTTTTTGAAAGCGGTTTCTTCTGGTTCTTGATGGGTATCGTCTTCGTCGTAATCGCCGCAGGGTTCAAGGCTTTTGCTGATGACCGTGACTGGGTGATTACCTGGTGGAAAGCCTTACTGGGTGTGATCTGGTACGGCATCTTCAGCGTCAGCTTCCTGGCCTGGGGCACCTTGATCGGTGAAGGAGAAGGGGGCGCAGGCTTCAAGATTTTCCTGCTGGGCATGTTCCTCAGCCTGATCCTGGGTGTTGGCCTGTGGCGGCTGATGACCCTTGAACCGAGCGAAACGAAAGTCATCAACGAATAACGGTCAAGAAAGTATTCCTGAACCATATTGGATCGAGGGGGAGCCAAGCAGAACTCCCTCGATCCAAGAACAGCTTATTGGTTTTTTTAGTGGTAAAACATGATGCAGATATGGGAGAAAGACATGAATCAAACGGCCCGCAATCGACAGTATCTGGAAGGATGTAAGCAGGACCTCGAGCGTGCCCGGGAATCAGGCCAAGCGCAACAGTTGAGCCTGTCATTAGCGAATTACGCGTACGCGCTGACATTAAATAATCGCTTCGAAGAAGCGATGGATGTTTTTAACCAGGCTGAGGTAATCGCCGGATCGGAGCTTGAAGATATTCGCGCCCTGGCCCATGGCTTGGGTCTAAGGGCTTTGGTCTACCAAGAGAACAAACGACTCCCGGACGCCTACCGTACGATAACCAAAACGCTCCAGGTTGTGAATGAAGAAGAAGCTCCGGACATTGAATGCGATGCGCTGGCCACGCAGGGTCAGATATTATTGGACTCCGGAAATGTGGACAACGCATTTCAACGATTCCAGGAAGCTGAAACTCTTGCGTCCTCAATGGGTGATCAGAGACGGCTAATGAAGATCAAAGGCGCCTTGGCCAATCTCAGTCTTTCCGTCCCCGCCTTACAGGAATCCGAAAGATATTATCGCCAGGCGATGTCCCTGGCCGAAGATGTGGGCGATATTGAAGCCCAAAAGGGCTTTGCGGGGAATCTGGGCTCCGTGCTGGAATGGCAGGGGAAGTACGATGAGGCCCTGGAGATGTTCCAAAAAGTGCTTCCATTTTATGAGGATCAAGAAAATCTGGATATGATCCTCAAGGTTCTCAAGAAAATGGTGCATTGCGCTGATGGGATCGGTGATAATGAGCGGGTCTTTAAATATGGCTATAAGGGGTTGGAGTATCTGGAAGAGCAGGAAAGCAACCTGACATTTGAGTTTCTGGAACCTCTCATTCTAGCTTATTTGCGAGAGGGGAAAGTACAAGAAGCTCATAATATGATTTCGGATGCCATCACCATTGCCCGCTCTATGGACGACATGGAACGGGAGCTGGAGTTTCTCATGAATTTGGGAGAATCCTTTGTGGCCGAGGACATGCTGGAACAGGCCCGGGATATCTATCAGGATGCCCTGCGCGGCGCCCGAAAGTTAGAAAACGTCAATTACGAAGCCTATTTGCAGGGCCGCCTGGGGTATGTCAGTGCAGAATTGGGCCAGCTGGATCAAGCCGTCGAGCAACACCTGCAGGCAATTGGATTGGCTGCAGAACACAATCTGGCCAGTCTGAAAGCTGAACAACATGCCATGTTGGCCATGGCCTATGAGGAGCAAGGGCAGATAGACAGAGCCGTTGACCAGGCTCAAAAAGCGAATGAGATTTTTGAACTGGCTGAAGTGGAAGACGGAAAGCGCAATGCCCGCCGTTTGCTGCAAAGGTTAAAAGAAAAGCAAACTGTTTGACATTAATAGTATAGGATTAGCGGTAGTATGAACATTTTTTCTTCTGATTTGTCCCGCCATGAACGAATGAAGCGGATCTCGCGCTTATTAGGCCTGGTGGCAGCTCTGACCATCGTAGCCGCCTGGGGTGTGGGCTACTTCCGGGTCAAAGCGGATTTAATGCCGTCTATCAGGAAAGCGGTCCCCCAGGGTGAGCGGTTTGAGAAAAAATCCAGTGATGTTTATGCCGTGTACCCGGATGAGACAGGGAATGAAATCCTTGGATATGTGGCATTAGGCGAAGCAAGTGGGTATGGAGGCCCGATGACTGTGGCAGTCGCGGTAAACTCCGAAGGTACCATCCAGAATGTGGTGATTGCCGATCACAGAGAAACTCCGGCCTGGATCGAACAAGTCAAAGCGAGCGATTTTTTATCGTCGTTGAGCGGCAAAGCGTACTCGGATCCCTTCCAGGTGGACCGGGATGTGGATGCCGTAACCGGGGCCACCACATCTTCGAAAGCCATCGCCCAGGCGGTCCTGAATGGCAGTCATAAAGCGGCCCAGGTAATCGGACTTCCTGTGGAATCTCCACCCCCTCCAAGCGTTCAATTTGGGTTCCCGGAAATCACACTCTTGATGCTGTTCGGGGTAGGATTCCTGGCCCACCAGCGCAAATTCAAACGCAAAAAGCTTGTCCGTTGGGCTAGCATGTTGATCGGGATGGTGGTCCTGGGTTTTGTGTATAACAGCCCGCTGACTCTGGCCTATATCAACAAATTTCTGATGGGATTCTGGCCGCAGTGGCAAACTCACCTCTATTGGTACTTGCTGATGGGCGGCATTTTATTTGTCTACACTGTGGAGAATAAGAATCCATACTGCCAGTGGTTTTGCCCCTTTGGAGCTGCTCAAGAAGTGATGGGACAGGTAGGCGGAGCGAAGGTGTATTCTGCCCGACAATTTCGAACCTTCCTGGCATGGCTGCAGCGCGGACTGGCCTGGCTAGCCATTGTTCTGGCCCTGATCTACAGAAACCCGGGTTTGTCGAGTTTCGAAATATTCGGCTCCCTGTTTTCACTGACAGGATCAAATATTCAGTATCTGTTATTGGGGCTCGTTTTGGTGGCTTCCATGTTTATCCACCGGCCCTGGTGCACATATTTGTGCCCGATCGATCCTGTCACTGATTTTATTAAGATGATTCGAAAATGGATAATAGAAATATGGCAAAAAAAGATCAATCCTTCAAACGCAAAATAATGCCCTACATCTTACTGGCATTTTCAATTCTCAGTGTGATGCTGATCATGTTGGAACTGTACACGAATTTACGCTGATGCCAATTGCGGTTGATGGCGAGCCCAGCAAAATTTTTAACGGTAGGTAAAAATGACAAACAAAAAAAGGACTTTCAATCGAAAAGATTTTCTACGTATTGTAGCTGCTGCCGGCGCTGCCGGTATGGCGGGCAAGTTGGGCTGGGATATGGCCCATGCCCCGGTGGTGGTCGAGGAAACCAGATCCTTGATGGGCACAGTGGTCAACCTGACTGTGATTGGGGAAGATCGATTATCAGCCCGGCAAGCGGTGGGAGCTTGCTTCTCCCGCATGGCAAGCCTGGAGTCCCTGCTGAGTCGTTTTCAGCCTGGAAGCCAGTTGTCTCGCTTGAACCGGGACGGCGAAATACGGGGAGCCGATCGCGCCTTGATCCACGTGCTGGAACGCGCCCTGAGTATCAGCCGCCAGTCCGGAGGTAAATTCGATATCACTATTAAGCCGGTCCTCGATCTCTACCAGCACGTTCAGGCTGAGACAAATAGCCTGCCCACCCGGGTTGAGATAGAAAAAGCCCTGCGCCTGGTTGATTATCAAAACGTCCATATTGAAGGTCAGAACGTCCGGTTCGTTGATCAGGAAATGGCAGTTACCCTCGATGGAATTGCCAAAGGTTACATCGTTGACCGGGGCGTGGGAGCTCTCCGGGAAAGAGGGTTCAGAAATGTGCTGGTGGAAGCGGGGGGAGACCTGGCAGCCTCCGGTGGAAAGCCGGGAGATACCCCCTGGAGGATCGGCGTCATTGCACCACGGGACGGTGAAGATGAGTTCACCACCCGGGTATCCGTCTGGAATCAAGCCCTGGCGACCAGCGGAGATTATCTCCAGTCCTACAGCGAGGATCATAAGGTACATCACATTCTCGATCCCCGGCAGGGAATATCCTCACCGGAGTTGGCCAGTGTCAGCGTGCTGGCACCCTCAGCAATGTCCGCTGATGGCTATGCTACCGCGGTCATGGCGATGGGCCCCGAGCAGGGATTGAAGTTGATCGAATCCCTTCCAGAGGTGGAAGCAGTTTTGATCACAAAATCCCTCAAGACAATAAAATCGTCTGGTTTTGCGGCCTTTGTAAATTAACAAACCCAGCCATATTTTAACGAAAGAGTCCCGGTGACGATTGGGTTGAATGCCTTATCTCATATGAGAGACTTGGTCATGACTAAGCCAATCCGGAGAGATGAAAGCCTGGCCTGACATACCATTAACATCACAATCAGGCACAGAGCAAAGACGCAGATTTTCAAGGAGATTCTAATGTTCGGATTAGGACCAGCAGAACTAAGTATAATTCTTGTCATCATCGTGCTCCTCTTTGGCGTGGGCCGGATCAGCAAGGTAGCTGGTGAGATGGGAAAGGGCATCCGCGCCTTCAAGGAAGGGTTGAGAGGCAATCAAGAGACCAGTGGCCAGGTCCACGAGCCGCACAATGAAAAGTAAGTTTCCCTGACTTCGCAGAATTACGGAGAGCTGCTTCTCTGTTAGTGTTTGAGGAATACAGATGAAGATATTTGGCGTAGGCCCGCTGGAATTAACCGTAATTGCAATTTTAATCCTTTTAGTTCTGGGTCCGGAGGGAATGGTTGATGCCGGCCGCACTGCGGGAAAATATTTACGACAATTGTACCTATCGGATTTCTGGCAAGTGGTGCGCGGAAAGGACAATTGGCTGAAAAGGATTGCGGGCGAAATGGGCATAACAGCAGATCTTGAGGATGTACGCCGGGAGGTCAATCAAAACAGGCTGCCCACCCTGGATGATCTGGATGACATAAAAGCCCGCAGGTCCAATCTTCAAAAGACATCTTCCCCCTCTCCCCAGCCCCGTGCTCAGGGACCGGATGAAAAAGAAGGCCAGAAGGCTTCAACATCGATGTCTTCGGAGACCGTGGGAGAAAACCATGCTGGGGATCCGTCATGAAAAAAGTGCTCAACACGACCATTGCGATTATCACGTATCATTTCCACACCACGACAAATTAGATGTCTAGAGAAATCCGGGGGTAAGGACTTTTTTATCGAATAACCACAGGCCGAAAAGGTCACCGGCCCCAGCGTGAGTATAGGAGCTTATGATATGATACTGGACTTGTCTCCCGGGCTGTTTTTGTAAGGTTTGATCCTTCTTTCCCGCCTGGCTGGAGTCTAACAGGGAAGGAAACTCGAGAAGACCAGGCCGTGACAATATGAGAGGCAAACATCAGCGATAAAGCTCTTTTGAAAAACGCTCCCCCGCCGGGGAGCGTTCTCAGTTGTGTCAAGGGGAGGCGTGCTATCCGGAGAACATGCACCAAAAAGTTCCAACTGGAAACGCTGCATTTGCTGGGAGAAAGCGCCAAGAACGTGTCCCGGCTAAAACGGACATTGGATATTCACAGAACAATGATCAACCGCTGGGGGCGAAACCCGGAAGAAATCGGGGAAACCTCAAAGCGATTAAAACAGGAAGAGTACCGCCACACCGACCAACGCCAGCACCGTGCCGGCCACAGCCCGCCATCCGAAACGCTCTTCAAAGAAAAAGTATCCCACCGGTAACAGGAAGATGGGCGGCAGGGACATCAGCGTGCTGGCCACGCCGACTTCCGCGTACTGCAGGGCCAGGAGAGAAAAAGACACCCCCACAAAGGGACCGATGAAAGCCCCCCCGGCGATGGAATACAGTGACCTCCGGTCGGCCAGGACACGGTCGATGGTGTACTTCGCTTTTCCCTGCAGTGCGGTAATGACCCACATCACCACCAGGGCGGCCGACATGCGGATAAAGTTACCCGAGATGGGAGAAAAGGTGCCTGCCATGCCGTTCTTGGCCAGCACCACGCCCAAGGCCTGACCGGTTGCTCCACCCAGACCAAAAAGCACGCCCTTGACGTACTCCTTATTCTCCGGATTGCGCTGGCCGTTTTTTTCCAGCACCACCCACACCACTCCCAGCAAAGTGACCAGGATGCCCACCACCTGAACTGTAGCCAGGATTTCTCCCAGAAAGACCCAGGCAATCACAGTGGCGATGACCGGCGCCAGGCTCATCATCAACATCGATATGCGAGCGCCGACCATTACAAAAGCCTGAAATAAAAAGGCATCTCCCATCACATAGCCCGCGATGCCCGACAACCCCAACCACATCCAGCGCTCCTGTCCGGCCTGAAGGGGTGCCGGCTGACCAAAAAAGATCCAGTGTGACAGGGCCAGAAATAGGAATGCCAGGATCATCCGCACCCGGTTCACGATCACGGATCCTACCCTTCGTCCGGCGACCGTAAACAAAGCAGAGTTGATGGCAAAAGTGATTGAGGTGGCAATGCCCGCCAGCTCTCCGATGTAGTTCATATCCTGTCCTTGCAAAGCCGCTGTGCGGCTCGTGATGCTGATTGTCAACGATCATCTATTGTACCGGAACTTGGCGGGCAGGAACAACACCATGATATACTCAAGGGGTGAGGAAATTATCTACGATTTAATCCAGACATACATTTCGGAGGTCAACCATGGAATATCAGATCAGCGGCACCGTGATGGAATCGGTGGACATTCATCTCAAGAAGGGCGAAGCCGTGTATACTGAGTCCGGCGGCATGGCCTGGATGCGGGGATCGATTGACATGGACACCACCACCCGGGGAGGCGTGATGTCTGGACTGGGGCGGATGCTGTCCGGGGAATCCCTCTTCTTGACCACATACACCTGCAAGAGCCCGGACGGGCTGATCACCTTTACCCCTGAAATCCCGGGGAAAGTGCTGGTCAAGACCCTCAATGCAGGGGAAAGCTTGATCTGCCAGAAGGATGCCTTCATGTGCGCTGAAGATTCAGTAGGACTGGAAATGCACTTCCGCAAAAAGCTGGGGACCGGCTTTTTCGGCGGCGAAGGGTTTATCCTCCAGAAGGTCACCGGCCCGGGCGTGGTTTTCCTGGAAATCCCAGGCGAAGTGCGCGATTTCACCCTCTCCGCCGGGGAAAAGATGCGCGTCGATCCCGGCCATATTGCCGCCTTTGAACCCACCGTTGATTATGATATCGAACGGGTGAAGGGCGTCCGCAACGTCATCTTCGGGGGAGAGGGCTTGTTCCTGGCTACCCTGACAGGGCCTGGAAGTGTCTGGCTGCAAAGCCTGCCCATTTCTAACCTGGCTGCCAAACTGTCACGCTATATGCCCAGCAGCAGCTAAGCATTCACTTACAACACAAGACGTCCTCCGTGTATGACAGCGGAGGACTTTTTCTATTTACCAACCCATGTGATTTGAATTCACTGCCCTCTTGAGCAGGCATGGAAAGACATTGCGTTATAATCCAGGTCAAGGATAATTTCAACCAGGCGGGCAAGGGAGGAAGAACATGGAGCTACTTAAAAACCGCATCTTATCTGAGGGAGAAAATCTAGGAGGGGGGATTCTCAAAGTAGACGGTTTTATAAATCATCAGGTCGATCCCCATCTCATGGACGAAGCAGGAAAAGCCTTTGCCCGCATCTTTAAAGACATTGGCGCCACCAAAATCCTCACCGCAGAAATTTCCGGCATTGCTCCGGCTGTGGCCACCGGACTTCATATGGACCTTCCTGTGGTGTTCGCCAGAAAGCACAAACCGATCACCATGCCCGATCAGGTCCTTCTTACCCTGGCGCCCTCCCATACCAAAGGGCGCAAAGTGGAGCTGATAGTCTCCCCGGAATACCTGTCCGGCGGAGCCCGGGTCCTGATCATCGACGATTTCCTGGCCACCGGGGCCACCATCCTGGGACTGGTCCGGCTCGCCAAGACCGCCGGGGCAGAACTGGTCGGCATTGGTACCTTGATTGAAAAATCCTTCGAACAGGGACGGCGGCGTCTGGAGGAACTAGATGTGCCCGTTCACGCTCTGGCCAGTGTGAAAGCCATGGAAGGGGATAAGATTTCCTTTGACTGACATCAAGCACGATACGATTGTTGTCCTCGATTTTGGCTCGCAATACGCCCAGTTGATTGCCCGGCGGGTCCGGGAGCAGCACGTGTACTGCGAGCTGCTGCCCTGGGACACACCCCGGGATGAAGTGCTGCAGTATCAACCGGTAGGATTTATCCTTTCCGGCGGACCGGCTTCTGTTTACGCTTCCCGTGCTCCTCAGATGCCGCCCTATCTTCTTAAGCAGCACAGACCTGTCCTGGGCATCTGCTACGGCATGCAGGCTCTGACCCATGCCCTGGGCGGTGAAGTCGCACCCAGTCAAAAACAGGAATACGGTAAAGCCCTGTTGACAACCCACCATGCCAACCCCCTGCTTCCAGCCGGCACATCCCGGGCCTGGATGTCCCACGGCGACCGGATCGAACAGCCGCCCCGCGGCTTTGACATCCTGGCCAGCACCGATAACTCCCCCATCGCCGCCATCGGGGATCCCTCCCGGGATCTATACGGCGTGCAGTTCCATCCCGAAGTCAATCACACCGAAAAGGGATCCGAAATTTTAAAACGCTTTGCGATGGATATCTGCGGCGCGGAGTCGGATTGGACCCCGGCCTCCATCATCCAGGAAAGTGTGAAGGACATCCAGTCCCGGGTTGGCACTGACCGTGTATTGAGCGCGGTCAGCGGTGGGGTGGATTCCAGCGTGGCCACTGCCCTCGTTCACCGCGCGGTGGGAGACCAACTCCATGCCGTGTTCGTGGATACAGGTATGCTGCGCAAAGGCGAAGCCGAACAGGTTGTGACCACGTTCCAGGAGAACATCGGGGTCCAGCTGCAGGCTGTCAACGCCGTGGAAGATTTTTTATCCGACTTGAAAGGGGTGACCGATCCGGAACAAAAAAGAAACCGCATCGGAGCCCGCTTTATTTCAGTCTTCGAAGAAGCGGCTCACAAGGTAGACACACCCAAATATCTCGTGCAGGGCACCATTTATCCCGATGTGGTCGAATCCCGGGGACCAGACCGGGCCCAGGTGGCACGCATAAAGACCCACCACAACGTGGGCGGCCTGCCGGAGGGGATGTCTTTTGAACTCATCGAACCCCTGCGGTATTTGTTTAAGGATGAAGTCAGGCAGATCGGCCTGGCCCTGGGCCTTCCCCCCCACATCGTCTGGCGCCAGCCCTTCCCGGGGCCGGGCCTGGCCATCCGGATCATCGGGGAGGTAACCTGGGAAAAGCTGGAGCGCCTGCGGGAAGCTGACGCTATCTTCCTCGACGAACTTCACAAAGAAGGACTGCTGCGCATGACGCCGGATGCAGATCAGGATCCAACGGCAGCGCTCCGGGGTACTGCCCAAGCCTTTGCGGTGCTGCTCCCCGTGCAGTCTGTGGGGGTGATGGGCGACCAGCGTACTTACCAGAACGTCATCGCCCTCAGAGCGGTCACTACCGATGACTATATGACGGCGGATTGGGCCCGGCTCCCGGAAGACCTGCTGGCGACCTGCGCCAACCGCATCGTCAATGAAGTGGAGGGCATCAATCGCGTGGTGTACGACATCACCAGCAAACCACCCGGCACCATTGAATGGGAATGATCTGCCACGTTTTTCGGGGCCCGACTTCCTGATTCCGCTGACAGCAGAATGACTACCCCGCCACACTTCCCCTCCCACTCCTTTCTGCGCACACCGGGAACCGCTGTTCTGGCCATAATTAACTACATCAGCACTGACCACGGGTTGCCCATCGCCCACACAGCGGGGGATCGGGTAAGATCAACGGACATCGATCCTTCCATATTAATGAAAGGGATCAACAGCAAAACTTTACCAGGGACGACAGTTTTTACCTCAAATATTAAATCCCTTACAATATTTTTGACCTTGAGATAGGAAAGTCATACACAACACAGGAAAAATGGACGTTGGCTATGTTCAATAATAATATTTCGGAGCACAAAATGATCCGGGCCGGCCTGACCCGGCTCCAAGACAAACAGGTCATCCAGCGCATCTGGGACCGGGACCACACGGTGTGGCAGGATGATCCCCGCGAGATCACCAACCGGCTGGGCTGGCTGGACATTGCGGATCGCATGGCAAACAACATCCCGCGCATCCAATCCTTTCGGGAACAACTCCAGGACGAGGGAATTAACCAGGCTTTATTGATGGGTATGGGAGGGTCCAGCCTGGCTCCTGAGGTCTTTAGCCGCATTTTCGGTCAGGAGGATCCCCCCCTGACCCTGGAAGTGCTGGACAGCACAGATCCAGCAGCTGTCCGGGACCAGACCGGACGCCTGGATCCGGAACGCACGCTGTTTATCGTGGCCACCAAATCGGGAACCACAGTAGAGACGCTGTCCTTTTTCAAATATTTTTACCGCTGGACTGTGGATCAACTGGGAGAGGAGCGGGCCGGTCAGCATTTTGTGGGCATCACCGATCCGGACAGCAAATTAATCCAGCTCGGGGATCGCTATCAATTCCGGGACATTTTTGTCAATGATCCCCACATCGGCGGTCGCTATTCGGCCCTGTCCTTTTTCGGCCTGGTGCCGGCAGCCCTGAGCGGAGTGGATCTGGAGCGCTTGCTGGACCGGGCCCGGGATATGGCCCGCAGATGTCGATCCCAGGCAGACCCGGAGAATAATCCCGGCGCTGTACTGGGCACCCTGCTGGGCGTCTTTGCCCGGGAGGGGCGGGATAAAGCCACCTTTTTCACCAACCCTACCCTGAAGGACTTTCCAAATTGGATCGAACAGCTGCTGGCAGAAAGCACAGGGAAAAGCGGCACCGGAATCCTTCCCGTGGTGGGCGAACCGGTATCCCATCCGGAGTCTTACGGTAAGGACAGGGTTTTTATTTATCTCACCCTGGAGGGACAGACCATACAAGAGCCTGACATGAATCGGCTCCGCCAGGAAGGTCATCCGGTGCTGGAGATTGAACTATCCGACCGCTATGACCTGGGCGGCCAGTATTTTCTATGGGAGTTTGCCGCCGCTGTAGCCGGTTATCATCTGAATATTCACCCCTTCAACCAGCCCAATGTGGAAAGTGCCAAAGTCCGGGCCCGGGAAATGGTCCAGGCCTATGAACAGGACGGCACGCTGCCCGAGATAGATGCTGCCCCGCTCTCCAGGAAGGCGCTGTCTGCCTTCATCTCCGAACATCAACAGGATAGCAGCTACATCGCCCTGCAGGCCTTCCTGCCTCCCACGGGAGACATAGAAGGCCACCTGCAGTCCCTGCGCGCCGCGCTGCGGGACCAATTCCAGCTGCCAACCACCCTGGGGTTTGGCCCGCGCTTTTTGCACTCTACCGGCCAGCTCCACAAGGGGGATGCTGGAAAAGGGCTCTTCGTGCAGTTTACCTCGCAGCCGGCAGGGGACATTCCCATTCCGGACAGCCCGCAGGAGAGCACTTCATCCATCGAATTTGGCACGTTGAAACTGGCCCAGGCCCTGGGTGATGCCCGGGCTTTACAAGAAGCCGGGCGGCCCGTCATCCGCTTCAACCTGGGCACAGATCCGCGCCACGAGCTGCAAGAATTTATTCAAGATTATTGAAGAATCGAGTGTTGAACTTGACCTAGAGGAGGACACAAAGACATGAAACTAGCTATGATTGGACTCGGAAAGATGGGGGGAAATATGTCCCGCCGGTTGATACGGGACGGTCATGAGGTGGTGGGATATAACCTCAACCCCGAGAAGACAGAAACCCTTGAAAAAGAAGCCGGCCTGGAAGGAGCATACTCTTTGAAGGAAGCCGTGCGAGCCTTGCCCGACCGCAAGGTGGTGTGGATCATGGTCCCGGCCGGGGACCCCACCCAGACCACCGTAGATGAACTGAAATCCCTCCTCAAGGAGGAGGACATCGTCATCGACGGCGGGAACAGCAATTACAAAGACACCTTACGCCGTGGGAAAGCCCTGGAAAATGAGGGCATCTATTTCCTTGATGTCGGCACAAGCGGGGGAGTTTGGGGCCTGGAGGAAGGCTACAGCATGATGGTCGGCGGGGAAAACGAACCCGTGGAGTACATCACACCCATCCTGGAAACCCTGGCCCCCGGGAAGGACAAAGGTTGGGGGCACGTCGGTCCCCGCGGATCCGGTCATTTCGTGAAGATGATCCACAACGGCATCGAATATGGCGTGATGGAAGCCTACGCGGAAGGCTTTGATATTCTGAAGGCCAAACAGAAATTTGATTTGGACCTGCACCAGGTGGCAGAAATCTGGCGCTTTGGCAGCGTGATCCGCTCCTGGCTGCTGGACCTGACCGCCCGCGCCCTGGCGGAAAATCCCACCCTGGAGGGGATCGACGACTGGGTGGATGACAGCGGCGAAGGGCGTTGGACGGTGTTTGAATCGATCGACCTCGATATTCCCGCCCCGGTCATCACCCTGGCCCTGCAGTCCAGGCTGACCAGCCGCGAGGAAGACAGCTTCACCCACAAGCTGCTGGCGGCTATGCGCAACCAGTTTGGCGGACACGACGTCAAAGAAGAGTAAACCCCGCAACCGCACATCAAGAAAGGAGGCAGGACAGCATGTTGGACTTTCAGGATAAAGTCGTCATGGTCACCGGAGCGGCCGGGAACCTGGGCTCTGCTGTGGTCCAGGCTTACCGTGAGGCCGGCGCCCACCTCATCCTGGTGGACTATAAAGAGGACCGTTTGCAGCACACCTACCCCGAATTGGCACAATCCCGGCAACATTTCCTGGCCCAAGGCATCGATCTCACCCGAGCTGAATCCGTGAAGGACATGGCCGGGGAGGCAGTGGACCGCCTGGGTCAGGTTGATGCCCTGGTTCACACCGTGGGCGGCTTTGCTATGGGAGACCGCGTTCATGAGCTGGATTCCGATACATGGCAGGGAATGCTGGAGCTCAATGCCCTCACCTTTTTGTACATCAGCCAGGCCGTTGTCCCCCACATGCTGGATCGCGGTTCTGGGAAAATTGTCAGCATCGGAGCCCGGCCCTCTCTAGGTGGAAAAGCCAAAATGGGCGCTTACAGCGTGGCGAAATCAGCCGTGCTGCGCCTGACGGAGAGCATGTCGGCTGAATTGAAATCGCAAGGGATCAATGTCAACTGCGTTCTGCCGGGCACCATTGATACCCCTGGTAACCGGGAAGCCATGCCTGACGCGGACTACACAAAATGGGTCCAGCCCCAATCCCTGGCGGACACCATCCTTTTCTTGACCTCCAGGGCAGCCCGGGACATTCACGGGGTGGCCCTGCCGGTTTACGGGAGCTGACATGTCCTATCAACAACCAGCGACGCTTGTCATCTTTGGCGCCTCCGGCGATTTGACGGAGCGGAAACTGATCCCGGCCCTGTACAACCTGTACCGCAAAGACCGCCTGCCGGATTCCTTTCAAATCCTGGGGACGGCCCGCACACAGTACAGCGACGCGGAATTCTGCCAGCACCTGGCGGAGGGCCTGCAGGAGTTCAGCCCGGATACCTATCAGGCGGACCTGTGGGACGAGTTTTCCCGGCATGTGCATTATGAGACCGGCGATCTCACCAAGACCCAGGACTTCCAGCGTCTGGGTCAGGTGCTGGACGACATCGAGTCCCAGCCCAGCAACCGCCTTTTCTACCTGGCCATCTCACCCAGCCTGTACGAAGTGACCATCCAGAATGTGGGGAAATCTGGATTGAACCGGGAGCTGGAGGGAGATAACGCCCCCTGGCGCCATATTGTGATCGAAAAACCCTTCGGCCACGACCTGGAATCCGCCCAGAAGCTGAATCATGCTGTGCATCAGGTCTTCGAAGAAGAACAGGTGTACCGCATTGATCACTATCTGGGCAAAGACACCGCGCAGAACATCCTCTTTTTCCGCTTTGCGAACACCATATTTGAACCCATCTGGAACAGAAACTATGTCGACAACGTGCAGATCACCGTAGCTGAAAGCATCGATGTCGGGCACCGCGGAGACTACTATGACAATGCCGGTGTGCTGCGGGATATGTTCCAGAATCACCTCATGCAGCTGCTGTCGCTGGTGGCCATGGAACCTCCCGCTTCCTTTGAAGCCCACGCCATCCGCAACGAAAAGGTCAAACTCCTGAATGCCCTGCGTCCGATTGACATCGCCAACACGGTCGCTGCCCAGTATGACGGATATTGTGCCACACCGGGTGTGGCACAGGACTCCCGCACACCGACCTACGCGGCCTTGAAATTGAACGTCGACAATTGGCGCTGGAAAGGGGTCCCCTTTTACCTCCGCTCTGGAAAAGCGCTGTCCCGCAAGGTGACGGAAATTACGATTGAGTTTGTCAAACCGCCCCACCTCATGTTCGGTCTTTCGGACGCCAGCGAACTCTCCCCCAACCTGCTGTCCCTCTGCATACAACCGGACGAAGGGACCCACCTCAAATTTCAGGTTAAGCTCCCGGACACGGAACAGGACATGCGGCCTGTGGATATGGAGTTCCACTACGCGGACGTTTTTGAGGACGTCACCATACCGGACGCCTACGAACGGCTGCTGCAGGAAGCCCTGGAGGGAGATCCTTCCCTCTTTACGCGCAACGACAGCATCGAAGCAGCCTGGCGCTTGATCGACCCGGTCATCGCAGGCTGGAACGACCGCGCCACCGGCTTTCTGGCCACCTATCAGCCCGGTTCGTGGGGGCCCGAGGAAGCCACACAACTTCTGTCCCGGGATGGACGTCAGTGGCGCATCGGCTGCGGCGCGCACGGCTCCATTACCCCCCTGACATAACGGGAAGGGACAAGAAACCTTTCAGGAGTTGCCCCCCGGCAGTGCATCCTGGCCGGCGCCGGCTGCCCCTCATGGATCGGAAAACTATGCCTCCCTGTCCCCGGATCCCGTTTTTATACCCTTCTTATACTGGGCCGGTTGACACAAAATACGCTATGTTATAATGGACGCACGGGGATGAAAGGCTTCGACGGAAGAGGCTGACCCCGGACTGCGAGCCGAGAGGCGCTGAATCTCGTAAAATCAGCGCAAAACATTAAGTGCCAACCGCACTGACTATGCTGCTATGCCTCTCGCTGCATAAGCTAGAGGAAAGCAGACGGTTACTTCGAAAGTAACCTCGTCTACCTTCTCCTATCTCCTGCTGGAGGAGAGTGGGCGTCGGAAAGCGGGAGTGCCACCCGGTGACGCCGCTACCCGGGTGAAAGCGGGACCTTTGGCTCCCAGCGGCTAGTCAGGTGATGCTTTTGTCTGGTGTAGCCCACCTGACAACCACAAACGCCAAACTACGCTCGTAGAGGTCTGAGCGGTCTATTCTTTCGGACGCGGGTTCGACTCCCGCCATCTCCACCTAATGAAAGGCTCATCCACGGTTGGATTGAGCCTTTTCTTTTTTAATGGTCGATTGATGGTAAAATCACAAGCGCACGATCGCCCAAGAGACCAAAAGGAGAACCATGAGCAAGCAGGATTATGATGTCATTGTCATCGGCGCAGGACCCGCGGGATATGTAGCGGCCATCCGGGCTGCCCAGCTGGATTTGAACACCGCCATCATCGATAAGCAGTGGTTGGGCGGAGTATGCCTCAATGTAGGCTGCATCCCGTCCAAGGCCCTGCTTAAAAACGCAGAAGTGGCCCACACCCTCCGCAAACGGGGGCGTGAGTTCGGATTTTCCTTTGACAACCTGGAACTGGATTACGGCAAAGCGGTCCAGCGCAGCCGGCGGACTTCCAACCGTTTGACCCGCGGTGTAGGCCTATTGCTGGAGAATAACGGCGTTGACATCTACATGGGCACCGCCCATATGGCCTCGAGCGACACTGTGCAGGTGGTGGACGAAGAAGGGGCCACCCAGCACCTGACCGGGAAGAATATCGTCCTGGCTACCGGTGCCCGTCCCCGCCTCATCCCCGGCATCAAAGTGGACGGGAAACGGGTCCTGACCTACCACGAAGCCATCCTGCAGGAAGAGCTGCCTGAATCTGTGGTCATCATCGGATCAGGTGCCATCGGGGTCGAGTTCGCCACCATTTGGAACGCCTACGGTGTGGATGTCACCATCGTGGAAATGCTGCCCCGGCTGGTGCCGCTGGAAGATCATGAGGTCAGCGCCGAGCTGGAAACGGCCTTCAAGCGGGAGCGGATTAAGGTCCTCACCGACCACCGCGTGGAAGCCATTCACCATACGGACAGCGGTGTGGACGTGACCGTTTCCCACCAGGATGACACCAGCCAGATTGCCGCTGACCAGGCCCTTCTGGCCATCGGCTTCCAGCCCAATACCGAGGGGCTGGGCCTGGAAGACGTGGGAGTGAAATTAACCGATGAGGGTGCAATTGGCATTGATGAACGCATGGCGACCAATGTGCCCGGCATATGGGCTATCGGAGATGTGACGGCAAAACTCATGCTGGCCCATGTCGCGTCTGCCCAGGGTATCGTATGTGCTGAACACATCGCCGGTGCAGACACCATCACCCTGGATTACAAGATGATGCCCCGCGCCACGTACAGCCACCCCCAGATCGCTTCCTTCGGGCTCACACCCGGCGAAGCGGAGGAACAGGATATTCCTTTCCACAGCGGAAAATTTCCTTTCCAGGGCAACGGTAAAGCCCTGGGGCTGGGGGATTACCGCGGCTGGGTAAAAATTCTGGCCCACGCTGAAAGCGGGGAACTGATCGGGGCCCACATGGTCGGTCCCGAAGTGACCGAACTCCTCCCCGAACTGACTCTGGCCCACGAAAACCAGATTCCCATTGAGCGCGTGGCCCGCAACGTGCACGCCCACCCCACGCTGAGCGAAGCCATGATGGAAGCCGCCCATGAATGTACAGGACACGCAATCCACATATGAATCCAAACACCGGCATCAAAAGAATGTTCAAGGGTGTCAATCAGACCATTCTCGCCATCTCTTTCGCCCGCTTCACCGATGCCCTGGGAAACAGCCTCCTGTTCATCCTGCTCCCCATCTATGTGGCGTCCATACCCTCCCCTAATCTGTCGTGGTCTGAACCTGTGCTGGTCAGCGTGGTCATTGCCCTCTACGGCCTGGTCAATACCCTGCTGCAGCCCATTATCGGCGTCCTGACTGACCGGGTGTCCTCCCGTAAACCGTTAATCACTATCGGCCTGATCTTCATGGCCGGTGGGACTCTGGCCTTTGTGTTCTCCAACCAGTACAGCAACCTGCTGTTAATCCGGGGCCTGCAGGGTGTGGGGGTGGCCCTCACTGTACCCGCCTCCCTGGCCTTGATCAACTCCTCCACAGTCAAGGAAACCCGCGGCCGGGCCATGGGTTTTTACAGCACACTGCGCCTGATCGGATTTGCCATTGGCCCCCTGGTAGGAGGTTTTCTGTACGTTAACTTTGGTTTCAATTCAGCCTTTTACGTGGGCGCCGGAGTGATCTTTCTGGGCACTATCCTGGTGCAAATCTTCGTGCACGATGATGAGCAAAAGGATAACCCATTCCGCAATGTTAGGATCCCGTTTTTTGATCCCAGCATCTGGGATCGGAACATGATCAGCCTGGCCGCTGCCTTGTTTATGATGGCCAGCTCCTACTCCATGATGGGCGCTCTTGAAAACGAATTCAATGCCCGCCTGCAGCAAACAGCCCTCGGTTTTGGGATTGCCTTCAGCGCCCTGACCGTCAGCCGCATGATTGTTCAGACGCCGCTGGGTTACCTGTCGGACAAAATTGGCCGCAAGCCGCTGATCATCGCCGGCATGATCCTCATGGCGCCTACCACAGTCTTGCTGGGGTATGTGGGTACCACCCTGCAGCTGACAGGGGCCCGCGCCCTGCAGGGGATCACCTCCGCTGCCATTGCCTCTCCTGCCCTGGCCCTGGCCGGGGACCTGTCATCGGAGGAAGGACAGGGTCGCCAGATGAGCATCGTCACCATGGGATTCTTTATGGGGATCACCGTGGGTCCGCTGATCGCGGGTTTGTTGACAGAATACTCGTTTGCCTTGCCCTTTTACATCGGCGGCGTGATGCTCTTGATCGGCGCATTCATCGTATACCGCTTTGTGCCTGACTCCATTCAATTGTCCTCAGACTGAGACGCTGTATGCTATAATTACCGTTACTATGAACACTCAAAACCCGACGCCAGAACAGCCCTATAATGCCTCCCTTCCCCACATGGAGGAAGACGGCGCAGCTGACAAAGGACTCAACCTTTGGACCAAGATAGGACTCATTGCCGGGGGCGTTTTACTTCTGGCCCTCATCATAGCTGGCCTGGCCTTTCTCCTGCAGCCAGGCACAGATACCGGTCGGTTGCGCGATATTTTCATCATCTTCTTGGCCCTGGAATTTTTGATCATCGGGCTGGCGCTCATCATCCTTATCATTCAAATTGCCCGCCTGACCCACTTGCTCCAACATGAAGTAAAACCCATCCTGGAATCCACGACGGATACCATCCAGACACTGCGGGGAACGACGAAGTTTATGAGCGAACAACTAGTCCAACCTATCATCCGTCTCAACCAATACCTGGCAGGAATGAGTAAAGTCTTTACCATCTTTCGCTCTAAAGATAACTAGATAAATGAACGTTAAACCTTGGGAGTGTGAAATATGTCAGAAAAAAACAGTGAATTTGGCGCTTTTCTATCTGGGTTTTTGATCGGAGGCATTGCAGGAGCGATTACGGCGTTGTTGATGGCTCCCCAGTCCGGCGAGGAAACCCGGGACACCATCCGCACCAAAGGAATTGAACTGCGGGATAAGGCCGTGGAAAGTGTGGATGAAGCCCGGGCCCGGGCAGAAAAAGCTGCCCAAGAAGCCCGCCAGGCAGCCGAAGAATATGCCAAACGTGCTCAGGAACGGGCCCAGAATCTACAGGAACAGGGGCGCGTCATCCTTGATGAGCAAAAAACGCGTCTGGATAAAGCCCGCAAAGCCGGGAAAAAAGCCTCAGATGTCCTAAAAGAAGAACTGGAAGAAGGCGCGGAGGACGCTTAAACCCTCCAGCCTTGATCAAGAGAAAGAATCCCGGCATATGCCGGGATTTTTTTATTTATCCCACCAGCCCAGCACATCCACCAGGCTGTGGGCCACATCGCCAGCCAGAACAGAGGCCTCGTTTCCAAGCCGGTCCGCGGCCGCCATCCCTGCCTGGGCATGGAGCCAGGCACCGGCAGCAGCAGCCTGGAAAGGAGCAATTCCCTGGGCCATTAAACCCACAATCACGCCGGCCAGGACATCTCCGGTCCCGGCGCTGGCCAGGGCCGAAGTGGCCAGGGGCAGGATTTTCGTCCCTTCCTGGGGACTGGCAACCACAGTATGGGCGCCCTTCAAGACCACAATATGGCCCCATTCTGCGGCAAAACGCTCCGCGCATCCCACCCGGTCTTCCTGGATCTCCGCTGTAGTCAGCCCACTCATGACCGCCATTTCACCCGGATGGGGGGTAAGAACAGCCGGAGATGGGAGCTTTTCCTGCCAACCCGGGACGCGGGTCAGCAGCTTCAACCCATCCGCATCCAATACCAGCGGGGGCAGTTGATCCGCTTCCAGGAACCGACGTAGGAAGGCCAACGTACATTCCTTCCGTCCGAAACCAGGGCCCAGAAGCACGGCTGTTTCCCGTCCCATCTCTTCCCGGAGCGCTTTCGCCGCCTTTTCATTCAAGAACCCCCCTTCATGCGGGAGGGGAATCCACGTGGTTTCCATCAGTTGCCCTGCCAGTGCGGGATGCAGCAGGTCCGGAAGGGCCATCGCCACCAAGCCAGTTCCCACCCGGTACGCTCCCCGAGCGCATAATGCAGCTGCGCCGGTAAAGGGCTGCGAACCGGCCACAATCAACGCCGTCCCGAAGGTCCCTTTATGGCTGTTGAGCGGTCGGTCCGGCAGGACTCCTTTCACCCATTCCGCACCCACCACCTCACGCTGGATGGATTCATAGGACCCCAATCCTTCCGGTAATCCAATTCCCACCAACCGCAAGTCACCCAGTACCCCGAAGGCAGGAAACTTCAACAAACCCTGCTTGACAGCGGCCATGGTCACTGTGATATCCGCCGGGATGCACACCGGATCGACCTGGCCCGTATCCGTATCCACACCGGACGGACAATCCACAGCCACCACTGCGGGGCGCTGTTCCATCCCCTCCAGCCTGCGGCGAACCCGGTCCAAGCGGTCGCCCAGCTCCCCCCGGACCGGCAAACGAATACCCGTCCCCAGCACGCCGTCTATCACGACCGTCCGCCCCGGAAGCAGGTCCTGCCCATCTTCAGCGTTCCAGCCTTCCTCCCAAGATTGCACGGACCCTCCTGCCTGAAGAACGCGCTTTACCAGCGGATCCTCCTCCTCCCGGGCGCGCAGGATGAGCGCCGTTACCTCCCATTCCCAGGATGCAAGATAATCCAGGGCTACCAGCGCATCCCCCCCGTTATTCCCCGAGCCAACCAGCGCCAGGGCGGATTTTTCTTCCCCGTATCCATATTCTTCATGGATGACTTCCGCCAGCCCCTTCCCCGCGTGTTCCATCATGCGCGCGTAGGTATGACCGCTGGCATGCGATTCTTTCTCTATGGCGATCATCTCTTCCACACTGACATATTTCATAACTTGGTCTCCATGACATGTCCGAAGTGACGAATCCTGCTCTCGTAGTGTACCAAATTTTCCATACTCGCAGTCCATATTTGTGTCAGAAATGGACTATACTTAACCTGTAACATACGTCATCCGCCACCCCGTTCACAGACCAGGTCTGAGCGCCGAAATCACGGCTCATTACCTGTGTGCTGTGACCGTGTCGCACAAAGGAAAGCATGCCGACCCGGAACTACATCAAAGCCATTCAGGATTTCAAAGATGCCCGGCGCCAGGCCGCCCTGGAAGTCCTTATGGCGCGCATCACCGGAAAATCAAAAGAGATCCAGCTCCTGCCCTACCACGAAGTGCGTGAAAAGCTGCGCGGCATGGAAAAAAGTGGAGCCCGCCTGCAAGACATCCCGCTGGAAGCCATTGTGGGCAGCGTGGGCCGCTACCATGAATTTACGCGCTCCTTTTTGCCCAAACAATCCAGCTCACAGAGAAGATGGGCCAAAGTCATGGCGGAAACGCTGGGGCTGTCAGGTCTGCCTCCCATTGAGGTTTATCAGATCGGGGATGCCTACTTCGTGAAAGACGGCAACCACAGAGTGTCTGTGGCCCGCCAGCTGGGGAACCCGACCATCGAAGCCTACGTCACCCAGGTAAAAACCAGGGTGCCCCTTAAACCAGACACTAAACCGGATGACCTGATCATCAAAGCAGAATATGTCCAATTCCTGGAACAAACCAGCCTGGATCGACTGCGTCCCGAATCGGACTTCACAGCCACCAAGCCAGGTGCTTACCCTGCCCTACTGGAACATATAGAAATTCACCGCTATTACATGGGCCTCAATCAAGAAAGGCATATTCCATACCAGGAAGCGGTGGAGCACTGGTTTGACCATGTCTACCAGCCTGTCACCCGCATCATCAAAGAACAGGGCATTCTGCGTGACTTCCCGCGGCGCACAGAGACAGACCTCTATCTGTGGCTGGCGGATCACCGGGCTGACCTGGAACGGGAGCTGGGTTGGGAGGTGGGGCTGGAAGCCGCAGCCACCGATCTGGCCACCCGGCAATCGCCTACCCTGAAACATGAAATCACCCGATTGCGGGACCGGGTATTAACCCTGATTACCCCCGAGGTCCTGGAAGAAGGTCCTCCTCCCGGTACCTGGAGAGAAACCCGGGGCAGATCTACACCGCAAAACCAGCTTTTCCGGGACATCCTGGTTGCCATCGACCACAGCACCCGCAAAGACCATGCGGTCCGCCAGGCAGCCATCCTGGCCCGCGCCGACCACAGCCGACTGCACGGCATGCACATCCACCCCAGCCAGGATACCCTGGACGAGCAACACCGCATAAAGGTGAAAGAGGTCTTTCTGGACATCTGCCGTGAGGAGAGGGTGGATGACTATGATTTCACCCTCGCCACAGGGGAAGTGGTTGATGCCATTTGTGACCGGGCCCGCTTCGCGGATCTCCTCGCCCTTCCTTTAAATCACCCTCCGGGTGAAAAACGACTCCAGCGGCTGGGTTCCGGACTACGTTCCATTATCCGGCGCTGCCCGCGGCCCATCCTGACCGTGCCCGGACCGGCAAGACACATCCGGCGCGTTATGCTGGCCTATGACGGCAGTCCCAAAGCAAAAGAAGCTTTGTACGTGGCAGCTTACATCACCGACCGCTGGTCCTGCCAGCTGTCCGTCGTCACCAGCCGGGATGGGCTATCTCAACCTCATGCCGTGTTGGAAGAAGCCCAGACATATCTGCAGCAGCGGGCCGTGGGGGCATCATTTTTACTCACAGAGCAGGATATCGCCAGCGCTGTAAAAGATCAGGTTCGGGACAGGGAAATCGACCTGATCCTGATCGGGGGTTATGGTGCTGCTTCGTTGATCGAAGTCGTGCTGGGAAGTTCTGTGGATCGTATCTTGCGTGAAGTACCCTGTCCGGCCCTGATCTGCCGCTGAACCCGAGACTCCCCTTCACCTTCTGAAATTGGTAACGCGGTACCGGAAAGTGTTGATCACTGTCGTGTTCCCCAGCTGGGTTTCTGTGATGGCATCCGGGTGGTAATGATGGATATGGCCGTGAAAATGATACCGGGGTTGAAAGGTCTCCAGCAACCAGCGAAAGGCGGCAATTCCCTGGTGGGCGTAATCTTGTCCGTCATGGATCCCTTTGGGCGGGGCATGAGTGATAAAGATATCCAGAAAGCGTCCCCGTCTTAGCTTATTCCACAGCATCCCCGGCACCAGGCGCAGCACATGTCCCCACATCTGGTTTTGAGAATACTGGTACAGAGCGCGGTTTGAGTAGCGAATACTCCCTTCCACCCCCGCCAGCAGCAGCCCTTTGACGCGGGTGGTGATGCGGTGCAGGTTCACTCCTCCGTAGGGATAGGCACGGGGTTTCCCGGGACCAAACTCGAGCTCCGGATCATGATTGCCGTGCACAAAGCACAGCGGTTTGTGCAAGGAAGATATGATGAACTCCTGGTAAGAGTACGGTAAATCCCCGCAGGCCAGGACCAGATCCACGTCGCCAAACCGTGCCGCGATCTGGGTGCTGTAGATCAGGGGGACGACTTCATCGCTGATGGAGAGGATTTTCACGCCGGGTCACTTCCTTTCGATTACTCTTAAAGTATTTTACCGTATGACCCATGAATCCCTTTATCCGGACTGGACAGCAGCCCCGGTCCCGGAATTCTTCCTTGCAAATATGGGGATGATCACCTTTCATATATAACCTCTCGATATGCCCTCCCGGAGCCCTGTTCACTGTACGGCACAGAATCCGCCTCAAGGCGTTTTGCCATTTTTAATGCACGCCTCATTGACTTTTCAGGGCCTCCATGGTATTTTTAAAATCACCGTGGAACCGCTTCCATTGGGTTTGTCGAGGAGATATGTCCGTAACCATCAACGATGTAGCCCGCAAGGCTCAGGTGGGTGTTGGAACCGTTTCCCGGGTGATTAATAACCACGCTGCCGTCAGCGTCGATACCCGGCAACGAGTCCAACAAGCGATCCAGGATCTGAATTATTTACCCAACCCCAACGCACAACGCCTTTCCACCGGAAAAACATGGCAAATCGCGGTCATCTTGCCCTACCTGACCCTGTCTTCCTACGTGGAACGCCTGCGGGGCATTCAAGCAGCCGTAGCGGACACCAGCTACAAACCCATCCTGTATTCCGTAGGCACAGCCCGACAGCGCGACGAGTACGTCGGGCTGCTCTCCAGCAAGCATTACGTGGACGGCCTGCTATCCATCTCCCTCTCCCCTACCCGGGAAGAGACTTCAACCCTCCTGAATAACGAGGTCCCCATCGTGCTGATCGATGCCTGTCACGAACAGCTCAACCATATCTTTGTGGACGACGTTCTGGGGGGCGAAATGGCCACCCGGCATTTGATTAAACTGGGCCACGAGAAAATTGCCTTTCTGAGTGATGCCCAGGACCACCCCTTTCAAACCTCCGCTGCAGCCGCCCGCTGTACCGGTTACCGGCGTGCGTTGAAACAGGAATCCATCCCGCTCCGGGATGATTATGTCATGGAGGGGAAAATCGGGCGGGAGCATGCCAGGAAGATGGCCCGGGGTCTTCTCAGCATGGAAGATCGCCCCAGCGCCATATTCACCTCCTGCGATACCCAGGCCATCGGCGTGCTGGACGCTGCCCGGGAGATGAACGTCAAGGTTCCAGAACAACTGTCCGTCATCGGTTTTGACGATGTCCCTGAATCAGAATTTGTGGGGCTGACAACCATCTCTCAACCACTCTATGAATCCGGCTTATTGGGGGGCAGAATGTTGATAGACACCCTGGAAGATGGGACATCCAGCCCGCACGGTCAACAGCTGCCAATTGAATTGATCCCCCGCAAAACCACAGCTCCTCCCTGCAGGTGACCATGCCAGACCCAACGACTGGGAACCCGAAACTCGATTTTCTCCTATTAGGCGAAGCGGTCGTCGATTTAATCTCGACTGCCATCGTCTCCACCCTGGAAGACGCCAACAGTTTTCAGCGTTTTCCCGGCGGAGAGGTCTCCAATCTGGCCATGAACCTGTCTCACCTCGGGTTCCGGTGCGCGCTGGGGGTATGCGTGGGTGATGACGGCTTCGGCCACTACCTGAAGCACAAATATGCCTCAGCCGGGGTGCAGATGGATCTCGTGCAAACCACAAAACATGCGCCCACGACCCTGATCCCCATCACCCGCCACACCAAATCACCCGATTTCATTGTCTACCGGGGAGCGGACAAACATCTGCGCATGACGCCGCAGTTGAAGAAAGCCGTCCGGCAGTGCTCCGGCCTCCACACCTCGGCATTCTCCTTGTCCCACGATCCGGCCCGGAACACCATCATGGAATGTTTGGAGCTGGCGCAGCAAGAAGATAAGCTGGTTTCCCTTGATCCCAATTATCATCCCCGCATCTGGCCGGACCGGCCCAACTTTATATCTTATCTGAAAGATGTCTTTCCCCTCGTGACCGTCACCAAACCATCCCTGGACGACAGCGCCCGGATCTTCGGAAAAGGATACTCTCCTGATGAATATCTGGAGCGCTTTTTAGAGTTAGGGGCGCAATGGGTGGCCCTCACCATGGGAAGAGAGGGCGTTTTGCTGGGCACCTCCCGGGGCGATCGCTACCGCCTTCAGGCCCAACCCCTGTCGGTGGTTGATGTCACCGGCGCCGGTGACGCCTTCTGGTCGGGATTTCTGGCGGGTATATGCCGCGACCTCTCACCCCTGCAGTCCGCCCAGCTGGGCCAGGCCATTGCCGAACATAAAATCAACACCGTCGGGCCGGTTGACACCTTTCCAGCCCTGGATGTATTTATTGAAAGATCGCAAAATGTAGAATACTCGTTAAGTAATAAACTATCAAAAGCATGATAAAATGAAACCAGTCCGAAAAAGGAGGTGAGCACCGGAAGGAATTAATCGTCAGACAAGTCTAAAACACTTCACATCAAGACAAGAGGAAAGGAGTAAGAAGAATGAAGAAGAATCGAATACTATGGGCTA
>CAZIFI010000024.1:0-34795 GCA_964539105.1 uncultured Anaerolineales bacterium | reverse complement strand
TCAGAGTCCAGGCCAGCAGGGCAACATATATAAAATAGCGGGGGATGATCAACAGGAAATTCAGGCTCAGGGCCTGGGCCAACTGAAAGGTGCTTGCGGTGTACATCCCCAGGGGAAAGACCATGCCCCAATACAGAGGATGATAGTCAAGGGGAACGCGGTTAATGACATGGCGCCAGAAACCCAGGATCAGCAGGAGGGGGATCCACCACGTGCACATGGCCCAGAAAAAGAGGGTGAACCCCTTTAGAAATGGCAAGATGGATCCCAGGAAAGCCCACTCGCCGCTGTTGAGCATCAGGGTCGAACCCGCCAGGGTGGTGATGGCCACCGCCCCCATATTGATCCAGTACGGCGGGCTCAGCTCTTCCGGCTCCAGTATATAAAAGGTGAACCGGTAAAAAATCAAGGAAATGATCAGGATATAGAACATGCAGCCCAACAAATACATCATCAGCGCGAAAAACAGAAGCACCTCCTGCCAGGTCCCAAGCTCGGAGACGATCAGCGTCGACAGAATCGAAATGCCCTGGGTAGCGACGATAGCCACCAGCCAGGCGCCGTTTATGCCCTGACTCAAATCCGGTTTGGTGCGCTTGACCGTGACCATGGTAAAAAATGTGTAGATCAGGCCCACCCACAACAGCAGACCCACGACCCACAAACCCACTGCAACGCCCGTGCGGCCGGTGAGAATCTCAACCTGACTGCCCAGGACTGCCGTGCCGGCGATGACAGTGAAAAATCCCGCGCCCAGACTATGATCCGAGAGATCATGCCACACTTCGGGGCTGTGCCAGATAATACGCCCCAGGGTTAATATCCACAGAATGAGGTAAGCAATAGCGTTGATGCCAAACAGGGCCCATGTCACAGGATCAAAGCCCAGCAGATGACAGGCTATGGAGACGATGCCGGTGGCCATCACCAGGGCAAAGTACCCCGGATGAAGGGTAGCCATTGTGTCGTCCAAGGTCTTCATGAGAGGCATAGCCATTGAGATATTCCCTCCTCTACTCCGGAAACCGTTTCAAGCGCCGCATCCAAATCACAATCTGCCAAGGGCGGAACAAGTATCCCAGGGGAAAGGTCAGGATATGGATCAGTCGCGAGAAAGGGAAAACAGCCAGCAGGATGAAAAAATTGAACACATGGAGTTGGACAACCCAGGGCAGGGGCTGCACCAGTTCCGGCTGCGGGTTGAACCGGAGCAAAGACCCGATATAGGGCGTGAGGACACCTGTGAACCACGTCGATCCAAAGCGGTATGCAGTCGCGGTATAAACCCCGGTTGCCACCGACACCAGCAGCAAGCCCAGCACAACCAAATCCATGGGCGTGGTCACCGCCCTCACTTTGGACTCGCTGATCCGCCGCCAGATGAGGAGGCCCAGGCCCACCAGGCTCCACAGGGCCATGATGAATCCCGTGAGTTCCAATAGATAGAGACGAACTGGAACCGCATTCCACAGCTGCACCCCCTTGGGAAACAGTATGGCCAGGAGATGGATCAGGAGCACAATAATAATCCCATAGTGGAAGGAAATCGAGCCCCAGTACAGCTTTTTCCCTTCCAATAACTGGGACGACAGGCTGGAAATAGAAAAGGGATTGACGATAGAGCGGTAGATCGTAACCGCGACAAACAGCGTCAGGGCGATATAGGGAAAAGTCAGAAATAAGAGGATATTCCAATTCATAAGGTCCTCCCCGTGGGTCTATTTTGATGGAGGATGGTTCTCATTGCTCCCCCTCAAGGGAATCAGCCAGCCTGCGAATCGCGGTCAGGAGATGCAGGTACGGGTTTTCTGGATCCGCGGATTTCAATTCTTTGTGCATCTTTCCCACCGCTCGTGGAAAAATTTTCACCAGCCCCGGCATGGGCTGGGAGGTCTCGCTCAAGTAGCGAAGGACAAGCACCAGGTGATCCGGAAGCTCCCCGCCCCGCTCAATCCCCTCCTCATTCAGCGCACTGTTGAGCCGGGACATAAAATTCCCGCGCTTATAATTCTCGCCCCACATCTGGTAGCCAAGATAAGGCGCTACCTGGGGGTTCAGGTCCAGGGTATTGGTGTACAGCTCTTCCCATTCCCCCCGGGACAGGCACTCCACCTCCCTGACAAAGGCCTGGTAGGAGCGGCGGACCGCGTGGTCCTCAACGTTTTCCGCGCCTGATTGCAAGGCGTCAAACTGCCCCGGATAAGGATACTGCAATGCCTGTACCAGCTGTTGATAGCTTCCCATGGTGACCTCCTCAGAAAGCGGCTGCTACGCGCCGCGATTGGGGGGCTGGTTGAATCCCAACCCGGTCGATCCACTGTGCCGCAGCGGATCGTTTTCTTTTTCAATGCTCATCTCCCGGTGATAGGGAGGGAATACAAAGCGTTCTTCAATGGTAGGTTTGGTTGTCAACTGGTATATACCTTCGGCCTCCTCCCGGGTCAGACCCGCTTTTGCCAGCGCCTCCCGCGCCACCTCGTCTACTTTGCCTTCCACGCTCTTTCGGCGGTTGTAGACCCGAACGGCCAGCATCTTGGTGAGTACCTCGCGGATTGGTTTCTCTTCACCAGCAGTGAACAAATTCGCCAGATATTTTATGGGAAGGCGCGCCGTGTCAAGCCGGTCGAAGACTTCGAAGGTCCGTTCTTCCTCAGTGAGATCCAGCCGGAAGAGTCCCTCCTCGATGGTGCTCACCACCGGAGAGAGGGGCGGGATATAGTACATCATGGCCATTGTCCGGTATTCCGGATGCAAAGGGAAGGCGATCTTCCACTCTTTCAAAAACGTGTAAACCGGGGATTTCTGGGCGGCTTCAATCCAGCCGTCATCGATCCCGTTTTCTTTCGCTGCCTGGATCACTTCCGGATCATGGGGGTCCAGAATCGTTTCCAAATGCGCTTTGAGAAGCACATCATCCGGAACCTGTGCGGCAGATGGGATCCGATCCGCATCGTACAGTAAAACCCCCATATATCGAATGCGCCCCACACAGGAATGAGCGCAGGCCGGGGCCTGGCCGGTTTCCATGCGGGGAAAGCACAGGATGCATTTCTCTGATTTACCGCTGGACCAGTTGTAATAGACCTTTTTATAGGGACAGGCAGCCACGCACATCCGCCAGGCCCGGCATGTATTTTCATTGACCAGCACCACACCGTCTTCGCCGCGTTTGTAAATGGCGCCGGAGGGACAGGCGGCCACGCAGGAAGGGTTCAAGCAGTGGTTGCAGATCCGGGGCAGGTATTGAAAGACCAGGCGTTCCAGTTCATCCAGCTGGGCCCGGGTTTCCTGGGAGAGACCGTCCAGGTTGAGATCGTTCCTGGCGTAAATGTTGGAACCACTCAGGTCATCATCCCAGTTGGGACCGGTTTCGATCTCCATCTCCTCGCCGGTGATCCTGGATACCGGAATAGCCGTCGGCTGGTCATCTCCCTCCGGGGCATTGAAGAGGTCCTCATAACGGAACGTGAAAGGCTCATAGTAATCCTTCAAATCGGGAAGAGAGGGATTATAAAACAGGTTCAACAACCCTTTGGGCTTCGAATTCAATCTCAATTTCAGCTTCCCGTTTTCGAGTTTCCATCCCCCCTGAAAATGTTCCTGGTTTTCCCACTGGGTGGGATACCCGGTTCCCGGACGGGTTTCTACATTGTTCCACCACATGTATTCCGCGCCTTCCCGATCGGTCCACAAATTCTTGCAGGCCACAGAACAGGTATGGCAGCCAATGCACTTATCGAGGTGGAACAGCATGCTCATTTGTGAGCGTACATCCATGTCATCCTCCAGTTTCCTTGTGTTTGTTCACGACTCTCTCCAGGAAGGCCTAAATCAACCGGGCAGGATAAATCAGTACTCGGGTTTATCGATCTTCCTCAGGAACACAAACGTGTCGCGGTTGACGCCCGTCGGCCCCCAGTAATTGAAGGCATAGGTAAATTGAGCGTACCCGCCCGACATCAGAACCGGCTTCAACCGCACGCGGGTCAGGGAGTTGTTCATCCCGGCCCGCTTGTTCCCCCGCAGGGGGGATTTCGGCGTGTTCACGGTGCGCTCCGTGGCATGGTAGACAAACACCGTTCCCTCAGGAATGCGCGAGGAAACGATCGCCCGCTGCACAAAAACGCCGTTGTCGTTATACAGCTCGACCCAGTCGTTATCTGTAATGCCCAACTCGCTGGCATCCTTCTTGTTGATCCACACCGGATAATCACCCCGGGAGAGGGTCATCATGTGTTCGTTATCAGAATAGGTGGAGTGGATGCTCCACTTGCCGTGGGGTGTGATGTACCCCATCAGCTTCCCGTCCCCTTCCAGGCGGCTTTTGGCGGTTTCATCCAGCATGGTGTGATCCGGGCGCGGCTTATAGGCCGGCAGGTGCTCGCCCCAATCCAGATATCCCTGGTGGTCGAGGTAAAAGTGCTGCCGGCCGGACAGTGTACGCCACGGGATCAGCCGCTCGACATTCATGGTAAAGGGGGCATAGGCCCGGCCTTTATTGACAATCCCTGACCAGGTCGGTGTGGTCAGGATCCGGCGCGGTTGGGCCACGATGTCCGCAAAGGAGGTCGTCACGTCCCTGGATCCATCCGCCAGGTCTGCCAGATCCACCCCGGTCTTTTCTTCTTTGACCTTGAAAGCCCGGTAGGCCACCTCGCCATTCGCGGACGGGTCAAGGTGGAGCAGGGCATCACACACCTGCACGTCGTATTCCAGGGAGGGATACACGGACCCATTGCCAGAAATATCCGCCACCTGTCCTTTGTTCCATCCCCGGGGCTGCCGCTTCAGCAATTCGCGGTATTCCTGCTGGACATCGAATGTCAGGCCGTGGGCGCCGATGCCGTTCTCTTCGATCCCCTTCCCCAAGCTGACAAAGCGCTCCCCCAGATCGCGGTAATTTCTCTCCACCACCTTGAAGTGAGGCATGCTCTTGCCCGGTTCCGGATCCACTTCGCCCTCCTTCCAATCCTCATGCTGGGGCTGGGCCAGCTCATCCCGGGAATCGTGCCCCAGGGGAGCCATGATCACGTCCTGAAAAGTCTCCGGGAAATGGTCCCCCGCCAGGTCACTCACTTTACGGGCCAGGGCTTTGAAGATATCCCAATCGCTTTTCGACTCCCAGGCCGGCGGCACCGCGGCCTGCATGGGGTTGATAAAGGAATGCAGGTCGGTGGTATTGAGATCATCCTTCTCGTACCAGGATGCCGCCGGAAGAACAATATCGGAGTACAGAGCAGAGGTGTCCATACGGAAATTCAGGTCCACCACCAGATCCATCTTCCCTTCCGGAGCCACATCCCGGAGCTGAATTTCCTTCGTCTTCCCTTGAATCATTTCTTCAGCCACCGCGGAGTCATGGGTCCCCAAGTAATGCTTCAAGAAGTATTCATGGCCTTTGGCACTGGTGCCGATGGCGTTCCCGCGCCAGATAAACCAGGTCCGGGGCCAGTTTTCGGGGGCATCAGGGTCCTCAACGGCAAACTTCAGGTCCCCATCCTGCAAGCGGCGGACGATACGTTCTACAATGTCATCCTTCCCGACTGCGCCGGCTTCCCGGGCCTCCCGGATGGTCTCCAGCGGGTTTTCATCAAACTGGGGGAAAAAGGGCAGCCACCCTTTGCGCACCGCCCGCACCTGGTGATCGATGGTGTGGTCGTCCTTGCTGGCCTGGACTGTGGGATCATAGGCAGCATACCCTCGCTCATAGCGCCACTGGTCGGTGTGGACATAATGGTAAGAGGGGGTATTTTGATGCCTGGGCACCATGTCCCAATCTTTGGCAAAAGCCACTGCCCCCCAGGAGGGGCCGTTGACCACTTTCTCCTGGCCCACATAGTGCGCCAGGCCGCCCCCGTTCACACCCACACTGCCGGTGAGCATCAGGGCCACAATGGCTGACCGGTAGATGAGGTTGTTGTGGTACCAGTGATTGACGCCGGCACCGATGATGACCATGTTCTTGCCCTCGGTCTTTTCGGCATTGGTGGCCCATTCGCGGGCAAAGCGGATACAGGTGTCACGGTGAATGCCGGTATATTTTTCCTGCCAGGCCGGGGTATAGGGGATATCCTCCTCATACCCTGAGGCATATTCCCCCTCCAGCCCCCGGTCCACGCCAAACTGGGCCATCATCAGGTCGTAGACGGTGGTCACCGGCACCCGGCCATCCCCGGTGTCCACAAATCGCACCGGGACCCCGCGCCGCACCTTGCTCTCGCTGCTGAAATCATCAAATGCTATTAGGCGAACTTCGTCCTCCTCCCCGATAAAGCTCAGGATAGGATCGAGCCTTTCCCCCGTGGCCCCATCTTTCATCTTCAGATTCCAGTTCCCTTTCTCCTTTTCCTCCCACCGGAAACCGATCGACCCCTGGGGCATACGGGGCTGGGCGCTGTTCTCATCCCACACCAGCAGCTTCCAGTCCTTGTTTTCTACGTCACTATACGGTTTCAGCGCTCCAGCCCGCAGATACTTTCCCGGGCGGTCCTCTTCCAATCGGACCAAAAAGGGCATATCCGAATAGGTTTTCAGGTAATCCGCAAAGTACGGCACCTGGCGTTTCACATAATACTCATTGAGGATGACATGGTTGACCGCCATCCAGAAGGCGCCATCCTGTCCGGCGTGGGTCGGGATCCAATAATCAGCATGTTTGGCCACCTGGGAGAAGTCAGGCGAAAAGACGGTCAACTTTGCTCCCGCATGGCGCACCTCGGTGGCAAAATGCGTGTCCGGCGTGCGGGTCATGTTTAGATTCGAACCCATCACGGCGATAAAACGCGAGTTATACCAGTCTGCCGACTCGTGGACATCGGTCTGCTCCCCCCAGATCTCAGGGCTGGCAGGGGGCAGATCGCAGTACCAGTCATAAAAACTCAAGATCACGCCGCCCAGCAAAGATAAAAACCTCGACCCGGAAGCATAGCTGATCTGGGACATGGCCGGGATGGGAGAGAACCCCGCCACCCGGTCCGGGCCGTATTTCTTGGACGTATAAATCACCGAGGCAGCAATAATTTCCAATGCTTCCTCCCAGGACAGACGCCTGAACCCCCCTTTACCGCGCGCCTGCTGGTATTTCTTTCTGCCTTCCTGATCCGAGACCAGGGCAGCCCAGGCGGCCACTGGATCGTCATACTTCTCTCGCAGCGGACGCCATTGATCGATCAGCGTGCCCCGCACATAGGGGTATTTCACCCGCAGCGGGCTGTACAGATACCAGGAATAGCTGATCCCGCGCTGGCATCCCCGGGGCTCATAAGGCGGAAGCCCCTCTTCTAACTCCGGATAGTCCGTGGCCTGCAGCTCCCAGGTGACAATACCGTCTTTGACAAACACCTCCCAGGAGCAGCTGCCCGTGCAGTTGACACCATGGGTGGTCCTGATCCGTTTATCATGTTGAAAGCGGTTGCGATAAAACTCCTCCCATTTTCGCTCTCCGGGAGATTCTTTGTCTTTTATCCACTTCATTGATTTCTCCTTAATCTCTCCGATAAACTGGAACGCTGGCGCGGCCAGAACATGAACATGATCCCGAATAAGATCCCTACCCCGATTCCCCCACCAACCCACATCCAAGAAGAAACCCTTCCCCCTTCTGTGGGGCGGGTGTTGGTATCGGCCCATTGGAAATACGCTGCCAGATCGGCCTGTTCCTGTGCCGTCAATTCTTTATTCGCAAAGATGGGTTTCATAGTCGGGAAGGGCACATTTTCAAGAGCAGAAATAAGTCCTTCTTCCCCGTACCTGCTGTATACATGGGTCAGATCAGGCCCGAAGTTCCCTCCACCCAGCGCCCCAAAATCCCCCATGCTGTGGCAGCCTACACAAGGCGTCCCTCCCTTATCGAAGGCAATTCGACCGTTGAACAACGCCCGCCCGCGCTCCACAGAACCCTGTGGGAGCTCGCTGGAGCTTTCCTGACCTTCACCCCCCTCGCCCCCGGATCGGCTCTCAATATAGGACAGCACCGCTTTCGCTTCATCCTGTGACAGCCCTACATCCGGCATGGTCAGCTCGTTGTACTCTCGATAAAGCTCGGTTGCGATGGGATCCCCCTCCTGGATCATCTCTTCGGGAGACATGATGAACGAGATCAGCCATTCCCTTTCCCGGCGCCCGGTGACGTCCATCAAATCCGGACCCGCAGCATCCCCGCCTCCCACGGTATGGCAGGATTGACACTTTTCCTCGAACAGGGTCCGGCCCTCAGCAACGGTCTGGGATCGGGGACCCGCCTGAACAAGAACCACAGAGGTAAACAGCAATAGGGAACCCAGGATCACACTCCCCAATGCAAGTCCGATCTTGAATCCAAATTTGATTTCCCTGATTTCCATATAACTCATCCTTGTCAGATTTCAAATCGAAATTTCATGATTCATTCCCGGCTGATTGGCAGCCCCCGGATGGCCTGGACCAATTCTGACGTGCGGGCTGGAAATTCGCGAGAGGTGTATACGCGGACCGCGCTGTGTGAGAGAGTGCTGCGAATAACGGGCAAACTGGGATGGCGCTCGATGATTTGCGAGGTTAAAGAAGAAACCCGGTCGAGATCATGTTTCCCCTCCACCACCAGAACTATATCCGGGCGCTCCTGATCGATATGGGCAAATATATTCTCACCCACGGCAACAGGCCCCAGCAGCGTGACATCCTCTAAACTGTGGAGCATGTTTTCCAGGCTCTCACCAAAGAGATCTCCGCCGCTGATCAGCAGTACACGCCGCTGGGTGGATTGTCTCGCGGCCATAACATCCCCGCCTTCTACCCATAAAACGCCAGCATCAGGTGCATCACACAACTCATGGGAAGGTTCTTACCTTATACCCATCCTAAACTCTAAATTGCCGCCTTCCAATCGCTCAAAACCGCTTTAAGGTATGAAAAAAGAGCGATCTTCAAATCGCTCCCGACTCAGAAGGAGTAATTCATTTTGCAGGGGGGACTAATCCTACCGGAAATCCCCCTCGATTAGTGTGATGAAGCCCCGTATCACACATACGCTCCCCCTCGTATTTCTATTGGTACAGGTGCTTTTGACGGAATTAAGGTGAGAAATATCCTCTGAAAAACCAGGCCGGCTTACCGGTCACATTCCGGGTATGCTACTATATGATCCACCCTTTCTGTTCGGCAATCCGGACAGCGTCCCACCTGTTTTCTGCGCTCAACTTGGAAAGGATGTTTCTGACATGGGTCTTAACGGTATGGACACTGATCGAAAGCCGCTCGGCAATCTCCTGATTGGTATCGCCTTTTGCAATCAGGGAAAGGACCTCTTTTTCACGCTGGGTGGGGGGATCTACATCGCCCTCCCCTAAGGCGGGAACCCTTTTTTTCAGGCGCCGGAATTCCTGGAGCAGCTCCCCGCTCAGGGCAGGATCGATGGCTGCTTCTCCCTCCAGGACCCTGCGCAGCATCTTGATCATGTCCCGCGATCGAATGTTTTTCAAAAGATACCCCTGCGCCCCTTGCTGGATAGCTCTGAAAAGTTCTTCTTCATCATCCTGCACGGTGAGCATGACCACCCTGGTATCAGGAAGCTCCTCTTTAATTCTGGCCGTTGCTTCCACCCCATCACACCCTGGCATCTGAATATCCATCAAGATTAGATCGGGCTCCAATTCCCTGGCCTTGACCACAGCCTCCAGACCGTCCCCCGCTTCACCGGTGATTTCCATGTCTGGCTGGGAGGAAATCAAACCCGCCAATCCCTCCCGGAATAAGACATGATCGTCTGCTAGAAGAACCTTAATCTTATCCATCAGGTAACTGTGTCCTCTCCATGAATCGGCCATTTCAGGGTGATCACCGTTCCTTCACCGGGTGCGGTTTGGATATTAAGATCGCCGCCAATACGCTCCGCTCGGGCCTCCATTACCTGGATTCCAAAATGGTTACCCTTCCGGTTATGGTCCTCCTGGAGGTCAAATCCCAGCCCATCATCCCGGACCGCCAAAATGTAGCAATCCTCATTCCTATCCAAGGATACCTCGAGGTGTGATGCATAGGCGTGACGTCTGGCATTGAGCATGGCTTCATTTGCCACTTTCAGTATATGATCCAGGTCCTCATCGGAAATGGAAACCTGGTCTTCGAATCCCGTTTTCAAGACGACCTCCAAGCCATCCCGGCCGCGTTGTTCATCAACCAACTGCGACAGTTGATCCCGCAGGCCGCCGTGCGGGACATGCTTTTCCATCAAACTGGCGATCGCCCGGCGAACGCCCACCATGGCTTGATCCAGGACAAGATAGCTCTCGTCCAGGATCCTGCGGGCCTCCTGCGCCCTGTCTTCCCGGATCAGCTCGTGGGACCGGTCAATTTTGATGCTCAACGTGCTCAGGGTTTGCCCCAATCCATCGTGCATCTCCGCTGCGATGCGCTGCCTTTCTTCCAGAGCAGCCACCTTTTCTGCCTGCTCATAAAGGCGCGCGTTTTCAAGGGCAACTGCGGCGGAGTTGGCCAGTTTGGTGAGCAAAGATGTAGCCTCAAGGGAGAATGAATTTTCATCTGAACGCCCGACGCACAATGCTCCGATCAGGCGCTCTTCCACCCATAGTGGCGCTGCAATATGGCTCGTTCGATATCGCTGATCCAGAATACCGCAGCCGCCGGCGCAGTATTCCTCCCCACAGTTGAAGGCTCGTTTTCCTGACAGCACGCGGGAAGCCATCTCCCCCGCAATATCCGTGGCATCACCCCGAATCCCGTCATCCAACCCGCTGTGAGCTTCAAACACCAACAATTCCTGATCATGATCCAGGCTGCATAGCACAGCCACATCTCCACCCAATAAATTCAGGGATCGTTCCGTGATAGCCCCCAGCAGCTGCTCCACATCGAGCCGGGAAGAGATATCCCGGCTGATTTCATACAGGGCTTCCAGTTCCCTCGTCCGCTGCATCACCCGGGACTCGAGCGTCTCACTCCAAGTAACCAACGCCTCCTGAGAGGACTTCAACTCCGACCGCATCGATTCCAGGGTATTCGACAGGAGATATATCTCCTGCAATCCATCCACCTTAACCGGAGAGGTGAGGTCACCTTCCCTCATTCTTTCCGCAGTCCGGGACAGGTCGCCCAGAGGCTGGATCAGGACCTCGCGGGTCATCCATCCTCCGGCTGCTAATAAAGCAATGGCGCAGACCAGGAACCCGATTTGCAGCCCCCGCAGCAGCTGTACTTTTCTCGTAGCGGATTTTTCAAACAGGCGAACCGCCAGGTCCGCCTCCGCGACCAGGATAGGTGCCTGGTCTTCGACTGTGCTCACTGCCTCCAGGCGCTGCATTGACCCCGGTTGATTCTCCCTGACCTGGTCCAACGAGGCCTGAAATTGGCGCCATCTCTCCTGGATAATAAGCAGCTGTTCCAGGATGGAAGCGCCTTTAGCCGCCGGGACAGATACCGCCTCGCCCGGCAGGTACGGCGCCTGTCCGCCTTCCAGAAAGGCAGACAATGTGCGCTCAAAGGTCTCCTCAGCCGCTGACAAGGCTTCCAGATCCCCCTGGTTATTTTCTTCCCCCAGTCCCTGGGTCAAACGGGCCATCTCCTGAAGCAGCATGCGCTGCCTTCCGGCCAAATTGATGATCAAGGCATCCTTCTCCTGCCGTTCGATCCCCCAGTATGTCACCCCTACCGAGAGCAAAATCAAGAGGACAAAGGCCAGGAAGAACAGGGTTAACCTGCCCTGAATGCTTCCCAACCCCGGTATCCGAAAACCTGCTTTCTCGTTCATAGCCCTAATTCTTGCCAGGTCAATGACCCAACCCATAAAAGGTGTCTGCTACCAACCAGTCTAAGCTGGATTTGGTGCTACCTATTATAATTTATTCTGAAGGGTGGGCAAAACAGCAAGCCAAAAACCGGTTTTTCACATATCGATAGATCACAGCGTCCGCCCCAGATCCAGGGGGTGTGACAGGCAAGTTTAACGACTTTGAAATCCATCGCCACGGGCTGGTCTCCGGGTAAGAAAATGGCCTTCCCATCCGTCTGTGCAGTGAAACCAGGCCCGTTTTGAGCCGGGAAGGACACCGGGAGCGACAAAATATAGGAGCAGCAATGGATGACAACCGAACTGACCATCCCCTGCAATCGATCAGCTTAAAAGTAAAAAACCTGGATCGCTCAAGCAGTTTTTATCAGGACCACCTCGGGTTTTTCCTCCACAAGCGGGAAAGCCAGCGCGCCTGGTTAGGCGCGCCGGGGGACACCTTTTTAGAGCTGCTGGAGCATCCCGGGGGAGACATACCCCGCCGGTCAACCGGGCTATATCATTTCGCAGTCCTCCTTCCAGACCGGCTATCCCTCGCCCGCTGTTTAAAACACATGATCCAGACAGATACCCCTATGAGCGGTTTTGCGGATCACGGCGTAAGCGAAGCCCTTTACCTGCAAGATCCGGACGGCAACGGTATCGAAATCTACCGGGATCGCCCCCGTTCTGAGTGGCCGGTGAAAGAGGGGCGGCTGGATATGGTCACCGAACCATTGCGAACCCAGCAGCTCCTGGATCTACTCGTGGATGACCCCGACCCTTGGCAAGGTCTGCCCGAGGGTACCCGACTGGGGCACGTGCATCTCAGGGTAAATAACATCTCTACCGCGGAAACTTTCTACCGAGACGTGCTGGGCATGGAGCTCATGCAGCGCTATGGAAGCGGAGCATCCTTCTTTTCTTATTCCAGCTATCACCACCACATCGGCGTCAATACCTGGAACAGCAAAGGAGCCTCTCCTCCCCCTCCAGACGCTCCTGGTTTAGGATGGATGACGCTGAAACACCACCCTGACATGGACCTCGATTCAAGCGGAACCACATCCCCACCACCGGGTGTAGACCAGTCAGGGCAGTGGGTTAAGGACCCAGCCGGAAACCGGTTTTTAATCCAGGAAAGTCGTGCATAACATGTCCGGGTAGATTGATAGGATATAACGCCATGAAAGTTTTACCGGCCAGCCCGGAGGTAGCGCCTGGCGTATTCCAGGGCCACGCGCACGGTTTGAAAATGGATTTCAACCGTATCGTCTACATCCTTTCCGTATCCCCCCGACATCACCACGGCCACCGGCAGGCTGGCCTGCAGGCCAGCCTCCATCACGATCCGGTCCCGATCCGCTAATCCGGTCTTACTCAAAGACAATCGTCCCAGGCGATCCCCATGATGGGGATCCGCTCCTGCCAGGTAGATCACCAAATCCGCCTGGGCCCGTTCCACGGCCTGGGCCAAACCCTCTTGCAGCTGCCGTAAATAAAGATCATCCCCTGCCCCGTCTGGCAGACTTAGATCGAGATCGGATGTTTCTTTATGAAAAGGAAAATTCTTCTCCCCGTGGATGGAAAAGGTAAAGACAGAGGGATCATCCTGAAAGATGGCCGCTGTGCCGTTCCCCTGATGGACATCACAATCCACAATCAGGACCCGCTGCACCCGGTGCTCAGACTGCATCACCCGGGCTGCAACAGCAGCGTCATTAAACACGCAAAATCCCTGGCCCTGACCAGGGAAAGCATGATGCGTCCCACCGGCCAGATTGACCGCCACCCCCTTATCCAGGGCAGACCGGCAGGCCGCAATCGTGCTCCCCACCGAGCGGCGAGAACGTTCCAGGAGACCCCGGGACCAGGGGAAACCCATGCGCCGAATTTCCCGGGTGGTCAGACCCCCGTTTTTCAGCTTTTCGATATAGGATGGATCATGCACCAGAAGGAGCTGGTCATCGCTAGCCCCCTGCGGGACATGAAGCTCCTCTTCAGAAATGACCCCCTCATCGACCAATCGTTTCCGGAGCAGGACATACTTCTGAATGGGAAAGCGGTGTCCCTCCGGAAGTGGAAAAGTGAACAAATCGTGATAAAAGACGTCCATTACAAGCCGCCTATAGATCATCCACGCTGACATGTGACTCCCATTGTACCAACATCACCCCGGGGAACCAGATGTGGCCATCTGGCTCCTGCCCAGACCAACCTTTCAGATATAAGGAAAAATTCATCTCACAACCCTTGATGGCTGATTATAATGATGCCTAGCACAGCAGGGATCACTTACAACAACCCGAAGGAGATGATGATGAACGGTCACGATATCGTGCTTATTCCGGGAGATGGCATCGGACCCGAGGTATCACAGGCTGCCCAGGACGTGCTGGAAGCCACCGGCGTCAACGTCAACTGGCACCTTTATCAAGCCGGGGCAATCGCTCTGGAAGAGCAGGGGACGCCGCTGCCGGAAGACCTGCTGGACGCCGTGCGTGAATTCGGTGTAGCCCTGAAGGGGCCCGTCACCACGCCGGTAGGCAGCGGATTTTCCAGCGTTAACGTCGCCATCCGCAAGCACCTGGACCTGTACGCCAATTTACGCCCTGTGCGTTCTATTCCCGGCGTACCCAGCCGCTACCAGGATGTGGATCTGGCCATTGTCAGGGAGAACACGGAAGGTCTGTACGTGGCAGATGAACGCTGGGAGGATGAGGACACGGTGGCAGCGCTAAAACGGGTTTCCCGACCAGCCAGCCTGCGTCTGGCCCGCTTTGCCTTTGAGTATGCCACCCGGGCCGGACGGGAGAGCGTGACAGCCGTTCATAAAGCCAACATTCTCAAGGAGTCTGACGGCCTATTTTTACAGTGCGCCCGGGAAGTCGCCCAGGAGTATCCGGACATCAAGTTCAAGGACCGCATCGTCGATGCCCTGTGCATGGATCTGGTCATTGACCCTCACCAGCACGACGTGTTATTGTGTCCCAACCTGTACGGGGATATTGTCTCCGATCTGGCAGCCGGGCTGGTAGGAGGGTTAGGGACCGTTCCCGCCGCCAACCTGGGAGATCATGCAGCGGTCTTTGAAGCCGTGCACGGTTCAGCCCCGGACATCGCCGGGAAGGGAATCGCCAATCCCACAGCGCTGATCCTGGCAGGAGCAATGATGCTGTCCCGTATTGAAGAAGTCGAAGCCAGTAAAAAAGTGGAAGAGAGCGTGCGACAACTGTACCGGGAAGGGAAATCTCTCACCCCAGACGTAGGGGGATCAGCCACAACAAGGGAAATGACAGACGCCCTAATCTCCCACCTGCAGCAGGGTTGATTCCGGGAGCACGGAGCTCCGGTATCCGCACATCAATCCAGGTCGTATTTTACGCCCACCTCACGGGCGATGGCCTGCAGATCCTGGACCACCTTCGGAGTCACAGGCACTCCCTCAGCCTGATTGTGCTCTGCCTGTTCAAATTCTTTCTCACCGTGGATGTAAATCCGGTCCTGGCCCTGTGCCTTGGCGGTTCCTTTCAGCCGCTCCTGCAGATCATCCATATCCGTTTTAAAATCCCCCAGGGGGCGGAAGGCATCCACCCGGATGGCCCCGAAGAAATGACCGATTTCCGACGGCAGCGGGTTTCCATCCTCATCTTTAGGATAGGTACGGTTGGCATAGGCCGCCCCGGGCAGCACACCGCACAATATATCCACCAGGAGAGCCAGGCCGTATCCTTTGTGTCCCCCCAGAAGTTCACCTACGCCGCCCAGCGGCAGCAACCCACCCCCGGCCTGCTGCTGCAGATTGCTCAGCACGCGGGAAGTGTCACTGGACATTTCTCCTTCTTCGTCTGTGGCCCATCCCGCAGGAAGATCCTTTTCCTGGCGCTGATAGACTTCCAGTTTTCCCCGCGGGACAGTGCTGGTCGCCATATCCAGCACAAAGGGATATTGGCTGCCCGCTGGAGCTGCCACTGAAATCGGGTTCGTGCCCAGCATGGCATCGCGCCCGAAGGTGGGCACCACCAGTTCCGAAGCATTGGTCATGGAAATGCCAATGAAATCCTGTTCCAGGGCCATCATGGCATAATACCCTGCGATGCCGTAATGGTTGGAGTTGCGGACTGTGACAAACCCCGATCCAAACTCGACTGCCTTGTCAACGGCCCTGGTCATGGCCCGGTGGGAGACGGGCTGACCCAGTCCACCCCCGGCGTCAAACAGCGCGGTGGTGGATGTTTCCCGTACCACCTCTTCATCTGGATCCGGGATCATCATCCCATCCCGGATCCCGGTCACATAACGCCGGAGACGTGCCACACCATGGCTGTTGATCCCACGCAGGTCAGCGGTGACGAGGACCTCAGCTGTAATACGGGCATCCCCCTCCGGCACACCCGTGGCAGTCAAAACACGCGCGCAGAAATCCTCCAGCAATCCCCTCTCGACACGAAATACTTCTGTGGCTTGCATGTTCAGCTCCCTTTTATGTTCCTAAATCACATCAACCGCGCCAGCCAGATCGGTTCTAGAAACGCGGTGGATCTTCCAAAGCTGCCGGGCAGTTGGCTGGCTTCCCGACAACGCACTGGGCTTCCAGGTCAATAGCTATGGCCGGCTCGCGGTCCTCCATAGAAGGAAGTTGGAGATCTTCCTGGCCCACATATTTTGCCCTGGGCCGGATCAGCCGGTTATCGCGCTGCTGTTCCAGGGCATGAGCGGTCCAGCCCGCAATACGGGCCATGGCAAACATCGGTGTAAATTGGTCAATCCGGATCCCCAAAGCATACAGCAGGGGCGCGGAGTAATAATCGACATTGGTGACCAGGTTGCGCTCCTGGAAATAGGGATGATTCAGGACACGTTCCTCAAGCGCCGTGGCGATATCCACCCACCGCGTGCTCCCCTGGTGCTCAGCTGCCTGCCTGGACATTTTCTTCAGGATATCCGAACGGGGGTCCTTAGTTTTATAAACCCGGTGACCAAAGCCAAAGATCCTCTGCCCTTCCTCCATCTTGCGCTCAAACCACTCATCGACATTGTCCACATCTTCGATTTCCATTAACTGCTGCATCACCCGGTGGTTGGCGCCCCCGTGCAGTTCTCCTTTCAGCGTCCCCAATGCAGTGACCACAGCAGAGTAAATATCCCCGCGTGTACTGGATGTCACCCGCCCGGAAAAAGTGGAGGGATTCATCCCGTGTTCAGCCAGGAGGACAAAATAGGTTTCCAGGGCCCGGGCGCTGACCTCATCGGGCACTTCTCCAGTCAGCATGTACAGGAAATTCGCCGCGTGTCCCAGATCCTCCTGCGGTTCAATGGGCGGGAGCCCCCGCCGCAGACGGTCAAACGAGGTGACGATGGTCGGCATTTTCCCGGTCAGGCTCACCGAGCGGCACATGGAGGATCCCCCCACCTCCTCGTGCTTGCAGGCTTTATCAAACATGGATAGTGTGGAACATATCGTGCGCAGCGCTTCCATGCTCGTCGCTCCCTCCGGCAGCGAGTGCATGATACCCCACACCGTCTTGGGCAGCAGCCGGTTAGAGCGCATCCACCCTTTGAGCATTTCCAACTCCGGCTGGGATGGGAGGCGCTGGTACCATAACAAGAATGCCACTTCTTCAAAGGAGGCCTCTTCAGCCAGATCCTGAATATCGTAACCGCAGTAGGATAACTCTCCCTTCTGACCGTCAATCTTTCCTAATTTCGTTTCCGCAAAAACCACCCCTTCCAGCCCACGTTGAATCTCCATCACTTTACCTCCTGAAACAAGTCGACCGCTCTCTCCGCTATGGTACGACCGATCGCTATTGATGCTGTCGCTGCTGGAGAAGGAGCATTCAAAACATGGATCATACCCTCAGCTTCCATAATCCTGAAATCATCCACCAACGATCCATCCGGATCCAGCGCCTGGGCCCGGACCCCGCTTCCATTCCGTCGCACATCGTCCATTTTCAAGTCAGGGATCAAACCCCGCAGGGCGTTCACGAAAGACCGCTTTACCAGGGAGCGGTACATCTCATGGATGCCAACCTGCCAGAACTTACCGGCCATATTCCAGAATCCCCGGTAGGTGAGATAACCCCACATATCAGACAGGGACACATCCCCCCATCCATACCCCTCTCGCTTAAACGCCAGAACGGCATTGGGTCCGGCTTTTACGCCGCCATCTACTTCTTTGGTGTAATGAACGCCCAGGAATGGCAGGTTCAGATCAGGTACAGGGTAAATTAGGCCCTTTACAAGATGGCGGCTTTCCGGGACCAGCTCATAATATTCTCCCCGGAAGGGCACGATGTGCAGATCCGGTTCAAGGCCGCACATGCGGGCCACGCGATCAGAATACAATCCGGCACAATTGATCAGGTTCTTACAGCGCACATCCCCCTGGTTGGTTTCCAGGTCAAATCCCTGGGCCGCTTTTTTGCAGGACACAACCCGGGTCCCGAGCCGGATTTCACCCCCTTGCTGGCGGATGATGGCAGCAAAGGCTTCCGTCACCTGTCCATAATCGGTGATGCCTGACACAGGAACATATAAACCAGCCACCCCGGCAACGTACGGCTCGTATTCACCCAGCTCGTCCCCATCCAGGCGGCGAAGCCCCTTCAAACCGTTGGCCTTTCCCCGCCGCTCCAATTCATTCAAAGCCGGGAGCTCACTTTCATCCAAGGCGACGACCACCTTGCCGCAGCGTTCATACGGGATGTCGTGTTCTTCACAAAAGCGGTACATCGCGTCCCGGCCGGAGACGCAGTTGCGAGCTTTTAAGGAACCGGGTTGATAATACAACCCGGAATGGATCACACCGCTGTTATTCCCGCTTTGATGGGAAGCCACTTCATCCTCGGCTTCCAGAATCAGCACTGATCCTACGCCACGATCCGTAAGTGCCATCCCGGTCGCAGTGCCAACAATTCCCCCGCCAATGATCACGACATCAACAGCGTTTTCACTCATCCCAACCTTCCTTGTTTAGACTGTGGCTGCTCTTGCAACTCCAGATTACGATTTTGGCTTCCCTCTCGATACCATTGTAATGTCAACACCAGGTTGACAAACATTGTACAGCGACGTACACAACCCGTCTATCATCGCTGTGTGAGGAAAAACAGCCCCTCTTCCAGACTCGAAATGTGGTTTTCCCGCCCTCTCCTCTTACAATAGAGCAAAAAACGGGATACCTGCTTTCCTGACATCTGCCGCAGGGAGAATATTACCAGCGGTCTGAAACCGGGACCGGATTACACCCGGACTTCTATCACTGCAATTCGTGGACGTTTCCCGCTACTTTTCTTCCAGTCGATACACTCCCCCTTGAATGTCCAGCATGTATACTTCACCGGCTTCATCCTGGCTGATGGCAGTGATACCAGCGTTGGTATCATACAAAATCTCGTTTTGCCAGCCGCCATCCGGTGTTTTCAGCAGCCCCCAAATCAACCCGGAACAAAAATCGCCGTACAGGTAGACACCCTGCCAATCAGATAGAGACCCGCGGTACACTGCACCCCCGGACACGGAACATCCTTTGGAATGATCATATTCTGCGACAGGGCCGATCAGGTCCGCATCATCAGGCGGCGTCCCTTCAAAGGTATGGTTTCCTTCCAGGAAATCCCATCCGAAGTTTGCGCCTCCTGGCGCGTCCCATGGAAGATAGTTGATTTCTTCCCACTGATTCTGACCTACATCGGCGATGTATAAATCGCCTGTGGCTGGATCAAAGGTTATCCGCCAAGGATTGCGTAGGCCGTAAGCCCAGATCTCATCCCCAAAAGGATTATCTTCGGGAATGGAATAAGGTTGTTGATCCACATTGATGCGCAGCAGCTTCCCGAGCAAATTATTCAAGTTCTGGGCATTATCTTCCGGATCTCCCCCGGCACCACCATCCCCCGTTGTAACCCACAGATATCCATCCGGGCCAAACAGCACCTGACCTCCATTATGGTTCTTGTAGGGCTGATTAATAACCAGCACCTTGGATTCGGAATCCGGGTCAGCCCGGTTTTCATTCTCACTGACCACAAAACGGGATACCACGGTATCACCATCGTGATCGGTGTAGTTCACAAAAAAATACCCGTTGCCCTCGTAGTCCGGATGAAATGCCAGCCCCAACAGACCTTGCTCACTCCCGCTGTCCCCTACCCGGTCTCGAATATCCAGAAAGGGTTCCGGTAAAAGGCTCCCGTCAGAAATGATCCGGATTTGTCCAGGCTTTTCGATAACAAATAGGCGCCCGCTTCCATCCCTGGCAGTGGATAATCCGATCGGCTGAGTGAGGCCGTCCGCCACCAGTGACCACTGGTAGCCATCCGGATCAGGTAAAGAATCCACCCGTCCTGCGTCTGAGTCCGGGGTAGATGAGGCCGTGGATGTCTCTGTAGGAGGTAGTGTTGGTGTATGCGACGGGGCCCGGGTGGGCGTCGGTTCCTCCGTGACAGGCACAAACGCTGTCGGTGACAGCGATGGGGTAGGGGCTGGGGTCTCCTGGGGTACGCAGGAACTGGCCAAAAGCAGTACCAGTCCCCCTATGAACAAAATCTTCGAAATGTTATTTTTGTAAATCAATGCTGTCCTCCCGTTGACAAGTTGCCTTCACCCATCTCTATCAGCGCGATCTCCTATTGCAAATTAACCCTGGATGGGATCATGTTTCATAACTCTCTTTGACACCCTATATTATACTGACGGAATATAAATTGAAGTTAAGAAAACAAAATTCCCCAATGACCTTAAAACATTCACGGCATGACCATCACCGATGGTTTGGAGGAGGAGTATTTTCTCCGACCGTACTCCCATACTATCCCCCCAGGTCTAATACTATGTTAATTAAACCCTGCTACACTGTAATGGGATTAAGATATGACATGTTAATAAAGGTAGTTTTTTGAATCGGGGGATACATCTTCAGCAGGTTGCCAGAACTTTCTTGCCCCTTTCTACCCAGAAACCAACCCATAATCGGCTGGCAGCATATGTCATCTATGGAAATGAAGGAGAATTTGAAAATGAGCAGTCCAGTAAGTTTTATCCCTTTACGTTCGTTGACACCCTCTTTATGCAATACATCCCCAGTCATTGGAGCTTCGATCCACCCCGTCTCAAGTGAAGGAAAGGAAGACAGACAATGTCACAAGCATTAGGACAGGATGTTCTCTCCAGGAAAAAGGTGAAGCTTGGCAGCTTGCTCGGGTCCCTGGGTTTTGTAATCCTGATCGGTTTCTTGCTTCTTCACCTGGGTGCTGAGACAGCAGCCGCCGCACCCCCGGTGGAAGGAATACCCCGGCAGATGCACACCACAGGAGACTCACCGCGGGATGAAGAGGAAGGAAACCCCGGGGATGGAGATCCTCTCTATCCAGACCTGACCGTCATCCGCCCTCACGATGTCACCGTGGAGATGGTGGACTGGAAAGAAGGCGGACCTTATCTGCGGTTTGGAAACACCATCCTTAATATTGGAACAGGACCTCTGGAACTGCGCTTGGAAACCGATGAAGCAGAGGAACAATACACCGTCTCGCAGGTGGTGTATAACAGGCAGGACAAAGCCGTTCTCAATCTCAAGGTGGGTGAATTCGTTTACCATGCGCCGCACTATCACTGGCACCTGGAAGACTTTGTCCGGTATGAAATCTGGACTGCGACGTTGGACGGTACGCTGGATCAGCGGCTTCTTTCCAGCGGAAAACTCAGTTACTGCATGTCGGATACGGGAAAATCTCAGGTCCAACCGGCCAGTGGAACTGCGCCGGAAAACCCCATCTATCTGACATGTGGAAACAAACGTCAGGGTCTATCCGAAGGATGGGGAGACACCTACGAATACTGGTATGAAGGGCAAAGTCTAGATGCCAGCAGGTTGGCTCCGGGACTGTATGCGCTGCAGTCTGTGGTCGACCCCGACAACATTGTGCAAGAGATGAACGAAAACAACAACACATCCATGGTATATTTCAGGATCGAGGGGAAGGAAATCAGCGTTTATGAAACCAGGGAAGAGCTGCTGGCAGCGGATTTGCAAGATCTTCCCTCACCATCCCGGCTGCAACCTATGTCCTTATCGGATTTCAACTGGCCCCGCAACCAGACCCCCCGCTGAAGGGCCGATCCTGTAATACCACTCTTAACCATATATTTCCTGTGCCGCAGGGGCGGGAGAACCCAGAAAAGGGCAGCGTTTTCCGCTGCCCTTTTAGTTATTGAGAATCCTTTCAGTTTCAGGTTCAGGTCAAGAACCCTGTCAGATACATGACCAGAATACCCAGGGTGAACCCGATCAGATTTTTCCAGGTGAAGAGTGTAGTTTCCCGGCGTCGGGCCCTGCTGATCATCAACTCTGACACATCCACGATAACCTGCCAGATGGCGCCTATGCCAATTCCAAAGAACACAGTGGCCAGGATGGGAGAAAAGGCAAAGCCGCCGATCCAGGCCCCGATCGAGGCTGGCACCCCGGCCAGCAGGACCAGCCATACAAAAGTCGCAATAGCGGGAGTACTTTCCTCCTCTCCGGATCCGGAAGGCAGCAGCGGGGCCGCGATGCCGATCCCTTCCGTGATATTGTGGAGCATAAAACCAATTACCAGAAAGGAGCCCAAGGCAGCTTCGCCGGTGGCAAAAGCTGCCCCAATAGCCAACCCCTCTCCCAGGTTATGAAATCCAATTCCCAGGGCGATTAACCCTGCCAGATACAATCCAGAACGGCTCGCTGAAGAGGATCTTTCTTCATCCTGCCGGGATCCAATGGCCAACAGCACAAACCAGGTCAAAAGGGCCGCAAACATGGCCAGGGGGACACCCTGGAAGAAATTGGGGATTTCCCGGGCTAACTCCAAAGCTTCCAGGAATGTATCCAGCAATAAAAACACCAGCAACCCAATCGTCAATGCCAAGACAGCCTCCAGCCATGTCCGGTCCAGTCTTTTCAGAGCAGGAAACCATAATACCCCCAGCGCTACAGGGATAACTCCCACAAAAATGCCGATCACGCCGTAGGCGGTAAATTGGCGCCAGCCAAAACCCGGCAGCTGCATGGCCAGGGAGACCTCCTCACTGATGGTGGCCCCCGCTGGCGTGACCAACGTCACCTCGTGCGCCTCAAATTCGACCCAGGGATAGGGAATGTGAATATTTGCCTTACCCAACTGCGGGATGGTATTTGAAGGTTGAGCCTCAAAAGACCAGTAGGCATCGTCCACAAGAACCTGGGAAACAGTCACCGGATTCGGTGCATCGTTATACACGATGACATGAAAGCCATCTTCCTCTACCTTGATGCGCTGAATAGAAAGTTCTTCAATGGGCGGTACATCACGTCGGAAGACAGCCATGGGATCCGCGACAGCAAACAGGAGCGCTGTCACCAGGATGGCCAGGACAGGAAGCATCAGGGCTGCCCACAGTGGAAATTGATTCTGTTTCTGTGTGTGTGCGTTCTTTGCCTCAGACATCGCGTTAACTCCCTTGGCCTTCAACCCGGACGTCAAAGAACGCCATCCAACCTAATTCCGCGAACTCGCTCTGATGGGCGTGGAACATATAACGGCCCGGTTCATATCCCTCAAAATCAAACTCCAGAATCCCCCGCTGAGCCTGGCACTGCATAATGGTATCTACCTCTTTCAGGGTCGGCTCGAAGGTGCTGCCGTGATCATAATAATCGAAAAAATTGGCGTGGGTGTGCAGAGAATTGATCTGGTCGAACTCAAGCACATTGATCAAATAAATACGCTGCGGCTGGCTGGCTTTAATGGGGATGGGTTTATCCATATAGGCAAAGGCCACTGTGTTGGCAGCATAGATCTCATTGTCATCATCGAAATTAGTGTCAAACCCATTCATAATCATCATCATTTCGTTGTAACGCTCATTTTCAGAATAGTTGTGGTTGCGGGTTTTGGCAATCTCTCGCTTTTTCCCTTCGTACTTCTCCGGGTCAGGATCAACCACAAACGCTCCGTACAGCCCTTTGTGGATGTGCCGTTTCAGAGGCGAAGAATGGCAGTGATACAGATGACATCCGAAGGGCTCGGCATCAAATTCGTACACTGTGCTCCCGCCAGGCGGGATTTCCCCGGCGCCAATTCCCGGCACCCCGTCCATGGAGGCATTGTGAACGCCGTGGAAGTGAATGGTGTGGGGATGGCTGCCAGCATTCTTGAAATGGATCCGGATGCGGTCTCCCTCCACACAGCGGATGGACGGACCGGGCACACGCCCGTTGTACATCCACCCCGGAAAGTACACACCAGGAGCAATCTCGATCTCTTTGTCCACTGCCACAAACTTATACTCGCGTAAAGTCTGACCGCTCTCCATGATGCTGATTTCCCCATAATCCCAGTCATACAGCATCTCATGGGGATCAAATCCATTCTTCTCGTGATCCACTTCCCCCACCGCGCCAAACCGGCCCTCACGATGGCGGCTGATCGGATCCTGTTCTTGACGATCATCCATGGCGGATGCCTCTTGCCGCCCAGTATCCTCATTCAGGACATGACCGGCTGCCCCCAGACCCACCAGGGATAATCCACCTGTAAGAAGGGCCTTTAAAAACCCTCTCCGATTTAACTGCTTTTTTAATTCATGTTTCATGTCCATACTTACTCTCTTCAGGAATACCTAATATTGTTTTTAGATTTATCTAAATTCCTGGTAAGCTATTATAAAGAAACCGCCCCTGCTAGTCAAGGGCGGTTTCCAGGCAACGAATGGGAAATAGGTTGTGAAAAGGTTCTTGGCCCTACGATGGGAGTAAGCCTTCAGGAACCCCTTTACCGGTGATGTATGGCACAGGCGCGCATTGCACAGGGGTACCCTCTGGACCGCCCGTCCCACAAACTATATTGATCAGTTACGCGCAGCTAAGTCTTATGCGTCTTTGAGGTAGCGGTCAAACCAGCGCAGCATGTGCTCCAGCCGTTCCACCCGGCGGTCCGTCCTGCCCCCCCGTGACAACCCATGGGGTTCTTCCGGAAAACGGATCATCTCCGTCTCAACGCCCTGTTTTTTCAAAGACACAAACACCTGTTCGCCCTGCTCGATCGGGCAGCGCAGATCCTGTTCACTGTGGATAACCTGAGTGGGCGTGGTGGCATTTCCGATATATTTGATGGGAGACAGACGCCAGTAATTGTCAAAACTCTCCCAGGGTGGCTTATCCCCGAACTCTGTCTGAAAAGCCCAGTTGACATCACTGGACCCGTACATACTGATCCAGTTGCTCACACAGCGCTGGGTAACCGCAGCCTGGAAACGGTCCGTGTGGCCAATGGCCCACACCGTCATATACCCCCCATAGCTGCCGCCGGTGATGCCCATCCTGTCCGGGTCAACGTAGGGTTGCTCCGCCATATACTCCACCCAGGCCATTAGGTCCTCATAGGCCGGCGTCCCCCAATCGTTGATGACTGCCTCGGAGAAGGCTTCTCCGTAGCCGCGGCTGCCGCGGGGATTGGTGAAATACACAACATAATCCTGGGCCGCCAGAAAATAAAACTCGTGCATGAACAGATAGCCGTACTGCGTGCGGGGGCCGCCGTGGATCTCCAGAATAGAAGGATAAGTTTTCGATTCGTCAAACTCAGGTGGCGTCAGAATCCAACCCTGAATTTCCGTCCCTTTTCCATTATCCACCCAGGCTTCTTCAATCGTACCCAGGTCCATCTCCTCCAATAACGGTCCATTGACATCTGTCAGGGCCCGGGATTCCCCCCGTTCGCAATCATGCACCCATACCTCTGCCGGCCGGGATAGATCCGCCCGCAGATAGCCAAAACGGGACCTTGGGTGATCGGCGGAGACAGCACCCACGGTGATTTCTCCGCCCACAACTGTTTCCAGCTCACTCTCCTCGCCGTCCAGGGCAATAGACTTCAGCTCGGTTTTCCCGTGTTCTGAAACCAATACAAACAGGCGGTTTCCATCCCGGGACCAAACCGGAGGGGACAGAGGCAGTCCACCAGGCAGGTCGTTCAGGGTGGCATTCACCAGATCGACATCCAGGTGCCCTGTCAGATTCCTGGCCTCACCCTCGCCATCCGCGGCTATTACCCACAGTGACATATTTTTCCAGCGCTCACCTTTCCCTTTCTTTCCCAGGTAGGCAATGGACTCCCCATCAGCAGAAAAAACTGGAAATCGGTTCGGCCCCACCGGCGTGCCCAGCCTTCGGGGTTCCCCTCCCTGGGCTGAAACGACATACAGGTCGATCAAATCCGGTTCCAGATCGGGATCATCAGCATAATTCGAAACATATACCACCTGCTGCCCATCCGGAGACCAGCTGGGTTCGACTTCATCATGCACTTCCCCATCTGTGATCTGACGGGGTTCTCCGGACTCGACCTCCACCACCCACAGATGCCAGCGTTCCTGGGGCAGATAGCCCTGACCATCCAACTTGAAAAACACCCGGTTGATGTGCCGGGAGACCACACCCAGTTTTTTCTTGTTACCATCCTGCTCCCGCTCCAGGGCCTCTTCATCTTTTTTCCGGAACTGGCACAGGATGCGGTCGCCCTGGGGCGACCAGTCAATCGCGCCGAACTCGCCTTTCATCTCCGTTACCTGGCGCGCTTCTCCCCCCCGGAAAGGGATAATATACAGCTGGGGCTGTTTTTCGTCTTTACGGTTGGATAAAAAGGCAACCCGGTCTCCTTCCGGCGACCAGCGAGGCTTGCTGTCCACATGGTCCCCCACGGTAAACTGAATCGGTTCCCCACCCGCTGTGGGCACAACCCACAGGTTGGAAAACTTTTTTTCACTTTCCCGATCCACTCGCTGAACAGTGTAAACCACATACTCTCCATCGGGTGAAATCTCCGCCTCGTTAATCAACCTGAAATCATACAGGTCATCTGCTGTGATCCGGCGTTTGCCATTCTTGGACATGCTAACCAACTCCTTTTTTTCGTGGGCTTGTAACTACATCATTGATCGTTCTAAACCATCAAATCCCCCAGCATCCCATCCGGGGAGCTAAACCCGCCACCTTTCATTCCAATTGAAGAGGAAAGGGGTCAAGGAATCTTCTCGAAATAGGTCTTGATCACATCCTCCCCTTCTGATCCGGTGAATTCCCGCAGCAAAGTGAAAAAATCATCTCCAGTGGCAATCTGCCCTGAGAAATTTTCCGCATAAGCAGCGAGGAAATCGAACAGGACTTCATCCCCCACAGCCTCCCGGAGGTCGGCCCAGAACTGCGCGCCCCGCAAGTAGGTGCTGTCCCGATAATCGAGGTACGACGTGGTCTCGTAAATCGAGCGGTCGATCACACCCTGAGGTTGAAAATAATTGACCCGGTTCGCCCACCACCAGTCCACAGCCTCCTCATGGTATGCTTCGAAATAAAGGAGCTCACTGTAGGTGCAAATCGATTCATCGATCCACGGTTCCAACGCTTGATCATTCCCCACCATGCCGTACCACCACTGGTGGGCCGTCTCATGGGCGGCGATGGTCACCAGGAGATCCGCAGGTGAACCGTTATACGTGTTGAAAAATGAACGGTTCAGAAAATACAATCCTTCATATTCCATGCCGTGGTCGAAATCGGCCTGCACCATGGTCAGCGTCGATTGATGATATGGATGGAAGATATCCTCATACAGCTTTAATGCATCAACTGTAGCCTGGAAGGCCGCCTTCCCGGCATCTTCGTAAAATGGGAAGGTATAGCCCAATACCGTGGTCCCTTGCACCTCTTTTTCCAGGACCTGGTAATGAGGACTGATAGATAAGACAAAGTTGCGCCCCTCCTCCAGATGATAGCGGTGTTCATCCCCTGTTCCCTCATCCCCGGCACTGGCCGCCACGACCAGGTCTTGAGGCGAATTGACAACCTGCAGTGAGACCTCAAAGTCTGCTGTGGGATAGACCAGATATTCACCGTAATACCATGGTTCATGGATGATCCAGCCTTCTCCCTCCCGGTAAGGTGGAACAAAAGGGTACCAGTCTACGATGTTTATTTGCATCAGAACGCCGTCATTTTGGGAATATCCGAAGGGGCTGGGCCCGACCCCTTTCAGAGAATTGATGACCGGCAGTGAAATTTGGTAGGTCAAAGAAAGCGCCCGGCTTTCTCCAGGAAACCAGGCTTCTTCAATAGGAATGTCCAGGCGAATGCCCTGCAGAGTATACTTGTCAATGGTTTGTCCCTCCGTCCAGGAAATCTCCTGCAGGTGGAAGACATTCTGCTGCCTGTTGGGCGGCACGACCAGGGACAGCTTTGTCAGCTCTTGGGAAGAAGGATTGGATACGGTGATCTGTTCGGTGACACGGAGTTGGTAGGTGGCATAATCCAGCTTCGCGGTCAGATGGTACGAAGCTCTTGTCGCGGCCGGAGTTGCTGTTGGGCTGGGAGAAGCTTCAACTGAAGCCGTGGAAAGAACTTTCGTGGGGGAAGCTGCCGGTGTGGCCGTGTCTGTTGCTGGGGGGGGTGATGTCGCAGCCGGAAGGAGGGAAGGTGTGGAGGTGTTCTGTGCAGGGGGTGTCGCACAACCAACGAGAAACACTGCAAGAATCGCGCTAAAAAACCAGAATAAGAATCGTTTCATGGCCGCATTCATAGGCAACAAAGAGGAGGATCAGGCCCGGACCGGGCCTGGCTTTCAGTGTGGAAACAAAAATTCGATCAGCGCTTTCGACGCCCGGATTAGATCAGCTTCCCGGGGAAGTTCATGATCTTCATTGACGCGCAGCGTCAAGAAATGGAGGGATTCCTGGATGTCTTCCGGTAAGCCAGAGGTTGATTCCAGCATTTCCAGCAGGCCGTAGACGCTGCTTGTTGGCGGGGTGACATCCCGCTGCTGAAGATAATGTTCCACAGCAAAACCGGCAGCACGCCGGGCACACACCCGCGCCCGGCCCTCATAGCCATCCTCTCGAGCCTGGTAGGCCATATCCAATTCTCGCTGGACCTTTTCCTGTATATCATTTTCCATCACCATGCGCAAATTATACCGTAAAGGCCAAAACAAGATCAGATAAGATTCCATCGCGCCCGACAAAGGGAGGACAACGGTTTATTCCTGTCCCATGTCATGCGCCTGCCAGTACTCATTCAATCCCTTAAAGGTGCCGTATAAAAGCGCCAGCAAGAGAAACAGGAGCGGAAATGCGGTGGCAATGGATGCCGTCTGGATCACTACCAGGCTCCCTGTCCCGGCCAGGACAGCCGCCACAGCCCCCAGGGCATGCCCCAAAATGCGCGCATGCCGCGGCTGTGGTTTTCTTTACCCGATACGAACATCGATAACGCCAGGGTGGCTGAGTTGGCACTGGCCAAAAGGAAGGTGGCGGTCAGGAAAAGAAGAACGACTGACAGTACACCTGTCAAGGGCAGGTTCTGGGCAATGGCGAACAGCGCGCTTTCCAGTCCGAATTCGGACAGCGTGCCCGTGACATCATAGCGGATCCCCGAAAAATCAAGGGGCATAAGAACGCTCTCGGGAAAAACAGTCCCAGTTCTCTTGTCATCTCACATGAAATAATCAGATAGGCTAAACTTTTGTCAGGAATGACTCCCAGTCACTCTTGGGGGGCGATCCAGGGATCTAATCAGGAATGGCTTCCCGGGCCAGGTCATCTACTCGCTCATTCTCTTCGTTTCCAGCGTGACCTTTGACCCAATGCCACCGGACATCATGCTCCCCCGTGATGTGATCCAGGGCACGCCACAGGTCCGCGTTGGCCAGTCTCTTGGTCTTGCCCGGTTTACCCCGCTTCCACCCCAGCTCTTTCCAACCCTCCATCCACTCCGTCACCCCCTTCTTCAAATACTCTGAGTCCGTATAAAGATCCACACGGCAGGTTCCATTTAAGGCCTGTAAGGCTCTCAGGGCCGCAGTGAGTTCCATGCGGTTATTTGTGGTGGATCCTTCGCCTCCACTGAGTTCTTTTTCATGCTTCCCGTAACGCAACAGCACTCCCCAACCTCCCGGACCGGGATTCCCCGAACAGGCGCCGTCGGTATAAATAATGACATGCGGTTTATCAGCCATACACTCCCGTTTGAACTCCTTCAGTGACCCCAACGCTACCCCAAGTATAACCGACCCCGGCCATCCAGCTATGAATCCAGCCCATCCAACTCATCTGCCACTTGATTGAGCTCCTCCAGGGTGACGGGAATTTCTTCTCTGGGCCCATTCAGGATCACAGCAAAAGCGTCCCCCAGCGCCCGCTGCACTGCGGGCCAGGATGGTTTTATGGGTTCGGTTCTGCCAAATTCAAGCACGTCCCACACCTGCCCCCACAGGGGATGTGTCCGTTGATAATCCTCCAGCATCTCTCCGGCACTCTTCCTGACCGGAAAGGATGCGCTCTCTTCAACCCATCGCGCCTGTGTGTCAGCAGACACGAGGTGTTTGATGAAAAGCCAGGCCGCCACTTCCGTTTCAGGACCGTGCTTGACAATGCCCGCGGAAGGCAGGGAAACATTGACCGCCTGTGTGCCGCCCGGACCTGGAAAAGGGATCACTTTCCAATTATCCCCTCTGGCATTGAAAGGGAATCCCTGCTGGGACCAACGATCAGTGGCATCCATCAAAAAAATCGCTTCCCGCCTCCCGATCAAGTCCGGCGCAGCATATTCCGGTAGTGGATAATCGGCTGTCTGAAAAGCACACCCCTGATTCAAAAGCCTCTTCCAGTAGTTTGCCACACGCCGTACCGCCGTTCCCGTAAAATCATAACTGGATTCATCAACCACATCTCCACCAAAGGCAAACACCCACGGCATTACATAAGGCGCCCCAGGGTAAAGGTACAATCCGCCGCTGCCATCAGGGGTAGGATCATCATCAGAGTCCAGCGACTGTGCGGCTGCACAGGCTTGTTGTTCCAATTCATAGGACGTGGTGGGTGGTTGGCTGAAACCCAGCTCTTTAGCCCAGGTTTCGTTATATAACAAGACATGAGTGGATTGCAGAAGAGGTAATCCTATCCGGATTTCCCCCGGTGTACTCCCGTACTGGATCGCTGCCGGAAAAAAATCTTCCCGGGCTTCCTCAGATAACCCGATGCTTTCATCTTTCAGAAGTGGGTTGAGGTCAATCAGGGCATCTTTTTCGTACCAGGACTGAAGGTCATTTCCGCTGCTGATCACCACATCTGGAGTTTCTCCATCCGGGATAGCTGCCTGCATGGCTTCCTGTAGTTCACTGCCCCCTGCCCGGGGGATAATTTCTACCCTGATCCCCCATGCGTTCCCATTATTAAAATCCTCCACGATAGTTGCCAGCCCTGCTGCCCGATTGTCGGCACGCCAGCCATGCCACACCGTGACGACCGTCCCATCCAGATCAGCTAACGTTACGCCTAAGACACGGGACGTAGTTGTGGGCTGCAATGCAGGTTTATCCTTCCCATTCTCTTTTTTCGACGTGGGTGTTGGGGTGGTCTCGGTTCCCGCCGTCGGCGCCGGAGTCACAGGCTGGCAGGCGGAAAACACAAAAAGGAAAGTGATCAGTGCGATCAATGCACGTCTTGGTGTCATAGTTCCGGTTGATTAATGGGCTCAATTTCCACTACTGATAAACACTTTATAAGTCTATCATACCCCGAGACCCAGCTAAACACCTGAGATCATTCCATTTACCACCGGAGAAAAAGGGATCCCCTGCCGATCCCGGTCGTTAGCGCGTATAATGGTGACAGGAATAGAAACCTTTCTCGCCGCATCCCCAGGGTGCTATGGCGGGAACACGGTCCCGGGCGTGGCGGACCATCAGCCTGACGATAACACCTGATCATCCAGCCAGGTCTATTAAGTGGAAACAGTGTAATCCTTTAAAAACCTATGAACACAGACAACCCGAAGGCTGCCTCCCCAGAGCTTGAATCCCTTTTATCAGGGAATGATCACATCCTCCCCCGCTATGACGGACGCTCCATCGTCAACATTGCCGACAGCATCTGCCGCTGGCTGGACATCCCTACTTTCGGGATGGGGCCACTTCAGGAGGAAATCATCCACCAGGTCGAGGGTCCGTATCAGCATATCGTGTTTGTGGTGATCGATGCTGTCTCTTACCATCACTTTAAATCTTGGAGCAAACTTTTATCAGAACCGGGATCCCATCCCTTTCTCCAGCGTGGGACCCTGAATGCCATCACCTCCATCGCTCCCAGCACCACCTGCGCGGCCCTGACTTCGCTGTGGACCGGACAGCCCGCTTGCCGGCACGGCATCTCCGGCTATGAAATGTGGATGCAGGAACTTAATATGGCCGTGAACATGATCGCCCACCGCCCGGCCCGCTTCCGGTCGGGTGAAGGCAGCCTGTCCCTGGCAGGGTTCAACCCGGAATCCTTTCTCCCCCTCCCTACCCTGGGAACCCACCTTCAGGCCCACGGCATACCAACTCATATTTTCCAGCATCATTCCATCCTGCATTCAGGCTTATCACGCACATTTCTGCACGAGGTGGAACGGCACGGCATCAACACACCGGTCGACTTATGGGTCAGCTTGCGGGATCTGTTACAGGTTGAATCCGGACGCCCCCTGGTAGTTACGGCTTACTGGGGCGCGGTGGACGGCTATCTTCATCAATTTGGACCTGGAGACCAGCGCCCGGAAAAAGAGTTCACTAGCTTCCTGAGCCAACTCCAAAAGAACTTTCTGGACAAGCTGAGTCCGGAGGCTCAGAATGACACCCTCCTGCTGATAACCGCCGATCACGGCCAGATCGCCACATCGCGTGACCCCCACTATCACCTGGATCAACACCCCCGGCTGGCGGACATGCTCCACCTACAACCAACCGGTGAAAACAGGCTTGCCTACCTCCACACTCGCCCCGGAAAAGTGAAGGCCGTGGAAAACTACATTCAGGAAACCTGGCCCGGGAAATTCCAGTGTCTCCCATCACGAACGCTGACAGATAAAGGCCTGTTCGGCCCCGGACCGTATCATCCACGCTGGCACAGCCGGGTGGGGGACCTGACCATGATCGCCAATCGCGATGCCTATCTGTGGTGGCCTGAAGAGGAGAATAAGATGCTGGGTCGACACGGAGGCCTTTCCGAGCGCGAGATGCTGGTTCCCTTCTTCACACTCCCCCTCTAAACAAGACCCGACGCACGATTGACATACAGGGCAACACCCCGACCTACCGGGCACGCCACCCAATCCCTACTTGATAGCCTCGATAGCCTGATGGTACCGGGGAGGCTGGGAAATATCTTCCACCAGCTCACGGTATATCACCGTGCCAAAGGGATCCAGAACAAACACCGCCCGGGCCAGCAGCCCCTGCAAGATTCCATTATCTATCCTCAAACCGATCCGTTCACCAAACTCCGGTGTACGAAACAGGGACAGAGAAAGGATATGCGTTAAAACCCTTCTTTTTCCATGAAGCGTTTATACGCAAAGGGCAGATCCATAGAAAGATTGATGACTGCGGTGTTTTCCAGGGAGATCGCTTCCTGGTTGAAAAAGCGCACAGACTGGGCGCACACTGAGGTATCCACACTGGGAAAGACGTTCAGGATGACATACTGCCCCCGGAATTCAGTTAGATCTCGCACCTGCAGGTTTGGATCTACACCACAGAAATCCGGAAATACTTGCCCCACCTGGACCAGACTTCCTGCCAGGGTGACGGGTTCTCCCCTCAACTTCGTCTCAGCCATAAAGGCGCTCATCCCCTATTGTTCATAAACACCAATGTGCTTTCAGATGCGAGCAGTGTTACTGCAGGAAATTCCACGGGTTCACTTTTTGGCTGTTGTATATCATTTCATAATGGAGGTGAGAGCCACTGGAATTCCCGGTATTTCCAAGGGCGCCAATTCCCTGGCCCTGGTTGACACTTTGCCCACAGCCTACACTGATGGAATGCAAATGGGCGTACAAAGTCTGCCAGCCGTTGCCGTGATCGATGACCACCAGATTGCCGTAGCCGTGGTTGCTCCACCCGGAATACACCACCACCCCGTTGTCGGAGGCCCACACCGAATTTCCGGTGTCTCCGGCAATGTCAATCGCAGGATGGTTGGCAGCCGGATTGTAGTCATAGCCGGAAAGATAGCGAGCCGTGGTTGGCCAGATAAAGACACCCACACCCACACGACCCTGATAGATATTGCCGCAGTGACCGGGGCCATAGGTGCTGGCAGCAGCCGGGTTGTCCCGGGTGATGATGGGCGGCCCGTAGTTGATTAACTCCCGTTCACCGCCGGGAACGATAAGCATGGTGCCCGGTTCAATGTCCGGATCCTGGAGGTCAAAGTCAAAAATGTCGATGGAATTCCCCGGCCATTCCACGATGTCCAGAGCATCGACCCCGTAATACTCCGCAACCTTTTCAAGGCTTTCCCCCTCGCGCCATTGATGGTACGTGCCGTCCACTGGGAGGATATTCAGTTCTTGATCGGGACGCAAACTGTGGGGGTTATCCTTTAGAACTTCAAAGTTACCCCATAAAATCGTTTCCGGCTTCAAACCAAATTTATCAGCGATAGCAAATACAGAGTCCCCCTGTTTGACGGTGTATGTAATGACATCCACCCGGGGCCGGGATGGAATGGAGGTGTGGATTTGAGCCGATCGGCGCACACCCTCCGAGTATTCCGCCCGGGACACCTCCAGGGACGGCATGGCAAATCCACCGCTTCCTCCGCTCTTTGCTTTCAATTCCGGCGGTTGGGTGGGGGAGGACTGAGCTGACGCTGGCTGACCCTGGCTGGCTACGTCGACATTCAGGTAAAAGGAGCGCATACCAAAGATGACCAGGCCGACCAGAACCAGAATGCCAGTTATGGTAGCTATACGAAAAGCGATACCTTCCATACCCGCCCGGGTTATCAGTTCACCCAGGGTGCTCCACAGGTTTTGCTCCCCTCGTTCACTCCCGTCATTTGGACGATGTGCCATGATGTGTACCTCCAGGCTAAAAGGATAACATTCCCACCTACCACCGTCAAGCTGAGCACCGCTTTCCCGCAGAACAGCGCCTGGTTCTTCCCTGATCCCGGAGCCAGTCCCTATCCGCCAAG
>CAZIFI010000023.1:0-36271 GCA_964539105.1 uncultured Anaerolineales bacterium | reverse complement strand
CGAGGAAGCGGAGGAAGAAGAGGCTGCCGAGCCCTTTATCCTGGGCATGCTTCTGGTAGGCCCCTTCAACGACCGGGGCTGGAGCCAGGCCCATTATGAGGCTGGGCTGTATATGGAAGAAAATATTCCCCAGTCTGAGTTGATCTATATCGATAAGGTCAACCCTGCAGACCGTCCCGGAACCACGGCCTCTCAACTGGGTGAAGATCTGCTGGATCAGGGCGCGAACCTGATCATCTTCAACTCGGACGACATGAAAGACGACGCCCTTGAGTTTGCTCAAAATAACCCCGATGTACCCGTGATTCATATCTCGGGTGACTTCTCCTGGGAAGAGGGCGAAAACTTCAAAGGCCAGGAAAACCTGGCCAACGTCATGGCCAACATGACCTACGGTAAGATGATCGCTGGCTGTGCCGCTGCTCTCAAGACACAGACGGGAGATATCGGTTACCTGGGCCCGCTGATCAACGATGAAACGCGCCGCCTGGCAGCCTCAGCCTATCTCGGTGCGCAGTACTGCTATGAGAACTACCGCGGCGAAGACCCGGCTGATCTGGGCTTCAAAGTGACCTGGATCGGCTTCTGGTTCAATATCCCCGGCGTCACCGCAGATCCCACCCAGGTGGCAGATGATTTCTATAACCAGGGCTTTGATGTCGTCATCTCCGGGATTGACACGACGGAGGCCTTGGTGGAGGCGAACAAGTTCGCCCAGGAGGGCCAGGATGTGTGGGCCATTCCTTACGACTTTGAAGGAGCCTGTGAAGAGGCGCCTGATGTTTGCCTGGGCGTGCCTTACTTCAATTGGGGTCCGGACTATGTCGAGGAAGTCAAGGCAGTCAAAAACGGTGAGTTCGAAATGCACTTTGAATGGAATGAGCCGTACTGGCCTGACATCAATGATCTCGACAAGAGCCCCATCGGCTATCTGAAGGGCCCCGGCTTGAGCGATGAGGAAGTCTCACAATTGGACAGCTTCATTGGAGAGCTGGCTGACGGCCTCAACCTGTGGGTCGGTCCATTGAGTCTGCAGGATGGCACAGCTTATCTGGAAGATGGTGAAGAAGCAACCACCCAGCAGATCTGGTACTTGCCCCAGCTGTTGGAAGGCATGGAAGGACAGAGTGTGCCGGAAGAATAAACGGCATGAAAGAACAAGAGGAGAGGGTGTCCTGCCCTCTCCTCTTTTGATTTTAGGAGACCTATGAAGGTTGAACTGCGAGATATCCATAAATCCTTTGGTCCGGTGCATGCCAACAAAGGCATTACCCTGACCGTGGAACCGGGCACAATATTCGGCCTGCTGGGAGAAAACGGGGCCGGGAAGAGCACGTTGATGAACATCCTTTCCGGGTACTACCGTCAGGACAGCGGGGCTATCGTACTGGACGGCGAACTTGTTTCTATCAGTTCACCGGCAGACGGCATCCGCCGGGGGGTGGGGATGCTGCACCAGGATCCGCTGGATTTTCCCCCTATGCGGGTGCTGGAGAATTTTTTGATTGGCCGAAGCGGCGGGCTCAATCCTAATTTCAAGGAAGCCCGGGCCGGTTTCGAAGAGCTGTCCCGGAGCTTTGGTTTTCATATCAATCCCGATGCGTATGTCGACGCCCTCACAGTGGGCGAACGCCAGCAGTTGGAAATATTGCGGCTGCTGTGGCTGGGAGCGCAGGTCCTTATCTTTGACGAACCGACGACGGGGATCAGTGCCCAGCAAAAAGAAAAGCTGTTCGAAGCCCTGCGCCGCCTGGCGGAAGAAGGAAAAAGCATCATTTTTGTGTCCCATAAACTGGAGGAAATCCAGGAGTTGTGTTCCCGGGCAGCTGTGCTGCGGCAGGGAGAACTGGTGGGGGAATTAGCAGCCCCCTATGATCTGGACCGCCTGGTGGAGATGATGTTTGGTAAGGCGGTCACGAAAGGGGAACGGGAAGATATTGAACGCGGGGAGTCCGTGCTCCACCTGGAGAATTTGGCTATTGAACAAGGGCGGCTGGAAATCAGCGATGTCAATCTCGATGTGCTGCGGGGAGAAGTGATCGGCTTGGCCGGTATGGAAGGCAGTGGGCAGGGGGCACTGCTTAAGGCCTGCGCAGGCCTGATCCGTCCCGTTCACGGCCAGGTGATTGTTTCCGGAAAGGATATGACAGGAAAACGCTATCAGGATTTTTTACAACAAGGGGTGAGTTATATGCCCGCTTCTCGGCTGGAAGAGGGACTCATCCCCGGTATGACACTCCTGGAACACTTTTTGCTGGCCCGCGAACCCGACGGCTTGGTGATCAACTGGGAAGACGGGCGGGAATTGACTCAGGACCAGATTGATGCCTTCAGCATTGTCGGACGACCCGACTCGCGAGTGGAGGCTCTGTCAGGGGGGAACCAGCAGCGGGCCCTGCTGGCTTTGCTGCGTCCTACCCAAAAATTGATATTGCTGGAGCATCCTACACGGGGGCTGGATATTGAATCCGCCATCTGGGTCTGGAAACGGTTGAAGGAACGCTGTCGGCAGGGAGCGGCGATCTTCTTTATCTCCTCGGATTTAGAGGAAATTCTGGATTACAGTGACCGCATCCTGGTCTTTTTCGGGGGTCACGTATCACGCACCCTGGATGCCCGGGAAACGAGTGTGGAACAGCTGGGTCATCTGATTGGCGGCCGGGGGTTTGAATCCGTGTCTCCCATGGAGGAGGGGTACAACATTGCGTAACATTCCGCGAGCATTAAAGTTGATCTTTTTTCCCATCCTGACTGTTGTTTTGGCACTGAGCTTTACCTCTCTGGTCTTGCTGACCACAGATTCCTCTCCCTGGGAGGCGTATAAAACCCTGGCCCAGGGAGGTGCCGGGTCCGCCCGCAAAATGATGGATGTGCTTGTGGCCTGGATCCCCCTTTTGATTGTGACCATGGGCCTGCTGATCACCTTTGCTGCCGGGTTGTGGAACATTGGCATTGAAGGACAGATCATCCTGGGAGCTGTATTTGCCACCGGGGTCTTGAGGTACTTCCAGGGCACAGCGGTCTCTCCCGGCATTGTCCTTCCCTTGTCTATCCTGGCTGGCGCGCTGGGCGGTGCCCTGTGGGCCGCCCTAGCCGGGGTGCTCAAAACCTACGGAGGCGTCAACGAAATTTTTGGCGGATTGGGCCTGGATTTTGTGGCCACTGCGATTGTGCTTTGGCTGATTTTCGGCCCCTGGAAACGGCCGGGCATCGGCTCTATGAGCGGCACAGAACCCTTTGACCAGTCCTTGTGGATGCCCATGTTTCCCGAATCTCGCTTGAGTCCCTGGTCGTTGGTGATTGGGCTGCTGTCCATGGCGCTGGTCTTTTTCCTGCTGCGCGGGACCTACTTTGGATTGAAGCTCAAAGCGGTGGGCAGCAACCCCAAGGCGGCAAGGCGCATGGGTATCCCCACCAATCTGTACGTGATATCCGCTTTTGTGGTGTGTGGTGTTCTGGCTGGCATTGCTGGCTCGCTGCAGGTCACTGCGGTCTATCACCGCCTGATCCCTGCCATCTCCAGCAATTATGGCTGGCTGGGATTGATGGTGGCCATGCTCGTGAATTATCAGACCTTATGGGCCGCCCTGGCTGCCCTGTTCTTTGCTTTTTTGAATATTGCCAGCGTGCGGCTGCCCATCGTCCTTAAAGTGGATTCGTCTTTGTCGGGAGTTATCCAGGGTTCTCTGGTCCTGTTTGCCTTGATGGCCAATGGGGTCCGGAATCGCTGGCTGCGCGGTGACCAAGAGGAGCAAGCATGAGTTTGACGGAGATTATTATCGGATTGTCAGGCGTGATTGCTGCCGCAGCCCCTGTGGTCTTTGCCACCATCGGGGAGACGATTTCAGAGCGTGCCGGGGTGATCAATCTCTCAGTGAATGGGACCATTATCCTCTCGGCTATGGCTTCCTTCGCGGTTGCTGTCAGGACGGATAGTCTGATCCTGGGTTTTTTAATGGGAATGGCGGTTGGTGCCCTGGTGGCCTTCATCGTCTCCTTTACCAGCATCACCCTCATGCAGTCCCAGGTTGCTGTGGGATATGTGCTGACATTGATGGCACGGGACACAGCCTATTTTCTGGGTAACCCCTTTGTGGGGCTGTCCGGCCCGCGTGTGCCGGCCTTGAAAATCCCTCTGCTGGGGTCCATTCCGGTCATCGGGCCCATCCTCTTTGACCAGGATCTGATGACCTATATAAGCATTGTCTTGATCGGTGCTGCCTGGTACTGGGTGTACAAAACGCGTCCCGGAATGATGATGCAGGGTGTCGGGGAACGTCCGGCAGCCGCTTTTGCCCGCGGGGCGAATGTAAAACGGGTGAGGTATGCGTATGCCCTGGCCGGGGGTGCCCTGGTGGGATTGGCTGGCCCGGCCTATTCCCTGAGCGTGAAAGCGGGCTGGAAAGGGACCATATCCGGGCTGGATGGCATCGGCTGGATCGCCCTGGCTCTGACCATTTTCGGGGGATGGGATCCCGTTCGCGGCGCGGTCGGAGCCTATCTTTTTGCCCTGCTGCAGTGGTTGGGTCTGGTCCTGCAGCCTGTTCTGCCCGGTATCCCCTCTCAGGTCATGCGCGTGGCCCCATTCCCGCTGATGATTCTCACCCTTTTGTTGGTCGGCATCGGGAACACGGAATGGGTCAACCGCACCCTGGCGGGTTTGCCGGATGATGCCCGGGATTTTATCCGCGGCGTCCTGCGTTTTCTGCAGGTCCGGCCCCCGGCCGCGCTGGGAGACCATTTCGAACGCGAGTAGAAATGGTTCCCTTTTTTCCTATGAACCGTGGTGCCTGGTCATGGTGGTGAGTTCGGAGAGGCACCTGTATGATCCTCTCCTACTTGGAAGCCGTCCTGTGTGACCCACTGTCCACGGCACGATGGGCTCTCTGGCGTTGAATGAGGGGAGTTTATTCAAGGGTTTGCCAATAGGTTCCCTGGGAATCAACTACAATTGGAAAACAACAGAGGAAGTTACTCAGAGCGTTTCTATTCTAACGAGGAGGAATAGGGCCGGGAAAAGATCTTTTTTGAAATGATACGTTATTGGTAAAGGAGTTTGTCAGTGGATCACGAGTTGGAAAAAACACTTGATCTCTTTACTGCTGTTGGTCTGGCAATCACCATTGTAGTTGGCAGCGGCCTGCTCATATTGCCAGGGCTGGCCTACCTGGAAATTGGGAACGTGGCCATTTATGCCTGGATTATCAGTGCGTTGGTCTCATTGCCCTTGTTGATCGTATTTGCCAAACTGGGGGCAGAGATCCCCAACGCCGGCGGCATTGCCGGATTTATGCAGTCTGCTTTTTCACGCCGAGTGGGAGCGGCTACCGAAATCCTCATCCTGGGCTCCATCCCCGGTGGAGCTGCGCTGGCCATCACGGGAGGAAAATATTTTGGGTCGCTGTTCGATGGGGGACAGATGCTGGTCATTCTGGGCACTTTTTTCGTTCTCATTCTGGGCGGAGCGGTCAATTTCAGGGGAGCAAAATTGTCGGGACAGGTGCAGCAGGTATTGGCCGTAGTTCTGGTCACACTATTAGCCGGGGTTGCGGTCATTGCGTTGCTCGGAGGCGATCCTTCCCAGGGAACAGGAGTCGCTCCAATTTCCCAAGCCTGGCAGGCCCTGCCCACCGTGGGACTGGTGTTTTTTGCCTTTATCGGGTGGGAGATGATGTCCTTTACCACTGAAGAATTCCAAAACCCGAAACGCGATTTCCCGTTGATGATTGCCATATCCTTTCTAATTGTGGTGGTCCTCTACCTGCTGGTAGCTTTTGCTTTTCAGCGGGTGATCCCCCGGACTGATCCAGGGCTGGATACAGCGCCCATCGCAGTTATGCTGGCGACCGTGCTGGGAGAGACCAGCGGGAAAGTGATTGCAATGGCGGGAACGTTGATCTGTCTGGCCAACTTTATTGGGGGCGTGTGGGCTTTTTCGCGGTTAATTTTTTCCTCGGCAAGGGAGGGCTTGCTCCCGGAATTCTTGGCCCGCCTGGATGGCCGGACCCAGACGCCCCAGAGCGCTGTGGTTGTGGGTGTTGTGGTCATCGCCGGGATTTGCTTGTTGGCCTTCTCCGGACTGGTCAGCCAATCTTTGTTGTTTGAAATTGCCGGAATCAGTTTCTTTCTTTCCTATCTGCTGGCTGTCGCAGCGTACATAAAAATTTCAGACAGAGTTTCCCTTCAGTTGTTCGGTGCCCTGACCCTGATCGGTGTGGGCCTCGTGTTTTTTACCTTTGGTATGGTGGTACTTTACCCGCTGGGATTGTTTGTGTTGGGATATTTGATTGCAGGGACCCGGCCAGGGAAACAGTAGATGGACGCCAGGGTGCTTTTAAGCTTCCATGGTAAAAGCCTATTTACGACTCCCTGAATCGAATAAACAACGCTTTCCCGGAGATTAGAAGAGGCCCGGGATGTGGGGCCATTTTACAAGAGGTTAACCGGGACAGAGCCTTACTACCGTCGCTGGTAAAGTCGATCAAATGGGTGAGAATCCGGTCTCAAGGGATCAGGACGGGCTGATCCCTTGAGACCGGAAGGTTTTAGAAGACGGAAGGATCAGGGGCATAACGAAGGAAAAGGCCGCGCCATTGAGTTCCCCCGGCGCGGCCTTTTTTGGTTTTAATCAGCATGAGCACCGATCAGTGTTTTTCTATTCCTGCTGGATGGTGATATAACCGTCCTGGGTGATTTCTTTGTGGAAGCCCTCCACCTTGAAATCCAGGATGACCTTGGAGGCCCCTTTCTTCCCGGCTTTTTCCCACAATGTTTCAAAGTGGTGGGTGCCTCCACTCTTTATATCAATAAAGTATTTATTGATTTCCAGATAGGGGGGGAAGAGCCCACCATTCCCATTTTTACAGTTCTGGTAATCATATTGATGGATGACAAGAATCTCCACGCCGTCCTCTGCTCGAAAGACATAGGGCGCCACCGCACCATAAATGCCTTTGTTATTTGTTCCGCTGACGCACTCGCTGACGCCGAAATACAGGGAAGGTTTGTGATTGTCTACCACGATTTTGGTGTCAATGATGGGCACTTTTTTGGTATGCCTGCGCACACCCCTATGAGCCTCGGTGACCTTGAGCACGCCGTTGATGGTCACCCGGTAGGCGTTTTCTTCCGGTTCTTCATCCTCTTCATATTCACTGGGTGGTTCGGGTGGTTTGCCGATCTGGGGTTCTTCATCGTCCGATTCCCCGGAGAGGAACTGCTGCACGGGATCGGTTTGAGCCAGTTCGGCCAGGGTTTGGGGATCGATGCTGAAGCGGTCTACGGGAAGGTTTCCAATATCGCTGATGTCGGGCATCTTGTTCTGATTAAGGTACCTGGAAAGCTCCGGGTACAGGTTGTTGATGGCAGCCAGGGTGGGATCGGGAAAGAGCATGGCGTTCCTCAGGGGGTCCAGGAGGTTTTCTGCTATCCCAGGCGGCAAGGGAAACAATCCCCCGCTGCCCCCACCGCCTCCGCTGCTGCTTCCGCCCGAAGACCCCGCTCCTGCCCCGCTCGAAGTGCTGCTTGATGAGGAAACCTGAATGGCGACCGTCAGCATCTGTGGGCCGAAGGCATGCCCCTTTCCGTTGACCATTTGCCAGTCCCCCCGGTAGGTTCCCGCATCCTGGGGGGCCTGGAATTGAAGGGAAAGCCGCGCGGTATCCCCCGGCGCCGTTTCCGGAAGGGGCCATTCTCCGGGTGAGCTGTTGAAGGAGTTGCCGGTCACCAATTGCAGGGAAGCCTCTTGCCACGGGCAGCTGCCTGTGTTTTTCAGCTCCCAGGTCTGGGTGAAGGATTGGGCGCTGTTCAAGCCCGCTCCGTAGGGCAGGGAGGAAGATACCAGCTGGGCCTCGTAGGTGCAGTTTGAGCCAGATTCGCTGCCAGAGGGTCGGGGTGTGATTGTCGGTTGATCGGTGGGGGTGGGTCCCTGGTCGATGGGTGTCGGTTCCTGGCCGGGCGGTGTGGAGACAGCCCCCGTGGGGAGATTGCAGGCCAGGGGGATGAGTACGAAAATAATCGTTAACAAGATCAACTTGGGGCGATGAGTGCGAATTATTTGCATATCGCTGGTTTTCTCCTTTGGCTGTCAAAAACCACTATTTGTATTTTGGTGTTACTCCTGGCGCCGGGTAACCCACTCTCCCTGTCGGATGGGACCTTCATAAGTTTCAGCCCGGACTTCTAGGATGAGCTTGGAGGATCCAGCTAGTTTATAGCCCTTCCAGGGGCGGACGAGACGCTTGGTTTCGCCCGGTGAGATGGGGATCTTAAATTCATCCAGGGTCACGCCGGTGTCGAATTTTCCGTTGTACACGGGGTTCCCATTTTTACAATTGATGGCAGGCATAAAGCCGTGATGAACGCCCAGCCAGGCCTTATTATCCTTGGTGCGGTGAACGCCGATGGTTACCGTGGACTCTTCGCCTTTGTTGTTATTACCCCCTTCACAATGTGAGACTTGAAAACGGGCTGTGGGACGCCCATCTCCCAGGAGGATCCGGGGGCTGATGAAAGGCAGGCCGCTCATGTTGCGCTGTTTGAAAATTTTGTATTCGCTGACCTTAAGTGTGCCGTTGATAAAGATGGCCAATTTCTTGTCTGGACCTTCAGGGGGTGTGCCGATCTCCTGGTTCCGGGGTGGATCGCCTAGTTTGGGCTCATCGGCTGAACCGCTGAGTGGGTTTAACCCGAAGCGGTCCAGCTGGGTAAGAGGGGGATGGCTGATGTAATAACTGTCATCCGGGAAGTCCACCGCCGAACCCAGGTCGGGAGTATTGTTGAGATCCAGTTGGGAGGACAACAGCGGGTGTCTGGTGTACAGCGGTAAATTGCTGATTTTGGGACCCAGGATGCGGTCCAGGTTGCCCAGCACCCCATTCCCGATGGGAGGAAATAATCCACCTCCTTGATTGGATCCGCCGCCCTGTGAGGAGCGGTTGGAGCTTCCCGATGGGGAGGAAACCTGAACCAGGACGGGCAGGGACTGGGGTCCGAAAGCCTCGCCTGCCGTGTTGACCAGCTGCCAGTCACCGCGGTAGGTCCCGGATTGCCCTGGAGCCTGCATATTTAAGGTCACCCGGGTGGTGTCATCCGGATCTGTAACCGGCAGTTCCCATTCCTTTGGGGCGCTGTTAAATGTGTCTCCTCCTGCCCACTGCAGGGAAACATCCTGCCATCTGCAGGTGCCGGTATTTTCAAATTCCCAGGTTTGGGTGAAGGTCTGGGAGGGAGTTAGGCTGGCGCCGTGCATCAGCGAAGATGATTGCAGACGCGCCCGGTAGGTGCAGCTGGCGCTTCCGTCCCCCTTTGCAGGGCGCGGCGTCAGGGTGGGTTCGGCAGTGGGAGTCGGTCCCTGAGCGATGGGCGTGGCCTGGCTGGATGCGGTTTCTGTCAGGGTGTCGGGAGAGGAGAGGGCCTGGATGGGAAGATTGCAGGCCATGGTCAGGAATAAGAGAGTGACGATGATGACCGGGATGAAATTATACTTGCCTTGCGACATTTGTCAGGTCAAAAACTCCTCTGGACGATTTCAAGACATGAATCATTATAGGGAGCGCGGCGCCTCACCTCAACGCCTGGAGATTAACTCCGGATAAGAAGGACGATACGAACAGGTAATCCGAGTTTGCTAAAAGAGATCATCTCCCCGGGAAACCTTAAAACGAGCCATGTTTTTCCATAATTTCATTGCATATTTGGGAGCTAGCTTACCATTAAGTTAGCTTGTGGATCCCGGCCGGGTGATATCATGGTTGCTTAGAGTACCAAGGAGCGCCTCGACAGAGATGTTTGAGGTTTTATGGACAAGGATTGACGATGAATCGATTGCGTTTTTCTGATGCGAAACGCTTTAAAAATGTAGTCAAAAAATATCTTGCCCAGCATGAGGCGGAGAACAATCTGGTGTTGGGGATTATGGCAAATGTGCTGTCCGGCGAATATCAGGACATTGATCCCTATATGGCGCTCATTCAGGACCAGGGAGAAATCCTGCAGGTGGTGCTGCGCACTCCGCCCTTTCCGGTCCTCTTTTCGTACTGCCAGGACCCACCCCATGAGGAAATGGTTGACCTGGCTGTGGGCGGACTGCAGGCCACGTATGGAGATCAAATCGGGGGCATGACGGGGGATAAGCGTGTTGTTAAAACCTACGCTGAGTCCTGGGGGAAGGCCACCCGGGCAGACCCTGTCGTCAAAACCGCCCTGCGGATTTATAAATTGGACCAGGTTCGTCCTGTATCCGGTGTGCCCGGAAAATTGCGTCTGGCCACCATGGATGATCTGGCGCTGGTCATGTCCTGGTTTGGAGGGTTCCAGCGTGAAACATTGGGGGAAGAGGACAATGAAAAGCGCCTTAGGCAATCGGTCCGCCATTACCTGACCGGGAACAAGCGCCAGCGCAGAATGACTGTGTGGGAGGTGGGGGGAAAGCCGGTTTCTATGGCCGGATACTCCGGCCCCACACCGCGCGGCATCCGCATCAGCTCAGTGTACACCCCGCCGGATATGCGGCGCAATGGATACGCCAGCGCCTGCGTGGCGGCTCTCAGTCAATACTTGCTGGATCAGGGTTACCGGTTTTGTTTCCTGTTTACGGATGTGGAGAATCCCACGCCCAATCACATTTATCAGGAAATCGGCTACCGGCCGGTAAGTGATGTCGAAAAGTATGTATTTAGAAAGAACAGGGGCTAGATTCGCGGTGTATTGCCCCTGGCCAGGGGGCTACCTCCTGTCCAGCTGGCGCAGCTCTTGGAACAATTCCTTTTCTTTCTGAGACAGGTTTTCGGGGATTTTGGCCTCCACCTTGACGTACAGGTCGCCCCGTTTTTCCGGGTTATCCAGGTTAGGCATGCCCAGTCCGCTCAGCCGGAAGGTGGTGCTGTTTTTTGTGCCGGGGGGAATATCTAATTTCACTGTCTTGTCCAGGCTGGACACCTTAACTTCTCCGCCCAGCACCAACGTGTATAGATTCACGGATTTCGTGGTTTTCAGGTCATTCCCCTTGCGTTCAAAACGGGGATGATCCCGGACCTTGATCTTCAAATACAGATCCCCCTGCTGTCCTCCCCTCATGCCCGCCTGTCCCTGTCCCCTTAAACGCACCCGCGATCCGGTATGGACGCCGGGTGGAATTTTGGCCTCGATCCTCCCCCCATCGCTCTTGCGGATGATGCGGGTTGCCCCCCGGAACGCTTCATTGAGGCTGATTTCCACGCTGTGTTCCAGGTCTCGACCGGGTTGGGGCCGGGCCCGGCGCTGTTGGGTGCGGCGGGCAGATCGCTGGTTTCCAAAGCCAAACCCGGCGCTGGCTGCTCCTCCGCCGAATAGGGTTTCGAAGAAATCCGAAAATCCACCCATCCCCCCGCCGCCAAACATCTGTTCAAACTCTTCCGGGCTCACCCTGTGGGTGGTATATCCCCCCCGCTGACCCCCCGGAGATCCTGCAGCCCACCGGCTCCAATCGAAGTCCTCCGCCTGACCTCCGCTTTGCTGGTACTGCTTCCACTGTTGACCGAAGCGGTCATATTTTTTGCGTTTTTCGGGGTCAGACAGCACCTGGTACGCTTCGTTGATTTCCTTAAAGCGTTCCTCCGCATTGGGATCATCGGGGTTGACATCCGGATGATGATCGCGGGCTTTCTTCCGGAAGGCTTTTTGGATTTCTTCTTTTGAGGCGTTTTTGTTAACACCGAGGATGTCGTAATAATTTTTGTATTCCATAGCTGATTAAGTCTAAAGTATGGGCGTTCACGGTTAATCTGATCGTGGGGAGAAGTGGACGGCTTGTAGCGCTCCAGATCATAAAATGTTCCTGTCAAAAAGGAGTTTTGTTTTCTTTGTCCCCGCGCAAATTATATCATGCCGCGGGGTAATGCCTGGGCAGGGCGGGTTGGAGTCTGGCGACCTTAATAAATTTCTGATATTTCGTAGTTTTCCGGATTTGGAAATGAGGTGTATGCTGTGGTCAATCAAGTGATTGGGTTCAAGCAAGGCGTATACCATTATGCTGTTCAGGACCATGGGCTGGAAAGGGTAAAGGGCGGTGAATACAGCCGGCAGTTGATGGCAGCCGGTGCGATGCAAACCTTCATCCGCGACGCCAGGTTTCTTTCATCCTCACCGCCGTCTTCCAGCGTTTGCGGTGGAAATATAGGGAGCGGTTTTATCGGTACGCGCTTCTGGGAGCGGGGCACATTGCCCAGAGTCTGTACCTGGCGGCCACCAGTCTGGGATTGGGCTGTTGTGCGGTCGGAGCATTTCGCGATGGTGCCCTGGATGAACTAATTGGGATTGAAGAGGATGAGGGGGAGGTTTCGTTGTACTTTTTCCCCGTGGGGAAGAAAATTTAGAAAGCTTTCAAGACAGCTAGATCAGTGATTTATCCCAGCAGCAAGCGTGCTCCGTCTAGAAAGAGCTTGCCGCTGTAAAAGATTAAAAAACCGCCGCTGAGCGCAAAGACGATTTGTTGAAAACGGTGTCCGAAGAACTGCCTTCCCTGATAAGAAAGGGTGGACAGGAAGGTGTCCCACACCAGATCGCAGGTCCAATGCGCGACAGCAAAGCCTGCGAATCCCAGCAGGCCGAATTCCACCGAGCGCAGGATGAGGGCCGCGCCTACGGTGGCCCACCACACCAGGAAGTACGGATTCCCTACACTCAAAAGCGCTCCGGCTGCAATGGGTGATCGGCTGGACTTAGTGCCGCCAATTTTCTCCTGGCGAATGCCACGCAGCAGGCCGATCCCCGTATACAACAAAAAGGCGCTTCCCACCAGGGCAATGGCAGTTTGCACAACTGGAAGGTCAACAAGGGTGCCCACACCGAAGAATACCCCCACCATAAGCGGGAATTCAACCACGCCATGACCCACCGCCACCCCGGCACCTGCCCATGGATCCTCATTGCCATAGCCCACAGTCACAGACGTGATTGGTCCGGGAGCCATCACTCCGGACAGGGATACCAGTACAGCTTCTAAGAGAAATGTGACATACGCCATTTTCATTCTCCAAAATCGCGAGGCGCTCATCGCGGGGGACCCAGGATCACAGGGTACCCTCATTCTACCAATTTCCCATTGCCTTGTCTGCCTGTCATAATTTAAGGACGGTATACTAGGGATGTAAGATTCGTTCTATACGCACTAAAGCGAGATCAACGCCGATCAGGAGCAGTTCCCATGTCGCTTAACATCGATGAGCCTTTTATCACCCGCACCGTACAAACCCTGGTGCGCATTGATTCCCGCAATCCTAACATGACTGCTGGTGGCCCGGGAGAGGTGGAGATTGGCGCCTACCTGGCCGGAATCCTGGAAGACCTGGGTTTGCGGGTGCACACTCATCACCTGGGGCCGAAGCGGGTGAATGTTGTCGGCGTGCTGCCGGGGAGCGGTGGGGGAAGGTCCCTGATGCTAAACGGCCACATGGATACCGTGGGTGTGGAGGACATGCAGGATCCCTTTTCCGGGGAGATCCGGGAAGGCCGCCTGTACGGGCGGGGCAGCCAGGACATGAAAGGTAGCCTGGCCGCCATGCTTGGCGCTGTGAAAGCCCTGGTTGAGGCCGGGTCCAGCCTGTCCGGCGACGTGATCTTTGCCGCTGTGGCGGATGAAGAGGACCGCAGCCTGGGGACACGCCAGATGGTCCAGGAGTACCGGGCCGACGGGGCCATTGTCACCGAACCGACCGATATGGAGGTGGTCCGGGCTCACCGGGGTTTGATCTGGTATCAGGTGGAAACCTTCGGGAAAGCAGCCCACGGCAGCCGCTACCAGGAAGGGGTGGATGCCATCACCCGCATGGGAAAATTTCTGGCCCGGCTGGCTGACCTGGAAGAAGAAATCGTGCACCGCACGCCCCATCCTCTGGTCGGCCCACCCTCGCTGCACGCCTCTTTAATCCAGGGGGGCACGGATATCTGCACCTATGCCGCGCGGTGCGAGGTGAAAATTGACCGCCGCACTGTGCCCGGGGAGCAGGAAGAGGAGGTCACGGCTGATCTACGGGCCATCATCCACAAACTGGCCGCCGAGGATGATTCCTTTAAAGCCGGGGTGAAACCCATCATGCAGCGTCCCCCCCTGGAAACGCCACCGGATGCCGTTCTTCTCGATGTCCTGGGGGAGGCGTATCACGGGCAGCTGGGCCGCAGGCCCGAGATCACGGGAGCAGGATACTGGTCAGACGCTGCCCTGCTGGCCGATGCCGGGATGGAGGCTGTGCTGCTGGGCCCGACCGGGCAGGGCATGCATGGTCCCCAGGAATGGGTGGCGCTGGATTCGGTGTTTGATCTGGCCGATGTGCTGGCGGTCACAGCACAGGAGTATTGTCAGTAACAGGGATGAGGAGGAGGATAATGAAGACCATGGGTTTGATCGGGGGTATGAGCTGGAAATCGTCTGCTGAATATTATCGCATCACCAACCGCCTGGTGCATGAAAAGCTGGGGGGACACCATTCCGCTAAGAGTCTGATGTATTCCTTTGATTTTGCTCCGATGGAGCGCCTGCAGCGGGAAGGAGACTGGGAGGAAGCCACGCGGCGCATGATCAACGCTGCCATATACCTCCAGAAAGGGGGTGCGGATTTTGTGGTCATCTGCACCAACACCATGCACCGCATGGCGGATGAGGTCCAGGCCGCGATTGGCATCCCCCTGCTGCACATCGCGGATGCCACGGCCCGTGCAGTGAAGAAGAAGGGGCATCGTAAAGTGGGGTTGCTGGGCACACGCTTCACGATGGAGCAAGATTTCTACCGCGGGAGGCTGGAAGAACATGACCTGCAGGTTATCGTCCCGGAGGTGGAGGAGCGGCGCATGATAGACCGGGTCATCTATGACGAGCTTGTCAGGGGGGAGATTAATGCCGGTTCCCGCCACAAGTACCTGGAGGTTATTCGAAAATTGGGAGACCGCGGGACTGATGGGGTGATCCTGGGCTGCACGGAAATCGGCCTCCTGGTGAAGGAGGCGGACGTGGACCTGCCGGTCTTTGATACTACACTGATCCACGCCCGGGCCGCGGTGGAGAGGGCGTTCGGGGAGGCGACCTGATTATCACTCCGGGTGGAAAGGGGCCAATTTACATTTCGGCTTTGCGGCGTGAAGCCTGTCCCGAGTGGAATGTGATGAAGTCGAAGGGCTCAACGCGGTACATCCTTTAGAACTCCCTCACCGCCGGGATGACTTCCTCACCGATCGTTTCCAGGGGCTCAATGGCATGCGTGTTGGGCATGTTAAAGATGGCCTGATCGATGCCCAGGTCCGCCAGCTTCCGGCAGGTGTCAATCATATCTCGGGGTGAATCCTCACCCGGTGCCAGGTGCACCGTGCCCAGGGTAGTTTTTTCGATCTCTCTATAATCCCGACCCAGGTCCCTGCAGTGAGATTGGAGCACATCGAGTTTGTGTGCCAGCTCTTCAGTCCCTACCCGCAGGAACAAATTGCAGGCGTCACCATAGCGGGCCACAAAACGCAGCGTTTTTTGTTCACCCATCCCGCCAATCAGGATCGGGGGGTGGGGCTCCGTCACGGGTTGGGGTTGGTTGATGGGCTCTTCCAACCGGTAGTGTTTGCCGCGAAAAGGACTGCGGTCCCCGCGCCACATTTGTTTTGCGATCTGCAGGGTTTCCTCCAGACGTTCGAAACGTTCCTTTAGGGGCGGGAAGGAAAAGCCCATGCCCAGGGCTTCTTCTTCATACCAGGCGGCGCCGATGCCCAGGTAGGCCCGTCCTCCCGACAGCACATCCAGGTTGGTGACGGTTTTCACCAGGTAAGCCGGCTGCCGGTAGATGACGCCGGTCACCATCGTCCCCAGCTTGATGTTTTCTGTGACCGCGGCCATATAGCTCAGGGCTGTGTAGGGCTGGAGCATGGGATCGTCCTTCTCTCCCAGGCCGGGCGCGATCTGATAATAGTGGTCCATGACCCACAGGCTGTGGAATCCGGCTCCCTCTGCAGTGCGGGCAATGGTCTTTAAAGTCGGTCCGATGTTCTCCGGATGTCCGGGCCAGTTGAAGCGCACCACCTGTAATCCGATTTTCATGTCTTTTCTCCTTTTTGGCTTGCGGCAGCGTATATCTGACCTAAAAAATGGCTGGGTTTCACCGCCAGGAGTATCGTCTCCTTGAACCCGTGCTGGCGGACCAGCTTCTCCCACGACTCATAGGACAGCGGGTGGGGCACCCAGCGGTTGCCCCGGTCTGCGTTATATTCGACGAGGATCAGCCGTCCTGCTGGCTTCAAATAGGAATGGAAGAGGTCCAGCACCGGTCCTTTGTCTTCTTGAAAATGTAGGGCGTTGGCGATCAAGATCCCGTCCAGCGGGGGCAGCGTGAGGGGCTTACGGTAATCTGCCATCCGGTAGCGCACATCCCTTCTCGGAAACCGATCTTTCATGCGCCGTTTCTGGTCTTCCAGTTTCCCCCCATTGTGGTCGATGGAGTAGATGGTTCCTCCCTCTTCCATGAGGTCCGCCAGAGCCAGCGTGAAAGCACCCCGCCCGGAACCAAAATCCGCCCAGGTTCCCGCGGGTGAGTCCACTCCCTTGTGAATCAAATCCAGGTGATCATTGTGGTCCATCAATGCTTCCTCATCATGCATTCTACCAGTCAGCCGGGAGGATCCCGGACAAGGTGATGAGTAAGGGGTGCAAAAGATCATCCGTGATTAAGATCTCCTGCGCTGCGGTTCTGGATATAATGGCAGAGAAGTGACCTTCAAGGAAAAAGGAGAATTAATCCATGCAAAAAAAGAGCATTGAACTCTTGAACAACGCGGTAGCGGATGAACTTTCTGCCGTGCACCAGTACATGTATTTTCATTTCCACGCCGAAGACCAGGGCTATGAGCTGCTGGCGGGCCTGTTCATGAAGACCGCCATCGAAGAAATGGAGCACATCGAGCGCAGCGCGGAGCGTGTTTTATTCCTGGGCGGGGATGTCAAGATGGAAGCTTCCATGGATGTGGAATTGATCCAGGACCCGGCGGAGATGTTGAAAAAGGCCCGTGGCATGGAACAGGAGAGCGTGGCTGACTATAACAAGTGGGCCAATGAGTGTGCCGCCAATAACGATGCCGGTTCGCGCAAGGTGTTTGAAGGGTTGGTTGAAGATGAGGAACGCCACTTTGACCAGTATGATGTGGAGATGGAAAACCTGGCCAAGTTCGGGGACCGCTACCTGGCCCTGCAGTCCATTGAGCACAGCAAAAATATCGCCGCCGGCGGGGAAGAGTAAGCACTGCCACCACCGTGTTTCGGGTCAGCCAGTATTGTAGTGTGCGATTCAAAAACCGCCTGCGGATCAGGGAGGGGGCTGGATCAGGTTGCTTAATAAAATAACGACAAAGGCGGCTTGGACAAGCCGCCTTTGTCGATGTAGGATCCGGGGAAAGCGCCTTATACGATTTCGATGTGGCTGCCATGCACAACTTCCCCGATGACCCACAGCGGCTGATCGCGCTCTTCACCCGCTGCTAGAAAATCGTCGATCTTGTGTGGGGGAACTGCCAGCAGTAAACCTCCGCTGGTCTGAGCGTCGAACAACAGCAGGCGCTCCTCTTCTTGCAGGTCGCGCTGGAATGTGACATGGGGCCCGAAGTAGGACTGGTTGTCGAAGGTCCCGCCCGGGAAGGTGTAGGCTTCCGCCAGGCGCCGCGCGCTGCTCACAAAGGGGATTTTGTCCCAGACAAGGCGCAGCCCGACGCCGGAGTTGTCAGCCATCTCCCACCCGTGGCCCAGCAAGCTGAACCCGGTGACGTCCGTGGCGGCCCGCACCTGAAACTCCTGCGCCAGCCGGGCAGCGTCCCGGTTGAGCTGCTTCATCCAGGCGACTACCTCTTCGATTTCCTCCTGCCGCGCTTCCTGGCGTTTGATGGCTGTGGTCGTCACGCCGAACCCGAGGGGTTTGCTGAGGACCAGGATGTCGCCGGGTTGAGCGGCGGATTTGGTCAGCAGTTGGTCGGGATGGGCCAGCCCCAGGCAAATCAGGCCGTATTTGGGCTCCTGGTCCTGAATGGTGTGGCCTCCTGCCAGAGCCACGCCGGCTTCGCGGGTCTTTTCCGCCCCGCCGCGCATGATCTCCTGGCTGATCTCGAGGGGAAGATCAGGAGGCAAGGCGGCCACATTAAGGGCCAGAAAAGGCTCCCCGCCCATGGCGTAAATATCGGATAGGCTGTTGGCGGCCGAAATCGCCCCGTAGGTATAGGGATCGTCCACCACCGGTGTGAAAAAATCGGTGGTGACGATCAGGGCCCGTTTTTCATCCAGGCGCCATACGGCAGCGTCATCCGGTTGCCCCATACCCACCAACAGGTCGGGGAAATCCGCTTCGCTGAAAATATCCTGGACAGGGCGCAGCACGTGCGCCAGCGCTTCCGCGCTCAGCTTGGACGCTCAACCCGCGCAGTTGGAAAGCGCTGTCAGGCGGATTTCCCGCCCGCTTTTTGCTGTGTCTTCCTGGCTCATAATCTTTCCTGAATCATCTCTGTTTTATACCGGATGGTCATTGTACCAGACAGGACAGGGGCTCCTCCCGCAGTTGTCGTGGGTGACCGGGAGGGGCTGGTTTCGTTCTTGTACTGCTAAAGACTACTGTCCACCGTCATTGGGTGGAGGTGTAGGTGCGGTCCCTGTGCTGCCGGACCGCAGGCTGTCCAGCTCGGGCAGCGGCAGCAGGTAGGGGTTATCGTTGGGCAGGAGCATGATATCGATGTTGTGGGACAGCTTTTCTATGTAGCGGTAATTCAGCAGTTCCGGATTGTCATTGATGACATCGGCGATCAACATCAGCGCTTCCTGTTCAGCCTCAGCCTCGATGATCTTGGATTCGGCCCGGCCTTCGGCCTCGATGATGGCGGCGTCCTTTTTCCCGCGGGCCACCTGGCGGGTTTGTTCCGCTTCCTGCTTGCGCTGTTCTACCACATATGCTGCCTCTTGAGCGCGCTGTTCGGCGATCTGTTTCTTTTCGATGGAGGCCGCATATTCATCGGTGAAGGTGATGTTGCGCAGCACGAAATCGGACAGGATCATGCCATTCTCATCCAGAGATTCTGCCAGATCTGCTTCCATTGCGGCCAGCAGTTCGCTTCGCTTGGTGCTGTAGACCTCATTGACCCGGAATTGAGAGACCGAATCCCGGATCGCGCCCCGCACCCGCGGCCGGACCAATCCGTCCACGTAGCGGTGCTGCCATTTGATGTGCACATCCAGGACTTCTTCAGGGTCGAGGGAAAAGATGATCGAGGCATCAATGAACACCTCTTGACCGTCCGCTGTGCGGGCGGCGATGGAATCATCCCCTGCGATCTCACCTTCATGGGAAGCGATGGACATGGTGTAGGTGCTTTTTGAAATCGAGTAGCGCTCCACGTTTTCCGCATAGGGGATGACCCAGTGCAGTCCGGGCTGCAGGATGTCCTGCCGGTAGCCCTCAGGGGCCACCGCGGAAATCACCACGCCGCGTTCCTGGGGTTGAATAAAGACCAAACCCGCGCTGACGGCATTGAAGACGAGGGCCAGCACCAGGGCCAGAATTACCCCGGTGATCGCGCCCCGGGCAGCTTTGTTCTGGCGGACCCTGAGCACGATGAGGACGATAAAACCGACCACAACCAGCCAGGAAAAGCTGGCCAGGGCGGACATGAGAACAGTGACTTGCATGCGTAATTCTCCTTAATGGCTTGTTGTTATGTTGACATTCTCCATCCATTATATCCTTTCTACCCCGGCACAGATTGGGTACCTGCTGTTCATATACGCTTCTAACATTGAACTGATAGGCTTGAGTGTAAGGATTCCATGAAAAAGGAATACAAATGGTAAAAACCCTGGCTTTTTTTGCTCATCCCGATGACGAGACTATGTTGATTGGCGGCACACTGGCCTACCTGGCGCTGCAGGGCGCTGAGGTCCATTATCTGAGCGCCACCCGCGGGGAGGGCGGAGAAGTGGGACAGCCCCCCCTCTGCACCCAGCAGGAGCTGGGCAGGATGCGCGAGAAAGAGCTGGCCTGTGCGGTCCGGGCCCTGGGCGGAAAGGAACTTTCCTTTCTGGATTACCGGGACCCGATCATTGGCCCGGAAGATGAGCTGTATGCCTTCGCTGAGGATGAGGATGAGCTGGTGCGCCGGCTGCAGGGGGTAATCATCAACCTTGACCCGGAGGTGATCATCACCCATGGCACGGAGGGCGAGTATGGTCATCCCGGCCATATTCTGGCCAACCGGTCCCTGCTGAGGGCGGTCCGGGATCTGGAAGGGTACAACCCTGTGGTGTATACGATGTCTGCCTTTTACGAGGGCCATCCCCGTCCCAAACTGGCAAACAAGAGTGACCGGGCTGACCTGGTGCTGGATATTTCCCCCGTACGGTATCGTAAGGTGCAGGCAGCGACCTGCCACCGCACCCAGCATGCCCTCTTCCTGCGCCATGCCCGGGAAAGAAGGGGAGAGGATGTCACCCTGCCTGACATAATCCGGGGTGAAGAATCTCTGGCCCGGGCCCTCCCGGAAGACGGTGGGGATCTGGATGATCCTGTGGCTGAAATCCTGCGTACAATTGCCCTCGAGAAAGGGTTAGGGTAAAGGTTCGCGTTACCACGAAATGGAAAGACTCTTGCAACAATACGGGCAAAACCCCCCTTCCCAGAATTAATAGGAGCATTAGAAAATCCCACCCCATCGCCATGGGGTGTGCTCTCTGATAAAATGGATCACAATGAAGAAGACATTTCTCCAACCTCAATTTATGTGGCAGATGGCCGCAGTCTTCCTGGGCGGTGTGCTGCTTTTCTTTGTCGTGATGGGTACGGGCACGGCAGCCCTCCACACCCAGTATCGGGGCCGGATTTTTCCCGGCCTGAATGTGGGCAGGGCGGACGTGGGCGGAAAAACCCCCCAGCAGGCAGCGGATGCTCTGTCCGGGGCCTACAGCTACCCCCAGGACGGCACCATCCTCCTGGAGTACGGGGATCAAGGATGGTACCTGTCTCCGGCTGAAGCAGGGTTTTTCTTCAGCCAGAATCATAACGCGGAGGTGGCCTTTGAGTACGGGCGCAGCGGCGGATTGGCACAGCGCATCATGTCCCAGCTGCAGATCATGCGCCACGGTGTGACGATCCCGCCCCGCTTCATCATCGATGAACGCGTGGCCTACGCCTATTTATCCCGCATCGCGGAAGAGGTTAACCAACCCCCAGTGGAAGCTTCTCTGAAGCTGGAGGGCTTGAACGTTATTGTCCAGCCCGGGCAGGTTGGACGGCGGGTGGATATCCCTGCCACCATGGATGCTCTGGAAGCCCAGATGCGCACCTTGCAGGATGGAACGGTGTCCCTGGTGGTGCAAGAAACGCAGCCCGACATCCTGGATGCCAGCGCGGAAGCCGAGTTTGCCCGCCAGATCATCAGCCAGCCCTTGAAGCTCTCCGTGCCGGACGCTGGTGAGGATGATCCCGGCCCCTGGGTGCTGGAACCCGAAGAGCTGGTTGAGATGCTGACCATCGAACGCGTCGAAAAGGACAATCAGGAGTCCTTCCGCATTGCCCTTGATTCGGAGCACCTGCGGGAATATCTGCAGGAGATCGAAGGTGAGCTGTGGCGGGACCCGAAAAACGCGCGTATGGTATTCAATGAAAACACGGGCAATTTCAATGTCCTGGAGCAGGAGGTGGTGGGCCGGGCTGTGAACGTCAACCAGACCATCCAGGATGTGCAGCAGGGCTTGGCCGAGGACCGGCACGATATTCCCCTGGTGATGGAGTTCACCCGGCCTGAAGTCACGGATGTCAACACCCCGGAGGAACTGGGCATCCGGGAGCTGATCAGTCAGGAAACGACGTATTTTTATGGATCGAGCGCGGCCCGGATGCAGAATATTAAAACCGCCGCCGCCAAGTTCCACGGCGTGTTTGTGGCCCCCGGGGAGACCTTTTCCATGGGTGCTCAGATGGGTGATGTCAGCCTGGACAGCGGCTATGAGGAAGCCTGGATCATTTACGGCGACCGCACCATCAAGGGGGTGGGCGGCGGCGTGTGCCAGGTCAGCACCACCCTTTTCCGCACCGTGTTTTTTGGCGGATACCCGGTGGTGGAGCGCCATCCCCATGCCTACCGCGTGCTGTATTACGAGCAAACCGCCAGCGGAGGCATCGACACCAGCCTGGCCGGTTTGGATGCCACGGTATACTTCCCGGTGGTGGATTTCAAATTTAAGAACGACACCGAGCACTGGCTGCTGATGGAGACCTATGTCAACACTTCTGCCCGCAAACTGACCTGGAAATTTTACAGCACCGATGTGGGGCGAGACGTGAACTGGGGCACTTCCGGTTTGAAGAACACCAAAAAAGCCCCCGATCCCGTTTACGAAGAAAATGATGATCTGAAGAAAGGGGAAATCAAACAGGTCGATTGGGCCGTTGAAGGCGCCACAGTCACCGTCAACCGCCAGGTTTCACAGGGTGGGGAAACCATCATTTCCGAACAATTCAAAACCAAATACATGCCCTGGGCAGCGGTGTGCCAGTACGGACCGGGCACAAAGGGCATGCCGCCCGAAGAGCCTAAAAAGAATAATCCTTGTAAGCCGGACAAGTAGGGATATAATATACGGCAGAATGCGATCAGGTGAGGAGGATTCGATGGTCAGTGAAGAGCTGTTGGAGATCCTGCGTTGCCCGGCCTGCGTCCAGGAAGGGGACGGCAACCTGGACTATCATCAGGAATCATGGTTGATCTGCGGGGAATGCGGTCGGAAGTATCCTATCCGTGAAGATATCCCAGTCATGCTGCTAGATGAGGGCGATAAATGGGCCGATACCGCGGTGGATGATCTTCCCATCCCCCCGCCTGAAGAATAAGCACCCTCGATATTGATATTATTGTGACTGACCAGCCTGTGGACCCACAGGCTGTTTTTATTTATTACCCTTGGAGAGCATGCCGAAAGAATCACTCTTCTGTGTGTTCCTTCTCCTTTTCCTGCAGGACATGCTCCAGCCAGCACTCAGCCAGCACCCGGTGCCCGCGTTCGGTGGGGTGCACGCCGTCGGACAGCAGGTCTGCGGGCGGGGTGTTGTTTGCCGCTTCATCCAATGCAGCCTGGAAAGGGACATGGTGGGTTTCAAACTCATCAGCCAATGCCTTGACCATCTGCTGCATACGGGACAGCGGCCCTGCCAGCTCTCCACCCACCCCTTCCGGAGCCAGTAAAAATGGTTCTCCCAGGATCAGCGCTGTCGTTGGAAGCCGCTCCCGGGTCAGCTGCAGCAGCTCGCGGTACGTGCTTTCGAAATGCTCCAGGACCTGGTCCGAAGTCCAGCTCATGCCGTACCACAGGTCGTTTACGCCGATCAAAATACTGAGCACATCGGGCACCAGCCGCAGCGTGTCCCGCTCCCAGCGCGTTTTTAGATCCTGGATGCGGTCTCCGGAAACCCCGCGGTTGTAACATTGAAGCTGGGCCTCCGGCCGGCGGTTGAGCAGTGCCCGGGCCACCATGCGGGCATATCCCTGACCCAGACCGGCAGGCGAGTTGGGTCCTGCTGCAGACCGGTCACGGCCGGCGTCGGTGATCGAATTTCCCTGGAAGAGAATCACGCTGTGGGTTGAGATGTCCATGAATGGCTCCATTATCTAATCGGCTTGAAGGGTCCGGGGCCGGCGAAATCAGCAGGCGTAATCAAAGGGATGATGGGGGGGCGCGGCCGGTTCCCGCCAGACCGGCTTTCCCCGGTGCCATTTCCAGGCCGCCAGGGCGGCAGCGCAGGCGGAGACCTGATGGTCATCTGCGTTTTTGTGCAATGTGTGGCAGTCCACGCCCTGGTTTTGCATCCAGCTCAGCAGCCGTCCCCGGGCGGCGGGATCCATTTTGTAGGACCGGACATCCTTCACGGCTGCGCCCCGCAGGACCAGGGCGGCTCCGGGGTGGACCTCCACCACCCGCAGGCCGGAGCTGGAAAGGGTCCCCAGCCCGCGGGCCACACTCATCCCCCGCAGGGTGAGGTAAGCCATGCGGGTCATGGTGGGGGTCATGACCGACCCCGGATGGAGCCCGGCCGCGCTGATCTTCTCGCGCAGGGCGCGGTCCCCGGGACGGTCCCCGCCCCCTGGATTGTAGGATAAGGGTGCGTCCAACCCCGCCACCACAGGCCCGTGTTTCGAAAGGTCTTCTGCCGCCTGCTGGATGTCTTCATCCCCCGCTCCGCATACCATGTCTTTCCAGAGCAGCCTGTCTTCCTGTTCCACAAAAGTCACCAGGACGGTGTCACGGGTATTGGTGGGGCCGGAGAGATCGATACCGATGATGTGGGTGGTGCTGCCTGTCATGTCGCGTTTTCCTTTCCGGGGGGTCCGGAGGCAGATACTCCCTGGCGGATACCCATGGAGCTTAATTGTATCTCTCCTGCCTGAAGAGTTCAAACCCCGGGGTGTGGTATAAGTACGGACACCGGTAAGGAGCGCGTTGTGGATTTGCAGTCGAGGTTATTTTCGGAATTACGAGGGGGAGATGACGGGCTGGCGGAATCAGCGGCCGTCCGGATTGCGGCTCTGGGCGCAAGGGTGCTCCCGGAACTGGAGCGCATGCTGGTAGAAGGGGATGAGGAGACGCGCTGGTGGGCGATCCGCACCCTGGCGGAGATGGATGGTGTGGATGCGATGGGTCTGCTCCAACAGGGTCTGCGCGATCCGTCCAGCGCAGTGCGCCAGGGTGCGGCCCTGGCTTTTGTTCACCGTCCTGCTTTGCGGGCCGCACCGGATCTGGTCCGGATCCTGGAAGATGAAGATAGTCTGGCCCGCAGGCTGGCCGCAGAAGCCCTGGCAGCTCTGGGTTCTGAGGGCGTACCGCTGCTGCTGGATGTTCTTGAAACCGGAAACACCCGGGCCCGGGTGGAAGCCGCCCGGGGGCTGGCCAAAATGGGGGACGAACGGGCTGTTGCTCCCTTGTACCACCTCCTGGAAGATGAGTCCGCTCTGCTGTCCTACTGGGCTGAGGAAGGGTTGAAAGGCATGGGGATAGGAATGGTCTTTTATAAACCCGGTTCCCGGGGTTGATCTCTGTGAAACGACGGCCAGCCCGTTAATTGACACCCTCCGGCGCATGATATGCACTGCGGTAGTTCTTGATGGCCCGCCGCTCTGTTTTCAGCGCTTCTTTTCTACCTGGCGGCAGTTTTTCCAGATCGTTCTGGACCATGGCGTGACCCGGGGAAGGCAACCGCAGCTTGGATGGCGCTTTGTGCTTGTGGGCTGCCTCGGGATCCGTAGGATCGTCCCCGCCCGGATAGATCCTCAGGCAGGGAGGCATATTGATCTCCTGGTCACACCGCGGGTTGATCTATTTGATGCTGCATGCTCATTGTAAGCCAGGGATTGATGCTGAGGGGCATCCGTGGGGTGTGAAAGGTGAGATGTTCAGCCATCAACGTTAATCCAATCCGAAGCGGGAACGGTTTTTTTCCGTGTCTTCATACACCCGCCATTCCGCCACCAGGCCGGCTTCCACCTTGGCTGTCCAGATGGCCGGGCCCTCCAGAGCGGGTTCGTTAGAGCAGGTGGAATAGCCGTGGAGGACGACAAAGTTCCCCAGGCGCCCCACACGCTCAAAGGTGTTTTGGTAGTCAGGGTAAGCCGTAAAGAAGGGTTTCCACACGGATTCCATGTTGGCTTTCCCGCGCACGATATCCCCCTGGCTGTCGATAAAAGTGTGGCCTTCTGTCATCAGCGAAGTCAACCCTTCCAGGTCTCCCTGGTTGATGTATTGATTGAACTCTTTCGCCGTTTTCACTGGGTTCTGTTCGGTCATCATACCTCCGCTGCGTTGTCCTGTGGTTGATAGCCTAAATCCTGGCGGGCGCTGCTCAGGTCCCAGAACCGTCCCTGATTGCCAGACACGCCGTAGTACACACCGAAGCCCACCTCCGCCTGTAAACTTTTCTGAATTAGCTGTACCAGATCGCGGTGGCTGAGCCAGGTTTTCATATGGCGGGGATCTTTGGTGGGGTTATCGTCTTCCAGTACGCTGCCGATCCGCAGGCAGATGGAGCGCATGTCCCAGCGTTCGTAATAATAGCGGGCCAGGGCTTCCCCAAAAGCCTTACTGACCCCGTAATCGCTGTCGGGCCGGATGGGGTCGGCGGGTGAAATCAGCTGCGGATCCTCTTCCAGATGGAGGCGGGGTGGAAAGCCTTCATAGGCGCCGGTGACATGGTTGGAACTGGCGAATACGATCCGCCCGGTGCCAGTCTGCTGCGCGGCATGATACACGTGCCGGGTGCCAATTATATTGTGCCGCAGCACGTCTTCCCACGGTGCGCCCACGCGGGGATCGGCTGCCAGATGGATCACCAGGGGAAAAGGACCACTTCGTTTAAGTAAACCCAACACCTCGTCTTCCCGGGACATGTCAACCTGCAAGACTCGCTCGGAAAACGGTCCTGCCAGGTCGCAGCCCCACACCTGAAAGGTTCGCTCCAGCGGTTCCCGGATCACCCTGCCGATCCGGCCGTTAATGCCGGTAATGAGTAATTTATCCTTTGACATTCTGAGTTAATTGTAAAGGAAAGATGGTGCCGGAGGGAAGAGCATTCACCAGACAGTCGTGGCTGGATTAAAGTAGCAGCCCAACCGGATAGTGATACAATTTTTGATGATTGAATTTTTGTCTTCCTGTATTGTGAGAGGAAAGCTGTTATGCATGGTAAAAAGACCTCCCTGCAACGTTTAGGGATATTTTTAGCTCTTACCTTCACCTTTTCTTGGCTGTTCTGGGTGCCTTCTGCAGTCTTCGGCCAGGATTTCACCACCTCAGCGTGGGGCATTCCCTATCTGCTGGGCGGTTTCGGTCCCTCCCTGGCAGGGCTGTGGCTGGTTTATCGGGGCCGCAGCCCGGAATCCAGGAGCGAATTCTGGCAGCGCCTGGTAGATGTTCGCCGCATTCCTGCTGGTATGTACTTCCTGATCCTGTTGATCATCCCCACTGTGTACGCTATCAGCTTGTATCTGCATCAGATGTTGGGGGGTGAGCTGCCCGATTTTGAGACGTTGTCTCAGATCGCTTCTCAACCGGTGATCTTAATCGGTATGGTTCTGCTGGGTATTTTCATCGGTCCGCTGTCTGAAGAGCTGGGCTGGCGCGGATACGCCCTGGACATCCTCCAATCCCGATGGTCCCCGCTTGTTTCCAGTTTGTTCCTGGCCCCCTTGTGGTGGGCCTGGCATCTTCCCCTGTTCTTTATGGTCGGCACCACCCAACACACCTGGGGAGTGGGAAGTGCTGAGTTCTGGATCTATATGTTGCAGATTTTTCCGCTCTCCATCCTCTTCACCTGGATCTACAATCAAGCCAACCGTAGTATTCTCTCCGCGGTGCTGATCCATTTCATGACCAACTTCAGCCTGAGCCTGATTTATCCTATCCCTATCCGGGTCTTTTTCTTTCAGGTCCTGGTGTTGCTTGTCTTCGCCGTCGGCCTGGAGATCCTGTGTCCTTCCCGATTTCAGGATCAAAGGTTGGAGATTTCCTGAGCTGGTGGATTCCGAGGTAAATTTCCAGGCGGTGATCATTCCCCCACCATGGCCCGCAGCCGCAGCAGCTGGTCTTGCAGAGCCTGCTTGCCCCGGAAGTATTCCAGCGTCACCACCCCTGGTTCCGCCCGGTCCAAAATCCACGCCAGCAGTTCATAGTCCTCTTTTCCCAAAGTTTTATGTCCGTCGTACAGCATGCCGTCCTTTATGCCAACACCGCTGACGTGGATTTGTTTTACATGGTCCAGCGGCAGGTCTGATAAGTAGGATTTGACCTCCGTATTTTGATAGCAGGCCGCGATGCGGGCATGGGCTATGTCCAACACCATCTCCGTGCCAGTGTGATCCACGATCTGTGCGATCAACCCGGGATCTGCAGCGTAGTTGTATTTTTCCAGCGGCAGGGAGGGCAGGTTTTCAAGCAGAATGGGCAGATCCACCGAGCGGGAAAAGCGCTCGAAGGAAGCCATAAAATTATCCACTGCTTTGTCCACGGGTGGTGGGTCGAGATGGAGGCCGACATGGGCGCTCATTAAATACACGTACCACGGCATCAATTCCAGATGGACGGAGATCCATTCCCCGTGAGCCACATCCAGGTAGCGGCTCAGCTTCCACCTGGCCCCGGGCCATACCTGCCAGCGGGTAATCACACTCCCGGCGTGAAATTGGAAGGGCCACTCAGAGAACTTCTGCTGGATGCGGTCGATGTCCCGCACAGAATACCAGGGACCGATTTCGATCCCGTCAATGGGCGGGTCGCCGCTGAGTATGAGCTCTTCCAGGGAATCGGAGTAGGTGGCGGTGAGCGAAATCATGGTCGGGGTGGTTGTCCTTCCTGCTCGCGGGATGAGGTGACGAAGATCAATTCTCCGGGATAGGTCGAACCGTATGGTGAGCGGTCATAATCAGCGTACAGCTCTTCAACTTCGAACCCACAACGGGCCAGCAAATGTTCGGCTTCATAGCGGAACAAGTAGCGCATGGAAAAGGCGTGGACATGTCTTTCTTCCCTGCCGTCGGGATGGGTGATGGTGTAGATCAATTCCGGGTGCATGATCTGGCGGTGGTAATCCCGGTCGGTAATCCGGTGCGTGCGCACCACCGCCCGGCCGTCCGGCATTTGAAAGGGAGGTTCCTCGCCAAATTTCTCCCCCGGCTCCAATTCTGCCAGGTGAGTCAGGGAGGGGTTGAAAACGTCAAGGATGAACACGCCGCGGGGGGCAAGATGCTGCCGGACAGTGTTCAGACAGGCGATTTGATCTTCTACCTCAAGCAGATGTTGAAACCCCCGGAAGGGAATGGTGATCAGGGCGAAAGGACCTTCTAGGTCGAAGCTGCGCATATCACCCTGGATGAGCCGGATCCGGTCCTGTACGGCATCCGGTTCCCGGGCCACTTTCTTCCGGCAAACGTCGAGCATGTAGGGTGAGAGGTCGAGTCCCACGATATCAATTCCCGCCCGGGCCATGGGAAGCAGCACCCGTCCCGTCCCGCAGCCCAGCTCCAGCACCGGGCCGCCCGATTTGCGGGCCAACTCCACATAAAACTCGATGTCCGTTCTTTCCCGGTAGGGGATGACGTGGTCGTAGAGTTCTGCTGTCAGAGGATGGCTTTGGTAGCCGCCTTTCTTCATGGGTGCTCTCCAGGGGTATATAGATGGAAATGATTGCCTTTAGTGTAGATCACCAACCGCAGCCCGTCAAACAGTGGGCGGACTACCGGCTGCCCCATAGGGTCCAGATGATGATCATCAGCAGGCCGATTCCGAAACGGGCCGCAAAGGCCAGCCCCCACCCGCTGAGCAGGCTGACGGTCACCCTCCAGGCCTGGCGATGATCGTTTTTGCGCAGGAATTCCGCCCCGAACAGGATCAGGGGGGCAGCGATGATCCCGCCCAGGGGAGGCAAGAGAAACGTCCCCAGCAGTCCTCCCGCCAGGGCCAGCCCGATGGACAGCCATTTCGCCCCGGCCTGGCGCGCTTTCCCGCCCATCAGGGCGTTATCCACCAGACTCCCGGCCACAGCCAGCACGGTGAGGAGGACGATGACCCACATTTCCAGCGTGCTGAATCCGGTCAACAAGCCGTGTAGCAGCGCTGCGGCCCAGATGATGACCACGCCGGGGTAAATGGGGATGACCATCCCGAACAACCCCACAACCATAATCAGGTAGGTCAGGATTTGCAGTGGGATGTTCAACCAATTTGGCATTGCTGTCTAAATCCTTTTTCCTTGTTACTGTGGGGTAAACACGGTGTGTGCCGGGGAAATTGGCGGCCGGGGTGTCAACCCCCGGGAATGATAATGGGGATTAACCGGCCCTCCGTGCTGTGTATATACGCTCTATTGTCTGGGTTGTTGTTTGCAGGCCGTTTTCTTGTTGGACCTTCTGCCCCAGCTCTTGGGCTCATTCCCAGATTTCTTCGCTCGATAAGGCCTCCTGCTGGGTGGAGGAGAACTGGTCCAGGATCAGGTCCTGGAAGGGGATCGACGCGGGCCCTATGCCGGGTTTATTCACCTGCCGCCCAGAAAAACTGGTCCGCGCTGACCGGTAGGACAACCCCGGGCCTGCTGGCCCGGATCACCGCTCCCGTGGTGCCGGTCCCTCCGCTTTGGGCGAGAACTCGTTATCGGGCAGCACAATACCGCATTGAGCGGATGCCCGCGGGTGCAGACGAATGGCAGGTTGATGGGGAATCCATTGAAAGTCTCGGAGATCTGATAAAAGCCTGATCCTCCTTACTCAGGACGGATCACGTCCATCCCGCCCATATACGGCTGCAGCGCTTCCGGGATCTGCACCGATCCGTCTTTTTGCTGGTAGTTTTCGAGGACAGCGATCAACACCCGCGGCACGCCCAGCGCCGAGCCGTTCAGCGTGTGCACATATTCCGTGCTGGCTCCTTCTTCGGGGCGGTAGCGGATGGCAGCCCGGCGGGCCTGAAAATCCCGGGTATTGGACACCGAAGACACCTCCAGCCACTCCCCGCAGCCGGCAGCCCACACCTCGATGTCATGGGTGATGGCGGCCGCGAAGCCCATATCGCCGCTGCACAAGCGGTTGACACGGTAAGGCAGCCCCAAACGCTGGCAGACCAGCTCGGCGTCTTCCACCATCTTTTCAAAATAATCCCCGGACTCTTCCGGGCGGCAGTACACATACATCTCCACCTTGTCGAACTGATGGCCGCGCTTGATGCCCCGCACGTCCCGACCGGCGCTCATCTTCTCGCGCCGGAAGCACGGTGTGTAGGCCATGTACTCCCGCGGCAGTTCCTCGTTATCCAGGATCTCGTCTTTGTGCAGTCCGGTCAGGGGCACTTCGGCGGTGGGGATCCACCAGTAATCTTCCTCGTGATCGTGGTACAGGTTACCCTCGAATTTGGGCAGCTGTCCGGAGGCGAAGACCACGTCCTCTTTGACCATGAAAGGCGTATAGCGTTCGGTGTATCCCCGCTCTCCCAGCGTGTCGAGCATGAAGGCGATCAGCGCCCGCTGCAGCCGCGCCCCCGGCCCGTTGAGGACATAAAAGCGCGAGCCGGACAACTTCACCCCGCGCTCAAAATCCAGGATACCCAGCCGGGGTCCGAGATCCCAGTGGGCTTCGGGGTCGAAATCAAAGTGGGGTTTTTCCCCCACGGCTTTGAGCTTCACGTTGTCCGATTCATCTTCACCCTCGGGGGTGCCAGGTTCCGGGAGGTTGGGCAGGGTGGCCATGACTTGGTCCAGGTCAGCTTCCACCTTTACTAAATCCTCGTCCAGGGTATCGATGCGCTCGCCGATGGCGCGCATCTCGTCGATCTTTGCCTGGCGCTGCTCCTGGTCCTCGATTTTAGGGATCTCTTTTGAGCCTTTGTTGCGGTCCGCCCGCAGACTTTCTACTTCCTGCAGGATGTTCCGCCGCCGTTGGTCGAGATCGATCACCTGGTCCACCACGCTGGGATCCAGGTGGCGCAGTTTTAACCCCTGGCGGGCGATATTTGGATTGTCGCGAAATAATTGAATGTCAAGCATACCAGCACCTCCTGCTGTTCTTGTACGACACACGCCCCCTCGCCAGCAGGACGAGGGGGCGTTCGTGGTGCCACCTGCTTTCACCGCAGCGCTGCGGTCTCATTCAGCGGGGATAACGGCCCGACCCGGCTCCCTTACGGCGCTTTTGGGTTGATTTTCTTAAGCGCCCCTGCGGAAGCGATGTCCAGAACAATCGGCTCTGGAAGCGGAGGGGAATCTCCGCGTGCATCGTTCTCTGTATGCCAAAATTATACAGTACAGCCAGGGAAAGGAAAAGGGCACCTTGAAAAGGCCTCAACTTTTGCGATCTGCCTGTCCATAAATTATCATCCGTTTCTTATCTAAACCAGCTAAGGGATATGTTAGACTGACTCCAACTTAACCCTGAAACATCGTATGCCGGACGAGGGAGAGTGTGATCGTCTGACACAGCGATGCTGGTTCATTCAAAGGAGAAGTAACATGAGGTCTGATGCGATTTTAGCGGTTTCACCGGGCACAGGACATCAGCTGCATGCCTTTGGGTCAGAATTTACCATCCACCTTGGCGGGCAGGAGACAGGGGGGAAATTTTGTATGTTCACAGAGGTCACCCCACCGGGGGGTGGACCGCCACCCCACCTGCACAGGGCAGCGGAGGAGTGGTTTTATCCGCTTGAGGGACGGGTGGAATTTTTTATGGATGGCAGCTGGCAGGAAGTAGCGCTGGGCACGACCGTTTATGTACCCCGCGGTACTGTGCACACCTTCCGTAATCCGGGAGATGCGCCCTTGAGAATGCTGATGGGGATCAGCCCGGCGGGAATTGAAACTTTCTTTGAGCGCTGCGCGGAAGAGTTCGCCCGGCCTGAGCCTCCGGAGATGGAGCGCATAGCGGCCATCGGCGCTGACTTCGGGATTGAATTTGTCGGTTAATATGCGAGTACCACATTGAGCTTTGACATCATTGCGTTCCGCTCAAGACAAGCTCCATCCCACACAGTCGAAATGCAACTTGGCCTCTCTCCGCTCTTTGACTACGCACCTGCCGGGGCTCCGCTCTGAGCGATTCCTTACTCTATTTACAAAACCGATTGCATGGAGCGTGGTCCTTCGGCAGCAGGGGGAGGAGGAAGACATCGAACTTCCCACAGGGCCGGCAGGAAGAAGTGGATCCTTGAAGTGCCCGGCGATCCCGGCCTGGCACAAAACACGGCTTCTTGTTAAACTACTCCCAGCGGGTCGTGATCATTTTTTGATGGGGAGTAAAACAGGCCGTGTTAGACCGCACACAGATCATCGAAAGTATTACGGGACAATCTGAGCCTGATGTCCTGATCATTGGCGGAGGCATCAACGGCATCGGCACCTTTCGCGATCTGGCCCTGCAGGATGTGAACTGCCTGCTGGTGGAACAGGGGGATTTTTGCTCTGGAGCCAGCATGGCCTCTTCGCACATGCTGCACGGCGGCATCCGCTATCTGGAAAACGGAGAATTCCGTTTGGTGCGGGAGGCCCTCCACGAGCGCAACACCCTGCTCCGCAACGCGCCGCATCTCACTCACCCTCTCCCCACCACCATTCCCATCTTTAAATATTTTTCCGGCTTGCTCAACGCTCCCCTCAAGTTTCTGGGCCTGCTGGACCGTCCGGCGGAGCGGGGCGCGGTGGTCATCAAGCTGGGGTTGATGGTGTACGACGCCTATGTGCGGGGGGACAGCCCCATGCCGGGCCATAGCGTTGTGAACCGCGAGCAGGCCCTGGAAAAATGGCCCCGCCTCAATCCCGAGATTCAGTTTGCTGCCACTTATTATGACGGGGCCATGCCCTCCCCGGAGCGCCTGGCGCTGGAAATCCTGCTGGACGGGATCCGGGAGGGGGATCACGCCCGGGCCCTGAATTATGTGCGGGCCGAAAGTGTTGAAGGGGAGCGGGTCTTCCTCAATGATCAAATATCCGGGGAGAACTACGCCGTCCGGCCCCGGGTGGTGGTCAACGCCGGCGGTCCCTGGATCGATATCGTCAACCGCGCTATCGACGGAGAGACGGAGTTTGTGGGCGGCACGAAGGGCTCCCACCTCATCCTCGACCATCCGGAGCTGCGGGAAGCCATCGGCGACCATGAATTCTTCTTCGAATATTACGATGGGCGCATCGTGCTCATCTTCCCCTACCGGGAGCGGGTCCTGCTGGGCACGACGGACATCCGCATTGAACACCCCGACCAGGCGCGTTGCACGGAGGAAGAGATCGAGTACATCCTGGGCATGGTGCCCCGTGTCTTTCCGGATCTGGAAGTGACCCGGGAGGACATCGTCTTCCATTTTTCCGGGGTGCGCCCTCTGCCGCCAGCGGAAGGAGCAGCGGGCCAGATCAGCCGTGACCATGTAATCCGCGTCGTGGAACCCGGGAAGGAGCACCCCTGGCCCATCCTCAGCCTGGTGGGTGGAAAATGGACCAGCTACCGCGCCTTTGCGGAACAAACGGCGGATGCCGTTTTGGACCGGTTGGGAAAGGGGCGCCTGGCCAGCACCCGGGACCTGCCCATCGGGGGCGGCAGGCAGTACCCGGGCAGCGAGGTACTGCAGCAGGCCTGGATTGAGAAAGCGGCCAGCAAGAGCGGCCTGGACCGGGAACGGGTGGCACAGCTCTTCGAGCGCTACGGCACCCGGGCTGAAGAGTTTCTGTCGTATATGGCCCGCGGAGAGGACCGGCTCCTGGCCCATCACCCGGCTTACAGCGCCCGGGAAGTGGGCTACCTGGCTGACTACGAGATGATCGCCCACCTGGATGACCTCATCCTGCGCCGCTCCCTGCTGGCCTGGATGGGAGAGGTCGACCTGCTCCTGCTCCAGGAGCTGGCGGGGATCCTGGGCGGGCATCTGGGATGGACGGAGGCGGAGCAGGAGCAGGAGGTGCAGCGGGCCAGAGATATCCTGGCGCAGGAGCACGGAGTCATGCTCTGAAAGGGGGCCCCGACCCGGATTTGTGAAAGAAAACACACCCGGATTAAAGTTTGATTTGGAGCATGCCGCAGGGAACTTCCTGAGGATATAATACGGTTAACCCCTGACATCGAACCGGAATTTTTATGGCACCCCGCACGAGAACCGTCGTTACCTATGTCTTTTTGTTCATCATCCTGGTGACCGCCATGGCGGCTGTGGCTGCCAACCTGGGGTTGTTCGGGCTGGATCCCACCTCAAACTTTGCCAAGACTACCCTGGCCGGCGTGCTGGTGGAGATTGCCGGCGCGGTGATCTATGTGTGGCGCACAAGCGCCCTGGGCCCCGGGAATGTGTCCGCCGTGATCCATTTTGAGGATGAAGATGAGCCCGAAAATATCAACTGGGATCTGGAGGCCTGCACCTACCAGGTGCGTGACATGCAGGCCGAGGTCAAATCGAACGGCAAATTAAACATCGTGTGGGAGCATGCCGGGTGGGAATGCAAATTCCCCAGCCCGGAGAAGCTGGATGAATCCGTCACGCTGACCCTGACCGATAAACAGGGCAGGGTGTGGGAGGTACGGCCCTTTTATCCTCTGTCCCGGGAAGTGAACGCGGTTAAAAGGGAATCATAAGTATCAATAGGAACAAGGAATGGCTGAGATCCAACCACCCGTAGAGGGTATAAAATTTAACAACATCGCCCGCCAGGTCGAAGGTAGAACAGACCAGCGCTGGTTTGAGTGGACGGTTTTTGTGGATGAGAGTGAAGAGGTGCTGGAGCAAATCGAAGCTGTGGAGTATTTGCTGCACCGTACCTTTCCCAACCCGCTCCGCAAACAGACCAACCCCGAAGACAAGTTTTCTCTCTCCGGTTCCGGGTGGGGCGAATTTTCGATCAAGATCACGGTCTTTTTTGACAACGGGGGGCGCCTGGAAACGTCCTATGATCTCGACCTTTCTAAGCCGTGGGATGAAAGCATGATCTCAGAGGAGGATGAGGATTGAGCAGGCTTGACCATTCTCTATACTTTCTTGACGTCCGGTGGCGCTGAATAAACCGGACGTTTTTGTTTATCATTAAAGTTCAAAAATCTGCACAGTCCACAAGAGAAACCAGGCTGAAAGGACCCCGGCAGGGATGGTACTGCCCGGAAAAGTTGTGCGCAGGAATATATCTCCGGAATCAACACTCACCATTTCCTCATATTTGGCGCTTGACGCCGGCTGTTTTTGATGTATGCTGGGAGATGATTTTTTGTCCAGGAAGTCCCCTTATGGCCCGGGTTCTTCCCATAAGAGGTGATGATTCCAACGCATAGTCCTGGCCCCTGGATGGGGGATGGGAAGGAGAGGGAAATGGCGAAGATTATTATCGGTGTCTTTATCTTGCTGCACGGCCTGGTGCATGTCTTATATGTCGGGCACAGTCTGGGCTTATTTGATATTGCCTCCCGGCTGAATTGGCCGGAAAGGTCCTGGGCGCTGGCAAAGGCGCTGCCCGTAAAATCGATCAAAAGGATGGCGGCAATCTTTATGCTGGCAGCTGCCCTGTTATTTTTAATTACGGGGGTGGGTTTGATCGCAGATCGGGTCTGGTGGCGGGGGGTTCTGATCGCCACAATTGCCGTTTCTTCCCTGGGCTACCTGCTGTTCTGGAACGGGAAATGGCAGCGTTTGCCCGACCAGGGGTTGATCGGCGTCTTGATTAACATCGCCATGCTGGTCCTGGCGACCTTCGTCCAGCTGCCAACAATCTAACTCCCCATTATGACCCGGTTGATTGGATGGGTCCCCCGC
>CAZIFI010000022.1:0-36477 GCA_964539105.1 uncultured Anaerolineales bacterium | reverse complement strand
GGGTGGTGAGCGCTTTCAGCCGAGATTTGCAGGCTCACGGAGGAGATCCTGCTAACATCCGTCAGGCCTGCAGCGATATGTGGCCTGCCTATATCAGAGGTGTGGAGGATTGTTTTCCTGAGGCAGAGATCACCTTTGATCGGTTCCACATTATGAAGATCCTGAACTTCGCTGTGGACCAGGTTCGGCGCAAAGAAGCAAAAACCAGACAGGAGCTCAAAAAAACACGCTATCTGTGGTTGAAAAATCCTTCCAATCTCACAGCCAAACAAAAACAGACCTTGGAAGAGCTCCCCACTCATAATTTGAAGACGGCCAAGGCCTATCAGATCCGTCTGACCTTTCAGGAGTTCTTTGAACAGCCCACTCGAGAGGCAGCAGAGGCTTTTCTGAAGCGGTGGTACTTCTGGGCCACTCACAGTCGCTTAGAACCCATCATCAAAGCAGCGAAAACGATTAAAAATCACTGGGAAGGTGTGCTTAACTGGTTTGACAGTCTGATCACCATCGGTCTTCTTGAAGGCTTCAACAGTCTAATCCAGGCCGCGAAAGCCCGAGCCCGAGGGTATCGGACAAATCGCAATTTCATTACCATGGCCTATCTTATTGCGGGCAAACTCAATTTCGATTTACCCACATAAAACAGCGAGGAACCTTAATAAAAGGCATACCCTCCTATGACACCCACATATGACCTGCTAGTGTCCATTTCCCTCTGGTTTCAGAGTCTCGGTGCCTGGTTATTTCCGATCATGAAAGGGATCACAGTACTGGGAAACGAAGAATTCTACTTACTGATCCTTCCGGCCCTTTATTGGTGCATCAGCCAGCCAATCGGTTTACAAATTGGCATCATGGTCCTGGTGAGCAGCGGGATAAATTTCCACCTAAAACTAGCCTTTCACAGCCCAAGGCCCTACTGGGTCTCCCAAGATGTGAAAAATATTGTTTCCAATACCAGCTTCGGGTTTCCATCCGGACATGCTCAAAACGCAGCCAGCATCTGGGGGCTGATGGCAGTCAAAATGAGACGGGGCTGGATTAAATCTTTGTTCGCCTTGCTCATCATTTTGATCGGTATTTCCCGTCTTGTGCTGGGCGTCCACTTCATACACGATGTCATCGGGGGATGGATTATCGGCGGTGTGATCTTGGGGCTGTTTATCCTCTTGAACAAACCGCTATCCACCATGTTCATGAATATGTCATTCCGGATCAGAACAGCCGCCACTTTTCTGATCTCCCTGGGAATGATCTTGATTGCTTTATTATTCGCCAGCCCGCTCATGAACTACAATATCCCGGAAGTATGGATTAATAATGTCGGCGGCTCCTTTCATCCCCTTAACCTGGAAGGGATCTTTACGATCAGCGGAGTATTCTTCGGGCTGCTGTCTGGCGTGTATCTCCTGCAAGAAGAAGGTGGATACAGTGCAGCAGGCACGCTGTGGAAACGTATCCTTCGCTATCCCGTGGGCCTGATCGGCGTACTCGTCTTATATCTGGGATTAGATTTCCTTTTCCCCCAGGAAGCATCCTCCCTATCCATGACATTGCGCTATTTCCGATATCTTTTGATCGGCATCTGGATTTCATACGGAGCGCCCCGCGTTTTTTTCGAAACGGGGCTTGCCACCCAAAAACAAGGTCCCCCGGATCACGATAAATCATCCACCAGGAAATAAAAAACAGCCCCTTAAAATTCAGGGGCTGTTGAACTTTGATAGGGTTTCTATACCTATTCTTCTTGCTCTCTTTGAATTTCCTCAATCACTTCATTTGCCAGATGGGCGGGCAGCTGCTGGTAATGAGAGAATTCCATTTCAAATATGCCCCTACCCCCGGTCATGGATCGCAGGTCCGTGGTGTAGCGTTGCATCTCTGCCAGGGGAACTTCAGCTGAAACAACGGAACGCCCCCCGCTGGTATCCATGCCCTGGACGCGGGCGCGACGTGTGTTAAGATCACCCAGAATATCTCCCATGTTTTCTTCCGGTACGGTAACCCTAGCGTCCATGATCGGTTCCAGCATGGCCGGACCGGCTTCTTTTACCGCCATCTTAAAGACCTGTTTGGCGCAGATCTCAAACGCCACAGGTTTGGAGTCCACAGGATGCTCCTTGCCGTCGAAGACAGCCACCCTTACATTGACCACGGGATAGCCTGCCAGCACCCCTTCTTCCATGATTGATTTCACTCCCTTCTCAATGGCGGGCATATAATTTCTTGATATGGCTCCACCGAAGACCTCATTAACAAATTCAAATTTTTCATCCTCCAGCGGTTCTACCCGCATGTGGACCTCGGCGAATTGTCCCGCACCACCGGATTGCTTCTTATGCCGGTACTGCGCCATGCCCGTCCTGGTAATGGTTTCTTGATACGGCACGCGGGGAATGTTCGTTTCCAGTTCTGTCTGGAACAAAGTCTTTGCCTTACGAATGGCAACATCAATATGCTGGTCCCCCATCCCTTCCAGAATGGTCTCTTTTGTTGTCGAGTCCTGCCGCCAAGATAAGGTCATATCCTCTTCACACAGCCGGGTCAAAGTCGGGCTGAGTTTGGCGGAATCAGCCTGGCTGGCTGGTTCAACCGCCACCCGGAAAGGCGCATTGGGATAATCGGGCACTTCCAGTTTCAGGGGATGATCTTTTTCTCCCAAGGTATGCCCGGTAGAGGTGACGTTCAGCTTGGGTACCGCTGCAATATCCCCGGCGTGAATGGTGGAAATATCCAGCTGCTTATTGCCGCGCATTACGTACAGGCTGCCGAAGCGTTCTTCCTCACTCTCATTTTGATTCCAGACGCGGCTGTCTTCGTTCAGGACCCCGGAATAAACGCGAAAGTATGTCATTTTCCCTACGAAGGGATCCGCGGTTGTTTTCCAGACATATGCTGCTAACGGTCCGCTGTCCTCAGCCTGCAGCTCCTCTTCACCCTGCGGAGCTTGGGCCATTTCTGGCGGTGTTTCAGCCGGGGAGGGTATGAGTTTGATCACAGTATCCAGAAACGGCGCTAAACCGATCTGTGCCGTGGCGGATGTCACCAGAACAGGGACAAATGTTCCTTCTTTTATGCCTTTGTTCAATCCATCCAGGACCTCTTCTTCCGTGAGTTCCTCACCCTCCAGATATTTCATCAACAGTTCATCATCCCCTTCAGCCGCCATTTCAATCATTTCCATCCTGGCGGTGTCAACTTCATCCTGGTATTCATCAGGAATGCCGGTTGATTCTTTTCCATCCCCTTTGAAAGCTTTGAGATTGAGGAGGTCCAGGACTCCCTGAAAATCTGCCTTCTCTCCCCACGGCAGCTGGAGGGGAATCAGCCGTGTGTCGGTAATCTCGGACATAGAATCCAGCGCCTTCTGAAAATTAGCATTGTCCCGGTCCATCATATTGATCACGACCAGCCGGGGCAAGTTGAATTTATCCGCGTAATTCCAGGCCAATTCTGTTCCCACCTCCGCTCCTGCTACCGCGTCCACTGGGATCACCACGCCGCTCACCACACGCATGGCCGAAATCATTTCTCCAACAAAATCCGTGTAGCCCGGCGTATCCAGAATATTAACTTTGAATCCGTCATATTCAATAGGTATGACCGATGTCGAGATGGAGATTTCTCTTCGCTTCTCTTCGTCCTGGTAATCTGATACCGTAGTTCCCTTGTCAATCTCTCCCATCCGGGTCAAAGCGCCTGTGAAATACAACAATGCTTCAGACAGCATCGTTTTTCCCGATCCACTGTGCGATGCAAACGCGATATTTTTTAATTTATTCGTTGGATATTCTTTCATGGATAAAACCTTCCTGGCGGTGTCTAGAACAAGTTCAATAATTATTTCAACCCCGAGGTCTTCGGCAGGGATGACCGTGATCAGATATACATTTAGCCATACGATTTTATGATAGGATAACGTCCTTGTCAAAGGAATGTTGCCAACAATCTCCCCCCGTATCAGACCCGGTTTATAATACAGAGACCAAATACTTGCCGGGCAGTTGACATGATTGCCAAGTCAATCCATAATACCGTCATTATGTACACCCAAAAATCCGTCCGCATCAAAAACCTGATTTCATTTTGTGAGGCCGTGCAGCAGTCCATCACTGCAAACTGCCGCCAAACACAGGCAGCAACCTCCCAGGATTGGCTGAGCGAGCTCCCCCAGAACGATATACTTGCCGCCATCCGGGATCAAGCTCAACACATCGCCTGCATTCTGGAGGGAAAAGATGCCCATGCCGGCCATCTTCCCATCCGGTCCCGGCGTGCTTATCAATGGCTGATGTTTTTATCCGAACGGAAAAATTATTATCACCATCTGTCTGCGGTTCGAACCCTGTATCGAAATGCCTCCCAGATCAGAAAACCACCACAGCTATCTCGCCTACCCGTGCAGATCACTCTTTTTAATATTGGGCCTTTATACCGGATCAAACACGATCAAGATGTCTTGAAGATTATCCTTCATGAAATTTTTTTCATCGCCCCCCCGGATGTGCTTTTTGCTGTTCTGGCCCTGGCTTTCGGCACGGACAAAAAAGAAGCCCGAGCATCTATTCGCAGCTTCAGCTCCAGATCCTCCATTGCGGAAATCAGAGAACGGTTAGCCTATATGGGAATTCCACCTCTGGCAGGAGTTGAGGGCAAACACAAAAATTTGATCCATGCTTTTCGCCGGGTTAATAAGCGATATTTTCAGTCAGCTTTATCCCGGCCCCACCTGATGTGGAGTAGACGCCTTACACACCGGAAATTCGGTCATTACCAGTATGATACAGATACCGTTCTCATCAGCCGCAGCCTGGATGATCCGCACATCTCTGACTCCCTCCTGGACTTTGTCATGTTCCATGAGCTGCTTCACAAAGATATAGGGTATAAAGAAGTCAACGGACGACGGTACAGCCACACGCCGGCATTTCGGGAACGGGAACGCTGTTTTCAAAACTATCAAGAAATGAAAACGGCCCTCGAAAACCTTTCCCGGTCACTGTCCTAGCTCATTCCCGGAAGCTGTTTAATATGATCCGAGACGGCCATCCATTTGCCAACGACTAGACGCCCTAGCCCGCTTTGGTTCCTGCTTCTGCCCGGGCAGCGTCTTTCTTTTCTCGATCTTGCCGGACCAGCTCCCTCCGCAGTAACTTACCTACATGGGTCCGGGGTAGTTCATCCCTGAACTCAATCTCGGTGGGAATTTTGAATTTAGCCAGATGTTCTTTACAGTACGATCGTAGTTCATCGGGCGTGACCGATTCTCCCGGGTTAAGAACAATCCAGGCTTTGACGGTTTCTCCCCGATAGGGATCTTGAATGCCCCCAACACCGGCCTCCTGCACAGCTGGATAATTCTGGAGTACTTCTTCAACCTCGCGGGGCCAGACCTGAAATCCTCCCGGTTTAATGACGGCTTTTTTCCGGTCAACGATATAGAAGTAGCCGTCCTCATCCATGCGGGCGATATCACCGGTATACAACCACCCCTCCCGTAGCGCGTTGCGGGTTTCCGTGGGTAGATTGTAGTAACCTTTGAAGACCTGCGGTCCTTTCAACACCAGTTCTCCAATTTCTCCCGGGGGCAATACGCTTACTTCGTCATCCAAATCCACAATACGGGCATCAACATCCGGGAACGGCAGCCCGATAGAGCCTGTTCTGTTCTCTCCCAGCAGTGGGTTACAGTGTGTCGCTGTGGGGGCCTCAGAAAGGCCATAGCCTTCAAAGACAATGCCTCCCGTCAATTCTTCAAAGGTTTCTTTAGTCTCCCTCATCAATGGTGCCGAACCGGAAATACAAGCTTTGATCGATGATAAATCAAATTTTCCCGCCACCACATCCGGATGATTGTTGATTGCGTTATACAGGGTGGGTACACCGGGAAAAATCGAAGCCTGATATTTTTCCAGGTTGGTTACCGTATCTTCGATGTCCCGCGCATCCGGCACCATGACCAATGCCGCCCCGGCAGCCAATCCAAAATTCATCCCCACAACCATGCCGTATACGTGATAAAGTGGTATGGCCATCAGCACCACCTCTTCACCATCCTTGGCAGAAGTGATCCAATGTCTGGTCTGGAGCGTATTCGCAACGAGATTCCGATGGGAAGCAATGGCCGCTTTCGGCGTTCCGGTGGTTCCTCCACTGTACTGGAAGATGGCTGTATCATCAGGACCAATATCAATCTCAGGTCGGTCCTCAGCCTTGAAGTTTTTATATATATCCGGAAACCACAGATCACCTTCCTGGATATCCACCCGGAAGCCTGCCTTTTTTTCCTTGAACAGCGTGAACAAAATAGATGTGAACGGAGGCAGGGTCTCTTTAATATTGGTGACGATCAGCATCTCAATTCCGGTCTCGGGTTGGACATTCTTAACCCGTTGGTAGAAATTACTCATAACAATCATCATTTTCATACCGGAATCATTGGCCTGGTGTTCGATCTCCCGCTCCGTATACATAGGGTTGGTGGCCACCACCACACCCCCGGCTTTCAAAATCCCGTAATATGCCATCACAAACTGAGGTGTATTTGGGATCAGTAAACCCACCCGGTCCCCTTTCTTGACCCCCAGGTCCGCCAAACCGGCAGCGATGCGGTCAGTGAGTTCATCCATCTCCCTGTAGGTGATGGTTGCCCCCTTGAATATCGTACAGGGTTGACCCGGATATTTTCTGGCTGATTTCTCCAGAAAATGGAAGAGAGCCACATCGGGATAATCAATACGCTTGGGTACTCCCTCATCGTAGTGCTTGAACCAGGGTCTATTATCCATGGCCAACCTCCTCCCCAACCGGCTTAGTTATTCTCTTTTTTTTCAGTATAGCAAATGTTTTTTAAAAAGTGGGAGATTTCCTGTTCCATTTTTGGCAGGGGATCCTCCGTGGCTGAAATCCACGTGATTTCCGGATCATCCTCCTGAAACCAATTAGCCTGTTTTCGGACATATTTCCTGGATCGACTTTTCATCTGTCGGACGGCTTCCTCCAGGGTGATGATCCCATCTAGATAGTAAATAATCTGCCGGTAGCCAATGGCAGATAAGGGGGGAAGTTCAGGACCATATCCATCTTCCAGGAGGGATTTGACCTCCTGGATTAGACCGGCATCAAGCATGGCGTGAATACGCCGGTCAATCCGATTATATAATTCTTCCCGGGGACGGGTTAATCCAAGTTTCAACACATGGTAAGGCGTGGGGCCCTGTCCTTGCTGGTGAGAAAATTTCTGACCGGAGCGAAAGATCACTTCCAGAGCCCGTACCATGCGCCGCAAATTGGGACCATCTATATTCTGGGCTGCTTCCGGATCCAGAATGTGAAGGCGTTTTCGAAGTCCGCGAATACCAATTTTTTCGGCCCAGTCACGGATGGCCCTCCGCAACTCTAGATCGGGCTTCACGCTTGGGATCCGCCAACCTTCCACAAGGGCTTCAATATACTGGCCCGTTCCCCCCACCAGAAACGGGAGGCGCCCCCGTTGATGAATCTTTTCAATAGCACGGCGGGCTTCCCGCAAATAAATGGCCAGATTCCATCCCTCATCTGGATCGGCGACATCGATCAGATGGTGTGGAACCCGGTCCCGTTCTTCCCGACTGGGTTTGGCTGTACCGATATCCATTCCCCGGTAAAATAGCCGGGAGTCAGCAGACACGATTTCCCCCTTCATTCGCTCCGCGAGCATAATGGAAACTTCTGTCTTCCCCACCGCAGTAGGGCCAAGGATGACGATCAAAGGAATGTGTTTTTCGAAGGAATCAGTCATGAGACAACATCAACAAAATGATAAATCTCAGGGTCCACCGCATCTGATAATTGTTCCACCGCAATAACATCAACCTGCCAGTGCTCTCCCAGTTCCGGATGATCCTGCAAATAGTGAGACGCAGCACTCAGGATATGTTCCATCTTTCTTTCGTCAACGGCTTCTTCCGGAAACCCAAACGCGTGGGATGTGCGGGTTTTTACCTCCACAAAGAACACCCTTGTTCTTGCCGGATCTCCGGCAGCAGCAATGATGTCCAACTCACCGTAAGGTGTATACACATTACGGTCCAGGATGCAGTAACCTTTCTTCTCCAAATATGACACCGCTTGGGCTTCCCCCCACCTTCCAAGTTTCTTGCGGTTTCCTCCCATCCAGCCTGTCCTTTTCCCGGGTCAAGCCGCGGATCATTTATAATGTAGTCTATCATAACAAAGCCGGATCCCTTTGACATGCCAAAGGCAGAAAGATGGATCACAACCAGGCAACCGACCAGTACCGGCAAACTCCTGATCTCAACACTCTCAGTGTACTGATCAGCACTGTTTTATTGGCATATACCTTGACTCATTTTGTCGAACTGCCGTTGCTGTCTTTAAATCTGCGGCTGTTTGGGATTTTCCTCCCCCTGCAGATAAACTTTCCTGTCCTGGCCTCCTTCCTGGTCGCCGGGCTGGTCGCTTCAGGAACGGCCTGGATGCTGCATGACCACCCGGCAGTCAAACCGGATAGCATAACGGTGGAACACTGGCTCCTTCCCGGATTGACATCTCTGGTGCTAATGCTGGTTATAGAACAAATTCCCTTTGGATTTCTGTGGTGGATCGGGGCCATCCTCAGCGGCCTAGTGTTGATGTTAGTCCTTATGGCTGAATATGTCGCCGTGGACCCCAACAACAAATATTACCTGCTGGCTGAGGTTGGTATAACTTCCCTATCGATGGCGTTCTTCTTTATGTTGGCCATCCTCCTCCATACGGTAGAGCTGCGTCTCTTTTTCCGGGTGCCCCTCTTAAGCCTTGCCGCTGGGTTGGTTTGCCTCAGAGTTCTCCATATTAGAACAGGTGGTCAATGGCTGTTTATTCCTGCGGGCGTTTCTTTACTGATTATCGGGCAGCTTTCTGCAGGGCTGCATTATTGGCCATTGAATCCAGTATCCTTCGGTATCGTTTTGTTGGGTCCCCTCTATGGGTTACTTGAATTCGGGGAAACATATCATCGGGCCGGACCCACAATCCCCGTGCAGCAGATCGTATTTCCAATTATGATTGTCTTGGTTTCCTGGTTGATCGCAATCCTCATCTAACACCGTTTCGTTTTCCCTGATGAGGTGTTTACAAATACAGAAAGCCATATATTAGAAATTAATCACCGCTAAAGGAGAAGTCTTTTATGAAATTTCTGGTACCGATAGGTGTTGTCATCTTTAGTTACCTCATGGGATCCATCCCCTGGGGATATATCCTGGTAAAACTGCAAACCGGGAAGGACGTTCGTGACATTGAAAGCGGAAGAACGGGGGGAACCAATGCCATGCGCGCAAGCAATTTTTGGATCGGATTTGCTACTTCCATTCTGGATATTCTGAAAAGTGCCGCCACCGTTTGGATAGCAAAATCACTTCTCCCTCAACAACCCTGGATTCATGTTATTGCCCCCGTGTTTGCCATCATTGGCCATAATTACTCCCTGTATATCATGAAACGGGATGAAAAAGGGAATATCACCACATACGGCGGAGCCGGCGGAGCTCCGGCAACAGGGGGTGCGGTGGGGTTATGGTGGCCCAGCGGCCTTATTCTCATCCCGATGGGCCTAATCATTGTATTCGGCATCGGTTATGCCTCCATCGCCACCATGTCCCTGCCTGTGATGGCCGGGATACTACTTGGCTACCGGGCCCTTCGTTTCGGTACACCATGGGAATATGTCGTTTTTGGATTGTTGGCAGAACTACTGATCCTGTGGGCCCTGCGTCCCAATATTCGGCGTCTGCTGCAGGGAGAAGAAAGGCTTGTAGGCTGGCGGGCAAAGAAAAAGGATCAAAAATAAAAACCAACCTCCTGATTTGCAGGAGGTTGTACTTTCTATAATTGATGTAAGCGGTTGCCCAGGACTGGCTGGCGGATCAGTAATAGGCGGACTCGTCAAACACTTCAGGCTCTTCCCCATACGCCTCTCGATATAGGTGTCTGAGATTTTGCTGATGCACCTCTTCAGCCATCCCCCCCAATAAGATCCTGCTTTTTCCACAGGATTCAATATCATTTTCCTTCAGAAAATCACCCGCAAATTCGTGTTCTTCTGCTTCTTCTATAATGTTTTCAATCCTATCCAAATACGCGATGCGGTCTTCTATACCGCTTACGATTTCACCGCGTAAAATGACATCCCCATGGCCCTGGACCACATTTTCCAGGGTCAGGTCACCGATTCGTTGCAGGGATTCGCGCATGGTATCGGAGTCCCCATCTAGAATATGTGGGACGGGCATCCACACATCCCCGGAAAACAGGACCTCGTCCTCAATAATATACACGCCAATGCCGTCTTTACTATGCCCGGGAAGTTCAATGAAACGCATGGTTTTATCGTCTACGATGAGTTCCAGTTCTCCAGAATCCAGGGTCAGATGAGGAAGCACAATTTGTGTCTTCCGGAAAACGCTATCTTCTTCCCAGGCTTCCTTCAGGGAGGGTACGCCGTGTTCTTGGAGAAAAGTGCGACACAATTCGTGGCCCAGAACCAACGCTCCCGGAAAATAACAATTACCCCAGCTGTGATCCGCATGGTAATGGGTATCTATTACATAACGGACTTTTCGTTCCAATTCATCTTCAATGAACTCCCTGATCTCCAGCGTTTCATCCGGGAAGGCCAGAGTATCAATCACGACCGCCCATTCCTGACCGATCACTGCTCCAGCATTTACCTGAGCATACACGTCACTCTGGAAGGTATACACATTATCTGCAACCCGCTCTCGATGCACCATAGTTGATGACCACCCTTGATGGAATTCGTGGATCCGAAACAGCCGCAGGGACGACCGAGTAGAAAACAAAGATGATTAGACCGTGAAAAGAATAGCACAAAGATGGGGTGAAAGTCAAGAAATTTTAAGGTTTAAACGATCAACCAGCCTTGAGTCAACAAATTGAACTCCCCGGCATTCATCCCCCTTTCTCTCCCCTGATACATGCGGTGTCACTCTTCGCCAGACGCTGGCTATGCGAAATGCGTGGTGGGGGTTTCTGGTTGACGGGCCCACACTCCATTAGGTATAATGCAAGCAAGTGAATATACTGACCTGCTGAGAAGAGTACATGGACATCATCCGGACAGAGAAGGATGGTCAGCGGCTGAAAGCCTCCCCCGGGACAGGCCATGGAACGTCACTCGGTTTGATTGTCGAAGAACTTTGGATCACCAAATAGTAGACCGACACGGGAACGCCCGTTACAGCGCATGCCAGTTCCCATGGGAATTGGCTATGAGTGCGGAGATAAGAAACCTTATCCTGCGAAACAAAGGTGGTACCGCGTTGAGGAATGTCCTTTTCGTCCTTTGAGGATGAAAAGGTTTTTTTATTTTCCCTCCAGGAGGAAACAAACATGCGCCGCGCCTTCTTGTATTCTCTAATATTGATATTGCTTCTGGCAGGCTGCAGCTTGCCCCAGGACGGAAGCCCTACCCTCACCCAGAACACCCCTCCCTCACCGACCCTGACATCGACCAACACCCCTACCGTAAAACCCTCACCCACACAACGCCCATCATCCACTCCTACACCACGCCCTCCAACTAGTGAACCCCCACCCTCTCCCTCTGCACCCTCTCCTGTAAGCGGCACATCCCTTCCTCCACTCGCCCCGGGTGAGGAAGTGACCATCAGCCGCATCGAGATGATCTCTGCAACCACAGGTTGGGCCATCGGTTCCCAGAACGAGGGGCATGAGCACATTTTGTACACAGAAGACGGCGGGGGCACCTGGATGGATCGCACACCGCCCACCACGATCTCCCAGGATGGAGCGTGGCGGATTATGGCACACGCACATTTTCTGGATGAAAACACAGCCTGGGCCATTTACTCGGCCAACACACCACCCCCGGTCACCCAGCAGGTCGTATGGCGCACATCGGATGCCGGCCAGTCCTGGAGCGCCAGCCAAACTCTCCCTCTCACCGGCCAGGAGCCCATGTTTGAGCCCAGGTATTTTTCATTTATCGATCCTCAGCAGGGCTGGTTGCTGGTCCATGTCGACTCGGGCATGAGTCACGAGTACAGTCACCTGTTTGCCACGGGTGATGGCGGTGAGAGCTGGGAGCGCGTCATGGATCCATTCGGCAGCGCACTGCAAAGCCTGCATAATACCGATATGGCCTTTGCCAATCCGAAAGTGGGTTGGGTCACAAAGAATAACCTGGGGGTGATGCCGGGTGCCTTTTTTGAAAAGACATTTGACGGCGGTCACAGCTGGGAATCCATCTTTCTCCCCTCTCCGGATGATCTCAACCTGGATCAGGCCGGTGTGTGCCGCACCTACAGCCCGACCTTTACCTCCCAGCAAACCCGACTCCTGCTCCTGCAATGTGAATCATTTAACAACGGTGGCATCCATCAATATGTCTACGCCACCAGCGATGGAGGGGACAGCTGGCAGCATACCAAACTACCCAGCCCGGTCTTCGAAATGGAATTCGTCACTGTAGACACCGGATATGCCTTGGGGAAGGATATTTATAAAACTGTCAACGGCGGCCAGGATTGGAATAAAATAAAAACCGTCTTCTGGGAAGGTGATTTTTCATTCATCGATAAGGTGCAGGGATGGGCCGTGGCCCGCAAGGAGGGTGACATTGCTCTTGTCCGCACCACAGACGGGGCTGAGACCTGGGATATTATTGAACCCATCATCGCACCATAACAAGCGACAAAAATACGAAGGAAACCACTCATGAACAATACAACACTGCCAAAAAAGTACGATTTTGCGAACACGGAAGAAAATATCTATGCCATGTGGGAAGATCGGGGATATTTTAAACCGTTCAATGACCCCCATGATGACGATTTCGATCCTGACATCGAAAATTATGTCATCGCCATCCCCCCACCAAATGTGACCGGTAAACTCCACCTGGGACACGTTCTTTTTGTGTCCCTGGAGGACATGATGATCCGCTATCATCGCATGAAAGGATATTCCACCCTGTGGGTCCCCGGTACCGACCATGCCGGGATTGCCACCCAGCTGCAGGTCGAAAACCAGCTCCGCGAAGAAGGGTCCAGCAGGCAGGAAATTGGCCGGGAGGCCTTCTTAGAACGCACCTGGCGGTGGAAGGAAGAACACAGTGGTTTGATCACGGAACAAATCCGCCGCCTGGGGGCATCTTGCGATTGGGACCGGGAACGCTTCACCCTGGACGAGAGGCTGTCCAGCGCTGTGCGGGAGGCCTTTGTCCATCTGTATGAAAAAGGCTTTATTTACCGAGGTCCAAGGTTAATCAACTGGTCTCCGGCTTTACAGACAGCGGTGTCTGACCTGGAAGTCGAACACCAAGAAGAGCAAGCTACTCTATATCACTTCAAATACCGCATCGCGGGTGCTGATGATGAGTACATTCCTGTAGCTACCACCCGGCCCGAAACCATCCTGGGGGATTCCGCGGTGGCAGTTCATCCCGATGATGAACGCTTCCAGGACTACGTGGGGAAAAAAGCCCTTGTTCCGATCCTGGAGCGGGAAATCCCCGTCATTGCCGATGATTATGTAGATCTGGAATTCGGTACCGGAGCATTGAAAATCACCCCGGGGCACGACCCGAACGACTACGAAATCGGTGAACGACACGGGTTGGATGTGTACTCTATGCTCGATAAAGAAGGAAAAGTGACCGAAGTCGGCGGTCCATATCAAGGACAGGACCGCTTCGAGGCCCGGCAAAACTTATGGCAGGACATGAAAGACGCCGGTTTGACACTCAAAGAAGAGCCCTATGTCCACCAGGTACCCCGGGCCCAGCGCGGGGGCGAAATCATCGAACCTATGGTTTCCACGCAGTGGTTCGTGGATATACAGCCCCTGGCGGATAAGGCACTGGCAGCTGTCCAGGAAGGCGAGATTGAAATCGTTCCCGAACGTTTCAAAAAAGTGTTTTACAACTGGATGGAAAACATCCACGATTGGTGCATCAGCCGGCAGCTGTGGTGGGGACACCGCATTCCAGTCTGGTACTGTGATGAGTGTGATGAAATCACAGTGAAACGCGATGACCCTGAGCGCTGTGAACACTGCGGCAGTGAGCAAATCCATCAGGATACTGACGTGCTTGACACATGGTTCTCCTCGGGACTGTGGCCGTTTTCCACCCTGGGATGGCCTGACGATACCCCGGACTACCAGTATTTTTATCCCACAACAATGATGGAAACCGGATACGACATCCTCTTTTTCTGGGTGGCCCGGATGATCATGATGGGCCTGGAGTTGACAGGGAAAAAGCCCTTCTCCACCGTGTACCTGCACGGCCTGGTCATGGATGAGAACGGTCAAAAAATGAGTAAAACCAAAGGCAATGTGATTGACCCCATAGAGGTCATGGATGAGATGGGGACGGACGCGCTGCGTTTTACAATGCTGGTCGGTTCCACACCGGGGAACAACACCAACATCAGCCTGGAGAAGGTGGAAGCCAACCGCAATTTTGCCAATAAGGTCTGGAATGCGGGACGCTTTGTTCTGGGCACATTGTCCGATGCCCCCTCCTCCCCCAGCGCTGACCCAGAATGGACCCTGGCGGATTCCTGGATATGGGCCCGCATGCAAGCGCTGATCCGGGATGTGGAAAGGTTGTTCGGAAACCATCAATACGGTGTGGCGGGCCGTCAGGTTTACGAATTCTTCTGGGGTGAGTTTGCAGACTGGTATGTGGAAATTGCCAAAGAGCAAATCGCCCGGGGGGGCGACCGGGCCTATTACACCATTCAAACCTTGATCCGGGTGCTTGATATCATCCTGCGCTTGCTTCATCCTTTCACCCCCTACGTCACAGAGGCATTGTGGCAGCAGCTACGGCAGGCCGTTGCAGAATCTCCTTTCTCACAACTTACAGATTCCTGGAGCGATGCGCTGATGATCGCACACTGGCCTGAAACCCGGGCCAAGGAAGGCTGGGAGGATGACACCATCGTTAACTTTGAACTCATCCAGGAGCTGGTGAAGACAATCCGCAACGTCCGTGCAGAAAAGAATGTCAAAGATGGACGATTGATTCCAGCCCTGTTTGTCACCGCTTCCCATCATCATCTCATCGAAGAGCAGAAGGATATCCTGGCGGGTCTGGCTCAAATGGACCGTGAAAAACTGGAAGTGGTACAGGAAGTGAAACAAAAACCGGAAGGGCACGTCGCTCTGGTTGCAGGACCCGTGGAAATTTATTTACCACTGGCGGACCTGGTCGACCCGGAGGAAGAATATGATCGCTTGCAAGCTGAGCTGGAGGAAACCCGCAGCCACATCCAACGCCTGGAAGACCTCCTGGCAGGAGCCTTTTCCGAGAAGGCGCCGGAGGACATTGTTCAAAAGGAGAGGGACAAACTGGAAAGCTACCGCGAAAAAGCACATACTATTCAAGAACAGATCGATATGCTTGAAAGGCAATGAGGAGCATCTCAAAACTGTTAACAAATGGTGGTCTTCGCGGTTCATGTCCTGCCGCAGACCGGTCGCACCAGCACCTGTCATAGTACGCTGCTATAATGACCATGAACAGTACAAATAACCTGGCCCAGGAAATCTGACTTTTATGGATCCATCAAAGTCAAGGGTTATGCATCTCCTTTGTCAGGAAAGGACATTACTAGGTAAACGGGCCTGCACCCAAGGAGGAAGCAATGGCAATCGAAAAACTGTCACCCGAAACGATATCAGAAAAGCTCAATGAGTTAAATCAGAACCTGAGTGAACCGTGGAGCGTGAAAGATGGCTCCCTGCACAAGGTATTCAATTTTTCAGGCTTCGTGTCTGCCTTCGGGTTCATGACCCAAGCAGCAATACACGCAGAAAAGATGAATCACCATCCGGAATGGTTTAACGTGTACAATCAGGTCCGGGTGGATTTATCAACCCACGAAGCAGACGGGATCACAGAAAGGGATTTTCATCTGGCTTCCAAAATGGAAGATATCGCCAGATGATCATAACTCACTCACTTCCTAGAGATCACCCCAGTGTTTTTCACACTGGGGTGTGTTTTATGGCAGGAAAGCAAAGGACAAAGCATGGAATATGATGCATCCCTTCCCTGGAAGAAGTTAAGCAGCGAGAGCGGGCAGGATCTAATCCTCTTTAAGTCACGCTTTGATTATTATGAAAATGTTCGCAACAATCACCGGGTAAAAGCCGTGATCCTCCAGGCCCCGGATTGGGTAAATATTGTTGCCCTTACTCCGCAGCGCCAAGTCGTGATCGTCCAGCAATACCGATTCGGGACTCAACAGATGACATCCGAAATACCGGCCGGGATCGTGGATCAGGACGAAACTCCCGCTCAGGCAGCCCGCCGGGAACTGCTAGAAGAAACAGGTTATACCTCCCAGGATTGGACTGCGATGGATTATGTAGAACCCAACCCAGCTTTTTTGAACAATAAATGCTATTTCTTTCTAGCCCGCAATGCACAAAAAACCCATTCAACCCGCCTGGACGACGGTGAAAACATCCGTACCCTCACCATGCCCGAACGTGAACTGAGAAAAGAAATTGAACAGGGGCATCTTCGGCATTCGTTAGCCCTTGCTGCGTTGACCCGGGTTTTTGACATCTGGAAGGTGGATACCCCCTAATAAAATAAACACCTCATCCGGTTGGTGAGGTGTATCAAAACAATATAATCCGCCCTGGAGTGCAGGGTAATTGCGTTTCTGTCGTGGAATCTTGCTTTGGTTTTGATCCCATGCCATTTCAAATAAGGCGGGAATCGAAGTTCCTCACCCCACCTATCGGGGACAAGATGACACGAGCTAATATGTTGTCCGTATTTTCAGAATAATTTACAGACGGACGGTTTTGACACCCTCCACGTCCTCTCGTTTATCACATTCAGCAGCAGATGAACCATTCAGGACGCAGAGACAACCATCGTGATCTGGGTGGTGGCAGACATATGTCAGATGAAGTTCACCCCGGCTCTGGGAGTAAAACTCATCCATCTCAATATATTCACACACTCGTTCCACCGGTAGGACCTGTCTGGACATGGAAACCTCCTCTAAGGGTTCCGGCAACGGCTAATTCACCTACAAGACTTAATGTGAATTATATCACGATTTTTTAGAAAAGATATGTGTTGCCAGCCCCATGAAAGCTTCCGCTGCCTCTCCGACAGTCTCAGACAGTGTGGGATGAGGGTGAACCGTCAAAGCCAGGTCCTCTGCAACAGCCCCCATTTCGATCGCAAACCCCCCTTCGGTAATCAAATCTTCCGCGCCCCGGCCTGCAACCCCCATGCCTAACAGGCGTTCACTATCCGCATCAAAGATCAGTTTGGTCACACCCGATGCAGCATCCATGGCAATGGCCCTACCGGAAGCGGACCAGGGGAACCGACCTACCCTGACATCATACCCCTGCGCTTTCGCTTCCTCTTCCATCAGCCCGGTATATGCGATCTGTGGATCGGTATAAATCACAGCCGGCATGGCGCGCACGTCATACGCGGCGGGCTGCCCTGAAATCACTTCCGCCGCGACCTTTCCCTCATACATCGCTTTGTGGGCCAGCATCGGTTCACCCGCTACATCCCCCACCGCATATATTTTGGAATCCGATGTGCGCCGCTCCTCGTTGACCTGGATGAATCCATCATCATCCAATTCAACCGCCGTGTTTTCCAACCCCATGTCTTTTGAGTTTGGACTCCGGCCCACAGCTACAAGCACCCGGTCAAAGGTCTGTTCTGCCTCGACCCCTTCACCGTCCAGCTCAACCAGGACAGTATCATCCTGCTCTTCCATCGAAGTCACGGTAGTTTCTAGATGCAGGGCTTGAAAAGATTCTGTTACCCGACGTTTTAAATAACGGACCAGGTCCCGGTCCACACCCGGCAGGATGTCATCCATCATCTCAACCATGGTCACATTGCTGCCCAGGGCAGCATAAGTCGTCCCCATCTCCAAACCGATATATCCGGCTCCGATCACCAGCAGCGATTCCGGAATATCCGGCAGTTCAAGGGCACCCGTGGAACTCATGATACGCTGATTCTCCTCGTAATCGGTTCCGGGGAGGGCAATCGGCGCAGACCCTGTGGCGATGACAGCATGATTGAACTTGACATGGGCGATATCTGATGTGCCTTGAATTAATACCTGATCGGATGATTCAAAGACTGCCCGTCCCTGGATCAACTGAACATCCCGCATCCCGGCCAGACTTTCCAGCCCTGATACGAGGCGTTCCACAACACCCTCTTTATGATCCCGCAGTTTGTCCAATTCAATACCGAAACCATCAAACAAAATCCCCCATTCCCGGGCCTGAATGCTTTCCTCGATCACATGAGCCACATCCAGTAAGGCTTTGGTGGGAATACATCCCCGGCGCAAACACACACCCCCCAGTCTATCTTCCTGGTTAATCAAGGCAACTTCCAGCCCCAGGTCGGCAGCCCGAAAAGCGGCCGAATATCCGCCAGGCCCCCCACCAATGACGGCCACATCCGTTTCTAACGTTTGCTCTCCCATGACCATGAAACATCACTCCCTTTACTTCCGCGCTGATTAAACAAACTTTCTTCAAACCTACATTGTCAACAACATGCTGGACGGAGACTGAAGGGCTTCCTTGACCACATTCATAAACCGGGCTGCGTCAGCACCATCCACAACACGGTGATCAAAGGCCAACATCATGGGCAGGATGAAGCGCGGTTCTGTCACCTTTTCGTCCTCATTATTTTCCCGGATGACCGGCTTCCACTGAGCCCGGCCCATACCCAGGATAGCAACCTCAGGAAAATTGACGATCGGGAAAAATCCCGTGCCCCCTAAGATGCCGATATTGGTAATCGAAAATGTCCCCCCTTGCAGATCCTTCAATTCAGCACGACCTTCCCGTGTGCGTTGGGCCAACTCATACAGCTCGACGGACAAATCAGTGATGCTTTTTTCATCCACATCCCGGATAACCGGGACCAGCAACCCTTTATCGGTGTCCATGGCAATCCCGATATGGTAATAGTTCTTGAGGATGATCTCCTCCGACTCTGGATCAAGGCTGGCGTTAAAACGGGGAAACTTTTTTAACCCGGCCACGGCAGCCTTCATGGCGAACACAGTCGGCGTCAATTTTCCCCCCATGTCCTCAATGGATGATTTGTGTTCTTTTCGGAATTTTTCCAGCTCAGTAATGTCTACCTCATCCTGATGGTTGACATGGGGCACCTGCGACCAGGATAGCGCCATCTGGCGGGCGGTGGCCCGGCGCACAGATCGCAGCGGCACTCGCTCCACCTCTCCCCAGCGGGAGAAATCCGGCAAGGATGGCACCCGTCCTGCGGGGATAAAATCCGGCACCCCCTCCACAGTGACACGTCGTTCTTCTTCCTCGCGGGGAGAAGGCGCCTTTTCATCTTCCGGCCGCTCGGCAAAGGCGCGCACGTCCTGGGAGGTGACCCGGCCAGCATCCCCCGTGGGAGGGACCTGCCGGAGATTGACACCGAGCTCCCGCGCCAGGCGCCGGGTGGCAGGAGAAGCAGGCACGGGCCGACCTTCCCTGTCGGGAATTTCATGGGAAGGCACCTCGACCTCCTCCTGAGTGTCGACCACCTGGGCTGGTGGTGCTTCCTTCTCTTCTACCTCCACCGGCTCAGGCGCTTCTTCCCCCTCACCGCTGAATGCCATCATCACATCGCCAGTGTTGACGATATCCCCCACCTCGACTTCAATCGCTGTGATCTCAGCTGTAAATGGGGACGGAATCTCAACGGCTGCCTTATCGGTTTCAGCGACCAGAATGCTGTCGCCTTCTTCAACCTGATCGCCGACCGAAACCAGAATCTCAATAATTTCTGCCTCGTGAATTCCCTCACCTAAATCTGGAAGTTTAAACGTGCGTGCCATATTTCACCTCAATACTCCGCATCCGTGTATCAGCTTAAGTTCCTACGCTTCAAGGACCTCACGTGCACCCCGTACGATGCGTTCCGGGCCAGGTAAGTACGCGTTTTCGTACGCAAACAACGGCACCACGACATCGTATCCGGTAACTCGTTTGATGGGTGCCTCAAGATACCAGAAGGATTTCTCCATCAACCGTGCCATGAGTTCCGCGCCCGGACCAAAGCTCCGTGCTGCTTCGTGAACGATAACGGCACGGCCAGTCTTCCGGACAGACGCCGCAAACGTTTCATCGTCCAGGGGGGAAATGGTCAGAACATCAATTACCTCCGCCTTTATGCCATCTTCTTCCTGTAATATATCAGCCGCTTTGAGCGTGGGTCGCATCATGGAACCATAGGAAATCATGGTCAGGTCTCCCCCTTCGCGGACGATTTCTGATTTTCCAAGCGGATAGGTTTCCTCCTCATCTGGAACCTCTTCCCGAAAAGCACGATAGGATACTTTCGGTTCAAAATACACCACCGGGTCCGGGTCACGAATGGCACTCACCAGCAGGGATCGGGCGTTGCGTGGACCTGAGGGAATGACCATTTTCAAGCCCGGCGTATGAGCATAATACGCTTCTCTGCTTTCCGAGTGGTGTTCCAGGGCCCGCACACCGCCGCTGTAAGGGGTTCGCATGACCATGGGAACAGTATGCGCACCTCGTGATCGCCAGCGCATCCTTGCCGCATGGGACTCCATCTGGTGAAAGGCTAAGTAAGTAAAGCCAGAAAATTGTATCTCTGCCACCGGTTTGAGACCATTGATCCCCATACCAACCGACATTCCGATTATGCCCGATTCAGCCAGAGGAGTGTCCATGACCCTTTTTTCGCCAAATTTACTGATCAATCCATCCGTAACTCGAAAAACACCACCGTCAACGCCGACATCCTCACCAAGGACGACCACACTGTCGTCTTTTTCCATTTCTTGCTCAAGCGCCAGATTCAGCGCCTGGACCATGGTCAATTTAGCCATTCTGTTCCTCCTCTAATTCCGCTTTCAGTTCTTTTCGCTGTTCCTGAATGTGCGGGGGCATCTCTTCATAAATATGATCAAACATCGACAGCGCGTCATCATCCAACTCTTTCATCTTTTTCTCTGCTGCGTCAACTGCCGCCTGGATTTCGTCTTTAATCTCGTCTTCCAGGTCTTCGATGTCTTCATCCGTCAGGAGCCCTTTGTCTTTTAGATACGTCTGAAAGCGAGGAATGGGATCGCGTTTGGCCCATTTCTCGACTTCCTCTTCATCGCGATATTTTGTGGGGTCATCAGCAGTGGTATGAACAGATAAACGGTACGTGACGCATTCAATAAAGGTTGCCCCACCTCCAGATCGAGCCCTTTCAACGGCTTCCTGGGCAGCCGCATACACCGCCAGGATATCGTTCCCATCCACCTGTAATCCCGGCAATCCATAACCGACAGCTTTCTGGGCGATGGTTTCCGAATTGGTCTGTTTCGACCGGGGCACGGATATCGCCCATTGATTATTTTGGCACACAAAAATGGTCGGGGTCTGAAATACACCAGCAAAGTTTAACGCTTCATGGAAGTCGCCTTCCGAGGTCGCACCATCCCCAAAAAATGTAGCTACGACATCATCATCATCGCGATATTGAATGCCGTAGGCGATGCCAACGGCATGTAAGGGTTGGGTACCGACTGGAACAGCGACGGGTAAATCGGTGCTGCCTTCAGGAAATTCATTGCCCTGATAATATCCGGCATTTACAAGCAGGACATTTTCCATCGGTGTTCCCCTCCATAGGTACGCTCCTGTCTCACGGAAGGAGGGCACCATCCAATCCGACTCCCGCATGGCGGCAACGATGCCGATTTGCGAGGCTTCCTGCCCTTTGATGGGAGCAAAGGTTCCAATGCGGCCCATCCGTTGCAGCTTCAACATCCGCTCATCAAAACGGCGGCTGAGCAGCATCATGCGATGCAGTTTTAATAGCTTTTCGTCGGGAATTTGCGGCTCAAGCTCCTGATCCAATTCACCGTCTTCATTAAGGATAGATATATATTCGATATTTTTGGGGAGATCCACCAGCGATCTTGGCATGTCTTTATTCTCCTTTCAATCTGGAAAAAAATCACTTATTTACATGATAAAAATAATAATTTCCAACCCCACACATTTTAACACATTTCGCGATCTGGGTCAGGTTTCAAACTTAGCACACGCTTAGAAGAGTTCTCTCCCGGCTGTTTCAACCCTACCCGCCTGGCTGTGCAGTCATCTCTCAAACATCAGGGAAGGATTTTCCCCAACAAGGCGTTACGATTCACCGGGTTCCGTCATCCCCCTGGGGTCCAGTACGTCATCCAGTTCCTGGGACGTTAACTCTTCCATGTCTTCTGCCACCTGGCGAATAGAGCGGCCTGACCGGTAGGCCTCTTTACTCAAATGCGCTGCCCTGTCATAGCCGATCAATGGAGCCAGAGCCGTTACCAGGCTGAGGTTGTTTTCAACATCCTGGGCCATTGTGTCCCGGTTTGCTTCAATTCCCATTACACAGCGCTCTGAAAAGTTTTCCACAGCTCGGGACAACCACACAATAGATGTCATCAACGAATAGGACATCAACGGCATCATGAGATTAAGTTCGAAATATCCGCTCAAACCGGCCTGGGTCACTATCTGGTCGCTGCCAATCACATATGCAGCAACCTGGATCAATGATTCCGCGATGACCGGATTATTCTTACCAGGCATGATGGAGGATCCGGGTTGTACGACAGGAAGGTCCAGCTCCCCCAGACCACTGCGGGGCCCTGATCCCATCCAGCGAATATCATTGGTAATTTTTGTCATGCTGACTGCAATGGTCTTAATCAAGCCCGACACAGCCACAAGGTCATCTCGCGCCGCATTGGCTTCGATATGGTTTTCAGCTTCCTTGAGCTGTAAGCCTGTATCCTGATTCAGGAAACCAATCGCTGTGGCTGGAAAATCCGGCGGCCTGTTCAAACCAGTTCCTACTGCAGTTCCACCCAGTGGTATTACCCGTACAAAATCGATGGCTTGTTCCGCTTTTTGAGCACTCTTGAAAGTCTGCGTGGCATATCCTCCAAACTCCTGCCCCAGACGGATGGGGGTCGCGTCCTGCAAATGAGTCCTACCGGTTTTGACAATGTCATCAAATTCGGTTTCTTTTTTCCGCAGGCTGTGTTCCAGATTCGAGAGCGCAGGCAGAAGTTTTTCACGCATAGCCAGGATCAGGGCGATGTGAATCGTTGTGGGGATCACGTCGTTGCTGGATTGGCTTAAATTCACATCATCATTAGGGTGTACCGGGCTGCGGCTGCCTACTTCCCCGCCCAGTAACTGGATGGCTCGATTGGCGATGACCTCATTGGCGTTCATGTTGGTAGAGGTGCCTGATCCAGTTTGAAATATGTCCAGCGGGAAGTGCTCATCCCACTTCCCGCCGATCACCTCATCACACGCCTGGAGGATAGCGTGCGCTTTTTCCTCCCCTATCAAACCCAGTTCAAGATTGGCCTGGCAGCAAGCTTTCTTTACATGACCCAAGGCGCGGATGAATCTCCGGTCGAAGCGACGACCGGAGATGGGAAAGTTTTCTACAGCACGTTGGGTTTGTGCTCCCCACAGAACGTCATCCGGTATTTGAACCTCACCCATGGAATCTCTTTCAACACGCATGGCTATTCCTCCTCAGGCGAATCACCGCGGTCACTCTTTTTCTCTAGTCCCAGAATCTCCAGGACTTCTTCACCCGGAATTTCTTCCACATCAAGCAGGCGCTCCACAATCTGGTCCAGACCTTCCCGGTGTTCTTGCAGCGTATCTTTTGCCCTTTGGAAAGCGTGATTGAGGATGGATTTGACTTCTTCATCCACTTCCCGGGCGGTTGTCTCACTGTAATCACGACGTTGGGCGATCTCCTCCCCTAGAAAAACTTGTTCCCCTCCACCGCCACCAAAAGCCACGTTTTTAAACTTTTCACTCATGCCCCAATCCAGAACCATCTTACGGACCATTTTTTTGGCTTGTTTGAGGTCATTCTCTGCTCCGCTTGTGGCTGTATCAAACTGCAGCTCTTCAGAAGCTCGCCCCCCCATGACCACTGCCAGGCGATCCAGCATGTAATCTTTGTTATATAAATAGCGATCCTTTTCGGGCAGCTGCTGGGTCACTCCCATTGCTTTCCCGCGCGGAACAATGGTCACTTTGTGAATGGGATCGGCGTGAGGTAATACAGCCGCCACCACAGCATGACCGGCTTCGTGATACGCCAGCAATTCACACTCTTCCTCCGTCAGGGCCAGGCTTTCCCGCTTCAATCCCATCATGACTTTATCCCGGGCTTGTTCGATATCCTCATTTTCAATCACATCTTTGTCTTTGCGGGCCGCTAACAGTGCTGCTTCGTTGAGAACATTTTCCAAATCTGCCCCACTGAAACCAGGAGTACCGCGGGCGATTTTTTCCAGATCCACATCATCCGCCAAAGGTTTATCCTGGGAGTGAATTTCAAGGATTGCTTTTCTGTCCTTCATGGTCGGCATATTGACCGTGATCCGCCGGTCAAATCGCCCCGGTCGCAGGAGAGCCGGATCCAGGATATCGGGGCGATTGGATGCACCCATAACAATCACATTCGTATTGGGCTCAAATCCATCCAGCTCAGACAGCAGCTGGTTTAAAGTCTGTTCACGCTCGTCATGCCCCCCACCCAGGCCGGCACCTCGCCGCCTGCCGATAGAATCCAGCTCATCAATAAAGACTATGCTGGGCGATGCTTGCTTGGCCTTTTCAAACAGATCCCGGACCCGGGATGCGCCTACACCAACAAACATTTCCATAAAATCTGACCCGGTGATGTTAAAGAAAGGGACATCAGCCTCACCGGCCACAGCACGGGCCAAAAGGGTCTTCCCCGTCCCCGGAGGTCCCACCAGGAGCACTCCGAGAGGAATTTCACCACCCAGTCGTTCGAATTTGAGAGGATCCTTTAGAAATGCAATGACTTCACGCAACTCACGCTTTGCCCCCTGGCAGCCAGCAACATCATCAAAGGTCGTCCTTTGATCATCCCGCTGGTAACGTTTTGCCCCGCTCTGGCGCATACTGAAGATTGCACTCCCCTGCCCCTGCATGCGCTGAAAGATCATATACCCAATCCCAATCAGGAAAACAAACGGCAGGACATTGATGAGGATCGTCCACCAGGCAATATCAGATTGGGGATTTACCGTGATGTCTACATTATGGTCCCGGAGTGTAGACATTAACCCTTCTCCAGCGAATTCTGGAATAAAAGTCGTGAAGTGAGTCACCTCAGCAGGTTCATCTCCATTCCCTTCCGCAGGGATCGTCACAGGCGATTTCATGGTACCTGTAATTTCATCCCCCGCAATGATCACCTCAGCAACCTGATCTTGTTCAACAAAATTTATGAACTGGCTGTAACTGATCTGCTGCCCAACATTTCTAAACATGGTCCACAACCAGGGCACAAGGATGATCAGGAAAAGGATGGCAATGGTGCGGATGTTGATTGAAAAACGTCGTTGGGGGCGATCGGGTTTCTGGCTTTCATTCTCTTTTTCAGGTCTGTTGGTAGGAAACATAAAGCGCTAATTCCTCTCCTTCGCGGCTTTCCAGAAATTCTATATTTATCAATACATTCATAATTATCATATCATGCCTCAGGTTTTTCAGCCTGAGTATAGATGAAAGGTGTCTATCGCGATAGGCACTAAAGAAGAAAATAATATTCCTCTTATAATTCAGGCTATTCGGCCTGACCCGGTTCAAGAATTACATTTATACCCGGCCCATCGGTCAAACAGGTTCCCCTAGATCAACAAGCGTAGTCAGCCCGCTTTCCGTAGCAGTGTGGAAGGGTCACAAGAGGTGCATCGCAACAATCTCCCCTCCCTGAGGAGCCATGTTGATTAACAACATTCCCCATCAAAATCTCCCTGCATGAATTGTCCTTGATGAACCTGATGCTGGTTTACGGCCCGATTGACGACTTCTGTGGCAAGCCTGTGGAGATCATTATTTCCTTTAAATTAATGCAGCAAAAGAAATGGACCAAAGGACAAGGATGGTTCAAGCCGTATTTTCCCCGGGGAAAGCATCTGGCCAATGCCCTGAATAAACCCTGCTATTCTTTGTTTATCCTAACATTTGCACCTGAAAACTGTCAGCGGATGATGCGTAAAAACGGGTGTCAACATCCCGCTGATAATGGTGATGGCCAACTTTGTGTCCGGGACTGTTCTCATGAACATCCCCACACTGTGTGACCACTTTTTGATCTCTTCCTGTGCTCCTGTCATATGAGCTGGGTCGGGATCAATTCATCCCCCCTGCCAAAGACCAACAAACCTCCCCTGTGCTTGAGATGACAAATAACGGAACGCCCCCTCCGTATATGAGTATCCAGTTCGGAGAAGATCGATGTCCAGGGACGTGAGGCAGATTCTTCAAGTAGACTATGTCTGAGGATATGATTCCTATCTGTCATATCCCCCCCTTTGAAGAGAAACTATACGACTCAAACTTTGTCCGCATTATACATAACCCATGCCAGTAATAACATCCTGCGCAATGGATATGAACCAAATTGGACCTCCGATTCATCCCAGTCACACACTTTTTCAGTACAATACTAAAGACAGGCCAAATAATAAAGGAAATCAACATGTCCGAACATGAACGGAAGTTAAGTATCCCCAAACGAATTGCCCTGATCGCCCACGACAATAAAAAGGACGATCTTCTAGATTGGGTCAAATTTAACATCTCTGCACTGAGGGCCCACCAACTGTACGCGACCGGAACAACGGGCAAGCTGCTTCAGGACACTTTGGGGCTTGACATCCAACGAATGCAAAGTGGTCCCTTGGGTGGCGACCTCCAAATTGGAGCCAGGATTGCTGCGGGAGATATCGATATCCTGATTTTTTTCTGGGATCCCCTTGAAGCCCAGCCCCACGACCCGGATATAAAAGCCCTTTTACGTCTGTCCGTGGTGTGGAACATCCCCGTGGCCATGAATCGCACATCGGCCGACTTTATCTTCTCCTCACCTCTAATGGAAAGTGAATATAAACGGATCGCTCCCGATTATGAAGATTACCGGGAGCGAATCAAAGAGCAATGGGTGGAGGATGAAACTCAATCCGGGAGCAGTGCACCACTCTCATGAGGAGCAAACTTATACCTGAGCCAGTGCCACTCCCGCTTCTTGCAGGAACTGCCGGGAGAGATCATCCGGGTATTCATTGTCGTACACAATGCGCAAAATCCCGGCATTGATGATCGTCTTGGCACATAAAAAACAGGGTTGGTGGGTTACATAGATGGAACTACCATCGGTCGAGACGCCGTGTAAGGCAGCCTGGATAATTGCATTCTGTTCGGCATGCAGTGTACGAATACAATGCCCTTTCTCCATCAAACAACCCACTTCCGTGCAGTGCGGTAATCCCCGCGGACTGCCGTTATACCCCGTCGTCAGGATTCGTTTATTTTTGACTATCACTGCACCTACGTGGGCCCGCTCGCATGTGCTGCGGTGTGCCACCTCACGGGCAATATTTAAAAAGTACTCATCCCAGCTTGGTCTCGAGTGTTTGTCTGCCTGATTTTGATCTATCATATCCGGACTTCCTTATGATCGTACCATTGACCGGGAGGAGGTCCTTCCCGGTCAATCGTTATCGCTAATGATCTGATCCTGATGGAGATCTGTGTATAGATATACCTCATACAACGCCATGGGATCAAGACTTCATGGCGCAGATCCATCTAGGGATGCAGGCTAGCACTCACTGTATTTGCAGGAATAGCATTTGCGGCATCCCTCTTCATTCACCAGGGCTGCCTGGCCGCATTCTGGACACAGATCACCAACTTTAAACTGGAGCTCTGAGGAAGAGGCTTCATGTTCCTTAGGCTGTTGGGTAGACTGAATCCCGTCTCCGGTATTCTCCAGATACTCGCTCAAGGCCTGGGCTACCCCATCAGGCAGCGAACGGACCCTGTTGGCGCCAAAACCCAGCGGGCGCCTTCCCCCTATGCCCGAATACTGGCGGATGACTTCTTCCAACCGCTCCCTGGGAGGAATGGGGGAAGACATACGCAGAATATAGGATAGCGACCTGCCTATAGCTTCAGAGACAGCTGCCGTATCAGAACCCGCTTTTGCTGTATTGACAAAGACTTCGAAAGGCTGTCTGTCTCCGTTCTCATTGATGGTTACAAAGGCTTTACCCAGCGGGGTTCGGATGCTGTACGTATACCCTTCCAGATGTCGCGGTCGGGGTTTTTTATATCCCCCCCATGTCGACTGATAATCACCCTCGGCATCCAATTCCCCATCTTCTTGCTTGCTGTCTTGCGTAGCCTTGGTTTCAAGAACCACTTTTTCACGAGATCCGGTGATGTATACCGTGATACCCTTGCAATTCAATTCCCATGCCAGGCGGTAAGCCTGTGCTACATCCTGTGGGGTTGCATAGGGTGGAAAGTTGATTGTTTTCGAGATGCTGTTGTCGACAAACGCTTGTAAGGCTCCTTGCATGCGGACATGCTCTTCAGCAGGGATATCCGAGGATACGACGAAGACATCTTTGACCTCATCCGGTACCAGGCCAATATCCTGACAGCTGCCCTCCTTTAATACTCGGTCTACAATTTCGTCCTTTGTCCCCTCATCAACACCTGCCCGCTCCAGGGCTTGATCAAATAGAGGGCTGGTGTAGGCCAGGTTAATTTCTCCTTCATCTTCCGTGACATGCCGGGTATAGGCCAGAGCAAAGACCGGCTCGCACCCATAACCTTCACAACCGGCTACTGTAGCGATGGTGCCTGTGGGTGCGACCGTAGTCTGGGCCGCATTCCGGATACCGTGGCTTTGAATGCCTGATTGAACTTCATCCCAGTCCAAGGTCGGCCTTCCCCAGTCCTGCTGGTAGGAAAACAGTGGCTGGGGTGGTTCCCACTTCAAATCCTGCGGATCATACAGGCTGCCTTCAATGGCAGGGAAAGGTCCGCGTTCTTCAGCTAGGAAAATGCTGGTTTTCATAGCATGATAGCGGACAAACTCCATGACCTGGGCAGCGAATTCCTGTCCTTCTTGGGATCCATATCGCACACCGCTGTGGTACATCAAATCCGCCAGCCCCATGATACCCAGGCCAATGCGGCGGGCCATATCTGCGGCCTGTTCCAATTCTGGCACCGCCGGCACATAGGCATTTGCATCGACGACATCATCCAGAAAACGGGTAGACAGTTCAATGGTTTGGCGAAGTTTTTCCCAATCCGGATTGCCATCCGGGCTGACATGCTGGCTGAGATTGATAGAACCCAGACAGCAGTTTTCATAGGGAGCCAGGAATTGTTCACCACATGGGTTTGTAGCCTCCAGGGAGTATTTATGCGGCATGGGGTTGTCTTCATTGGCGACATCCAGGAAAAGCACCCCGGGCTCACCGTTGTGATGGGCCTGATGGACAATCTTGTCAAATAAGTCTCGCGCTCGGACCCGATCATGAACGATGATGGGGATGCCTGCTTCTTCCGCTTCGTCAATCGTGCCATTGAACTGGCGGTAACGGGGATCTTTGACATCAGGAAAACGCAGTTCCCACTTTTCATCATCCAACACCGCTTCCATGAAATCATTAGTGATTCCTACGGAAATATTAAAATTAGTGATCGCGGTTTCATCCGTTTTGCAAGTAATGAAGTCGCCAATGTCCGGATGATCCACACGAAGCACGGCCATATTGGCCCCGCGCCGTGTCCCTCCCTGAGCGATTTCCCCGAATGCTTTGTCGTACACTTTCAGGAAACCCACCGGGCCGGTGGCGTGTCCGGAAGAAGCCTTGATTAAAGAATTTTTCGGCCGCAGTCGCGAAAAAGAAAAACCATTTCCGCCGCCCGTCTGCTGGATGAGCGCTGCGTCCCGCAGGGTCTGGAAGATGCCATCCTCCCAGCGGCCCATATCATCGCTGATAGGCAGGACAAAACATGCTGCCAGCTGACCCAATGGCGTCCCGGCTCCCGTAAAGGTGGGAGAATTGGGTAAGAATCGTTTGGACGCAATCAACTCATAAAAAGGCCGCGCAATTTCTTCCGCATCTTTCCCCCAAACCGCCTCAACTTTCGCGACATGGTATGCCACACGCCAGAATGTCTCTCTCACGGTCTCCACCGGCTGGCCGTCTTGCCCTTTCCTTAAATACCGTCGCTTAAATACCTCTAATGCATTATCCGACAACTCGACATCACGCGCACCTTCAGGTAAGGGGGGCGTAGGATCGAGTGCAACATTCTTGCTCTGGTTCTTGACATCCGTCACCATAAATACTCCTCATCCCCCTCGGGACATATAAAATTAAAATATTCAGCATGATGCTTCACTGACCCAAAAACACCCCCACATATATGGGTCATGATCAGCAAAGACCTTATATCTGGTTAAGTGTGCGTATTCTAGCATACCCCAAAAGAGATATCAAGACGTGGGATTAGGAATTTACCTTAACATTTTTATCGCTACCAAAACGGCCTCTTTCAGCCGTTCGAATTCCTTCAATTTGGAATCGTCCTCACCACATTCTGCCGGATTCTAACTTGTGCAAGCCATACAGGGGTCGACCCCCCTTCCCCGACTTATTAAATAAAAAAGGATTACGCAAAAACGTAATCCTCCGCTGTGATCGATTGTCCGCCCTTGTGGTTTATGCCTTTAGAGGTGCACGTTTCTTATATCCCTTCTGGGGTTGAGGTCGGGTTCGTAATCGCCCGTGAGTGTGTTCTCTATAAGCTCGCATGGCGGATGTTGTCAGTGTATTCATGTTTCCTCCTTTCGAAACTTCGGTTTTATATATCAATGTTTTACCAAGCCCCGTCAGTATAACACGGCTGATTCAACCAGGTGTTAGAATAATGTTAACAATTGACAAAAAAAGGATTAATGATAATGCCAGAAATTAAAACCATTGACTTATTATTTCAGAATACGGAACGGTCGATCGCCTCATATCTCATCCCATATCCGGGAGGCGGCATCCTGCTGGAATCCGGCCCTGGGTCAACCCAGCACGTGCTGGAGAAAGAACTACAGGAACTGGGATTTGACCTGGAAGACATTACGGATGTCCTTTTGACCCATATACATCTCGACCATGCGGGAGCTGCCGGATGGCTTGCATCACACGGCGCAAGAATCCATGTTCATCACATTGGCGCCCCGCACATGATTGATCCGGAGAGATTGCTGACGAGCGCGGAACGAATTTATGGAAACAGGATGGAAGAACTGTGGGGAGATTTTCTGCCGGTTCCAGAAGAACAGATCCACATCCTGCATGACGGGGATGTGATCCAGATCGGCCAGGTACGCTTTCAAGCCATAGATACCCCGGGGCACGCCTACCATCATATGGCTTACCTGATGGACGACATTTGTTTCAGCGGTGATATCGGAGGAGTCCGCATCCCCATTCCCGGTCCAAAACATCTCCGGATACCCATGCCGCCCCCCGGATTACACCTCGGAAAATGGAAAGAATCCATCATAAAACTTCGCGGAAAGGAATTCTCAAGCATAATCCCCACCCACTTTGGAATCTATCCTGATGCGGACTGGCACTTGGATGCAGTCCTAGATGGGATCGCAGAAGCGGAAGCCTGGATGTATGAAATGATGCCTAAAGAACTGCCCATCGAGGAGTTACGCGCTGCTTTTATAAAGCGGGCCAGAGAGAGATCCTTATCGGAGGGTCTGAAAGAAGACTGGCTCGATGCCTATGAACAAGCCAACCCATCCGGCATGTCCGCGGATGGACTGCAGCGTTATTGGAATAAACATATCCAGAATGAATAAAGAAAAACTGCTTTCATTCCAAGAAACCCTCAATACAGCCTCCCGGATTGCTGTGCTCACAGGCGCAGGAATCTCAGTTGATTCTGGCATCCCCACCTTCCGCGATGCACAAACAGGCTTGTGGAAGAAATACGACCCGCAGGAGCTAGCATCCCCTCAGGCATTTCAAAATCAACCTCGAACTGTCCTGCGTTGGTATCAATGGCGGCGATCCCTCATCGATCAGGCTGCTCCTAATCCCGGACACAGGGCCCTGGCCAGGTTAGAGCGACAAGCAGGGAAACAAAATCAGCAGTTTATGCTCATCACCCAAAATATCGATGATCTGCACCGCAAAGCCGGGAGCGAAAACCTGATTGAACTCCACGGAAATATCTACCGTTATAAGTGTTTTCAATGTGATCAGCCCTGGGATGACGACATCCCCCCGGTCAATGAGGACTCTGATTTAGCACGCTGCCCAGACTGTAATGGCCTTCTGCGCCCGGACGTGGTGTGGTTTGGAGAAAGTTTGCAGGAAACCCATCTGCAGCGCGCGTTTTCCTTCTCCGCAAACAGCGATTTATTTCTTTCGATTGGAACATCCACCCTGGTTCATCCCGCAGCCTCACTTCCTCTCCTAGCTGTAGACAACGGGGCCACCCTGGTTGAAATCAACCCGGAAACAACCCCAATCACCGACCAGGCAGATCTGGTATTTCACAGCTCAGCCTCACAGACTCTGGATGCCATTATCCCCGAATAACCCTCTCCGGTATTCACACTCCTCATTACCAATATAATCAACAAGTGAGTGCAACAAATACACTTATCTTACGTATACATAATTAGATAGGCGAGAATATCCCTGTATTGAAACGGACTTAGTTGGAGGTTAAATCATGCAAATACAAAGGAAAACACTTCTGTGGGCATGTATGGCGCTGCTTGTCATTGGTTTGGGATTTGTCGTAGTCCAACCTGTGCAGGCTGTTGAGTTTGATGACGACGGCATTGTCCCAGAAGATGTAGTCATCGACGATGATCTGTTTATCGCCCATGACACGGTTGAAATTAATGGAACAGTGACTGGAGATGTCTTTGCCGCTGGAGGTGTCGTCAAGGTCAATGGCAGCGTGGAGGGCAGTCTGGTCACCGGCGCTCAAGCCATCATTCTCAATGGCACAGTTGACGGCAGTGTTTATGCAGGTGCCAGCACTTTTGAACTTGAACCGCAGGGAGTGATCGGACGCAATCTGTATTATGGTGGTTTCAATCTGTCAACGGAAGAAGGATCCCAGATTGGAAGGGACCTGCTGGTTGGAGCATATCAGGCACTGCTTTCCGGAACAATCGACAGGGATGTTCGAGCCGGAGTGGGTGCCTTGGACGTAACTGGAACCGTTGGTGGCGATGTGTTCGCTGAAGTAGGAAGCCCGGAGGATGACCAGGGAACCATGTTTTTTGGTGGACCTCCTGGTGTAGAAACCATTGTCCCTGCCGGAATACGCATCTCAGAGGATGCTCATATCGGTGGCACGCTTACGTACAAAAGTTCCCAGCAGCAGGCTGACGCCATAGAGGTTTCCCCCGCTGGTGGTGTTAAATACCAGCATGATCCCGAACCTGTCAGGGACGAAAAGGTTCGTGATGTTGGATTCGCAGCCATGCTTGGATCATGGCTCGTAAAACGCTTGCGCCTTTTTGTCACCCTTCTCGTTCTGGGTGGGTTGGCCTTATGGCAAATACCCCAAATACTTGAGCGGGGTAGTACAACTGTCAAAGAAGATCTGGGACCAACCCTGGGATGGGGTTTGGTGACCATCATCGTCGTCTATGTGGGTGCAGCCATTCTTGCCGGCCTCATCATTACCCTGGGAATTTTCTTCGGGATCATCACCCTGGGAGGATTATCAAAAGCCATCCTTGGCGTTGGATTCTCCAGTCTGGGGTTGGTGCTGGCTACATTCGGTCTCCTCGTCTCTTATGGAAGCAAGCTGGTTGTGTCCTTTACGGGTGGGAAACTCATCCTCGATCAAGCAGCCCCACAAGCTGCTGAAAAACCATTCTGGGCGCTGCTGTTGGGGATCTTCATCTATGTCGTCTTAAGAGCTATCCCCATCATCGGTTTCTGGATCGGGGTAGTCGTGACCATCATGGGTGTAGGAGCCATCTGGCTGGTGTACCGGAACCGGCAAACCCAACCAAATACCGAACCCGTCTGACTCCTCGGATGACAGCCAAGAGCCCGCTCTGAAAACAGAGCGGGCTCTTTTCATTTGAGGGGGTAAACACCTGCCATCACTCACCCATGATCTGCAGGACAAGCTCTCTGCTCCGGGGCCTGTTATCAAAATCCAGAAAGATGATCTGCTGCCAGGTCCCAAGTGTCAACTGTTGATTGATGAAAGGCACACTGAAGGATGCCTTCATCAATGCAGCCCGAACATGGCTGTGCCCGTTTCCATCACCCCATTTGGCATTGTGTGCATATTCCTGGTCAGCTGGAAGAATATCATCAAAAAAACGGCGTAGGTCCCGCAAACATCCCGATTCATATTCCACAGTAGAGACAGCGCTGGTGGAAGAGGGAGAAAAAATCGTCACAGTTCCGTCATTGAGCTCAGATGCCCTGACCTGTTTTTTAACATCATCTGTAATGTCAATGATATCCGTATTCCCCTCCGTCTGGAAGTTGATGGAGCGGGTTACAACGGTCATAATACCTCCTGATAAGCTGGTGAAATACTGTTGAAAATTGGGGCCAATCCCGGTGGAACAAGCAGCTCCTAAAAGTTGTGGAGCAATTCGGCATCAGGCCACTTCAAGATAGCGGGCCACTTCCCAGTCGGTGACACGCGTACGGTATTCATCCACCTCTGCCCATTTAGCGCGGCTGAATACACCACAGATGGTCGACCCCAGGGCGTCCTGGATGACTTCATCGTCTTCAAACTCATGCATGGCTTCTGCTAAGGAACCCGGAAGTGAATCGATATTCATCCTGTCTCGTTCTTTTTTGTTCAGATCATAAATGTTTATGCTGTTTAGAGGTTCCGGACAGACATATTCCTTATCAATCCCCTCCAGACCGGCAGCCAGCATAGCAGAAAAAGCCAAATAGGGATTGGCAGAGGGGTCCGGGCAACGCAGCTCGAGGCGGACAGATGCCTTCCTTCCCGGAGAAACCCGGGGCAGGCGGATCAGGGCTGAGCGGTTGATCTGGGCCCAGCCGATATAAACTGGAGCCTCATATCCAGGGACGAGCCGTTTGTAAGAGTTGGCTGTGGGGGCAATCACTGCTGACATACCGCGGGCATGTTTCAGTTGACCGGCCAGGAACTGATATGCCAGGGGAGACAACATATGCTTATCATCCGAATCAAAGAACAAGTTCTGTCCCTGAGCATTGAAAATGGATTGGTGGGTATGCATGCCTGACCCATTGACGCCAAAAATGGGTTTTGGCATGAAAGAAGCGATCAGATCATATTTCGCAGCAATGGCCTTTACCGTGTATTTCATAGTGATGACATTGTCTGCAGCCCGCAGGGCATCCGCATAGCGGAAATCGATTTCATGCTGGCCGCGAGCGACTTCGTGATGTCCCATTTCCACTTCCAGGCCCATGGTGTTGAGGGCATGCATCAACTCTGTACGGACCAGGGTGGCCTGATCTCGGGCTGAAAAATCAAAATATCCACCCACATCGTATGGAACCGGATGGATGTCCTCCACCCCGTTTCTCTTGAAGAGGAAAAATTCTGGCTCAGGTCCGACATTGTAGGTCCAACCTTTTTCTTCACACGTTTGGAGAACTCGCCGTAAGATCCCCCGCGGATCCCCCTGAAAGGGTTTGCCATCGGGCATATAGATGTCACAAAACACCCGTGCTCTCCTCAAGCCCTCCGGGCTCCATGGCAGAACAACATACGTGGAAGGATCAAGGACGAGGCGCATATCACTTTCCTGGACTCGAGCAAACCCCTCGACAGAGGAGCCATCAAACCACACACCATCTTCTAACGCACCGGGTAAACGTTCAGGAGTGATGTCCACGCTTTTCACAGATCCAGTGACATCCGTGAACTGCAAGGATATAAATTTTACATCATCTTTTTTTACCTTTGAGATAATTTCTTTCTGATCCATACATCCTCCTTAACAATGAAAATATCCAGATGTTCAAATCCGGATTGTGACCCGGATCTGCCCGTGATTAAACAAAAAAAGCACGCCGGGGCGTGCCATAAGCCTACCAGTCTTCCATTACGACCTGCCCTTCCAAGATGTAACCGTCAATCCACCACCCGTCGTGGTGGGCCACTGTGTGAGATTTTGTACCACCCGTCACCAGATGGTTTTCATCCCCACTTTTATGGAAGGAGAGACAAGCCCGTGGCAGGGCTTAAAGGCATCCGCTGATCCATCCGATTTTCACGGGTCGAGAACCCCGTTTAGCGCTTTCCTCGCGGAAAGGAACCTTTACCTCGTCACCTCAATACCCAATATTGAGGTTCAGCCGCTATCTAACCCCTATTGAGCTGTTAATGTACTGAGCGTGATTGTAGCAAGGCCCACCCCTTGTGTCAAGTTAGGAAGAAGAATTGTTATTTAAACTTCAAAAGTGGACAGTTTAAACCTGAAAACTGGACAGTTTA
>CAZIFI010000021.1:0-36784 GCA_964539105.1 uncultured Anaerolineales bacterium | reverse complement strand
GTTTTGCACTGTAAATTATGAAATCAGTTGTCCAAAATCATTGACACATTCCGGGAGTCCAGTTTTCAACTGAAAACCAGTCCAGCTTTCAATTGAAAATAGTCCACTTTTCAATTTCAAATGACACAGGGAGGTCTTGAGCTTTGACAAATTCACTTACCCGTGCTACAATGCACGAGGTCCAAAACAGGACACACCCGGCTGGTCGCAGATACCAGCTTCGCGAACATGGTTCGTTAACGGCATTATCGAAGGATTAATAAAGACGAGTATTCGTACGCATAATCATTGTCTGGAAGATCACCCGGCCGGAAACACCGCCCGGGTATTTTTTTATTCACTCCGTGCCTTCAACCTCATGCTCGAACATATCGTCCGAGTCCATCGTTGCAAGCAGCGCCGGTAAACGTTGAGGGTTAAACATATTCAATAAAAGAGGTAAATATGAGTAACAACGCATTAAGAATTATCCCCATGGGGGGATTTGGCGAAGTAGGAAAGAACATGCTCGTCTATGAGTACGGCAAAAACATCATGCTGGTGGAAGCCGGCATTATGTTCCCAGAAAATGATATGCTGGGCATTGACTATATCATCCCCGATTTCGAGTATGTCAAAGAACGCAAGGACATAGTGCGGGGCATTGTCATCACCCACGGGCATGAAGATCATGTCGGGGCTATCTCCCACATCGTGGATGAAATTGACGCCCCCATCTATGCCACCCGGCTGACGCGCGGTTTCATCGAGGTCAAATTGTCCGAGGCCAAACTGCTTAATCAGGCCACCATCAACACCATCAACGCCGGGGATACGGAACACATCGGCCCTTTTGAGGTGGAGTTTTTCCATGTCAGCCACTCCATCCCCGACACTGTCGGGCTGGGCATTCACACCCCGGAAGGATTGGTGGTTCACACCAGTGACTATAAGTTTGACCCCACGCCAGTGGACGGTTGGCCCACAGATTTTGCCAAACTGGCTGAATTTTCGGGCAAGGGTGTGCTGGCCCTGGTTGCTGATTCCACCAACGCCGATAGACCGGGCTGGACGGATTCCGAACAGGTCCTGAACGACGGCTTTGACGAAGTGTTCTCCAACGCGCCGGGCCGGATCATCGTGGCTTCCTTCGCCAGCCTGGTCTCCAGGATGCAGCAGGTAGCGGATACCGCCCAGCGCCACGGGCGGAAGATGGCCTTTGTGGGCTACAGTATGAGGAAAAACTCGAAAATGGCCCGGGAACTGGGATACCTGAATTTACCGGGAGACCTGGTTGTCGGCCTGGACGAAGCCCTGAACATGAAGCCCCAAGACGTGGTCCTGATGGCCACCGGTTCCCAGGGCGAGCCCTTTTCGATCATGGGCCGGCTCTCGCGGGGCACCAACCGGCGCTTTGATCTGCTGGACGACGACACCATTGTGCTTTCCTCCCGCACCATCCCGGGCAACGAGGAAACGGTCTATAAAACCATCAACCGCCTATTCCGGCGCGGGGCCCATGTCATCTACGAAGACCTGGCCAATGTCCACGTCTCCGGGCACGCCCGGCAGGACGAAATGAAGTTGATGATTAACCTTGTCAAACCGGACTACCTCGTCCCCATGCACGGCGAGCTGCGGCACCTGAAGCAGCATGCCGCTTTGGCTGAGGAGATTGGCTTCCGGCCAGACCGCATTGCGGTTATTGAAAACGGTCAGGTGCTGGCGTTTGAAAACGGGCGCATGGAAATACGGGAACGCATCCCGGGCGGGCACGTCATGGTAGATGGTTCCCGGGTGGGCGATATCGGCCCCAGCGTGGTCCGGGAACGAGAGAAGCTGTCCCAGGACGGTGTGGTTTTGATCAGCCTCGTCCTGAACGAGAACGGCACCCTGTATGAGAACCCGGAAATTATCTCCCGCGGCTTTGTGTACAAGCACGGCGATAAAGACATTATCGAGGAAACCCGGGACAAGGTGAGAGAGGTGGTAGACCGTAATCAGGGTGATCTGTACAATGACCTCATTCAGACCATCAAGTCTTTCCTGTACAGTAAAACCAAAAAACGGCCCGTGGTCCTGGTGACCATGAGCTGGGTATAAACTAACCCGCCCCATCAAAAACCCGCGGTTTTCGCCGCGGGTTTCTTTTTTTAAACCTCCCCCCGCTCCACACGCTTTTTTTGCCTGAAAAACTCGATCCCATCCCACACAAAGGTTACCGCCACCAGGCCCAGCACGCTGGAAAGCAATCTCGACTTCGCAACCATGGACCCGGCATAGACCAGCAAACCCATGACCCAGAACACGGGGCCGGCCCGGGTGCCAAACACAGGATAAAGACGGCGTACCAGGACATGCCCGATGCCAATCGTCGCAAAGGTAGTCACTGCCAGGATCAATCCTGCATAATGGAGGTTCATTTTTCCTCCTCGATCATAAAGGGCCGGTTGGGGTTGGCCGGGAAATGGCCCTCCCTGACCCGCTCTTCCTGATCAGGAAGTTCCGTCGCTCCCCACACGATGGATCCCCCCAGAATCCCCACCAGCGCGGAAGAGACAAATGTAGGCATAAAAATAGAGCCCACCGAGAGGACGATCCCCAGCCCGAGGACCGCTTTCCACACGCCTGCCCCCAGGAAATATTCGAGTTTAATGACCCATAGAAATCCGACACCAATGGCAAAGAGCATGAAAAAGCTCAAGTAGAGACCGATAAGATTCATCTTCAATTCTCCTAATAAGATGGGGAGGAATGACCGTAATCCCCGACCAGGGGCACAAAGGCCACCGGGGATAATGTCCGGATCTTAACCTCGCCATCCTCCCTGTGGAACAGCTTTAAGACCTGCCCGGCCCGGCTGCCAACGGGCATGATCAGACGCCCTCCCTCCGCCAGTTGATCCAGGAGAGGCTGAGGCACTTCCGGCGCCGCCGCAGTGACAATCACCCCATCAAAGGGGGCATGCTCCGGCAGCCCGTGCGTCCCATCCCCCTGCACGACATGGATATTTTTATACCCCATCTCCTCCAGACGCCTGGCTGCTGTGTCCGCCAGACTCTGATGGCGTTCAATGGTATACACTTCTCCCGCCAGTTCGCCCAGGATAGCAGCCTGATACCCCGAGCCAGTGCCTATTTCCAGCACCCGGTCTTCAGGCGTCAGCTTCAGGGCTTCTGTCATGTAGGCCACGATGTAGGGCTGGGAAATGGTCTGCCCCTTCCCGATCGGTAAAGGCCCGTCGGAATACGCGAACTCACGTTTATGTTCCGGCACGAACAGATGCCGGGGAACAGACCGGAACGCATCCAGCACCCGCGGGGATGAAATGCCCCGGTCGGCGATCTGGCGGTCCACCATCCGCTCTCTTGCCTGTATGTCATCCATAGTCCCTCGTCCCCCGATCCAGTTCCTCACTAGCCGAATAAGTTTTTTCACAACACTCCCCTTAGCATGCATCCCTGACATCAGGCACCAGCTGCCGCCAGCCATCGTCATCCCCACCGGGCTGAAAGGGGACAGGCAGGTTGATGCGGTCCACAATGCCCTTATAGCGCTGGTGTAAAGCAGCCCCCAGGTCCTGCCGGGAAGCAGCGGTCAGAAAGGATTCCAGCACGTCATCCGTGATCACTTCCGGCAGGGAAACCCAATCCCCCCGGGCCGCCAATCGTGACAGCTCCTCCCCGTTGCCTCCCAACCGTATTGCCTCAGCACCCGCCGGTAGGAGGGCGTTGAAGCCCATTTCCTCCGCGGCACGGCTGAAGTCCGGCACCCGGTTCAGCCTTATCGGAGGCAGTGCGGTGTCAATAAGCATCCCATTCCCTGACCGCAGCTCAGGACAAAAGATACGCCATCAACCAGCGGGTGGTGGCGACCAGCGCCTCAGTATGCGTGCGTTCGTAATTATGTGAGGCGTCCACGCCAGGACCGATGAGGGAAACAGCCACGTTCCCACCGGCGCGCCAGTAGGCTTCCCCGTCTGACCCGTAGTGGGGGTAAATATCCACCTTATGGGCGATGTCGTACTCCTCCGCCAGCTGCCGCAGTCGCTGGTTCAAACCGTAATGGTATGGCCCCCCGGAATCTTTGACGCAAAGAGTGGCATGGAATTCATCCGAGGTTTGCCCCTGGCCTACGGCAGCCATATCCACCGCCACCAATTCTGCCAGGTCCTGCGGGAAACCGGCGGCGGCACCATGGCCCACTTCTTCGTAGTTGCTGACATGGAGCACGGTATCCTGTGCCGGTTGCTGCCCCGCGTCAATCACAGCCTTGAGGGCTGCTATCATGCAGGCCACGCCGGCCTTATCATCCAGATGGCGGGAACGCACAAAGCCGTGGTTCCTCTCCACCCGGGGGTCAAAGGCCACAAAATCGCCGACCTGGATCCCCAGGTCCCGGGTTTCTTCGGGGGTGGCGGTGCGGGCGTCAAGGCGGACTTCCATATGATCGGCATCCCGCGGGGTTTCCCCTACCTTTTTGCCGTGAACGTGGATCGAGGCGGTCTCAATCAAGATCGAGCCCCGCACCACATCGCCCTTACTGGCCAGCACAGTGCAGCCCTCACCTTCGATCGTGTTCCAGGGCACGCCGCCCAGGGTGGTCAACTTAAGACGGCCGTTGGGTTTGATTTCTTTGACCATGGCACCCAGGGTATCAACATGAGCTGTCAAGCCGCGGGGGGTTTCCCGGCTGCTGCCCGGCCAGGCCGCGACCAGGGCGCCTTTGGGTGTCTTTTCAACCTCCAGTCCCGGGAAGGCTGCCAGCTGATGCGCCACATGGTCCAGGGCCAGGTCCGTATGCCCTGTGGGACTGGGAATCTGTAAAAGATCAACCAATGTATCCAGCAGGTATTCTTCATCAAGCGGGGGGAGAGAAATCATGGCGGTCCTCAGAGTGATCGGTGGGGAATGTCTTCAAAAGCGGCGATGCTCTCGCGCCACTCCTCCAGCAGCTCCATGGATTGTCCTGTGCGGTAATCATATCCGACCAGGACCGTTTTCCCGGTCCCAAACAATTTCCCGGTCACAGCATGCTCTACGCGATACAGCATGTCCAGGCTTTTGCCGCCCAGACGGGGGATGCGCACACCCACACGCACCGCATCCGTGATCAGGATCGGAGCCTGAAAATCAACCTCAATGCTGGCAATGATAAAACCCAGCTCCAGATATGAAGAACCATCCCATAAACCCAGATGCCGGATATACCCGACACGGGCATGCTCGAGATACGTCACGTAACGAGCGTTGTTGACATGACCCTGGGGATCAAGATCACCATACCGGACGTCAATGGGCTGGTAGAAATGGAACGAACTCATAATCCAATTATACAGGAAACCGGATTTAAGAGCGGGATAGAATGCCAATCTCACTCTACCTGCATGGAGCAAGGATCAACTTTGACCTTGCAGCCTAATCCGGAAAGGGTCATCCTTCACCACCCCGGATATTGTTCTTCAGATAAAGCCCAGACAGACCTCAATCTTCCAAGCAGCCAGTTTTCCTCCAGGCTGTGGGAGATGCATATGATCTTTTCACACCCAGCAGCGGACCCGGTACCCTGTCACAGGAGGTTCAGATGAAAAAATTCAGCCTTATCTTGCTGTTCGCTCTGTTCCTGACAGGCTGCAGCGGAAACGTTCCTCCCGGGAAATACCGGCAAACTCAACCCGGCGAGTTTTATCCTACCTACCGCAGGACTACACACCCGACCTCCAGCGGCCGATCTTCGTCGGCATCCACGGCTCAGGTGGCAGCGGCAAGGCTGCTGGTCCCTGTGGCAAAGCTATGCGGACAGTGAAGGGTTTGTGTTAATCTGCCCCAGCCTGGCGGATGCCGGAGGTGATTGGTACCAGTCAGACGGGGAGAGGAAAGTGGTGGATATCGTCAATCATGTCTCCCAGAATTACAGCGCGGACCCCAAAATGTTCCTGGTGGGGTTCTCAGCCGGGGCGCAGTTTGTGATCGGGTTGACCGCCCATTATGATGATTGGGTCAAGGGCGTGGTGATCCTTTCAGCGGGCAACTATATGCTGCCCAATACCGGCGCTACACACGTCCCGTACCTGATCGCCATCGGTGAAAATGATAATGCTGCCAGCATCCGCAGGGCAGAAGGGTTTTACGAAACACTGCACAGTCATGGGTTTGGCGTCAGGCTGGAAATTCTTCCCGGAGCAGGACATACCGTGACCCCCGCATGAAGACCTTAACCATGGAATTACTCCGGGCCGTACACCGGGAATAGGTCCAGTTGAAAATGTAGGACCCACCGGTTTCCCAGGGGGTCCGTGTATCACATTTCCCAGATTCCACTATACCTCATCCCAGCCCCTATCCTTCCAGGGGTAGTCCGCCACCTCCCGGGCCGCCTCCCGCACAGCGGGATCGCTGGAATAGGGGCCGCGCAGCCCATCGGGCAGGAGATCGGCAATGGATCGCATGATATGATCCCCAATCTCATCCAGCTGCTGCCGCCTTTCCCGGCCCCGTCCGGTGGTATGGAAAGGGCCAAGGGGTTCCCCCACCCGGATCCTGATCCGGGCCTGGTTCCGGAAACGAAGGGGGAATAGGTCCCGGAATCCAGTAAAGGCCACAGGCAGCACCGGCGACCCTGTGCGGGCAGCAAGATAGGCCGCACCCGGTCGTGCAGGACGGATCATTTCCGCCCAGGCGCCCCCCTCCGGGAAGATCCCGAACAAACCGCCCTGCGAGAGCACGCTTTCTGCAGCTCGCAGAGCGCGCTTGGATACCGATCCCCGGCGGACATAATACACGCCCCACAACTTGGGTAAGAATTCAGCCCACGGGGGTGTGAAGGCCGGGTTGGACCCGGCAAAAAACTCGATGGTGGGCGGTGCCAGACGGATCATAGCCACCGAATCCGCATAGCTGAAGTGGTTTCCGGCGATGATCAGCGGCCCCTCCCGGGGCACCTTTTCCTGGCCCTCGATTTCAAAATCCGTCAGAATGGCAAAGGCAGCGTGGATGCTGGCTTTAAGCACCCGGCGGATCGCTTGCCGCCGGGGATAGGGTACAGGTTTCATCATTAACATCACTCCCGATAAAAACAGCTGTTCTATGTTGGTTTCTTTATCAATCCGATCAGTCTCAATGACCCCACCCCCCACCAGGATCAATAAGATCCGGGTTTGGGGGACGTGTAAAATTTTTCCGGCTGTCCGGGGTAATAATGGTACACGTCTCGCTGATCGCTGTAAGCCCTGGTTAATGCGGCATCCGTTTTAGGGCCGATGCTCCAGGCAAAGAGAAAAGGGGTGTCAAAATATGGGGTGGTCAATTCCAGGTAGTTGCCGTAGCCCATCCAGTGCTCAGCGTGGACAATGATCAGCGCCGGGGCAAGATCCTGGACCTGCTGCGAAGTAAATGGTTCCAGGTTGGAACGCTTGATGCGGTATAAGCCGTGCAGAGATGCCAGTCGTGCGGGCAGGTAATACCGCACGTTTGATGCAACCAGAAACAGGACCAGGCCGGTGGTCATTATCAGGCGCACCGTCTTCCAGATGTACTGCCTGTCCCACAGCGAGACGTCAGGTTCCGGCAGTTTTCCCGCCAGAAAAATAATTCCAGAGGCGCTGAAAATGATCAAGGTCGGGAGGCCCGCAAAATAATAGCGGGGGCCCAGCAGCCAGGCTCCGACCCAGTAGGCAGCGTACAGGGACACCACACTGGGAAGTACGGCGCCCAGCAACCAGGCCTGCCTTTTTTTACGCAGGGACCACACCCCAAAAGGAAGAAACAGCCAGGACAGTTTTCCCCAGCCAAACAAATCACTCAATCCGGTCCGCAAACTGTGCTTGGTATTCCACCATGCCAGTTTCAGGGTGTGACCGGTCTCCATCACTCCGTGTCCGGGGCCAAAACCCAGGCGGTCATAGGGCCACCACAGCGTATAGGGGTTTTTGAAAAAGTGTCCTGTCAGGATCCACTGCCACACAAAATGCCACACAGCCAGCAGGAACGCGGTCCCGCCCACAATCAGCACCCTTTTCCGTTGTGCCCGTGTGCCGCGCAAGAGGATGATCACACCGTGGATGCCGTAGGGAAGAGCGACTGCGGCCATGGTGACCGGCCGCGTCAATCCCAGCAAGCCCAGGGATAACCCCCCGCTGAGAACGGGCATCCAGGCCGGCACCGGGTCCTTCTCGCCCGCCGCCAAGATCTCTATCCAGCTGTGCATGAAGATCAATGTCAGGACCAGGCTCATGGGATGGGAAAGAAGGGAACCGGTATTCATCAGGAAAAAGGGAGAACTCACCGTCAACCCGGCCGACAGCAGCCCAACCCCCTCTCCCTGCAGGCGCTTCCCCAGGCGGTAAATCAGCCACACGGCCCATCCCGCCAGAAGGGGATTGATCCATCCCCGGATTCCAGCACGCACGCCCAACGAAAGCAGGACCGGCCAGCCCATGGGATACTTCCCAAAACGCTGGCCTTCATGATCCACGACAAACGGGACCAGGAAACTGTCGGAGAATTCAGGAGAGGGAAGGGTTAAATCACCCCTGGCATAGGTCTGCGCCTGCCACACATAGGCAAACTCATCCTCCAGGTGGGCCATCATTTCAAACACGTTGGCAGCCACAATGGCAGAAGCCAGAACGGCCAGCAGGGACAGGACCAGGGCAGCGCGGTCAGCATTTGACATGTTCAGGCACCGATGGCTTGGAGCGCGTCCAGGGTCTCCTGGTGCAGTATGCCATTGGTGGCGCAGATCCCGCGGTTGTCGATCAAGCGTCTGTCCAGTGAAAAATCAAGGGCTTTGCCACCCAGATCGGTCACCCTTCCCCCGGCTTCTTCCACCAGCAAAGCCCCGGATGCCTGATCCCAGACTTTTTCCCGGTACCCCTGCCGGTTACCATCCAGCAGCCGCAGGTAGATTTCAGCTTGTCCACCCGCCAGAAGGGCATACTTGGCCTGGCTGTCGAGCCGCACCGGACCCACCTCCACGTCCATCGCTTCCGTAAAATCAACAATCTGGCCCACGTTGGTGTGGCCCGATTCAAAGGAGCGCAGCAGGCGTGCTTGACGGCTGTCCTTCTCGTTGGAGACGCGCAGGCGGTAAAACCCCTCATCCTCCAACGATCTGTGAATAGGACTAACCCAGCTTCCACCACCCCTCACTGCGAGGTACAGCGACCCCTCACCGCCTAACTCCTCTTCGAAGCGGGAGGTTAAATTGGGGCAGCCCAGCACACCAATCTGGACATCCTTCCCCGTGATATACGCCAGGCAGACCGCAAACTGGTCACCACGCAGAAAGCCCTTGGTGCCGTCTATGGGGTCCAGGGTCCAATACTGGTCTTCCACATCCCCCCGACCACGGTCAATCCAGTCCAACACATCCCCCGGAGTGGCGTCCGGGATGACCCGTAACACGAACTGGGTCACCCTTTCCAACGTTCCTTCCTCAGCCCCGGAACGCAAGACAGCGGCATCCTCCTCAGCCACCAGAGAGATCTCCGGGAAGCGACGGTCCAGGAAATATCCAATCACCGCCTGGACTGCAAAGTCCGCCACCGTGACCGGCGATTGGTCGTCTTTGGTGATAGCCGAGGTCACCATTTCCCGCTGGATCTCCCCCACCAGATGTGATGAGGCCTGCACGGCTGATAAAGCAAACTGTACCTTCGGATCCTGTTTATCAATCATCCTGTTTACCATAGCACGAAACAACTCCTATCGCAAGGCAGCAGCAAAAACAAAAACCTCCAGAGAACGTCAAGCCATTTCTCTGGAGGTTATCCTTGAAAGCCAGGCATCGATCAACCCTCGGAAACCTGTACCAGCCGGGCATCCTGGCGGTACTTACCAACCGGAATTCCGGTCACATCGTACACCATAGCCCCGGTGATCTGGACAGGCACCATTTCTCCCACCGGCACCTCCCCTTCCACGATCACCATGCCGTCAATTTCCGGCGCATCCCGGTAGGAACGTCCGAGAGAGATCATATCCGAGGTGCCTTCCACCTGACCCTGGCCTTCAATCAGCACATCCAGGGTCCGGCCCACCAGGGCCTGATTTTTGGCCAGGGAAATGCCCTGCTGCAACACCATCAACTCTTCTTTGCGGGATTCTTTGACCTCCTCCGGGATGGGGTCCCCCAGCGGCTCAGAGGAGGTTCCCGGCTCGAAGGAAAATGTAAAGGTTCCCAGGCGATCAAAGCGCAGATCTTCCACAAACTGCAACAGGGTTTCAAACTCCTCCTCCGTTTCTCCCGGATAGCCGACGATAAATGTGGATCGCAGGGCCAGGTCCGGCATGGCCTCCCGCAGCTTACCCACCGTTTCATGGACCCAGTCCACATTAGCCGGGCGCCTCATGCGGCGCAGCGTTTCCGGGTGACCGTGCTGAAGAGGCATATCGATATAAGGCAGGATCTGATCGTGGCTGGCCATGACATCAATCAAACGGTCCGTGACATAGCCCGGATAAGCGTACAGGATGCGGATCCAATCCAGATCAGGAACGGCCTCCGTCATGCTTTCCAGCAGTTGGGCCAGGCCGTTCTTCATCCCCAGGTCATGACCGTAATCGGTGCTGTCCTGGGCGATGAGGTTGACCTCCCGCACACCGTGATCCCGCAGGATGCGGGCTTCTTCTATAACGGCCTCCATGGGACGGCTGACCAGCGTCCCCTTGATGTCGGGGATAGCACAAAACGCGCACGGCCGGCGGCATCCGTCAGCGATCTTAATGTAGGAACTCGCTCCCTGTTGATGAGCGCGGAGTGTGCCCTTCTCATCCCGCCCCACCGTGTCCACCTCGGGCAGGTGGTACAGAGGCTCGGGATGTTCTCCTTCCCGCAGTGAGTTAACCACGCCCAGAATATCCATCCAGCGCCGGGTACCCAGGATACCGTCCACGCCGGGTACGCGCTCGATGACCTCTGCGCCGTAGCGCTGCGTCAGGCATCCGGCTGCGATCAGGAGCTGATCGGTTTGTTTTTCCCGGGACAGTTGCTGCAGCACCTGGTACGACTCATCCCGGGCTGGTCCGATGAAGCCGCAGGTGTTAACAATGATCACCTCTGCCTCGGGAACAGAGTCAACCGGGGAGAAACCATCATGATTCAATATCTGGGCCATGGAATCTGAATCCACTGTGTTTTTGGCACATCCCAGAGATACCATATGGAACGTTTTCTGTTTCATGGTCATATACCTTTCAAAATTATCAAAAACCAATAAAAACCTACTCACCCACCGCTTCGGGTGTCGGGGTGGAAGTGGCCGTGACGTCTGGCGTGGGCGTAATCGTCGGTGTAAGGGTGATGGTGGGCGTGGGCGAAATAGTCGGTGTCGGGGTGGCGATGCCTTCCGCCGTATAAACGCGGTTGACCACTTCTCCAAACAATCCTAACACACCCTGATCTTGCTGGTTGAAAATCACTTCAATTCCCGCCGCATTGCCGGTAATCAGTTCCACGCGTTCCTCGCCGTCAAAGACATGCACACTGCCGGGCAGCACGCGGCCTTTGAATTCTTCCTCGCCATCCACCAGGACTTCCAGATAAGCCCGTTGGCTGACGATCAACTGCACATTGACCCGTCCACTGCCTGCAGCGGGCTGGGTAAACTGCGCCTGCTGGGTGATGGTGGCCGGCGGGCTGCCGGTCAAGGCTGCTGTCCCTTCCACCTCTTCCCCGGGTGGAGTGGCAGTCAGGGTTGGGGTAGACGTAAAGGTAGATGAAGGCAGCAGGACCTCTGCCACACCGGGAATGGTGGGGGAACCCCGCGGCCCACCCCCGCCTGTCCCGAAGACTTGCATACCGGACCACATAATAGCCGCGCCCAGAAACAGGATCAAAACTACACTCAGAACGGCGTTCCCTGTGAATAAGCGTCTCAACCACAGCGGGATGGAAAGGGAGAAACCCTGCGATTGTGACGGTTTATCTTTCGCACGCAACCTGGCCTGGAGAACATCAGCGAACTGCAGCAGCAAAGCATCCTCGTCCATCCCCAGGAACTGGGCATAATTCTTTAACATCCCTCTGCCCTGCACCATGGATGGCAGGTCATCCATCCTGCCTTCCTCAATGGCTACCAGATAGCGCTGCGGGACATGGATCTGATTTTCAACATCAGAAATGCTGAAACCCAGCGTTTCCCGCTGGTCCTGGATGGAGTGGCCGATTTCCTGGAAATCAGTTCCGGACCGCTCTGCTTGTTCATGTACCGGCGGGGGGGCGGGGGGGTCTTGAGGGACTTCCTGGTCAGTAGTGCGGGAAGCCAATTGATTGAGAAGCGGCTTTTGTTCCAGTCCCAGGTAGCTGGCATAGGAACGCACAAAACCGCGCTGCTGAACCGGAGAAGGAAGCGCATCCAGATCATCCTCTTCAATGGCCCTTAGATAATGCTCTTTAATGCGTGTGGCATGGGAAGCCTCTTCCAGGGAGAGATCCTGCTCCTGGCGTGCTTGTTTCATCTTCTGACCCAGCGTATGTTTCTTATCCATGCCAATTCGCGCGGTGTACAGATATCAAATACCGGTCTGGGCAGAAAGTACAGACCCCAGACCGGTCATATTACCAAGAATGCTGGAGGGAGAGTTTACTCTTCGTCGTCTTCTTTGTCGTCTTCGCCCTCGGTGTCCTCTTCCACAGCTGGAACTTCATCGGCCGCCTCTGGAGCGGGTTCTGTTTCAGCTTCAACTTCAACCTCTTCCTGGTCTTCACCTTCAGCCTCAACATCCTCACCTTCAACTGCACCCGGGGACTCGCGTTCCTCATCCGCTTCCGGCGCTTCTGCTCCCGAGATATCCTCCAGGGCTTCCTGGGCCTTCAATGCCTCGCGCTCCTCCTCTTCCAGGGCAGATTCAGGTGTTTCTCCCTCGCGGTGCACGATGACATCCACTTCCGGGATCAAATCCACGGTGAGACGAACGGCTACAGTGTGTTTGCCAATCTGGCGCAGAGGCTGGGACTCAATTTGACGGGGTTCAATCTTGACACCGATTTCTTCACTAACCGCTTCAGCCAACATCTGGGTGTTGATCGACCCGTACAGGCGTCCCGTCTCGCTGGCACGGGCCGCAAAGGTGAAAAGCTGCCCATCCAGTTGTTCTGATACACCGCTCATTTCCTCGTTGACGCGGGCTCGCTTTTTCTCGCCTTCCTTGCGAATCCGACCAGCCTGTTTTATGGCGCCCGACGTGGCCAGGATCGCCAACCCTTCTGGCATGAGATAGTTCCGGGCATAACCAGGGGCCACATCCTTCACATCCCCGGCCCGCCCCAGTTTATAGACATCTTCAAGTAAGAGTACTTTCATAATGCAAGCCTTTTCTAATTCATCACGTACATACAAAGGCCCCGGAAAAGGGCATAACCCACCGAGACGGGTGAAATTTTACCAGATCGCATGATGATCGTCAACAAGCGGCGGGGGGCAGCCGCAGCCAGGGGGATTGTTAAACCTGCATCTGGGAAGTTGAGTATAATCATACAGACCCCTTCTTATGTCGCGCCTTCCCGGGGGAGATCCCCCACGGCAAACTATTTTCTCTCGATCGGGGAAACCATGTTATGACCAACAAGTCCGCTCAGATCCCATTCTCACCCCGCCGCTGGCCGTTTTTTTACGGCTGGATGATCCTGGCCGCAGGCACGATCGGTTTTATTTTCAGCGTCCCGGGCCAAACCATCGGAGTCTCAGCCTTCACGCGCCCGCTGATGGAAGCCCTCAATCTGGAAAGCACAACCATCAGCCTGGCCTACATGCTGGGCACGCTGATCAGCGCCACCGCCCTGACATGGGCCGGAAGGTTTTTTGACCGCATGGGGGCCCGGATGACTGCAGCAGCGGCCAGTGCAGGGCTGGGGTTGATCCTGGTGTATATGAGCCAGACCCCGGGCATCACAGCCATGCTGGATACTTTTCTCCCCGGCGACAGATCCCAGGGTGCAGCCTTTGGCGTGCTCGTGGTGGGATTTTTCCTGCTGCGCTATTTCGGGCAAGGTGTGTTGACCATGGCTTCTTCCAACATGGTCATGAAATGGTTCCAATCCCTGCGGGGCCTGGCCAGCGGGATCATGAACGTCTTCACCCCGGTGGGGTTCTCCCTCGCCCCCCGGATCTTCAATTCTCTCCAGAACCAGGTGGGATGGAGCACGACCTGGATTTATACAGCCCTCATGCTGGGCCTGGGTTTCACCCTCTTTGTGGTCATCTTTTACCGCGACAATCCGGAAGACTGCGGGCTGCAGCCTGATGGCAGATCCTCCCACAAGGACCAAAAACAAAGCACGGGACAGGGCAGGTCCGGATACACCCTGTCCGAAGCGCGCCGGACTTACCCCTTCTGGGCATTTAACCTGGCGCTGGCTATGAACGCGCTGTATGCGACAGCCACGACCTTTCATATTGAATCCATCTTTCTGCAGGCCGGACGCCCGGAAAGTGAAGCCTTCGGAATTTTCTTTCCCATCTCCCTGGCCTCTGTATTGCTGGGGTTGGTCGCGGGATGGATCAGCGATCACACCAAACTCAAATACTTATTGTTGACCATGACCCTGGGCATGCTGACTTCCATGGCGGGCCTGCTGCTCCTGGACCACGGGCCGGGATACGGGATGATCATTCTCGGAAACGCTGTCTCACAGGCCATGTACGGGGTGCTGCTCTCCATCACCTGGCCCCACTTTTTCGGAAGGGCACATATGGGGGCCATCACCGGATTCCAGCGCAGCTGGTCGGTTTCCTTCAGCGCTGTGGGCCCTTACCTGTTCAGCCTTTCCCTGGAGTACCTGGGGAGCTACAGTCCATCCATTCTGTTCTGTGCGGCTGTGACCGGGATGCTGTTCCTGGCAGCCTTCAGTGCGGATAAACCCGTTTGGCCGGCATCTGGGTCTCAATAGAAATCCAGGTCTTCACCTTTCAAGAAGCTGCGGACCTGACCACCCGTCCCTCCCGCAACACCGAACAAGCACAGTACAGCATGGCCCTTCCCATTGCTGCCGCGCTGCTGGACGGAGAGGTGGGCCCCAGACAGGTCCTTCCCCCGCGCATCCAGCAACAAGATCTGCTCCAGATCATGGCCAGGGTACACGTGATGGCCCAGGAAGAACATTCCCGGGTCTTTCCCGCCCGGGCTCTGGCCCATGTGGAGATAAAAACAAGGGAGGAAAAACGCTGCCGCTCAGAAACCCATGCAGCGCCCTGGGATAGGGACTCCAGGCTGCCGACAGACAAGGAACCGGGCCATAAATTTCAGAGATTAGTCAGCCCGGTGCTGGGACAGGAAACGTCCCGGGAATTGGAAAAACGGATGTGGCAATTTGATGCAGAACCCCGGGTAGAGACCCTGATCGCGAACTGCTGCACGCTTTGAAGATCAAAGCGATGGGGGAAATAGAATGGAGAGAGGTGCGGGTCCATCCCGCCTATCCAGCCCGGAGGGCCCATGCCGCCACGGCACTCAGGATGAAGGCTATCAGCACAAAGACAAGGGTCACCGTGGAGGTGCTGCGCTGATCCTTGAGCTGCAGCAAAGGGGAAATCCCTTCCACCTGAAATATCGGCCCCGCAAGCCAGGTGAACGCCACCCCGCCTAACAGCCCCCCGATATGTCCCCAGTTGTCAATCCCGGGAGACAAACCAATCAAGAGGTTGATCACCGCCACCTGGATGATCTGGCTGATGGCCTGCCTGAATCGATCTCCCAGCAGTTCCCGATTCTGGTACAGAAACACGCCTTCAGCGCCCAGCAGGCCAAAAATTGCCGTGGACGACCCCAGGGAGTTGGCCTCGGTGAGCAGGAAAGAAAAGATATTTCCGCAAAATCCCCCCAGGACATACAGGGCCAAAAACCGGCCGTGTCCAAAGTACCGCTCCAGCCGGCGGCCCAGGATATACAGGGCGTACATGTTGAATCCCAGGTGAAGGAGGGAACCGTGCAGCAGCACCGGGGTCAAAAGACGCCAGTACTGTCCCATACGTATCAGCCGGTTGGACTTCACACCGTAAGCCGCGGGAAGATCAAGGTTGAGGAAGGACTGTGTGCTGAGCTGAATCAAAAAGAAAAGAATTGAAATCCCCATGAAGGTATAAGTCACATAGGGATCAAGTTGGGGGATTTGAATGCGGCGCCGGGGTTCTGGCTCCGGCTGGGCCTCTTCCTCAGGCATGTCAGGATGGATTTCGTTCATAACTCAACTTTGCGCTGGTGAACGCGATGCTGTTCGGCGACAATGATCGCTTCGATCACATCCACCGCTTTTCCCAGCTCACCTTCGCGGTTCGTTATCACGTAATCAAAGATCTCCATTTGCTGCAGCTCCTGGCGGGCGGTGTCGATCCGCAGCTGTAAACTTTCTTCACTTTCCGTATTGCGGCTTCTCAAACGCTGGATCAATTCTTTCTCATTCCGGGTGGTGATAAAAATTAACAGCGCCCCATCCACCATGTCCCGGATGGTTTCAGCGCCCTGGACATCCACCCGCAGGACAACGTGTTTCCCACTTTTCAACCCTTCCCGGACCTGTGACTTGGGCACTCCTTTATAGTCCTCATAAACCACGGCATGCTCAATTAAATCCTCGTCCTCAATCATCTCCTCAAAACGCTCTTTGGAGACAAAGAAATAATCCACGCCATGTTCCTCATCAGGTCGCGGGGGCCGGGTGGTGGCTGTGACCACAAAATGAAAGGGGAGTTGGCGATTCTTCATTTCTTCAATGACCGAATCTTTGCCCACGCCCGAAGGGCCGGAAATCACGATCAGCAGCGGATCGGGTGGGCCGGGATGGTAGGACACAGGGGGAGAGTCAGACATGGGACATAACTCCTTGCTTGATATAATGGTGGTTGACATGGTAACGCACAGCACGCAGGAGGATGTTGTCATGCCGACGTATGAATATCGATGTCAGGATTGTCAAAAGGCTTTCGAGCTCTTCATGACCTTTGAAGAATTTGATAAGCAGCAGGCTCAATGCCCGCATTGTGACAGCGCCGAAGTGGAGCGCGTGATCGGCTCGGTGCGGGTGGCTCAATCTTCTGAAAGCCGGCTGGAAGACCTGGCGGATCCCGATAAGCTGGCAGGAATGGAAGATGACCCCAAGGCACTGGGAAAAATGATGCGTCAGATGAGCGATGAGGTCGGCGAGGATATGGGGGATGAGTTTGACGAGGTCGTTGACCGCCTGGAAAGCGGCCAGCGGCCGGAGGACATTGAGAAAGAACTTCCCGACCTGGGTGGAGGTGGAGCGGAGCTGGACATCTAGCTTCAGGTTTCCGTCCACCCACGCAATCTCATACCCTGCACTGCACATCGTTTATGATTCCCCTTCCAAGCGGTGATCACGCAGCCGGGCCAGCGTCACCCTGCGGAGCCGATTCTGGACCTCCTGGTAGGCTCCTTCCGCATCGATCATCACCCAGCGTTCAGGTTCGGCATCAACCAGGCGGTGATACCCCTCCCGGACGCGGGTGTGAAACGCCAGATTAAGGGCATCCAGCCGGTTGAGATCGCCCGCTTCATTCCGGCGCTGTAGACCGACCTCCGGATCTACATCCAGCAAAAGGGTCAAATCCGGATTCAGACCGGACGTGGCATAGTGGATGATCCCCCGCAGCGTCTCGAGATCGTTCTGGTGCCCATATCCCTGGTAGGCCAGAGTGGAATCTGCAAAGCGGTCACATAACACAACCTCACCTGCCTCCAGGTGAGGTTTAATAACTTCATCTACCAGCTGGGCCCGGGAGGCCTGCAGCAGCAGTGCCTCTGTACGGTCAACCATTTCCGTGTTTTTCGGATCGAGGATGGTGGTGCGAATTTGATCCCCGATGGGAGTTCCGCCGGGTTCCCGGGTTTCCTTTACAGGGAATCCTTCCTGACGCAAAAACACAGCCAGATCCCGCAGCTGGGCCGTCTTTCCACTTCCTTCTGGTCCCTCAAAGGTGATAAACAACCCCCTCTTGCTTGCTTCCCCGTGTGCTGCAGACATCCTCTGACTCCCTCAACTTTTCTGGATCGCGTTCAGCCTGGCGGCTGGTGGATAATGCTCTTCCCCTGTATGTTACTTATCGTCCCTGAAAATTCGTACCCGACGATTGGGATCTTTTCCGTATGAATGGGAAGACAAATTTGCCTGCCGGACCATTTGATGCTGCAGCCTGCGGATATAGGAGGACGCAGGGGGCAGTTCCACCCAGCGTTCCCCGTTCAACACCGCCTGGATCGCACCCTGTGTCTGGCGTAAAGCCTGTTCTTCATCCTGGGATATAGAGGCGTCCTTGAGATTAAATACATCCTTCAAAAAGCGCTCCATCCGCTTTCTGGTATTAGAACGCAGCACGTAAATGGGCATGCCCAGATCCTCTGCCGTCATAATCGTCTTGGGATTATTTCGGTAGTGATGTTTCAAGGTAACAGCGACTTCTGCATCCCGCACGCGTTCCTTGATATCGATGGGCACGTCCAGCTTCTTGGCGGCTTTGGACATCCGATCCCGGGCGATGCCGTAGGTAAAGACGGAAAGTTCATCCAGATGACCCCGCTTCTGACCGAGTTCCAGGTCCGGTGCCTGGTCAACTGTATCCCTTCTCAACCCGTGGCGCGTTCGTTCCAGCCTGGGTTTCTGGGGCTGCTTGCGGATTTTAATCTCCCCGTTTTCTTCCCGGGTGCGGATCTCGGGTACAAGCGGTTCTCCGCGCAGCATGGAATCCACAGCAGTGGCGACATCCTCATGAATGGCCAACCGGTCCCGGGTCTGGATCTCGATCAAGGTATGAAAAGTGGGGTTAGACCTGCGCTCCAGGACTGTCTTCTGTGTTCCCCGACGGCGGGCCTCCTCATCAGACAAAGTGACCGATTCAATGCCTCCCACCAGATCAGCCAGGGTGGGGTTGATGAGCAGATTCTCCAGCGTGTTGCCGTGGGCTGTTCCGATTAACTGCACACCCCGTTCCGCGATGGTCCGCGCTGCCAGGGCTTCCAGTTCCCGTCCAATTTCATCAATCACGATCACTTCCGGGTTGTGATTCTCTACCGCTTCGATCATCACCTCGTGCTGCAGGGAAGGCTGGGCAACCTGCATGCGGCGCGCTTTGCCTACAGCGGGATGGGGGACATCGCCGTCACCGCCAATCTCATTGGAGGTATCGACGATCACCACGCGCTTGTTCTCGGCCAGGATACGGGCTGTTTCCCGCAGCATGGTCGTTTTGCCGACCCCGGGCCGCCCCAACAGAAGCAGGCTTTTACCGCTCTCAATATAATCATTGACGATGTCCGTGGTCCCATACACCGCACGGCCCACACGGCAGGTCAAACCGACAATGTCCCCACTCCGGTTGCGGATGGCAGCAATGCGGTGCAGAGTTCGCTCCAGACCTGCACGGTTGTCACCATCAAACTCCCCTACCCGGTCCACAACGTAGTCAATGTCTTCCCGGGTGATCTCCTCATGGCGGAGGACAACCTCCTCCTGGGAGAAACGGGCGGTGGGCACACGCCCCAGATCCAGGATGACTTCAATCAGGTCGTTATTTTGACCGACAGAGATAATTGGCTCCCTCAACCCAGGAGGGAGAACGTCGAGCATGGAATCTAAATTGTCCGTAATCTGCTGGTTAATCATAAGTAGTTTGGTTTGCTTTTGACTTCACATAAGGTGTGGTGATGTCCGGCTGTTTATTATAGTTTGCCAGGCGGTAGGATTGATTGGATCGGTAATGGACGGCCAGATATTTGACCACAGCCAGTTGGGGTGACCCCTGTTCCGCCCCGAGCCGGTTCAAAGCGGATGCCAGCTTTTCCTGATAGGTCCGGACCCGGAAATAGAAATGGCGGCGGTGATAAGGAGCCAGGCTCTCATAAATAGCCCGGATATGCCGTTCCATTTCGCTCTGCGCGGGATCCAGGTAGACATCAACCATCACACCCTGCGGTCCCCAGTGCAGGGTTGAGAAACCCAACAGCTGATCACCCTCCCAAAACGCCATCCGCTGCTGATCGCCATGCAGCGGACCGGGCTCAACGCGCTGCACATTGCGGGGGACAATCCCGCGGTACAGGGTTTCAGCTTTCAACGTGTCCTGTTTTGTGAGCGATATCCACGGCGTTCCCTCCACTTTTGGTTTCATGTCCTGGGGTATACGCCACACGTGCTGCTCAGCATAAGGTTGGAATCCCGCTCCCTGAAATTCTTCGGGCATGCCTGAACTGCGCTCCACCTCCGCGCGGATCTGGACGCAGCCCTTCTCACCCGCCCAGTAGCTGAAGAAAGACAGCAGTTTGCCCAGCGCCCCGGCGGGCACCCCATCACCGGGAGCCACAAAAGCCATATAAGCGGAATTTTTCGAGACCGGTGACACCATCTGACCGAAAAGCGGCCTGTCCTCATCCGGTTGATCCTGGACTGCGGTGTAGTAGCCGCTGTTGGGGAGCAGCAGGGAAAGCATGACGCTGGACAGCACACCGGGCGTTTGCGTCAAACCCAGGGCATTATCCAGAAACACCTCTTGATTTCGATAGCGAATCAGTGTCAGAAGATCGCGCCAGACGATTTCTCGGGCCATAAATTACAGCGTTTACCCTGTATGGTTTTCTTCCACAAGATGAATGAAGTACCGATGAACCCGATCATCATCAGTCAATTCAGGATGGAAGGCAGTTGCCAGAAGATGCCCCTGACGGGCAGCGACAATTCTTCCGTCGGGAAGTGTAGCCAAAACTTGAGTGTCTTGTTCAACCGACTCGATTAAAGGTGCGCGGATAAAGATGGCATGGAAAGGCTTCTCATTTTCAGAGATCTGTGCCAGGGCAGGGATCTCGATGTCGGTCTCAAAACTGGCAATCTGTCGGCCGAAGGCATTCCGTTCCACGGTGATGTCCATCAATTCCAGGAGCGGCTGCTGGCGGTGAACGTCTTTGGAAAGAAAGATTGCCCCGGCACATGTACCCCACACTGGGCGGGTTCTTCCAAAAGCACGCAGTCTTTCCAGCAGTCCAAAATCGACAGCCAGCTTTCCAATCGTGGTTGACTCCCCTCCAGGAATGATCAAACCATCTATGTCATCCAGGTGTTCGGGAAGCCGGACCCGGGTCACATCCACGCCCAGTCGGGAAAGGGCAGCCATATGCTCTGCAAACGATCCCTGTAATGTCAGCACCCCAATGTTTAACGTTTCCACCATAACCTTGCAAGCTTGGGTTAAGGACCGGAAAAGGTCAGCTGGTGGTGGCCAGCTTACCAGCCCCGGTCAGCAATTTTTTCCTCTTCGGGCATTGTCGATATATTGCGCCCGACCATGGCTTCACCCAAGTTGCGGCTGATATCAGCCAGAATGTCCGGGTCGTCATAATGGGTAACGGCTTTGACGATGGCGTCTCCCCGTTTGGCAGGATTACCTGATTTGAAAATACCAGATCCTACAAATACGCCATCCACACCGATTTGCATCATCATGGCTGCATCCGCCGGGGTAGCGATCCCTCCGGCAGCAAAGTTAACCACCGGCAAACGACCCAATTCCCGGGTCTCCACCACTAATTCATACGGGGCGCCGATCTTTTTCGCGAAGGACATCAGCTCTTCTTCGGGCATGTTCTGCAGGCGTTTGATATCGCCCAGCACGCTGCGGGCATGGCGCACCGCCTCCACCACATCGCCCGTCCCCGCCTCGCCCTTGGTGCGGATCATGGCTGCTCCTTCACCGATCCGACGCAGGGCTTCTCCCAGACCCCGGCAGCCGCACACAAAAGGCGTTTTAAAATCATGCTTGTTGATATGATGGGCCTCGTCTGCCGGTGTCAAAACCTCGGATTCATCAATGTAATCCACTTCTAAGGCTTCCAAAATCTGAGCCTCGACAAAGTGGCCAATGCGGACCTTGGCCATGACCGGAATCGATACGCTCTCCATAATCTGAACGATCAGCTCGGGATCGCTCATGCGGGCCACACCGCCTTGGGCACGGATGTCAGCCGGAACACGTTCCAGGGCCATCACAGCCACCGCCCCGGCATCTTCTGCAATTTTGGCCTGCTCCGGAGTGACGACATCCATGATCACGCCCCCCTTCAACATTTGAGCGAGACCTTTCTTGGTTGCTAAAGTACTGACTTGGGATTCCATCTTACGCTGTACTCCTGAACTACTTACAAACGTCAACAAATGCTCCTCTCCCACAGGAAGCGGATTTGTTGTTGATAATATGCATCAAAACCCCTTTTCTGGATCACCTCGATCCAAGGGAAACAGGCTTTGTCTTACAATGCAATTTTACCATGCGGGCCGTTGAGAAGCAAATTGGGAACCGTGCAGCACAGTTCGTCTCCCCCTACCTTCGCCCAAGACCTTATCCCCAATCTATGCCTTTCCAGAAAGGGTTCTCATTTGTTCGATGAAACCATCCCCCCGGCAACCTTCAGCGCTCTTCAACCGTGATCCTGATCGCTGTGCGCACATTACCGTCGATTTCGACATCTACAAACGCTGGGATGCTGATAACGTCGTATCCATCCTCTGCCAGGTAATCTCGTGCCAGGGCCAGCGCCTTCACGGCCTGGTTGACTGCGCTGGCGCCAATGGCCTGCACGTTCGCGAACTGCTGCTCCCGGAATATTCCGGCAATGGCCCCTGCAACAGCTGAGGTACGGGACGTCGCTGAAACCTTAATGATTTCCACATTGTCGGTGTCCATGGTCCTCTCCCTGTGGTAAGACCTGGGCAAGTCTTCCATCCCGGAGGAATATTCACTTTGTGTTATCCATTGTACATAAAGCAGTAAGAATAATCAAGCTGGTGGGATCGGCCTCCCTGCCTCCTCTTCCGACGGCCTGTGTTCAATGGCACTCAACTGAACATTACACACCTGGGGTACAATAAGAGTGGTTAGTTTCATCCCGTAATCGGCCGCCTGCGGTCAGCCCCAGACCGCATCCTCCAAACTCACACCTTGCATATCTATGGAACAACACCAGCAGTACATCGAGACCATCAAGGACAACCAGTTATTTCAAGACCTGGACAGGCAGGCGCTGCAGGAAATAATGCAGTATGCCCAAACGAGGACGGCTGAAGAAGGCTCTTTTTTCTTTCTGGAAGGCAATCCGGCCACTCACCTCTTTATCCTGCTGGAAGGCAGCGTTAAATTGACCCAGGTCACCCCTGACGGGCAGCAGGTTATCCTGGAGGTCGCCAATCCCCAACAGGAATTTGCCGTTCTGGCACTGTTAGAGGAAATTGATTACCCGGTATCGGCTCAGGCGGCAAAGGACAGTCAGGCTCTGGCCTGGGACAAGGAAAGCCTGGATATACTGATGAGAAAACACCCCCAGATCGCCATCAATGCCCTTTATACCGTGGTCCGCCATACCACAGAATTTCAGCGTCAGGTGCGGGACTTATCCACAAAACGCGTGGCGCGGCGCATCGCCCGCACCCTGACTCGCTTGGCCAGTCAGACCGGCAAAAAGACCGAGGAAGGCGTCTTGATTGATATGCCCCTTACCCGGCAGGACATCGCCGAAATGACGGGAACAACGCAGTATACGGTGAGCCGGGTGCTTAAAACGTGGGAAGTAAAAGGACTCATCCAAAGCAATCGGGCGGAAATCACCATCACCGACCCGCACGGCCTGGTCGTCATTGCGGAAGACTTTCCCTCTTAATCATCCCTTACCAAAAAAGGTTTAGGTCACGCCGGACATATGATGTAAACTAACAGGCCAAGGGATGATCTGAAGCTCATTGCGCTAGCGCAAAGACAAAATATAACAGGCCCCGTATACTAGTTTCCAGTAGTGAAAAACAGCGGTCCAGGGAAACCTCCCCGCAGGCCGGTTGACTGGACCCCGGCTGGAAAGAACACCTGAAATCCGACGGAGAATATTATGTCCACAAACAGGGAAGCAGCCCAACTACCAACCACAAACCACACGGTTGCTGAGATCCATCAGCGCTGGCCGCAGACCATTCCCGTTTTTTTACGCCATGATATGAAATGCGTAGGATGCACCATGGCAGCTTTTGAAAGTGTGGTTGATGTCACCAGGATATATGATTTGCCGTCGAAACCCTTTCTGGCAGAACTCCATCAGGAAATCACCTCTGATGAATAACCACACCCCTCTTTTTCACACAACCGTCATCATGCCCCCTGGAGAGCCATATGGATAAACCCTACACGTACCTGGAAAACATCCCCGTCCTGGGCGAGGAGATCCCGCAGGACAGCATTATCAGCCGCACGATCTATGAAGATGATCAGGTCAAAGCCATCTTATTCAACTTTGCCCCGCATCAGGAATTATCGGAGCACACCGCCTCGGTTCCGGCCGTGGTTCACTTTTTGGATGGCGAAGCCCGGGTTGTCCTGGGTGAAGATGAGCTGGATGCCCGACCCGGCACCTGGATCCACATGCCGGCCAAACAGCCCCACAGCATTGTTGCCAGAACCCACCTCACCATGCTGCTTTATTTGCTTGAAGGTGGCCGGGAGTAGAAATCCTTGCCATCCTCCAAACCCTCCTTCCACAACCTGCCTTTTCTGGCCATCTCCCTCCTGTTGTGCCTGGCCGCTCTGTGGGGCGGGTTGGTAAAAATGGGATGGGCTCTCCCGGGCGCACCTTCCGCTCTGCACATTGATCACGGTCCCCTCATGATCTCCGGTTTTTTTGGGACCCTGATCAGCCTGGAACGGGCCGTAGCACTCGGGAAACCCTGGACATATCTGGGCCCGGTCCTGACCGGGATGGGGGGGATCCTGACCGCCGCCGGGTTCCTGGAGGGGCTGGGAGCAGGTCTGTTGGCCCTGGGCAGCGCCTGGTTGGTGGGTATGTTGATCACAATTATCCGGACTCATTTCACGACTTATACCGTGGTCATGGGCGCCGGTGCAGTCTGCCTGCTGGTAGGCAACGTGCTGTGGATCGCGGGCTGGCCGGTGTTTAAGTTTGTGTTGTGGTGGGTGGCGTTTCTGGTCCTGACCATCGCCGGGGAACGATTGGAATTAGGACGCGTTCAGAAACAAACCTCCTTCAGCACATGGTCCTTCCCCACCATAACCGGTCTGTACTTCCTGGGACTCGTGGTGCTCCTGCTGTACTTCGATCTCGGAACCCGGATCGTGAGCGCTGCCACAGCGGCCCTTGCCGCTTGGTTGTGGAAGTATGACATCGCCCGCCGCACCGCGAAAAAAGACGGGCTGACACGCTTCATCGCCCTCGCCCTGCTGGGCGGGTACCTGTGGCTGGGTGTTTCCGGCCTGATTGGCGTGTGGCAGGGCGGGATCAGTGCCGGACCGTATTATGACGCCATGCTGCACAGCGCGCTGATCGGATTCGTGTTCGCCATGATCTTCGGCCATGCGCCGATCATAATTCCCGCTCTTCTTAACGTCCCGGTAAAATACACCTCCTTTCTCTACGGGCCCCTGATTTTACTTCACCTTTCATTAATCTTGAGGATCAATGGCGATTTCGGCGGCCTGCTGTGGGCCCGCCAGTGGGGCGGGATGATGAACGCGGCCGCCATCCTGATCTACTTCCTGCTCCTTTCCCCCCTCACGGACCGCTGGGTGACTGAACGTTAAACACCCGCGCCAGTTCGGTGGATCGGATTCATGATTCAAACCACTTCGCTCAGCTTCAAAAAGGACAACCCATGAACATAGTCGCGATTATCTCCGGAGAGTACGGTAAACGCCATGTGGACAACATCCGGACCCACGGCCCGGAAGAATGGCGTATCGAGGTCTGGCGGGCTCCGGCTGTCCTTCCCCCGATCATCGATTACCCCGAGGATCATCTGCCGGACAGCCTGCCCCCTGCCGAATTGGTGCTTTCCTTCGCGGAACATAAAGGGGTGGCAGAACTACTGCCGGACATTGCCAGCATGACAGGGGCAAGCGCCGTCCTGGTGGCCGTGGATGATGAAGCCTGGCTGCCGCGCGGGTTGGACCGTCAACTGCGGGGCTGGCTGGAAGACAAAGGGGTGACCTGCGTCACACCCAAACCGCTGTGTTCCCTGACCGGCAGTGAGTACGGCGTCACACGCCACGAAACAAAATCCTACCAGGACCCCCATATCGAAGCATTCGCCCGCCACTTCGGCCAGCCCGAATTAAAACTCGATATTGACCCGGATGCAAAGGTCATTACTCAGGCTGAGGTGGTGCGGGACGCTGTATGCGGCTGCGCCCGTCATGTGGCACAGGGCTTGGTGGGCATCTCAGTGGACGATGCTGAAGAAAAAGCCGGTCTGCTTCACCACCACTACCCCTGTCTGGCCAGCATGAAAAAACTGCCTCACTTCAACCACGATACCCTGATGCACACCTCCGGACAGATCATCAAGAACAATGTCGGCCAGCAGGTCAAACCCTATAAAAGCACCCGCTATTTCAAGCCCGGCACCTATTCGGAGTAGATCCACATGCCTCTTCTGACCCGTTTAGCCCTCAAATCATCTCTGGTATATTTTGTCCTGGCCCTCCTGCTCAACGTGGGTTTTGCTCTCCCTCCGCAGTGGCTGGGCGGGTTTAATTTCCTGCGCCTGGAACCAACCTATCTGCACCTCTTCCTGATGGGATGGATCACCCAATTCATCTTCGGTGTTGCCAACTGGCTCTTCCCCCGCCACAGCCGGGAGCGTTTCAACCCTTATCCCGCCCTGGCCTGGAGCACATTTATCCTTTTAAACCTGGGACTGGCCCTGCGCGTGTTCGCGGAACCGTTCCAGCACCAGGCGCCCCGCATACTGGGGCCGGTCTTGATCCTGTCCGGGATCACCCAGTGGCTGGCAGGCCTGGCCTTTATCGCCAACCTGTGGTCCCGGATCATATCCTCATGAATCTGCCTAAACTGACACGGGGCATGATCTTGCTTTCTCTGCTGTATCTTGCCCTTGGATTCAGCTTCGGGGGCATATTGCTGTCCCACAAAGGCGCCCCCCTGCATCCAGCAGTGTGGCGTTTGCTGCCTGCCCATGTCGATTTTCTGCTTCTAGGATGGCTGACCCAGCTCACGCTGGCAGCAGCCTACTGGATCTTTCCCCGGTTCCGTACCCCGCCGCAGCGCGGCAGTGTCCTGCGCCATGGATTGGAAGTTGCCGCCTTCAACCTGGGTCTGTGGATGACCGCCCTCAGCCCCCTTCTTGACCCCAATCCCACCTGGCTGGCTCTGACGGGACGAACGCTCCAGACAGCGGGCCTGGCGTTTTTCAGTCTGGATTTGTGGCGCCGGATCCGTCCCTACCAGCGTTAAGAAAATCACCTCCTCGCACATTCTCCACATCACCCTGCCATTCATGGCAAAATTCAAACATTAATGGTAGATTAAAAGGGAAAGTTGTACTAAGACCCCTTTATTCAGGGTACAACGTTTGTATGGAGGATGGCGCTCATGAATGAAAACAAGCAAGGGTTGCGCTTCGCCCGCCTGTTAATTGCCGGCATGGTGGGTGTGATCATTGTCATCGGTTTGGGCCTGGTGCTGTCATCCATCAATCAGGCCACCCAGCCAGATACGAGCCGGGAAGAATCGGTGGATGCCCTGGCCCGGAGCCAGGACGAATGTGTGGTGTGCCACCGCCGGGAAACACCGGGGATTGTCCAGCAGTACGGCTACAGCACCATGGCCGCGGCGGAAGTCACCTGCCGGGACTGCCACGAAGTGAAAGAGGATTACCCGGGAGCTGTCGAACACGAAGAAACCTACGTTCTCCCCTCCCCTTCCAGCGCCATGTGCGAGGACTGCCACCAGCAGGAGGTGGCCCAGTTCAATCAGAGCCGGCACAGTCTGCCGGCCTACGTGGCTGTCGAAGGTACAGGTGATCTGAGCCAGGAACAGCTGGCCATGTACGAGGCCATCCCGGAAGGCGGCTACCAGCCGGACAAATCCCGCAACGCCATCGCCGCCATGGAAGGTGAGGATATGACCCGCTTCACCTGTAAAGGGTGCCACAACATCGGCAAGCCGGCCGCGGATGGTTCAGTGGGCCAGTGCCAGAAATGCCACATCCGGCACCGCTTCAGCCTGGAACAAGCCAGAAAGCCTGAAACCTGCAACTTTTGCCACATCGGGCCCGATCACCCCCAGTATGAAATCTATGTAGAATCTCCTCACGGCATTTCCTATGCCACCCACGGAGATGAGTGGAACTGGGAAGCTGAACCGGGAACGCTGACCACGGAGGACTTCCCGGCCGCCACCTGCGCCATCTGCCACATGAGCGGCTTCGGCACCCAGGCCACCACCCACGACGTGGGCGACCGGCTGACATGGTACCTGTTTGCGCCCATCAGCACCCGGCGCCCGGCCTGGCAGGACAACATGACCCGCATGCAGGGGGTGTGCACCGAATGCCACAACACAAACTTCATTGACGACTTTTACACCGCGGCTGACAAAGCCACGCTGCGCGTCAACCAGTGGGTGGAGGAAAGCCGGGAGATGATTTCCCCTCTCCAGGAACAGGATTTGTTGACAGAGGAACCCTTTGATGAACCCATAGATTACGAGTTCTTCAACCTGTGGCACCACTGGGGCCGGACAGCCAAATTCGGGACCTGGATGCAGGGGCCGGATTACGCCCAGTGGCACGGCGCCTATGAAGTGCTCCACAGCCTGGCAAAACTGGAAGAAATGGTCCAGGACAAACTGGACGCTGCAGGCGGGGGTGGACAATAATGAAAGGACCTCTCACGGACGTCTTTCCCCCTCTGCAAAATGTCAAACTGCCCTTTACCCGGGACCAGTTTTTCCTGCTGCTGGCCGGGGTCAATGAGGTCTTTTTAGGCATCGACATCTACCTGGCACACAAAATCAGCGGCACGATTGTGGTCCGGGAGTGGATCCCGATCATCTTCGGCCCCATCGCCGGCGGGCTGATTTTTCTGGCGGGATGGATCGCCATCCGCAGGCGTGCCCTGGCCACCGTCATCGCCAACCTGGTCTTTTTGGCCAGCATTGCCGTCGGTCTGCTGGGGGCCTATTACCACGTCGTGCGCGCCATCCTGCCCACCGCACCAGCCGGCCAACAGGTCACTGTGGACCTGCTGGTGTGGGCGCCCCCTATCGTCGGACCGCTGGTGTTTTCCCTGGTGGGATTGGTGGGCATCAGCGCCGTGTGGATCGAGGACCCCGTCAACAGCGGGCGCCTGCGGATGTTCCGTGAGCGGCACATTCAGCTTCCCTACAGCAAAACCCGGGCTTTCTATTTCATGGTCAGCCTGGGTACCCTGGCTACGCTGTTGAGCAGCCAGTTGGATCACGCCCGCACCTCCTTCGAAAACCCCTGGCTGTGGGCCCCCATCGCAGTCGGCGTCTTCGGGGTTCTGGTACCCTTTGTGATGGCCCTCCTCCCCGCACCTTCCCGGGCCGACTACATAGTATATACCGCCGCCATGCTGGCTTTGATCGCCGTGGGCGTGATAGGCGCTGTCCTGCATGTCAACCAGAACCTGACTGCCAGCGGTCAATTTGTGGGTGAGCGCTTCATTCGCGGCGCGCCCTTCCTGGCGCCCCTGCTGTATGCCAACATGGGCACTTTGGGATTGTTGGTGCTGCTTGATCCGGAGGAAAGCGCCGCCGGATAAAGGATTGGCTCCAGCCGAAAGATATTCAAGACCTCGGAGGCTTTTTTTCCACTTCCGAGGTCTTTGTGCATCAACGCATATATTACTTAACTCTTGCCCGAGCGGGCAATCTTTTTCAGGATGTCCTGATCCTGGATCTTAAATTCCGTGCGGTTGATGTGGATGGCCCCCTCGTCAGCAAAATGGTACAGGTGGCGGCACACCATTTCCCGGGTGGAACCGATGCGGGCCGCCATCTCATCCAGGGTTAGATCGCGGCTGACAACCTCGCCAGTTTTTTCCTCGAATAACTCCAACAGAAAATGAGCCAGGCGCCCCGCCACCGGATGAAAAGCCAGCTCCTCGACAATTTCACTGGCCCGCAGCATGCGCTCGACCATTAATTGCGCCAGGCTCCAGGCAAGTCGGCCGTTACGTACCAACAAGGGCTGCAGCCGCTCCCGGGACCACAAGATCAGGCGGGTATCCTCTCTGGCCACCAGCGCCACAGGCATGCCCAGGTCCTCCTTGAAAAAGCCAATGCCCCAGAACACCATCCCCGGTTCCAGCTCCATGATCACCAGGCTGCGCCCTTCCAGAGATTCTTTTAAGGCTTCCACCAGGCCCTCCTGGACGATAAACAGGTATGGCCAGGTCGAACCATAATGGGTGATCCATTGGCCTGGTGGGTAATACTGAGAATTCCCCACCTTCGCAAGATGTGTGATTTCCTGATCACTTAGATCAGCAAAGAGAGGGCTGTTGGCAAGAAATTCCTCTGAGGCCATGCTTCCATCCCAGAACCTACGAAAGGTCAATCAATTGATCCAGCGCTTCCCGATCCTTAAGCGTGATCGTCGTGCGGTTGATCTCAATCACTTCATCGGATTGAAACTGATACAACAGGCGGCAGACGACCTCCGGGGAGGTGGCCAGAGCGGAGGCCATATCCTCCAGGGTCATATCCCGCGTCAAGGTTTCCTGGCTGGGATCTGATAGTTGATCCATCAAAAATCCAGCCAGACGACCCGCAACCGGTTGAAAGGCCAGGCCGTAGATAATCTCCCGGGCCTGGCGCATGATCCGTGTCAGCATGCGGGGGATCTCCCACATCGCATCCGGATACCTTTTCAGCAGGGGCAAGATCACATCCTTAGACCACAGGTAAATCACAACCTCTTCGCCAGCCTGCAGGGATGCTGGCATGGGCTGTTCATCAAAAAAAGAGTGGGCCCAGAAAATTTCCCCGGCTTTCAGCGTAAAGAGCTGATATTTTTTGCCGCCAGCTGACAACATACGCCAGCGCAGTTCTCCCTGGTGCAGATAGACGACATAAGACCATACTTGACCCTGGCGGGAAAGGAACTCACCGGCTGCTAACTGCCTGCGCAGGGAATGCTCAGCCAGAAGATCAACTTCCTTCTGCGGCAGCTTGCGAAAGACCTCTTTACCGGACAAGATCTGGGCCAATACATTAGGATCCATCAGCGTTTAAATATCTCATGAAATCGCAGTTTTAAGCAAGGGGTAATGATCAAATCCAAACCTGACAAATGACAGTACCTTTCTCTATCATTCGCCAACCGATGATTCAATTATAGTCTATCTTCTGGGCGGGTCCTGCCTGGACCCAGTCGGGAAAATGTTCGGCTTGAATAACAGCCCTACCCATCAATGAGGGCGAAAGCTGATCCTTAAACCAGCAAATTTTTCAAGCCGCGGCACAAAATTGAAGGGGGTTTCTGGTCAAGCATTTTCTACCAGCTCGCTCAGCGCATCCTGGTTATGGATAGTGATCCTGGCCCGGGTTACCTCAAGAATATCCTCGTTCTGCAATTCGTAAAGGACCCTGCAGACCACTTCAGGAGAGCTGGCCACGGTTCTGGCAATATCCTCCAGGGTGAAGTCCCTCTCGATCTCTTCCTTCTCATGATCTGATACGTCCAATAAATATTTTGCCAACCGCCCGGCTACAGGCCTGAAGGCTAGATTAATGACAACTTCTCTGTTCCGCCGCATGATCCCTACCAATGTTTTACCGATATCCCACAACGCTTCAGGGTATCGATACAAAATAGGCTGGATCATATCCTTTTTCCAGATATAAAGTTCCGTCGGCCTGGTGGCAATCAGCGAAGCAGGCATGGGTTTTTCATCAAAAATAGTATGCCCCCAAAATAAATCTCCAGGCTCAAGGACAAAAAACACATATTCCTTTCCCGATTCAGATATCAGCGTCCATTTTAATCCCCCTGACTTAACGATCAACAAGCCTGGCCAATAATCGCCTTGAGCGGTCAGCGATTCGTTGGTGTCCAGTTTATAGAGGATGGCTGCTTCGGCCAACCTGGCTCGATCTTCTGGAGATATTTTATTAAAAACAGGCTTACTGGAGAGAAATTTCTCTAAGTTTCTGATCTTCTCCATGTCTCCTTCCTTCTATGTGCTGAAATGAATTTGGAAATACATCATCTCCCCTGACAAAACTCGTGTCCGCAACCTGTATCGATCAACTCAGATAGAACTTTGAAATGTGTTGGTCATTGGACCGCCTGACAAAAAGAGCCTGATAAAGAGAGAATACCAAAGTGAGGTAGCACAGGGACTTTGCCGCCATGCTCATCCATACGAATGAATGCTGCCCTGCGAAAAGCAAGCTCATCAGGTAAAAAGCAAAAGACAAGGCAATAGACCACCCGCCGATGTCCATCCATCTTGTATCAATAACAGCGTCCTGTGTTTGCCAGTGCATGAAGAGGTAACTGGCTCCTATCCCCCCCATAAAAAAGGGGATGTTTTGAATAATCAGCCATACGCCCGTTGAAACGCCGGTCCATTTTGCAGGGACAAAAAGTAGGAGAAGCCGGATCCATAAAGCGCCTATGATGACCGTTTCTATGTCCTTTCGCGGTTGATCCATGCTCCGTCTGATAAAGCGCAGCAAAGACATGTAAAACAAAGTCAGCGTCAAAGATGTCACAAAGCCCCCAATTTCCGTCCAGGCCAGCTTTTCCCCCACGGCTGGCACCGAAACGGGATGAAGGGGCAGCGCTGTTTGCAGGGCCATGGTGGATAGATGCAAGGTATCACCACAAAACAACAAGGCCACAGCCCAAATCAGGGGCTTGGTTTGTCCAGTCTTGACCCGGGAACAGCTGGCTGAGCGGCGGATCATCAGGACCAAAGCAGTCCCCAGGGGGAAGAGGTAAATTAGGAAGGATATGGACTGATATTGTTGTATGAATTCCCAAAACATATCTCGAAATCAGACCTACACTTGTATTAATTGGCTGGACCGAACATCACAGGTCAAAATGCCCTCCGGCCACACTGACTGAAACGACCAAAGCCCCCTGACGGTCCCGGAGACCGCCAGGGGCTTTGATCATGGAAGCTGGCAACCGTTATACAAGAAGTGCTAGGCAGCCGCGGGTTCAACCTCCTGGCCTTGTTCAGGATCATCGAGAAGACGATCCTTTACCGCAGGGATCAGCATCAAAACCACCATCCCCAACCCGAAGGTGCCGCCCAGAATATAGTCTATGGTCGTTCCCCGGATGAGGTGGGTATAATAATTCGCCACCATCGTTGTTCCGCCGCCGATCAGAGCCAGGTACCATCCCGAGCGTTTCCTAGCGCCCAAGAAATGGATGGAAAGGATGACACAAATCGTCCCCAGCCACATGGCCTGGGCGCCCAACCAGGTCCCCCATGTATCTCCGGGCCACTGGGGCCGCGCCGGGTGCATCCATTGGATGCGAACAGAAGCAAACCCGTTGCTAAAGGAATGCGCTCCCTGGACACCGATCAGCGCGAAAACAATAGCGTTGATCGCTTTTTCAGCCCCATCCACTTTCTCGGCCAGCAAGATCGTGAAATACGGGACTAAGCCCAACAGGGAAACCAGGGCCGGCATCGGAAAGCCCTCATTCACAAAATTCATCCAGGGCACAAACATGTAGGCTCCACCCATGGAGGGCATCGCAAAGGCCAGCAAAGCCAATCCCCGGGCCCATTTTTTCCCCAGGTAGAAATCACGTGCAACGACGAGCATGACCACGCCGCCAAACACTCCCAGCCCCATCCACAGTGGGTAAGCCCAACTGACATGCTCGGGAACTTTGCTGATAAGCTTGGCTTTCATTTCCAATTCAGGATCCCCTGAGGTGGAAAATTTTTGAATCCGGGCCTGCTGGTTATCAATAACTTCCGGCAAAAATTGTTTGACGAGTATGGGTACGAAAACGATAATCGCGATGGCCATGATCACCAAGAAAATGGTGACAGCCAGGCGAACATTCTTTGAAGGATGCTGCATAGGTGCTCTCCTTTATTATCTTCAGAATACAATGTCTCGAAAGGTTTATCGGGTTGAGGTTTCACCCCCGGTCCATACCTCCTTGTACACGTCGTTGAAGGGTTATTTGTCCAGTATTCACCTCCTACCACACCCCTACATTGTCTTTGCCTTCACTTTGAGTGCTTCTTTTTTTCCAAATCCTACCGCCCCGAAGCGAACCAGACACAAGCCCGGACCTTTATTCTTATATTCACAACCTGTAGTTCCTATCCTAGCTGGGCAGGGGACATTTGTCTTTGACAAATATCAAAACCTACCCATGAAATGCTGAGAAGAAACATGATCAAAGAAAGAATGTTTGGATGTGAGATGTGGCTTCCCCACTCATTTCAAAAACCCCATTTGCGTTAAGGCAAAGAAGGTAAACCCAGTTTGAGATAAGATTCACATGTAAACAACCAACTCACCAACCCTTTCTCAGACGGAGGATTGAGATGAAAAACACCCCCCACAAGAACCGCACGATCATGTCAGTCATCGCCATCCTGGTCGGCTTGCTCATGGCTTACCTCGTCCCCTTCCTGGTGCAAACTTCTCTGGAACGGGTGCTGGTCGATCTCATGGCGCACATCGAGGATGGGAATCCTGCCTTCAGCAGCGGGTTGACCCTGTTTGATTTCTTTTATCCTGTGTGGCGAGCATTCATTTTTGTGGCCGGTGTAACCCTGATCCTCATTTCCCAGGAGATCAGGAAGGGCACGGAGTGGACCTATCCTCTGGCCCTGGCCCTCTTCGCCCTCCCCTCCATCGGCGGGATGTTCATGTTCCTGCCCTATATCAGCTGGGTGGGCGGCTTTCCCTTACCGATGACCATCTCCTGGATCGGTTTGGCAGGATACTGGTCCTTTATCTTCCTGCGCAAAGAGGAGCTCATCCCCAAACTGATCCGCTTTGCCACCCTGACCTTGTTAGGGATGATGGTCACCCACGCTTTCACCGTGGGCGTTGGCGCCCAGCGCACAATGTGGACCCGACCTGGGCACCCGCTCTACCCCGGCTTCACATGGTGGCTGTTCAATTGGTGTGGAGAAGTGAACTGGGTCGTAGTCCCCCTGCTCTTCGCGGCCATCCCCCTGCTGGCCATGGGAAAGCGCAAGGGCTGGTGGTTCGCAGTTATCAGCGCGGTAACAGTCCTGATGATCAATATCCCCACCCAGATTTTCCGCACGAAGACCCTGGATTATCTGTGGGGTTCACTGCTGGCCCTGGGCATCTTGATTTTCACCCTGGTGCCTTATTTCAAGAAGCGCCTGCTGCAAAACCCGGGGGAGAGCGGAGCAGGCTCCGAAGATCCTTCCGTCTGATAAACGCTAGGAGGTTTGTCCGGCAGTGCACTGCTTTTCAAAAATGATTTCAGGGAAGGAGATTGACATGAAATTTTTCAAAGGCAATCGTAAACTCGGTTCGTTTCTATCCATCCTGGGCATCATCACCGGCCTGCTGGCGCTGTACATCATCGCCAACACCTATATCCCCATCGTGGAAGGCAAGATCCTCGACGGACGGCCGGATGAAGCGATTACAGTGAGGATCGTGCACGCCTTGATGGGCTGGGTGGGGATGACCGGCGGCGCCCTGTGGGTGGTCGTCCTCTACGGCTTCCTCAACGAGAAAGAGTGGGCTTGGTTTTGGGGCGTGGTAGCGTCCACTCTGCAAATCTTGGCCGGGTTCTTCCCCATGATCCCCCCCGCCAGCATCGGCATGCCCACGCCCACCATGTGGGTCTTTTTATTGGCCTTTCTGCTCTGGTTCGGGATGCTTTTCATTGGCGGAGTGAAGGGAAAGATCATCGCCCTGGCCTTCGCCGCCGGGCTGGCTTATGTGATGGTCTTCATTGACGGCGTGGGCGCCATTTCCCGCTACCAGACCGTGGAAGAAAGCTTTCCCGTGGGCATGTATGCCATGGGGCAAATGGTCAACTGGTGGGGAGCCGCGGCCTGGGCGGTGTTTATCTTCGCCCTGGTAAGAGGAAAACATTGGACGCTGCCGGTGGGTATTTACGCCGCCACCCTGTCAATCTTCGGCGGCCTGCCGGTGGGGTTGACGGACGCCATTCGCTTGGGCCGCTTCTCCATGTTCCTCCCTGGACCTTTGTTGAGCGGCATCCTGCTGGTGGTTCTCCTTCTGCCCCGCACGAAAAAGATGATCCAGGAATGGATCTCAAGGTAACCGAGCTGTACGATAGAAAATTTCCACAACCATGAAGATTAACGAGCAGTTTTTTCCCACCATCGTGCTGGTCACCTTTCTCGTCACGATCGCGTTGGCCTACCTGTTGGGGTTACAGCCCTCCCATCAAGAAAGAAAAGGACCCGGAAATCAGGGCAGGCATTCTGTGCCGGCCTTTGTCTTGGCAACTGAGGGGAAACACGGGTCATGAGTTCCGGATCCCGCCGCCGTTCTCAGACAAACAACTCGCTGCATAAGACACGCCGCCTGTTCCTGCTCCTCTCCACAGCAATCACATTTTTGATCGGCATCAGGCATCTCTTACCAGAAAAGCCCGGAAGGGAAGGCTCCTTCGACGCGTTCTGTCCCTTCGGCGCGGTGGAAAGCGCCTGGACCACGCTGACCACCGGCGGTACGTTAAATACGATCAACCTCTTCAACTTTGCCGTATTCAGCGGCGTGGCGGCCCTTGCCATCCTTGCCGGCCGGGCTTTCTGCGGCTGGCTTTGCCCCCTGGGCGGTCTGCAGGAATTTCTGGCTGACCTTTCCCGCCGCTGGAGCAGGGGGGAAAAAACCGTGCGGGGCAAGCAGAGCCAGGCCCGCTTTCCCACCCGGCTTCCATCATGGGCGGACACCCCTGCCCGGACCCTCAAGTACATCATCTTGATCGTGATTTTGGCAGCCAGCGTTGGCGCGGTCTACCCCCCGCTGCGGGAGCT
>CAZIFI010000020.1:0-38239 GCA_964539105.1 uncultured Anaerolineales bacterium | reverse complement strand
CCCTGCTCACTAAATTATTCAGAGGAGTTGTCCAATGATTATAGTCACAGAGGGCTTTCCCTCCCGGCGCAAGCCTAAAATGGCTTCCAATCCCACCCGATACATCCAACCGGCCGACCCTGTGTACCATGTCCAGCCGCCCCGGCCGAGATGGTCCTCATGGCTGTAGACATCAGCTGCCGCCACATAGGGCTCAACACGGTAACGTTTTGCCTTTTCCCATGTGTCGCTGTGGTAGATCGGATTCAAAAGCCGAAAGTATCTCTCAGCGCGATCACCCTGGCCCATTTCCGAATAAGCCCATACGGCCCACAAGGCAGCGTGCGTGTACTGCCCTCCATTCTCGCGGATCCCGGGTGGGTAGCCCTTGATATAGCCGGGGTCGCGCGCGGTCTTATCGAACGGCGGCCGAAAAAGCAGGATCAACCCTTCCTCTTCTCGCACAAGCTGTTTGGAGAGGGATTCCAGAGCCCGCTGCACACGATCCTTACCCCCCGCGCCTGAAAGCACGGCCCAGGATTGGGCCATGGATGTAATCCGGCATTCGCTGTTTTCCCGCGAACCGAGAGGTTCCCCATCATCATCATAAGCCCGCAGGTACCACTCCCCATCCCAAGCACTCTTCTTCAAAGCCTGCTGTAAACCCTTGGCTCGTTGTCGGAAGGTTTGCGCCTGATTGATGTCTTCTATACGTTCGCACACCTCAGAAAAACGTCTCAGGGCAGCGCACAGGAACCATCCCAGCCAGACGCTCTCCCCCCGCCCTTCGACACCCAACCGGTTCAAACCGTCATTCCAGTCCCCCGCGCCGATCAACGGCAGCCCGTGCGGGCCCGCGGTCGAACCCTTATCCAATGCCCGGCAGCAGTGTTCATAAAGCGCGGCCTTTTCATCCCCTGACGCATAGTGTGCATAGCGCTCCTGCCCGCCGAGCTCCAAGGGCTCCCCAGTGCGAAAGGGCACTTCTTCCTTCAAGATGCCCTCATCCCCGGTGGCTTTCACATATTCGGCGGTCACATAGGGCAGCCACAACAAATCATCGCTGATCCGCGTCCGCACCCCCCGGCCGGAGGGGGGGTGCCACCAGTGGAGGACATCCCCCTCAGCAAACTGATGGCTGGCCGCGTACAGGATATGCTCCCGCACCAGGCCTGGCTTTGCATGAACCAGCGACAGCACATCCTGTAGTTGATCGCGGAACCCGTATGCCCCGCTGGACTGATAGAGCGCAGACCTGCCCCACACCCGGCAGGACAGCGATTGGTAGAGCAGCCAGCGGTTGAGGAGCAGATCCATCGCCGGATCGGGCGTCTTCACCGTGACCGCACCCAGTATATCATCCCAGCGCTCATTCACCTCGCACCACGCGTTCTCGATCTCTTCCAGATTCTGATAATGGTCGATTAAGCTCAACGCTTCCGCACGGTCCGCCCCCTGTCCAAGGAGGAAAAAGACCTCTTTGGTTTCCCCCGGATCAAGTTCAATGTGAATCTGCAGTGCCCCGCAGGGATCCAGCCCTGTTTCTACACGGCCCGAAAGCCCGATGCGCTCAAGCGCCGCCGGCTGCTGGAGGCTTCCCTCGGGACCCAGGAACTCCATCCGGTCCGCGGTCAGCCCGTGGGGAGGCTCGCTGGCGCTCAGAAAAGCCACCCGCTCTCCATACTCTGGGTGGTATGTGTTCCGCGCCAGGAGCGCGGAAGCGCCGGCATCATACTCTGGCAAAATGTACTGCTGCGTCTCGCTCCGGTGAGCACCCAAAACCCATTCCACATAGTACGTCGCGGTCAGCCGCCTGTTAACCTCCCAGGTGTTTTCCAGCCGCAGCTGTACCACTTTGACCGGCTCGTCCGCCGCGGCAAAAAGCCGCATCCGCTGCTTGATCCCGTGACTGTTGTGCTCGAAGGTGGTATAGCCGGCGCTGTGCCGGATGATGTATGGCTCCTCTCCCCGTGCCGGCAGCGGCGTTGGCGACCATACCTCTGCCGAATTTTCATCGCGGAGGTAGAGCGCTTCTCCTGGCTGATCGGAAACAGGATCATTGCGCCAGGGGGTCAACCTATTTTCACCGCTGTTACCGGCCCAGGTGTACCCCGAACCCGTCTCCGTGACCAAAAAGCCAAACGACGGGTTGGCGATGACGTTGATCCACGGTGCCGGTGTCCACTGATCATTATCGAGGTAAGTGATATACTCGCGCCCATCCGGACTAAAGCCCCCAAATCCATTATCAAACATCAGGTTGTCAGGCCGGGTCAGGGGAGGGGTCGTCCCGCCCTCTTTAAGACTAGTAGGGATGAATTTGGGCAGCCGGCTCGGAGACGAAGGCAAATCGGACAAATGGTCGCCCAGAGACCCCTCTCCCCCATCGAGCACGACGCGCGCAGCCGTCTCCAAGAGGACTTTTGAGTCATTACCCAGCTGATCGCTTCGCAGTAAAAAGATGCCGCCCCGCCGATTGATCCAGGCGTCGCTCTCCATCTTGGTAATCAATTGATTGATCTGGTCGCTGAGTTCCTGTGCATAGCCGGCATCTTTTTCGTTGAGGATCACCAGATCGACTTTCACGCGGCGTGCCCGCCAATAGGCATGTGCACGCAGCATTTTGCGTACCAGCGACAGCTCCTCCTCACCGGTCATGCGCACCAGGAGGATTGGGTAATCTCCAGAGATACCAAAGGTCCAGAGCCCGGACTGACTCTTCCGATTCAATGACAATGTTTCCGGCGCTGCCCGCAGCATCCGATGCGGGTAGAAAAGAAGTGAAAAGAGCCGTTGGATATGCTCAAGATCTTTGACTTCCAGGTTAAGGCGCTGCATTTCATTTTCGCTCTGGGTCCGAGCACGCGAGAAAGCCAGATTGATCCTGGACCAGGTTCGATAGCGATGTGCCAGGGAGATAGCTTCCTCCCGCGTGCTAGCTGCCAGGGTGATGAAAGCCAGCTGCGAGGTAGAATACGGATCCAGTTCCATCTCCATCCCCAATGCCATGATCGGATCCAAGGTGGCACCGTCCGTTTCCGAAAGCCCTTTCTCCGACTTCAGCGCAGCCGGATCCCGCGTCGTGTGCCCTCTGCCCACAAATTGCGCCCGGTCGCTCTCGTAGGTGACCCTGCCCGCAGCTCCCTCTTCCGGGACCAAAAGGTGCATGAGGCAAGTCGGCTCTTCCTGAGCGGATCGCGGCCGGCGGCGGAAAAGGAGGGCATTGAGGTCAGGCAGGTACTCGCTCTCGATGAACAGCTTATTGAATGCCGGGTGGCGCCGGTCAGAGGTTTGGGGGGCGAGGGCGACTTCACCATAGCTGGTGAGCCGCAGGCTACGCGTGTTACGGCTATGATTGGTGAGCGTCAGCCTGCGAATTTCAACATCCGCATCCGGCGCTACGGTCACCGTCATATTCAAGCCCAGATCATCGTCATGATGCCTGAACTCCACCTGGTGGGCATGGAACAAAACATCATATTTTTGAGGGGAGTGATCTACCGGCTGGCGGCCGGCTGACCAGAGAGTGCCCCGTTCAGGCTCCTGGAGATAGATCCAGGTTCCCCAGTTATCCAGGGTGGTATCCGCCCGCCAGCGCGTCAGGGCCACAGACTCCTCCTCCCCCTTTTCCCCGCGGGTGAGGGAGCTGTACCCTCCCCCAGCGCGTGTGATCATCACGCTGTACCTGCCATTGGAAAGAAAATGGGCCTGGGGAACCATGTCGTCCGCCGGCGCCTGCCAGGGCTGCAGGTGAACGGGTTCCCTTTCAGCGGGTTCGACCCTTGCTTCCCGGGGCAATCCTTCCACTCTTACGCGCTGCAGTATCCGCTCTTGGAGCAGCAGCTCGACGCTCTCTATCCGTGGGTCGCTGTGTAAGCGCCGTATCATACAATTCCTTGTAAGATAATTGGTGAGAGATAAGAGAATCATTCCCTGGTGGTGGGCCATATAAGAGCGCACAAGGGCATGCTTCTCACCCAGGGGAAGACGTGTCGGTGTGTAATCCACGGCTTCGTAGAAGCCATAATGGCCAAGGGCATCCTCCCGGATCAAATCTGAGATGTTCTTCATAACCTCGCGGGGTGATATCTGGAGGGCCAATAGAGAAGCATACGGTGTAATCACTAGATCTTCGCCCAGACCATGCTTGCGCCCCAGCCTGGGCAGCCCGAACCCCCGATACTGGTAGTTCATCTGGTTGTCAAAGCGATAATAACCAGACTCCGAGATCCCCCATGGGACACCTTGCCGCCGCGCATAATCGATTTGGTGCTGCACCACAACATGGTAAGTTTGATCCAGCAACATGCCCTCGTAATTGCGCATCAGAAGTCCAGGCATTAAATATTCAAACATCGAACCATTCCAGGAGAGCATCACGCTCGACCCATCCACCCGGGAAAACGGACGGCCCAGATGGAGCCAGTGCTGCTGGGAAACATCCCCCTTGGCAATTGCCACGAAACTGGCCATGCGGGCTTCCGAAGCTAGGAGATCATAATGGTTGTCATCCAATTCCTCTCCGTCTACGTGATAACCCAACCGGAATACCTTGCGTTGAGGGTCGAAGAGGAAACTAAAATCCAGGTCCTGAAAGAAACCCGCCGCCTCGCTGGCCAGATTTTGGAGGCCAACCCTCACGCCGCGCACAGTAAGCTGGGTGGATTGCAGTTGTTCATCCAGGCGATCACACCAAGCAATCGCCTCCTTGATTTGCTCTTTCACCACCGGATGGTTCCTGGCCCCCTCCTTTTCCAGTTCCGCGCGGAGATGGTTTTTCAAGGTGTCGACCTTCGCCCTCCCCCTTTGATAAGCGGTAAACGCATTCCCAATGGAAAGATCAGGAGACAGAACATCCCGCACTTCTTGCCATGCTTCGTACGTAATCGTATCCAGCTCTCCCGCTGTTGTTTCGCGTAAGATGGAGGGTGGATTTTGAAACATGGACAGCCAGGGGGAGAACATCTCCCATTCGTTTTTCATGTTGCGCAGGTGGTAATGCAGGCGTTCCGACCAAATTCGGAGGTCACGCAGTGTCGCCGCCTGGAAACGATCCGCTTCTGACTCTATGAGCGACTTCAACAGACGGTTGAACTTCTCAGCGTCTTCACCGTTGAGCTCAACCAACAGGGACAGACACCGTCCGGGGTCTTCCCGCCCGGCTTGCACCTTTTTGCGTATCCCGGCCAGATGGTCCTGCAGTGAGTCCACCGCGCTCTCCAGCCCATCACCGCCATCCACGCCAGCCACAACCTCCGACAGGACGTCCAGCGTATCGCAAAAACCCTGCCAGCGCTGCCGCCAGCGTAGGACAGGTTCATGCTGCAGCTCTTGCATCCCCTGCCGGAGCGCCAGCAGGCTGCCCGCTAGATTGCCGCTGTCGACCGTGGAGACATAGCGTGGAGAGAGGGGAGTTAAATTGTGCGTGTCGTACCAGTTCAAAAAGTGCCCTCGAAACCGCTCCAGCTTGCCAAGGCTCTCGAACGCATCTCCTATGCGCAGGGTGAGATCCATTAAACCGATATAACCCAGATCATAGGCTGCCAGTGTAGAGACTAACATCAAACCAATGTTCGTCGGGGATGTGCGATGCGCCACCACCCCACGTGGCTCTTCCTGGAAATGATCCGGCGCCAGCCAGTTATCTTCCGGGCCAACATAGCGTTCGAAATAGAGCCATGTGCGGCGGGCCAAACGCCTTAACTGCCGCCGCTGTTGATCATTAATGGGTTCTTTATCCCGCGTCACGGGTTCGCTGAGCCATCCTGCTATTCTTGGAGAGAGCCCCCAGGCCAGCAGCAATGGCAGGGCAACCAACAGGACGAACGGCCGGAAGATCGAGAGCAGTATACCAAGGATAACGGCCAACACCGAAGCGCTCCCCATCCTCCGCCAGAGCAAAGCCAGCTTAGACTTGCGGCCGAACAAGAGGATGGTGTGGGCAGAAGTCGTCCACTCCAAGAGGCGTTTGCGAGTGATGGCCATCCTCGCTAACGAGGTCCCGAGGGCATCGATCATCAACAGGGCTTCATAGGGCAGGAAAACGATGTTGACCAACCAACGCACCAATCCCACTTTGAAAGAGGGAAACCCCCAGCTGATTAAATCACTCCGCAGCCACCTGGTGAACTCGATCATGGCTCCGGTGACGAGAGGAAGGGCCGAGATCAGCAGCGTGATCAACGTCCAGATCAAGGTGGAGCCAGGGAGCCAGAGCCATCCCGCCGCCAAGAGAAAAAGGAGGACCGGTGAGCGCAGGCTGCGGCGCAGGTTGTCGAAAATTTTCCAGCGGTCGATTATGGAGAGCTTGTTGGGTATCTTCCCCTCCCCGGCATGGGGCACTTCCGGGAAAAGCCAGGGGAGAAGCTGCCAGTCTCCCCGTACCCAGCGATGTTTCCGGTAAGCATAGCTGAGATACCCTGGAGGGTAGTCCTCTAGGAGCACCACATCGCTCACTAACGCAGCTCGCCCGTGGATCCCCTCAAATAGATCGTGGCTGAGAAGGGCATTCTCCGGCACGCGTCCCTCTAGGCTTCGTTGGAATGCGTCAACGTCGTAAATCCCCTTACCCACATAATCTCCCTCACCAAGGAAGTCCTGATAGACATCGGAGACCGCCCTCGTGTAGAGATCCAAACCAGCATCGCCAGCGTAAATCCGTGTAAATGGGGTCTGATTGACCGCGGTTGGCTTGACCTCCGTTCTGGGTTGGAGGACGGTGTATCCCGCGACGACTCGCTCGCCCGCGGGATCAAATGCAGCGCGGTTCAAGGGGTGGGCTAAGGTGCCAATCAACTGAGCGGCCACCCCTTTTGGAAGCACGGTATCCGCATCCAGGGTAATGACATATTCCACCCCTAGAATGAAATCAAGATCACCCATCTGGACGACATAAGAGGTATTCCCCCCTCCTCTCAAAAGGGTGTTAAATTCGACCAGCTTGCCCCGCTTGCGTTCCCAACCCATCCAGCACTCTTCGCTTGGATTCCATACCCGCCGGCGGTGAAAGTAAGAAAAGGGGCCGTCGTTTATGCCTTGACCATATTTTTGATTGAGGTAAGCGATTCCCTCCTTGGCTTTCTTCAACAAGTCGTCATCCTCCGGCATAGATTTCTCAGGCGCGTCGGAGAAATCGGTCAGGATCGCAAAGCCAAGATTTGGATCTTGATTGCGCAGGTAGTGGAGCTCCAGCTGGTTCAATAAAAAATCTATCCCTTCAAGATCGCTGAGCAGGGTGGGGACGACCACCATCGTGGAATATTTGCCCGGAATCCCCTCGCTGAAATCCATCTTGGGCAGGATGCGCGGCGGCACGGTGTGGGTGATCAGCGTGTTGGCCAGACTGACGGCCACCACAGAGGCCGGAACCACCCCCAACAGACTTACAGCAATCAACTGCAGCAACTTTCCGCCGCTGGCATAAGTGTATCCCATTAGAGCAGCCAGGAAGAGCACGGTCAGCAGGGAAACACCACCCAGGTAGACCAATGGGGCATGATCGAAAATCCAGCGCCGCAATCGTTCACCCCAACCAGGGTGGTAACTCACCGTATCCTCAAGCAGCTCGAGTCCGGGTCCAACCAGATAAAAACCGACATGCCCGGCACGCGTCGAATCCCCCTGGCGCACTTTTGCCAAATGGACTGCCTTTCGCGCGACTTCCTCCTCGGTGTGTTCGACAGCCCTGGCGACCTTCTCAATCACTGCCCGGTAACGATCGCGCGTTTCAAAGTCCATTCCAGGGTAGATACCCGCCGGGTCTGAGTCCAGGATCTCATCTACCAGACTGACATCTTCGAAGAAGGCACTCCAATCCTGTGTGTCCAGGAAGAGTAGGTTACGGATACTGGCAGCGACAACTTCTTTGGTAGCCTTTTCCGCAGGTAACGGAGGGCCAGGTAAAACTGTCTCGTCCATGACAAGGTCCGCAGACTCGTCCTGAATGATGGCTTTGATCAGAAGTTCCATGGTGCACAAGCGCAGCATGGTGGGGAGGGCCCAAATTTCTCCCATCGTGAAAGGACTGATCTCCTGGTAAGCCCGCACGAAGTGCTTCAACCCTTTGGCACCAAGATTTTCTCCAGCAGACAAGAGCATCTCCCGTGCCACGGCGTAGACGCGGGGATAACCTGAGAGATGAGAGGAAGTAAGTTTGGAGAGCTCCTGATAATATCCCGCTGGTAAATTTTCTCGGACCTGCTGGATGGACCGATCAACGGTGTAATAATTATCCAACAACCACTCTGCTGCACCCGAAACGATCTTTTGATTTTTCTCTTCCTGCATAAAGCGGTTGTGGACATGCTGGAGGATCGACTCAAGTTGATCTACACGCTGCAGCAGATAGGGCTTGGCGCTCGCACGGTTCGAGACGTCATGATCCTTTGCCAGCCTGCGGGCACTTCTTGCAATATGATCCATGTTTTCTAGCTTTCCAGCTGTGACTGTGTCACCGGGCTTCATCATTGAGTCTGTTTCCCTTGTTCCGCGGATTATCAGTCACAGAGAACTCATCCTCGAGCTGTTCAGGATGAGTTCTCTGCGATAGCCGTCTTTAGTGATAAAATTTGTTTATTTCTATGGTCAAAACCACATTTCTGGACTAATGACCCTTTTGTTCTCTAGCGGCTTTTTCGGCCATTGTCATGCTGGCTTCTTCGGGAGGGACGTCCTGGAAAATAAGCAGCGGGGTGGTGCCGTAGGCAATGAAATTTAGCACCACACCCCCATAAGGCCATATAGTTTCACCAGAATATCCATGCGCTGTCATCAAGACCAGGTCCACATCTTCTTCCACGACAATCTCATGTAAGGCTGCTGCTGTATTGTGATTGACCCTGATATAGGTCTCTACGTCTGATGAAAAGCGGGATTTCATATCGGCAAGATATTGTGTTCCTTTCACCTTGTTGAGATCCGTAAGCTGTTTCACCAACTCGGACTCCTTCTCAGTCAAGGGCACGTTTCGAGGCACTTCTGGTCTGCTCACCACATGTGTCAAATACAGCTTACAGTGGTGGAAGTTGGCCATATTCATCGCCCAGGGCAATATACACTCGGCACGCTGCGAACCATCCAAGGGAATTAGGACCCGATCATAGCTCAACCCGTCCAGGTCCCTTACCACAGGTTGAAAAGCCCTGATGATCATCGTTGTCGTGTAAGAACCCAGCAAAACTTTCTGCACCACGCTGCTGATATTCCATTTGCTGAGTCCGCTATTTCCATGGCTGCTGAGTATAACCAGATCCACTTTTTCTTGATGGATGTAGTCTATGATGCTCTCCGCAGCTCTGCCTTCAACGATAACATGCCTCGTTTTCAGGTCAACTTCTTGTAAACGTGACCCAACTTCACTCAAGTAGGAACCGGCCTCCGATTTGAGCATATGCCAGTCTAAGGGGTCGACAGCCCGGGACTGAACCTGGTCGCTCCCGCGCTCCAGTGCCTGCAGTAAAGTCACTTTTGCCCCCGTGTCCTGACCTATGGCCACTGCGTGCGGCAGCACACACTCAGCCAAAGAAGAACCATCCAGTGGGACAAGGATATGTTCAACCATCGCTCTGCTCCTCTCATCCAGTTGCCAGCTCTCGCCACCCTGATTGGAGGATGAGTCCGATCAACGTTCCGGCGAGGTGCGCATGTCTTCCCTGCTATTTATTCTACCTCATGTTTAATCGAAAAACCCCACGGCCCGTGCGGGCTGCTGGGAAAATAGGCCCTTAGGATTTGCGAAAAGTCTGGGGTTGTCACAGCGCTCTAGAAGGTTCTCCCTGCTGTGCCGATCGACCTCTTTCGGCATGGTGTCGACCATGTGCCGGTTCTCGTCCTTGAAGAGGTGGTTGAATCCTCCTGACTTTCCAGCCGTTTCTCCACGGGGAGCTTCTTTCGCGGCTTATTGGTCAGCTTATGTCAACATCCCATTTTTAGTAACAGTTGAAAGTGGACACTTTAGGCCCTTTCAGTCATATATTGGTAAGGCGGTAATCCCTTCAAAGCATCATAAGGTCTGATGGCATCGTATTCTTCAATCCACTCTTCCTTGATATCACGAACTTCCTAAAGAGAGGAAAACAAATTTGCATTCAAGATATCTTCTCGGTAGGTTCGATTAAAGCGCTCGATATAAGCATTCTGAGCTGGATTGCCTGGCTGAATGTAAGCCAATTGGACTCCGTCCGTTCCACCTCACCCCTGCAAGGCTTTCGGGATCATCTCAGGGCCATTATCCATCCGGATCTGACAGGAAAATCCTCTCCAAGAGGCAAGCATCTCCAGGACACGGATTACGCACAAAGCATACAATCCCCCTCGGAGCTGGTAGACTTTGCCTGCCCCAACCCAACATCCCAATTGGCGCCGGACGTGAACAGAATCCACATCGCTGACCAGTAGCAAACCCGTATGAATAACGGGCTCATTCCTTGCTATACGCAACATATTATCAAATTTTTACTTATAAATACCCAAAAATGGCAAAATATTGAGATGATCTCTGCTGATCTCTTGTCAGGCGCCCCCTGAACATACCACTGATTTCCCCTTTTCATGGATGAAACTAAGTTATTTTTTTCTACATATCCAGCTAAATCATTCTATTTAGCCTAATCTCCCAATAATTGCACCGGGATTGCACCAGGGATGCACCGAGAAGGAAAAAGCTGAAAAATCCCGAATCGAAAAAACTCTCCCTTTTTCAAGAAATTAAAACATTTGTGCCTGAAATTGACGAAAAATACACTTAGTGTATAATAGTTTTAACCGCGCACCCGTAGCTCAACGGATAGAGCGTCTGACTTCGAATCAGCAGGTTGGGGGTTCGAATCCCTCCGGGTGCGCCTTGTGTATGGCGGTTTTCAAAACGGAAAACCGCCATAATTTTTAACCTCACCCAAGTTACCCTCTCGATCCCGATGGTATGCAGACAACTTCAGAAATCGTTCAGTTTCTATTGTAATGCGTCCCATAAAAACGGATAGTTCATCCACTTTCCTAATTTCGGCCAACACACCTCCCCTTAACATCACTCACCAGGAATTAACTCCCGATAGCTGACTAACCATCAAAATTGATAGTTTCCACCCGTGAGCTCTTCATCATCCGGGGTTCTTTCTTAAAGAACTGTAAAGGGTGGATTTCTCCGGTAACAGCTATTTCAATTACAATAAAAACAAGTTTTCCTATCGTTGATAGACAAGTGGTCGCAATTAGCTGAGATCGACATGTCGCTGAATAATCAATCCCGGGACCAATTAATCGAAGAAATTGAAGCCCTCCGCCAACGGGTGGCAGAGCTGGAGGACCAACGAGTGTATCTGGATCCTCACCATCAGATGTGGGAAACCCTGATGGAAAACACGCCAGATCTGGTGTATTTCAAAGACATCGAGCACGGGATCATCAACTGCAGCCAGGCCTATGCGGACGCAGTGGGGGCAAAAACGCGGGAAGAGTTGATCGGCAAAACAGCCTCGGACTTATGGCCGCACGAAGCCCAGGAAATTTTGTCGGATGAACGCCGGGTCTTAGGGGGAGAGCCCATGATCCGCAAAGAACGCCAGGTCACCATCGCCTCGGGAGAAACACGCTGGTACCTGCTGACAAAGATTCCCATCTATGAGAAGGGGGAAATCAGCGGATTTTTCGCCATCGACAAAGATATCACAAAACGTAAAAAGGCAGAACAGGCTTTATTGGAAAGCGAAAGCCGCTTCCGGCGCATCTTTGAGTCGAATATGATCGGCATTTCCTTCTGGAACGAGGAAGGCGACATCACAGATGCCAACCAGGCGTTCCTGGGTATGATCGGTTACAATCGCTCGGACCTGAAAGCCGGGAAGCTGCGCTGGGCTGAAATCACTCCGGAAGAGTATAGCGAACGGGACCAGGAAGCCATGCAGGAAATCAGAGAAAGGGGGATCCATGCCCCCTTTGAAAAAGAGTACATCACAAAGGACGGCTCCCGGGTCCCTGTGCTGTTAGGTGGGGCCACCCTGGAAGGGGAAAGACATCTGGGAATCACCTATGCCATTAACATTACAGACCGGAAAGAGGCCATGGAGGCCCTGGAAGAGTCCCATGAGCGCTTCATCACCATTCTGGACAGTTTAGACGCCCACATTTATGCAGCGGATATGGATTCCTATGAGATTCTGTTCCAGAACAAAAAGATGAGGGATGATTTCGGGGAGCGCAGTGACAGCCAAACCTGTTATGAACAGTACCGAGATATATCGTCCCCCTGCCCCCACTGCTCGAACCACAAATTATTGGATGAAAAAGGAGTACCAACAGGTGTGAACACCTGGGAGGGGAAAAATCCCCTCACTGGAAAGTGGTATTTCAATTATGACCGGGCCATCAAATGGATCGACGGCAGATATGTCCGCCTGCAAATCGCCTTTGACATTACTGACCGCAAAAGGATCGAGAAAGAGCTCGAAAAGAGCGAAGAGAAGCTGCGCAACATCGTGGAATACAGCACCAACCTGTTCTATATTCATACACCGGATCACAAACTGACCTATGTCAGCCCCCAGAGCGAGCATTTCCTGCAGTGCTCACCAGAGGAAGCCATGGTGCACTGGACCGAATTCATCACCAGTCACCCTGTCAACCAGAAAGGATTTGAAGCCACGCAACGGGCGATTGACTCCGGGGAGCGCCAACCTCCCTTTGAGTTGCAGTTGATCGGAAAGAAGGGGAAAATCATCTGGGTCGAAGTCAATGAAGCGCCGCTGGTGGAAGACGGCGAAACAAAGGCCATCATCGGGTCCCTGACAGACATCACGAAACGAAAACAGGCCATGCAGCGCGATGAAGAGCGGCGCATGTACCTGGAAAGCATACTCAAAGCCGCGCCGGACGCCATCGTCACCCTCGATGCAGAGCAGCGTGTCGTGGAATGGAATCCAGGGTGCAAAGCGCTGTTTGGCTATACATCCGATGAAGCGGTTGGGGAGCTCCTGGATGATCTAATCGCACAAGATGATGTGCTGGAGGAAGCCCAGAATTACACCCAGATGGTCCAAAAAGGGCATGACCTGGCTGCGACAGAAACTGTGCGTTATCGGAAAGACGGCAGCCCGGTGGAAGTCATCCTGGCAGGTTCACCCATCATGGTAGGCGATAAAATGATCGGCGCCGTCGGCGTCTATACGGATATATCTGAGCGGGTGCGGATGGAAAACGCCCTGCGAGCCATGGCACTGCGAGATGACTTGACGGGTCTCTATAACCGTCGCGGATTCAATGTCCTGGCTGAACAACACCTCAAAGTCGCCAACCGCGAAAAGCGGAGGCTGATTTTACTGTACGGCGATGTCGATAATATGAAACATATCAATGATACCCTGGGGCATCTGAAAGGCGATCAAGCCCTGCGCATGATTGCCAGGTCCTTACAAGGTACCTTCCGGAAATCAGATATTGTCGCCCGCATCGGCGGGGATGAATTTGTGGTTCTGGCCCTGGAATCAGAAAAAGCACACCCGGAGGAGCTCATCCACCGCCTGGAAAAACACCTCCGGATCATCAAACAGCAGGATGAAAACAATATACCCGTTTCCATCAGCATGGGCTGGAGCATCTATGATCCTCATCGGGCCTCCACCCTGGATGAACTCCTCATTCTGGCTGACAAAGCCATGTACAACCGCAAACCGGACAGCGCCACTTCCTGAGTACTATTTCCGTCCATACACTATGACTTTCCCAATCATTATCCCGTAATCCAGCATGCCAGTCCTGAAACAAGTCGCTGTGTGATGGTAAACTATGGGGGATAAACGAAGCGATGTGGCTCTTTTCACCTGGTCACCATCCAAAAATCAATCAACATAATAATGAACCCTTCCCTATAACCCATGACACGTTCCACTCACACCTTGATCTGCGGGGCAGGCATCGCAGGGATATCCACGGCCTACCATCTGGCTGTCCGGCAGGATGCCCAGGAAATTCTCCTGGTGGATGAACGGGCGCCGATGACGTTAACCAGCGACAAATCCACGGAATGCTACCGAAATTGGTGGCCGGGGCCGGGGGATGATATGGTGCACTTCATGAATCGCTCCATTGATATCCTGGAAAAGCTGGCGGTGGAAAGCAGAAACATTTTCCATCTCAACCGCCGGGGGTATCTCTACTTGACAGCAAACCAGGAAAAGCTGGAGGAATTTACTGCGGCAGCCCGCATCCCGTCCAACCTCGGTGCTGGCTCCCTCCGGATTCACCGCGGAACGGTCAGTGATCCCCCCTATCAACCCCACGCTCCGGAAGGGTTCCGCGATTCTCCGTCAGGCGCGGATCTCCTTCTCGATTCCAAACCCATTCAAGAACATTTCCCATACCTTCCCGGCAATATATGCGGAGCCCTCCATGTCAGAAGAGCTGGCTGGCTCAGTGCCCAGCAGCTGGGGATGTACATGCTGGAGGAAGCCCGCTCCCGGGGCGTGGAATTCATCAAAGCCCGCCTTACAGACCTTGATGTTGAACAGGGGCAGGTCAGGTCAGCTACCCTGCTGGACCCGGCAAATGACCGTGAATTTTCGATTACTATGCGTAAATTTATTAACGCAGGCGGACCCAAAGCCCGGGAAATAGGACACATGCTGGGCCTGGACTTACCCTTGCAGCATGAACTTCACCTCAAAACCGCCCTGCGGGACAGCAAAGGGGTTGTTCCCCGCCAGGCTCCCCTTTTGATCTGGCATGATCCCCAGGTTCTGCCCTGGTCTGAGGAGGAGCGCCGTTACCTTTCCGGGCAGAAGGACACCCGCTGGCTGCTGGAGGAGATGCCGCCTGGAGCCCATACCCGACCGGAAGGCGGAAACGATAGCGACATTATCCTCCTGCTGTGGGAATACACCACTCACAGCATGAAGCCCCTTTTTCCACCCCCCATGGATGACATGTATCCGGAGATCGCCCTGCGCGGAATGGCTGCCATGCTGCCTGGATTTAAGGAATATTTCCAGCGCCTGCCGCAGCCCATGCTGGATGGTGGTTACTATACGAAAACACCGGAAAACAGGCCCCTGATCACACCCCTGGCTGTGGAAAACGCTTACCTGGTAGGCGCCCTGTCCGGATTCGGGATCATGGGCGCCTGCGCAGCGGGAGAATTGGCCGCAGCGCACATCACCGACAGCGAATTACCCCCCTATGCCCCGGCCTTCCATATCAACCGCTACCAGGATCCCGATTATCAAGCCTCGCTTCAGGACTGGGAAGAGGACGGCCAGTTATGAATAGACGTCTGATCCCCCTCGCCCTGAACAGGAATCCCCTCACGCGCCAGATTGAGTTCTCCGTAAAGGACATACCATGAAGAATTTCTGTGATCTAAATCCTCCGGCCCGCGTCCTGCTCGGCCCCGGACCCAGCATGGTCCCGCCCCGGGTGCTGCGCGCTATGGCCCATCCTGTTGTGGGCCACCTCGACCCCGAATTCCTGCAGGTCATGGCTGACGTCCAGGAATTGCTGCGCTACGTCTTTGAAACCGAAAATGATCTCACCATCCCCATTTCCGGGACGGGCAGCGCGGCCATGGAAGCTGCCCTGTGCAACTTCATCGAGCCCGGGGACAAGGTTTTGATCGGCGTCAACGGGTATTTCGGGGAACGCCTGTGTGACATGGCCGTCCGGTACGGCGCCCGGGTACAGCGCATGGAAAAAGAGTGGGGAAAAGTTTTTTCTCCTGATGATGTGAGAACATCCCTACAGGGAGAAAAGGTCAAACTCGTCGGTTTGGTCCACGCCGAAACCTCGACCGGCGCCCGGCAGCCGTTGGAAGGTATGGCAGACATCGCCCATCAACACGGCGCTCTGCTGCTGGTGGACAGTGTGGCTTCCCTGGGCGGTGAACCTGTCCAGGTAGATGAAATGGGACTGGACATCACCTACAGCGGTTCCCAGAAATGCCTCAGCTGTCCCCCCGGCGCATCCCCCCTCACCATCAGCTCCAGAGCGTATGTCACCCTCCAAAATCGAGAGACACCGGTCCCAAACTGGTATCTGGATCTCACCCTGCTGGAACAGTACTGGGGCGAGGAGCATTCCTACCACCACACAGCCCCCATCTCCATGATTTACGCCCTGCGGGAAGCCCTGCGTCTGGTCCATGAAGAGGGCCTGGACAACCGCTTTGAACGTCATCTACAGAATGCCAGATATTTATGGGACGGCCTGCAAGCCATGGGATTCGAACCCACCATCCCGGAAGCCTACCGCCTGACCCCGTTGACCACCGTTCAGGTGCCGCAGGGCCTGGACGAAGCCCGCATCCGGAGCCATCTGCTGGAAGAGTACAACATTGAAGTAGCCGGAGGCCTGGGCGATTGGGCGGGCAAGGTGTGGCGCATCGGCCTGATGGGGTATTCCTCCCGCAAGGAAAATGTCACCCTGCTCCTGAAGGCGATCCGGGATCTGCTGGGTTGATGTGCCACATGTTGATCAAGGTTAACCTGTTTGCAAAGAGACACAAGGAGCACCAGGACGATGACTGATCTGCACGGGATCTATCCCCCTATACCGACACCCTTCACGGACGACGAAAAACTGGACCTGCACGCCCTGAAAAGCAATCTGGAAGTGTGGGGTGACACTCCTCTGGCAGGCGTGGTAACACCTGGATCAAACAGCGAACTGCCCCATCTTGATGAGGTGGAAAAGGAACAGCTGTGGCGCACCTGCCACATCGTTCTGGAACCTGCCGGAAAGCGTTTCATCGCCGGGACCGGGACTGCCACCACCCGTGAATCGATCCGCCTGACCAGGCAGGCCGCGGATCTGGGTGCCAGCGCTGCCCTTGTCCTACCTCCCCATTTCTATACCCCGCTCATGACCCATGATGCGCTGATGGCTCATTTTACGGCCATTGCCGACCAATCTCCCATCGATCTCATTCTGTACAATGTGCCCCAGTTTACAGGGATCGGCCTCCAACCCGCCACCGTTATCGCCCTGGCCAGCCATCCCCGGATTACCGGTATCAAGGATTCCAGCGCTCATGTGGTGAATATGTCGCAAATTCTCAGCCAAAAGCCTGATTTTCTGGTCTTCTCGGGATCCGGCAGCGCACTGCTCCCTTTCTTAGCCATTGGAGCAGCAGGAGGGATCATGGCTCTGGCCAATATCGCACCCAACCCATTGCAGCAAATAATGCAAGACTTTCAGGCTGGAAACATGGAACGCGCCAGAACGACTCAGCTCCAACTGGTAGACATCAACACCGCCATTACGGCTAGATACGGCATTCCCGGCTTAAAACACGCCATGGATCAACTGGGCATGGCGGGAGGATCATCACGCCTGCCGCTGCAGACCCTGACCCCGCAGGCCCAACAAGAAATTGAAGATCTCATCACAGCAGCGCATCTTAGACCCCTTGCCTGACGAATACCCAACTCATCCTGCACCCAGAAGTAAATTTATTTTGAACAAAACCGGAGTTATCCCATGGACTACACGACCCGCACCCAGCATCTACGACCGGAAGGTGCGTATCAGGTTCTGTCCCAGGCCCAGCAGCTGGAGGCCGCGGGAAAGGACATCATCCATCTCGAGATCGGTCAGCCTTTTGAGGAGACATTCCCCCACATCAGCCAGGCTGGTATGCAGGCCATCCAGGACGGGCACACCCGTTACACCCCACCTGCAGGCCTGCCGGAACTGCGGCAGGTAATTGCTGAAGATGCCGGGCAGCGCCGGGGAATAACAATAAATCCCGAACAAGTTGTGGTCAGCCCCGGAGCAAAGCCGAATTTGTTTTTCCCCACCCTGGCCCTGATCGAACCGGGAGATGAAGTCCTGTATCCCGATCCCGGCTTTCCAACCTATGCGGCCATGATCGGTGTGGCCGGCGGGAAGGCCATCCCCGTCCCTCTCCGGGAAGAACATCAATTTTCATTCGATATGAATGCATTTCACCGGCACATCACTGAACGAACAAAATTGATCATCCTCAATTCTCCCGGAAACCCGACGGGCGCCATCCTGCCCCGTCGGGATCTGGAACGAATCGCGGATGCAGCCCAGGCTTATAACTGCTGGGTTTTGTCCGATGAGATCTATTCCCGCCTGTGCTATGAAGAAGACGCCCCCAGCATCGCTACCCTGCCCGGGATGGAAACACGCACCATTATTGTGGATGGGTTTTCCAAGACCTATGCCATGACCGGCTGGCGCCTGGGATACGGGATTATGCCAGCATCTCTGGCTCGCCGTGTGGAACTTCTTCTAACACACGCAACCGGATCCAGTGCTCATTTCACTCAAATGGCAGGCATTCAGGCCCTGTCCGGCCCGCAAAGTCCCGTAGATGACATGCGGAACCAGTACCGCCAGCGCAGAGACACGCTCCTGGCAGGTCTGAACCGCTTTCCCGGGATGACTTGTCAGACACCATCCGGCGCTTTCTACCGATTTCCCAATATCAGTGCCCTTGGTTTGTCGTCCCAGGAGATGGCCCACTTCCTGCTGCATGAAGCCGGGGTAGCTGTCTTGCCAGGTACGGCCTTTGGACAATTTGGGCAGGGATATCTCCGGCTGTGTTATGCCAACTCCCTGGAGCGCATCCAGCAGGCTCTGAACCGAATGGAAGAAGCACTGCAAAGTTTTGTTTAATCCCCCTCCTATCTCGATACCCACTCTATTCAAAAAATAAAAATGTATCGAATGATGTCCCCCGGATATCACCGCGAGCCTTGTCATGCTGTACACCTTTGTTATTCTATTTAAGGACGCTTCACAAATTGCGTTTGAAAGAGTTTCAGTGACGATAGCGACAGATGGAGGATAGATTTGTGATGGCGAAAAAATTTCAACTTGGCGTCGTTCTGACAGTGTTCATGGTCACAGCCCTGGCCTGCGGATTCAGTTTCACCACCGCCAACTTTGACAGCGCCACCATGGCCCAGGATGCAGAGGGGAATCAGCCCACATCCACATTCTCCCCGGACGACACCTTTTACGCCGTGGTCGAGCTCCAGAACGCACCGGATGATACCAAAGTACGGGCAGAGTGGACCGCGGTTGATGTGGAAGGAGAAGAAGAGAACACGGTGATTGACAGCGCAGAAATCACAACCGGCTCCGACCAGCTGCATTTCACCCTTGAAAATAACTCACCCTGGCCAGCAGGCTCGTATCAAGTGGACCTGTACATCGATGGTGAGTTAGAGCAAAGTCTGGAATTTCAGGTTGAGGGGTAGTCATCCATACAACAGCCGGGGTTCAAACCCCGGTTGTTTCTATTTAATATTGATGATTATGGTTTTGCCTGGGGGACGACAAAGGGTTTGCCGGACCGGGGATGATCGAGGACCTCAATCGGTGTGTTATAGGCTGCTTCCAGATTGCGGGGGGTGAGAACCTCTTCCGTTGTCCCCACGGCAAGCAGCTCTCCGTTTACCAGCAAAGCCACCCTGTCCGCGTATCCCGCCACCTGGTTCAAATCATGCATGGCCATCATCACTGCATACTCCCGCTCCTCAACCAGCTGCCGCAGCAGAGCCAGCAGAGAGACCTGATACCCCAGGTCAAGATGATTGGTAGGCTCATCAAGCAATAAAGCGGGCGCATCCTGGGCCAGAGCCCGGGCTAATAACACCCGCTGCTGCTCGCCGCCAGAGATTTCAGCCAACCGTCGCTGCGCCAGATGTGTGACATCCGTGACCTCCATGGCCCAATCCACAATTTCCTGGTCCTGTTCACTGGCTTTTCCCGTTAAACCCAGATAGGCTGTACGGCCCAGGAGCACCGTCTGCCGTACAGAAAAAGCCCCGCCCAGCTGGCGGGCCTGGGGCACGACAGCCACCTGGCGGGCACGCTGAGCCGGTGAAAAGGCGGTGATATTTTGATCATTAAGAATGACGCTGCCCCGGGCTGCCTCCAATACCCCGCTGATGACCCGGATTAATGTGGATTTCCCGGCCCCATTGGGACCGATCAATCCCAAAATTTCGCCGCTTGACACCGTAAGGGAGACCTCTTTTAAAACCTCCACCTCTCCATAAGCAGCTGAAAGCGATTTCGTTTCAAGCATACCTTCACCTCCCCATCAACCACCTTTACCAGAAAACATCCTCTTTTGCCCTGCGCAGGATCCACAGGAAAAACGGGGCCCCGAACATTGCGGTGACAATGCCCACCGGCAGGGTTTGCGGTGCAAGCAGAACCCGGGCCAATAAATCAGCCACAAGGAGAGCGGTCCCACCCCCAATCACGGATAAGGGAATCAAATCACGGTAATCCCCGCCCCACACCATACGAATGACATGCGGAACAATCAAACCGATAAAACCAATCACGCCGGAAAACGCAACTGCTGCGGCAGCGGTCAGCGACGATGCAACGATCACAAAGGCTTTAACGCGTTCCACCGGTAAACCCAGCTGCTGGGCCTGTTCCTCCCCAAATTGAAGCACGTTTAAAGAGTGTCCGCTTATAACCAAAAGCACCACCCCTACCAGCATGTAGGGAAAAGCGACCCGGACCGGATCCCAGCCTGCTACCAGAGATCCACCCAACAAAAAGGATAATGCCTGGCGAATACGTTGATCCGCCCGCAGCATTAGAAAAGATGTCAGGGCTGTTGAAAAGGAACCTACTGCCACACCGGCCAGTATTAACGTCGTCAGCGGAACCATTCTGCCCACCCGGGCCAGACTGTACACAATGATCACGGTTAGCAGAGCACCAAAAAATGCGCCCAGGGGAATCAAGAACTGCCCCATCCAGGGCAGCGCCATGACAAAAACAGCACCCAAACCTGCTCCGGATGCCACCCCGATCAGATAGGGATCTGCCAATGGGTTTCGGAATAAACCCTGATATGCAGCACCGCTTCCCGCCAGGGCCGCTCCGGTTAATGTCACCAGAATGGTGTGGGGGAGCCTGATTTCCATTAATATGGTGGCAAAATACGCCGGCCAATTTTCAGTAATCCCGGCTGAAAAGAACTCATTTAAAGTAATGCGCAGCGCTGTCCCGGGGGGGATAAACACCGCCCCCAGGGCAACGCTGGACACAAAGGCCATGATTAATAAGCAGAGCGTCAGGAGGTATGGCCTTTTCAACATGGCTAGTTATTCAAACAAATCGGGATGGATGGTCATCGCCAGTTCTTCAAAACCTTCTACCAGACCCGGACCAGGAACACTGAGCAGGTATGGATCGAAGGGATACACCTGATCTTCCTGCACAGCGGTGATATCGGACCAGCCCGGTCGTTCCGCCACACTTTCCGGAGTAACACCGAAGGGCGCATCTGCCAGCAGGATGATGTCCGGATCCTGGGCTATCAACTCTTCAGAACTGATCTGGGCATAATCGCCTTGCAGTGAATCGCCCAGGTTTTCCCCTTTTGCTTTGTGGATCAAGCGTGAGATGAAGGTCCCCGCCCCGGCTGTATAGGGGTTAGATGGATCTGTGGCATCAAGCTCATAGAAAACCAGCGGTTGTTCCTCAACATCAGCCAGTTTTTCCTCGACCTCCGTGACCCGTTCTTTGTAGGAAGAGATCAAAGAATCTGCCTTGTCTTCCTTGTCCACAAGGGCAGCCAGGGACCGGATATTCTCGTACAGCCCTTCTAAATCCTCCGGATTCTGCTGCCAGTAAACATTCAAGCCTACATCCTGGAGCTGCGCCACCTGGTCCTGGGAGATGATCTGGGCCGCAATGACGACATCGGGTTCAAGGGCTAAAATATCCTCGGTTGGCAATCCCTGCCACATGGAGCCCAGATCCTTGACGTCCTTGGCCGCTTCCGGACGGGTTGAGTTTGTATCCCGACCTACCAGGAGGTCTCCAGCACCCAAAGCAAATAGGGTTTCCGTGATCGAAGGAGAGAGGGAAACAATTTTCTCTACAGGTTCCGCAAAAGTCAGTTCATTTCCCAGATCGTCCGTCACCACCAGGGGCTCCTGAGTGGGAAGCGGCGTGGCGCTGGGTTGAGGCGTATCCGTAGGCAATTCAGTCGGTACAGCCGTTTCCGTAGGTGCTTCAGTGGGAAGCGGCGTGTTCGAAGGTTCAGGAGTAGGCGCAGGCCCACACGCAGAAATCAAAAACAAGATTGAAAACAAAACCAGAAAGACTCTTTTCTTCATACTCTTATTCTCCTGTGCATTACATTATCCTTAAAACAAAAATCCCTGTCTCGGACAGGGAAGTAAGCGTTAATTAACTTTAGGCTCGATGTTCACACCTCCTTACCGCGAGAGCATTATGAACTCTAGCTGGGGCGGTCGACCTGGCTTTGCTCCTGGGGAGCATTACAGTTGCGGGACAGCGTCTGACTTTCACAGACTTCGCCTTTCAGCCTTCCCTTCCGGGAGTACAGGCACCCTAGCTGGAATGAATTGTTAAGCTGCAGACTTTCAAGATCTGGTTAGATTTTACCTGGAAGTCCCCAACTTGTCAAATGCGGAATTACGGACCGGTGACGAATATGAGGATGATCAGAGATCTTAGATGACATTTGAAGGTCCAGCCCCACCCCCTTTTTCAGTTGATCTCTTTCAGTATGATAAAATCAAATTCTGGATTGATGTGAACCTTATCATGACAAATATCAATCACGGTTCTTTACGTGCACGAGGTAAAGAGAAGGCGAAGCCGGTTAGACGCCGGCGCTGTCCCGCAACTGTACGGTCAAACCCCGCCTGTTTCATACATGCGAGTAATGAAAGCAGGATGGTTTGAACAAGCCAGGTCGACCGCCGTGATCTTGCGAACCACATACCTCGAGGAAGGAAGGTGGTGACAAAGTGTAAAAGTTAGTTTTGTCACTCCCCTGTCCCGGGACAGGGTTTTTGTGTTTAACACCCCCGTGCGACAAGCGAACCACAGACCTAACCCTTTATGACACAACAAGAAGGAATAGGAGGGCAGGCAGCCCCCACCCCTCACAACACCCGGGAATGCATTCACCACCACGGAGATTGTTTGGCTATACAACCCGATAAACATCTCCAAAATTAAAACCGATTGGATAAAAGGATTTAATAAATAAATCATGACCCAGCGAAGCGCGACCATCAAGCTTCCCCTGACCTGCGGAGAATTAGTGCAGGGCACCTATCGCGGCACGCCGTCCCTTGTTTCCTGTCCCATTCACCGCTACCACAGGGTTGAGTTATCTCTCCAGAAAGGTGCTGACTGGACCTTTCCCATAAACGCCCCCAAAACCCGGCGGGCTTTCCGTAACGGGTTGGTTATACGCAAAGCACAAGAGTGGGGAGGGACACTGGCCCTGCATGCCCCTGCACCAGTTCAGCGCGGATACGGTACCAGTACAGCAGATATCGGTGCTGCTTTATACGCCCTGGGAGAAGCTTTGGGCCAGCCCTTCGGAGCAGCCGAAGCGGCGGATGTGGCTGTTAAGATTGAACCCAGCGACAGCACCCTCTTCCCGGGGTTGACGGTATTTGATCACCGGAATGCCACCTACCATGAACACTGGGGGGAGACACCTCCCCTCGCCGTGATCGTTTTTGACCCGGGAGGTGGGGTGGATACCCTGGCCTTCAACCGACGGGACTTCAGCCAAGAATTGAAGAAGCTGCATTCCCAACACCGGGACGCATTCCAGCTTCTAAAAGAAGGGTTAGCTAACAAAGATTGGCAGGCCCTGGGACAGGCCGCCACGCTCAGCGCCCGGGCACATCAGGAGATTTTACATAATCCAGCCCTGGACCACGTCCAGAAGCTGGGAGAGGAAATCCACGCCCTGGGCCTGTGCCGGGCTCACAGCGGCACATTATTGGGCCTGCTGCTGGATCCCACACAAATAGATATCAGCACAGCCACAGATCACATCTCCCAACACCTGTCTGCGGAGGGACACATTACCCGCAGCATGATGGTGGGGGGTGGACCAAGGAAAGCGGACTGAACGAGCATAAAAGGAGTTTAAATTGAATATCGAAGAAACCATCTCAGCCATCAAACCCCTGGATGAATCCGCCATGCGAGCGGCCCGGAATCGTCAGGACCAACTCACCAAACCACGCGGCAGCCTAGGACAGCTGGAAGAGATTTCTATCCGCATGGCAGGAATTACGGGACAAGAGATGCCCCGCATCCTGGAGAAAGTTATTGTCACTATGGCCGGCGACCACGGGGTGGTCGAAGAAGGGGTCAGCGCCTATCCATCGGAGGTAACCGCCCAGATGGTGTATAACTTTCTAGCACAGGGAGCAGCGATCAACGTCCTGGCCCGCCAGGCCGGAGCCCGGATGGTAATCGTTGATATGGGAGTCTCTGCGGACCTGGGTTCTCATGAAAAATTAATCGATAAAAAGATTGCCCCTGGCACGGGGAATATTACCGCCGGACCAGCCATGTCACCGGAACAGGCCCGGGAATCCGTTCTGGCCGGGATGGACATTGTCACATCGGAACTGTCCCAGGGCATGGATATCCTGGTCACGGGAGACATGGGGATCGGCAACACCACACCATCAGCCGCCATCGCCGCTGCCATCACCGGCCGCGATCCAGTTCAGCTCGTGGGACGGGGGACCGGCGTGGACGATCAAGGGTTAAAACGAAAGATCTCCGCAGTACGGTCAGCCCTGGAGGTCAACAACCCGGATCCAGAAGATGGCCTGAACATTCTGGCCAAAGTGGGAGGATTTGAAATCGGCGGGCTGACAGGATCGATCCTGGCCGCAGCTGCTGCCCGTGTGCCGGTGGTCATTGACGGCTACATATCCACCGCAGCAGCCATGCTCGCTGTGACAATGGCCCCCCGCACCCGGGATTATCTCTTCAGCGCCCACCGGTCCCGGGAATCAGGACATCAGCACATGCTGACTTGGCTGGCATTGGAACCCCTGCTTGATCTCGGGCTGCGCCTGGGAGAAGGCACCGGTGCGGCTCTGGCCCTACATCTTATCGAAGCATCCTGTCTGATTCTGAGTGATATGGCTACCTTCGCCGAAGCCGGCGTGTCTGACAAGGAATAACCAGAATGAAAATCACATTTGGCCCCCAGCTCCATCTGTTAGAATACGGATCATGACCTCTTTACTGGCTGCGTTTCAGTTTTTAACAATGGTCCCTCCCATCATCCAGCGTCCCTTTACTGATCGGGAATTAGGTGCGTCCCTGAGTTTTTATCCCCTGGTAGGCCTGGCGCTGGGTGCCATCCTCTACAGCGCCAATCTGGGACTATCTCCCATCTTTCCGGACAGCCTGCGGGCTGTGTTTATCGTCACACTGTGGATCGCCCTGGTGGGGGCCTTTCATTTTGATGGATTCCTGGACAGTCTGGACGGCCTCTTCGGTGGATTTACCCCCCAGAAACGGATGGAGATCATGCGTGATGAGCGAGTAGGCGCTTTTGGTTTGGCAGGAGGGGTGCTGCTTCTCCTCGCCAAAACAGCGGGTGTCAAAGCATTGTCCATCAATGCGCCGTTCCTGATCCTCATTCCCGTTCTGAGCCGATGGGGGATGGTAACCGCTGTGATCTTCTTCCCATACGGTCGGGAAAAAGGATTGGGGCGGGTGATAAAAGAGAACGCCAGCTGGCGCCAATTAGCAGCTGCCAGTATATTCGCTCTCCTTACCGCCTGGTTCACAGCCCACCTCTGGGGGCTCGGTGCTGTCCTCTTGACTTTAACCCTGACCTGGCTTTTGTCCAGGTTTTCCCTGTCCAAAGTTCCGGGGTTGACAGGGGACATTTACGGCGCCATCAACGAGATGTGCGAATTGATTTTATTAATTAGTTTCCTGGTTATCCCCCTGATATGAGCGTCCAACTTCAGCCCGGTATATCCCTCATTACCCAGTCCCAGGCCCTGCGGGTTTCCAGCCAGGATCCGCTGCACTGCCTGTCCTCAGCCGTGGTAGGGGGTGGTTTTATCCAAACCCGGAATATCATCAACCTCCATGTCAAGAAGGGGTACGATAATCCCCGTCCGACCCAGGATCTCGACCGTTACGCGAATAAGATCGGGATCAAAACGCCTTATGTGGGCTTGATGACGGCTGCTTTTCCGGACCAGGCACAGACCAGCACCCTGACACAGGACGGAATACAGGTCAGCGCGGTGATCACCAGCGGAGTGAGTAATGCCTCAGCTGCCGGAGATGATCCACCTGTTGCAGCCCCACCGGAACCCGGAACAATCAACATCATCCTCATTCTATCCAGGCGCCTGTCCCGGGCAGCAATGGTCAACGCTGTGATCACAGCCACCGAGGCCAAGACAGGTGTGCTTCGCGACCTGAAAATGAAGACTCCGGGAAACCTGCCAGCCACCGGCACCTCCACCGATTCAATCGTGATTGCCTGCCGGCAAGAAAGTCCCCGGATTCCTTACGCCGGGCCTCTTACTATTCCCGGCTACTTAATGGCCAAAACCATCCGTAATATCCTCACCCAACAACTGTCATGACCCCTCCCCGCCCCTTTCCCTTCATTATTGCCGTCCTACTGGACATGTTTTTCGAGGATCCCCCTAATCGTTACCATCCGGTTGCCTGGATGGGGTCCCTCATCTCCTGGTGGAAAGACCGCGCTCCCTCCCAGGGCAACCTGGCTCAGCTCATGCACGGGGCATGGATATCTCTGGCAGGGGGATCAGCCGTTGCTGCATTGGGTCAACTGTTGATCTACATCACACAGCGCCTGCCCCGCCCCCTGTCCTGGTTGATGGAAGCCCTCCTCATCAAATCCACCTTCAGCCTGGGAGGGTTAGACCGCGCTGCCGGGCAGGTGGAGCAGGCCCTGCATGGGGACGACCTGCACGAAGCCCGCAAAATCCTTCGCTATCATCTGGTCAGCCGTGACACCTCCCAACTCGATCACAGTCAGGTATCAGCAGCAACCATTGAATCTGTGGCTGAAAACGTTTCCGACGGGGTGCTGGCACCACTTTTTTATTACACCGTGGGGGGACTGCCGGGAGCCCTTGGCTACCGTTATCTCAATACGGTCGATTCCATGCTGGGATATCGGGATCAAGCCCGGGAGTGGTTGGGAAAGATCCCGGCCCGGGTGGACGATCTAGCCAATCTGCTACCAGCACGGTTTTCCGGTAGTTGCCTTGTCCTGGCAGCAAAGCTGTACAATGGGAGAGAAAAACAAGCCTGGCACACCATGATCCACGATGCCCGCAAGACAGACAGCCCGAACGCCGGCGTTCCCATGAGTGCAATGGCCGGAGCCCTGGACGTGGAACTGGAAAAAGATGATCATTATAAACTGGGCGAAGGCCACAGGCCTCCCAGGGCGGATGACATCCATGACGCCAGACAACTGGTAAAGTGGGCTTCTTTGATTGGCAACGCATTATTCCTGTCCTGGATATGGCTGCGCTCCCGAAATGGTGATTGATGTGAATTCCGGCCGGAAACCTTTTTCCAGCCACAAGTTGACAACAGTTGAGGTGAATGATGACCCCTTCTCCCCGTCCTGAAATCCAACGCCTATCCCCCGTGCATCACGGATCTCTCAACTTCAGTGAGTTGGAGGAAATGGGCCTATCCCCCGGCGGGATGGTCGATTTCAGTGTCAACAGCAACCCTTATGGACCGGTTCCCGGGGTTATTGAAGCTCTGCGTGATGTACAGATTGAACGTTATCCGGATCCAGAATCTCTGGCTTTGCGCCGGGCGCTGGCTGCCCATCATGCAGTTCCCCCGGAACATATCCTGCCGGGCAACGGGTCCCTTGACCTGTTGTGGATGCTGGCTCTCAGCTATCTCGATGCTGGAAACCGCGTCCTGATCCTCACCCCCACTTTCGGCGAGTACGCCCGGGCAGCTCAAATGATGGGAGCTGCTGTTGACACTCAGCGCGCGACCGAGCCAGACGGATTCAAACCAGACATCGAGAAAATCAGCCACCGCCTGTTGGAAGCGGATTATAAAATCGTTTTCATCTGCAATCCCAATAACCCTACCGGAAAACACATCCCACGCGATCAAATTTCCAGCTGGGTTGAAAGGCATCCCGGTACAATTTTTGTGATAGATGAAGCCTATATCGGGTTTACCACCGATCTCAGATCCGCCATCTCCCTCTCCTATCCCAACCTGCTGGTGCTGCGGTCCATGACCAAGGATCATGCCCTAGCTGGGCTGCGTTTGGGATATGCAGTCGCTCCACCGGCCATGATCAAAACACTGACTAAAGTCCGCGCCCCATGGAACGTGAACGCCTGTGCCCAGGAAGCGGGATTGGCCTCGCTGCTGGATGTGGATATAATTCAGGATCAAATCCAACGCTTACTGCAAGAAAAAAAGTCCCTCGTCACAGGTCTGCGCGATCTGGGATATAAGATCCTGGAATCCAGGACCCATTTCTTTCTGATGAGAGTGGGAAATGCAGCAGGCTTCCGGGAGACCCTCCTTCAATCCGGACTGCAGGTGCGGGACTGCAGTTCGTTTGGCTTACCGCGCCATGTAAGAATCTCGACCCGTTCTTCCCAGGCCAATCAACGCTTGCTGGACGCAATCCGGAATGCTCCCCTTTCCCCGCCGAATTAAATTTAACCCTCTACCTTTCATTGGCAACCCTCTCAACACAAAACGCCATTTATTCCATCTGGTCGATATGCTGCCCCAGCTCATGCAGCGGGAGGATCATCCCCGCTGTCATGAAATAGATCTCATCAGCAGCGAACGCCAGGCGGCGATTTGCCCTCCCCAGTAAATCCCGGTAAGCGCGCCCTAACGGATAAGGGGGAACAAGCCCCAGACCGACTTCGTTACTGACCATAACCCAGGATGCTTCCCCTCCGGCAATCAACGCGATCAGGGCTTCCAACTCCTGGTTGATCATTTCTTGAGCCCGATCAATATCAGGCTCGTCTTCTGGCCCTCCATATTCCAGGAGAATATTGCTGACCAGCAGGGTGATGCAATCCAGAATCACATAATCAGCCCTCGGTGGCTGGTCTTTTAGGTTTTGGGTTAGATGCAGGGGAACTTCTCTAGTCCGCCAACTGTCGGGACGCTGGCTGCGGTGCATCTGGACCCGGGCTTTCATTTCTTCATCCAGTGTTTCGGCGGTAGCCAGATACAGCACCTCCCCCCCTCCCCTTTTGGCGATCTCTTCCGCGAAACTGGATTTCCCACTCCGGGCACCACCTATCAGAAGCGTCAACTTTCCCATATCACTCGCTCCACATAATTCATATCCAGATTACTTTCGACCTGATCCGTTAGCCTGTGCAAAGATTGTAGAAAGGGATCAGCGTCAGCAGCAAGGGTTTCCCTCCCCTTCCAGCCTAATTTCCGCAGCCAGGCGCGACGGAATTCCTGATTGTCAAAAATACCATGGAGATAACATCCCCAGATGGATCCATCCTCAGACACGGCACCATCTAGGGCATCCACTGCATGTCCTCTTCGTTCCTTGATTTGCAGCCATCCCCTTTCGCCCCTGGTCTGTCCCATGTGTATCTCATATCCCTGCAGGATTTTTCCCTCTACATCACGCATCCAGCCCCGGCCCCCACGTACTACGGCCCGGACTCTATGTGTCGCTTTTTCCCACTGAAATATGGTTTCAATGGGCAGCAGTCCCAGCCCGTGATAATGTGTTCGGGAAGACTCCACATTCTCTGGATCCCGGACCTCCCTGCCCAGCATCTGGTATCCTCCACAGATCCCGACCACGTCTCCCCCATGATTGACAAAATCCTGGATCGCGGAATCAAATCCGGTCTCTTCCAGCCACCTCAGATCGCCTATGGTGCTTTTCGTACCGGGCAAAATAAGCGCCTGAAGCCCATCCAATGAGTCAGGATTCCTGAGATACCGGACCCGAACACCGGGTTCAGCCTGGAGCGGATCAAAATCGTCAAAGTTTGAGATGCGCGGCAGTCTCACGACCCCAATCTCGATCCCATCAGACTCTGGAAATTCAACGGGTGCCAGCGTCTCCAGGACCACAGCATCTTCCTCCGGGATATATAAATCAGGCACATAGGGCAGAACCCCGGTAACCGGTACTTCTCCCAATTCTTCCAAAATTTTCTCACCATCTGCAAATAGGGAACGATCCCCGCGGAACTTGTTTACGATAAAACCCTTCACCAGTTCCTGTTCTTCCGGGGGCAGGAGCCAATACGTGCCCAGCAGTTGAGAGAATATCCCGCCCCGGTCGATATCACCCACAATCCATACCGGAGAACGGGCATAACGGGCCACCGCCATATTGACGATATCATTTTCCTTTAGATTCAACTCCACCGGGCTGCCCGCTCCCTCGATGATCACCAACTCATAGTTATCACGCAGCCGGTCCAGGGACCGGGTGATATGCTTCCAGAGGATTTTATTGCGGTGATAATAATCACGGGCTGACAGGGTATCCCAGGGTTTTCCTCGCAATATCACCTGGGCATGAGAATCCGCCTCCGGTTTAATGAGGACGGGATTCATATCCAGGCCGGGCTCCAGACCCGCGGCTCTGGCCTGCACAGCCTGGGCCCGACCAATCTCGCCGCCACCGGGACAGACTGCCGCATTGTTGGACATGTTTTGAGCTTTGAAGGGAGCCACAGACACACCCTGCCTGGCAAAATAGTGGCAGAAAGCGGTCACCAGCAGGCTTTTGCCTGCCGAGGAACTTGTCCCTTGAATCATGAACGTCTTTGCAGTCATACTGTCCTCTATCCCGATTTACTCCCCGGTGAGCTGCGCCAGATGGGAAGTATCGTTCAACACATTCAGAATGGCACCGGCTTCATATACCTGTACTGAAGTCACAGAAGCGGGTTCCATTTTGAACTGCCAGAATTTTCCTGGATCGATTTCCAGGAACATACATAATAATATTTGAAGGGATCCACCATGCGCTACCAGCAGGACATTTTCCTGGCCCAGACCCTGCATGAACTCCCTGTAGAAGTCTTCGATCCGGGATACAAAATCCCCAAATCGTTCCCCTTCCGGAGGAGCGGTTTCAGACCAGTTCTCTTCCCAGGCCGCCACCTTATCGGGATATTCGTCCTTGATTTCCGCATATGTCATCCCTTCCCACGCACCAAAGTTGATTTCCCGCAGCCGGGGTTCTGCTTCCAGCATCAGCTCATGATCCCGGATAATCCCTTCAGCTGTCTCCCGGGCCCGTAATAAATCACTGGCAAAACAAGCAGATAACTCCTCCGCCGCAAAACGGAGTCTCAAATTTTCGGCCTGAGCTAAACCCCTCTCATTGAGGGAAATATTACTGTTTCCCTGAAAACGCTGCTGTTCGTTCCAATCCGTAATTGCGTGCCTGACAAGATAGAAAGCTGCCATGTTATTCAAATCCTCACTGCCGTGATTAGAGCCATATATGCACAAGTCACTTCGAGATTTTAGAGGAGAGTGTCGGGGCTGTCAATCCACAAAATCCCTAACCCCACATAATTACAGGAAACTCATGTGACGTAGAAGCCCTGAAAATCACCGGCGTGTCTGCTGTGCGGCTTTAGGTACCCTCAATCCCGTACGCAAATCAAAGAAGGAGTCAGCATGACATGATACACTTGAAAAGACTATGACCAAGAACTCGAACACCGAAAACCACACAGACTACGACCTGATCGTGATCGGCGGTGGTCCGGCAGGGTTGATGGCTGCCGGGCAAGCCGCACATCGGGGGGCCAGGACACTTCTGCTGGAAAAAATGGATCAACCGGGCCGGAAACTGCTGCTGACCGGAAAACAACGCTGCAATCTGACCAATATCGCCACCGTGCAGCAGTTCCTGGACCATTTCAATCCCCAGGGCGCTTTTTTAACCCAGCTTTTTTACCGCTTTTTCCACGAGGATCTGCGGGGGTTTTTTCATGATCTGGGTGTGCCCACTGAAGTGCAGCGGGGGGACCGGGTCTTCCCCAGGAGCGAGGATGCGCGCCAGGTACGGGATGCGCTTCTGGCCTGGGTTAAGAGCAACGGTGTGCACGTAATGACAAACACACCGGTCACTGACTTAGACATCAAAGACGGCCGGATCTCCGCAGTACAGTCATCTCAAGGATTGTACCGGACTCATCGAGCGATTATTGCCACCGGCGGAGCTGCCTATCCGGGCACAGGATCCACCGGCGACGGTTACTCGCTGGCCCGCAAAGCGGGACACAGTATCGTCCCTATCCGGCCGGCTCTGGTTCCCCTGATCACGGCGGGCGATACAGCCCGGCAGCTGCAGGGGTTGATCCTGCGCAATGTACAGATCAACTTGTGGGTGGCGGGCGAAAAGGTAGACGACCTCTTCGGGGAAATGGTCTTCACCCACTTCGGGCTGTCCGGGCCGATCATCCTCACCCTCAGCCGCCGGGTGGTGGATGATTTGCGTGCAGGGAAAGAGGTCATCCTGGCCATCGATCTCAAGCCCGCCCTGGATCACCCCACGCTGGAGGACCGGCTGCTGAGAGACATTGAAAACAAAGGACGGAAGCAGTTCAGTACTCTGCTGGAAGACCTGCTGCCCCGCAAACTGATTCCGGTCTGTGTCGAACAAACCGGGATCCCGTGGGACAAGAAAAACAACCAGCTCACATCACAAGAGCGGACCCGGCTCCGGATGTGGTTGAAAGAAGACTTTCGATTCCAGATCACCGACCACCGGTCCTTTGACCAGGCCATTATTACCGCAGGCGGGGTAGACACCCGGGAAGTGGATCCCCACTCCATGGAATCCAAACTGGTAAGAGGTCTGTATTTCGCGGGAGAGGTGCTCAATGTGGACGGTGATACAGGGGGTTACAACCTGCAGGCAGCGTTTTCAACCGGATGGGCTGCCGGACGGGCTGCGGCTTCTGCAGTGCACGACGATGATTAAATCTCACAGCACCACAATTTACGCTCCTGTCTTTCCCCGGACTCATCCATCGTGTGATAGACACACATGCCTGCCCAATGGCCTGTCTTTCCGATCAACTGCCAACTTCTAAGAATAGGTAGCAGGGACCTCTTCCTCCTCCCCTGCGCGCTTCCTTCCCCCGTACTCTTCCAGCACGTCATGGTAGAGCTGGATGATTTGAGCGGTGATATTTTCCCAACCGAACTTTTTCGCAAAGGCAAAGGCATCATGTCCCATGCGGTATCGCAGCGCTTTATCCTGCAGCAGTCCTGTAATGCGCTCACTGAGCGCCCGGGGATCCTCAACGGGGACATGGTAACCAGTGACTCCATCCTCCACAAGATGCGCCAGCCCTCCAACCTGAGAAGCAACGACAGGCGTGCCGCAGGCCATGGATTCCAGGGCCACCATGCCGAAGGATTCGTAATGGGAGGGCATGATCACCAGCTCGGCCGCTGAATAATAATAGGGCAAAGAATCCTGATCCTGTTTGCCGAGAAAGGTGACCAGATCGTCCAGGCCAAACTCCTCACACAGGGATAGCAGGTGATCCAGCTCCTCGTCCTGGGTTTCTTCTTCCACGTCCCCCCCGATAATGGCCAGACACAACTGATCGCCCAACCCATCTTTATCTTGCAGTATGGCCAGGGAGCGCAGCAGGGTTTCGATCCCCTTTAAAGGCTCGATCCGGCCCACAAAGAGCAGCATGCGCTTTTCCTCCGGGACACCGACAAATTCTTTGGCCTCATCCGGTGGGATGGGATAAAAACGGCTCAGGTCAACCCCAGGGGGAATTACATTAATTTTGTGGGGCTCAACACCATACAGGGAAGAGAGTTGTTCCTTTTCCGTCGTTGTGGCTGCCACGATGCGGTTGACATTTTTCATGACCCGGGTTTCCCCGCGGATGCGGTATGGTCCTTCCCGTTCATTGTCCCCCCGGGCAATACGCTGTTTTAATTTTCCCAGTGTGTGAAACATCTGGATGATAGGGATCTGCCATTCCTGCTGCAGAATATCCGCCGCCACACCCGACATCCAGTAATGGCTGTGGATCACATCGTATTTCAGACCTTTACGATCTGCAAATTCCAGAATATGCTCCGCATAACTCGGAATATGGTCTGCCAGTTTCTGCTTGGGGAGCGGAACTTCTGGCCCGGCTGGAACATGAGCCACTCGATTCCCGTAGCCCAGATCATGGAGAACATGGGGCACGTGTTCATCCTGGGAGCGGGTAAAGACATCAAGATTAATGCCCTCCCGGCCCAGGTAACGGGATAAATCTCGCACATAAACATTCATTCCCCCGGCATCCTTGCCGCCCAGGGTTGCCAGCGGGCAGGTGTGGTATGAAAGCATCGCAATCCGCAAGTAAACCTTCCTTTGCTAATACGGGGATTGTGAACCGGGTTTATAGCCTCGGGATATCCTTGTCATGCCCGTATCATAGCTGGTATAATTTTTGCCGTCAACAGCACACAAGCCACCGTAGCTCAAGGGTAGAGCAATCGCTTCGTAAGCGATAGGTTGAGGGTTCGACTCCCTCCGGTGGCTCTTTTTTATTCTCCAGGCCGGGTCATAGTGTCCGTCCCATACCCGTCCCGGCGCAGATAGGCCGTCCCGCACAGCAGGCCAGCCAGCCCACATCCCTAATCATACCAGACCGGCAATGTTATACTGAAACAGGAAATCGCCAGGGGAACAGGAGTTTTTACTCACACCCTTTTTAAGTAACTGATCAGGGTATTAAAGACATATTCCGTAAGATTTACCGGAAGCTCCCCATCGTAAATAGTGAAAGAAAAATCAGCCATTCACAGAGGATCATTACATGCTGGAACCCATCAAGGTATACGGGCACAATGCCTGTCCCCAGGTGCCCCCGCTCAAAGCCTGGCTCGAGCGGCAGGAAATCCCCTACGAGTACATCAATATCCGCGAAAACCAACAGGCAGCAGCCTTAGTGCGGGACATCAACCGGGGGTACGAAAGCGTCCCTACGCTGGTCTTTCCTGATGATAGCACTCTGACGGAACCTTCCCTTTCCCACCTGAAAAACAGGTTATCTGCCCTTAATTATGAGGTGGAAAGCCCGGGTTGGTTTCTGGAAAACCTGTGGACGCTGTTAATCGTGGTGGGATTCGCCCTGGCCATGCTGCGTTTTCTCGGGGTGTTTTAATTCCCGTTGCAGGCCGTAATCAGTAATCCATAAGCTCCTCCGGGGTGTGTTCGGTTCAAACCGGGGTTCCATAATCATGTTCACTGCGTCAAGCAAGGAGCGGGTGTGACAGATCATTCCAAACTATTGGAAAAAATCGCTCAAGATATCGAGAACTTCACAGACAGTCCCCTTTACGCCTATCGGGAAGATAACAATTACCAGCCTGTACCCGGTGAGGGAAGCCCTGACAGCAAGGTCATGCTGATCGGGGAAGCGCCCGGAGAAAAAGAAGCCCAGAGCGGAAGGCCGTTTGTTGGCAGCGGGGGACAAATCCTGGATGAACTTCTGGCATCCATAAACTTAGACCGGGAGGATGTCTTTATCACCAATCTGCTGAAAGACAGGCCCCCCGAAAACCGCGATCCCACACCGGAAGAAATAAAAGCGTACGAACCCTTTTTGTGGCGCCAGATTGAAATCCTGCAGCCGCACCTGATTGTCACCCTGGGCAGATTTGCGATGCATTTTATACTGGACGCGTTTCATCACCCCAAGAAAGATCACAAGATCAGCGAAATTCACGGAAATGTGTTCCAGGGCAAAGCGGATTACGGCCCAGTTTACCTGCTCCCACTTTACCATCCAGCTGCTGCCCTGTATAACCGATCCCTAAAGCCCAGCCTGGAAAAAGACATGAAAGTCCTGAAAGGTTTTCTTGAAAAACAGGACTGATCGTCCACCTGATACCTTTTTGGAGAGGAGGTATGCGTGACCGCCCGCCACAACCCTCATTTCAAAATGCCACCCCATTCCCGTAATGATGTTAAGATGGCTTTCGAGCCGGTTGACAAGCGTGTCCGGGTCGCTTTCAACCATAAGATCATAGCCGATTCCCAGCATGTGAAGTTGCTGCTGGAATCCGGGCGTGTGCCGGTATATTATTTCCCGGAAAAGGACATCCGGACGGAATTTCTGACGGACAGCGACCACACAGCTTCCACATCCAAAGGGAAAGTCCGCTACTGGCATCTTAACTTAGGAGAGCGGCAAGCCCCGGATGCGGTCTGGGCTTACGACGGACCTCCCCGCAGCGGCAACCCAGACCTGCGCGGTTACCGCGCTTTTGAATGGGAAAAGGCCGATCACTGGTATATCGAGGACGAGGAAGTCTTTGGCCACCCGCGCAACCCGTATACACGGATTGACATTCACCGCAGCTCTCGCCACGTGCGGATCGAAATCAAGGGAGCGATCATCGCTGAAAGCCACCAGCCGCTTCTGCTATTCGAAACAGGTTTGAAAACCCGCTATTACTTACCGCCAGCGGATGTCAATCGAGAGTATCTCATCCGATCCAGCACTACTTCTCGCTGCCCGTACAAAGGCCTGGCTTCCTATTGGCATGTTAAGGTCGGAGACCAACTCCACCGCGATGTGGTGTGGAGTTACCTTTCCCCGCTGGATGATGCCCAGAGAATCGCGGGTTTCCTGGCGTTCTACCAGGAAAAAATAGCGGGGTTTATTGTGGACGGCGATCCCCTTTCCTGATTGTTGGATATTTCAAAGAACAAAAAGGCCGCGTACGAACTGTAAAGGATTGCATATGACAGACTCCATGCAGAACAAAACTTGCTTGGTAACAGGCGCCAGCCGGGGAATTGGTTTCTGGACAGCCCATGGGCTTGCAAAACGCGGTGCCCATGTCATCCTGATCGGGCACCATCAGGGCCGGGGGGAAAAGGCACAAACCAGGCTCCAACAAACATTTGGACCGGATTCATCCCGCTTTTTCAAGGCGGACCTTTCCTCTCAGGGAGAGATCCGCCACCTGGCAGATGACATAAAAAAGAACTACTCACAACTAGACGTGCTGGTAAATAATGCTGCCGGTTTTTTCCTCACCCGGGAGGAAAGTGTAGATGGGATTGAGATGACCCTGGCTTTGAATCACCTCAATTATTTCATGCTGACCCTTCTGCTCTTGGATTTTCTAAAGGAGAGCGCTCCAGCCCGGATTGTCAATGTGTCTTCTGATGCCCATCGAGAACAACACCTAGATTTTAATGACCTGCAGATGGAAAATGGGTATAGCGGGATGAAGGCCTACGGACGTTCTAAACTTGCCAATGTATATTTCACCTATGAGCTTGACCGCCGCCTGGAGGATGCTGGAATTACCGTCAACGCACTCCATCCCGGCTTCGTAAATACCCATCTGGGAAAACAATACTGGTTCATCAGGCCAGTTTTAGAAATCATCCACGCCCTGTTCGCTAAATCTCCCCAGGAAGGGGCCCGGACATCCATTTACCTTGCCTCTTCCCCCCATGCAAACCAAATCAGCGGAGAGTATTTCGTGGATCTAAAGCGCACAAAATCCTCACCCATTTCCTATGATAATGAAGCCGCCCGGCGCCTGTGGGAAATTAGCGCAGCCCTGACCGGACTGGACACTATACATTCTCTGCCCTGATCCAGATTGGCTATGCGAAGCCCCCTTTTTCCACCCTCAAGAGAATGTAACCTTTGCCCCGAATAGGCATCTAAAGAAGTGAGGCGAATAAAAGGGGCAAACTCTCAGATATACACAAGGAGTTGCAGGAAATAATATCAAAGGTATAAGCAACCCATCGCTGATGTTTGTTATCCTACCTTTGACTTGAATGATGTAATTAAATTGCTTATCCCGAATGGAGGGAATATGGACAAAAAAGAACTGATCAAGCATTTGAACGAGGACCTGCGCGGCGAGTACGGGGCCATAATTCAGTACATCACTTATGCTGCTCAAGCCACCGGTCCGTACCGGCCCCAGATGGTGGATTTCTTTCTGAATGAGGTGGCCGATGAACAAACCCACGCCCAGTTCCTGGCCAACAAGGTTGTGGCCCTGGGAGGAAAACCGACGACGGAACACCGCCCTGTGCCCCAAGCGAACACCAATAAGGAAATGCTGGAAGAGGTCCTGAAAGCAGAAAAACAAGCTGTAAAAGATTACACCCAACGCGCGGAAGAAGCGGATGATTATGGTGACAAAGGGCTGGTTGTAGCCCTGGATGATATCGTCCGGGATGAAGTGGAACACTCCGAGGAAACAGAAAGGATCCTCCGTAATTGGCCCCTGTCGTAGCAGCTGCAGGGCCTTATAATAGGAACTGTTCTCCATTAAACCGAAAAAAGGGGCTGTCCCAAAAGTCATTGGCACAGCCCCGAATTTTTTAATATAATGGAGTCTGTTGCACAATGTATCAATAAAACCTGAATTCACTAAATTGGTGAACAAA
>CAZIFI010000019.1:0-41764 GCA_964539105.1 uncultured Anaerolineales bacterium | reverse complement strand
GCCGTATGGGGGTTAGAGAACATCAGCGTGTCGTCCCGTCAGATACAGCTCCGTGGACAGGCTGGGAAACAGAGACAGGTTGTTGGCTTCAAGTTCTACCTCTGGCCTGGAAGGATTCTCTCTTGGTGGTGCTCCTGATTTCCCTCAATTAGCTCTAAATACAACCGGGTTGATTTCTGGTTTCACCCTGAATTATTTTATTTTTAATATAAATATCTAGTTTATTGGCGGGAGAGAGGGTATAAAAGGAAACGCGATCCATACACATGACTATTTTGGAGGTTGAACAGCGATGGTTTCTAGCTTCACTCACTCTACCCACAAGCGCGTGACAGGTGCCCTTTTTGTGGGGGGGGTTATTATACTGCTGCTTTTGACTGGCTGCACGACAACGGCAACAGCACCTACAGCGACACAGCAGCCTGCCGCAACGGAAGCTCCCACATCCGCACCCACCAGCACGCCCGCGGAGGCGGCGGATGAGACCCCGGAAGCCACAGTGGAACAACAGGCGTTGACCCTGGAGCATGCCCGGGGAGAATTGACTCTTCCTGAACCAGCCAGCCGGGTTGTGGCCCTGGAATGGACCTATGTCGAAGATTTACTGGCGGTGGGGGTGCAGCCCCTCGGGGCGGCTGATATTGCCGGCTACCAGAAATGGGTCAATATCGAACCGAGCCTGTCCGCTGATGTCACAGACGTGGGCACCCGCCAGGAGCCGAGCCTGGAAGCCATCACGGCCCTGGAACCGGACCTGATCATTGGCGTTAAATTTCGCCATGAACCGATCTATGATGACCTCAGCGACATTGCTCCCACTTTGCTATTCTCTCCCTATCCCCCGCAAGATGGTCCCAATCAATACCAGGAAATGAGGGAGACATTCCTGACCATCTCCGAAGCGGTCGGTAAAAAAGATAAGGGCCGGGAGGTGCTGGCTGATTTGGAGGACACCTTTGATCAGGCCAGATCACAGCTTGCCGAATCCGGATACCAGGACATCGAGTTTGCCCTGGCACAGGCCTTTACCTCCCAGGAGACGCCCACTATTCGCATTTTCAGCAAGAACGCCATGGCTTCCATTGTCCTGGCACAACTCGGGATGAGCAATGCCTGGGATGTGGCCTACGAAACGTACGGTTTTTCGACGGTCGATGTGGAGGCCCTGGCTGAAGTTGAGGATGCCCACTTCTTTTATGTGGTCCAGGAAGATGACAATGTATTTGCGGAGCAGCTGGCGGAAAATCCCGTGTGGCAGAACCTGGACTTTGTGAAGGATGACCGCACCCATGCTCTGGGCGGTGACACCTGGTTGTTTGGCGGGCCCCTCTCCAACGAGCTGGTGGCTGAAAAGATTGTCGATCTGCTGACAGGTGAGTAATGAACATCGCCGCGCCGGGTCAGGATACCTCCCTTACCTTAGATTCCCTGGGTGATTACATATCGCCGGCAGGGATCCTGGTCTTTGTGATCGGCCCCGTTTTGTTGGTCGGACTGGCTCTCATGCACCTCTCCCAGGGGGCAGCGGAGATTGGCATCTCCACCATTTCTGAAGCCCTCTTCCGACCACAAGATTCCCTGGCCCATGCCATCGTGCGCCATGTCCGTTTGCCGCGCCTGGTGGTAGGGTTGATGTCCGGTACGGCGCTGGCCATGGCCGGGGTGCTGATGCAGACCATCACCCGCAATCCGCTGGCTTCTCCCGCCACGCTGGGTGTGAACGCGGGTGCCTATCTGGCCCTGGTGGCTGCAACCATATTCCTGCCCACCGTAGCGGGGGCCTCACCGCTGCTGCTGACCTTCACGGGAGGTATGGTGGCTGCTCTCCTAGCCTACAGCTTCGCTGCCAGCGGAGGCCAGGCTACACCCGTGCGCCTGGCGCTGGCTGGTGTGGCGGTCTCTCTATCCCTGGCGGCTGTGACCGGCACGCTGCAGCTTCTGTATGAAAACGAAACCGCTGGATTGTACTTCTGGGGCGCGGGGGCCCTGACCCAGCAAGATTGGAACCAAAGCCTGTATGCCCTGCCCCGCATCCTGCCCGCCATCCTGGCCGCTGTTGTCCTGGCCCGGCAGCTGGACATTATGCGATTAGGCGATGACCTGGCTCGATCGCTGGGCCAGAAAGTGAGATTGGTACGCCTGGCCGGGACAGTGCTGGGCGTTTTCCTGGCCGCGGTGGCTGTCAGCATCAGCGGTCCCATTGGATTCGTCGGTTTGGTCGTGCCCCATATCATCCGCTTGATGGGGATCACTAAACACCGCTTGTTGCTGCCTGGCTCTGCCATCTGGGGCGCAATTGTGCTCATCAGCGCGGACTTCACGGCCCGCATGTTCAGCAGCGGCATCAACGAACTTCCCGCCGGGGTGGTGACGGCCCTGATCGGCACGCCCTTTTTCATCTGGCTGGCCCGTCAAGCGGGAAGCCCCGCCGGAGAAACGAAGAGGCCGAGCCAATCCTCCTCCCTGGCAGGATCCACCTCACTCATCCTGCCAGCTGTCTTTACGACAACTGTGCTTCTTCTGATTGTAACCATGGTCGGCGCGGTCATGGTGGGGGAGGTGGCGATTTCCTGGGTGGAATGGATGGCTGTCCTGAAGGGCCGGGCGCAAGATTTGACCCACCAGGTCATCCTTAATCTGCGCCTGCCGCGGGTCCTGGTGGCTATGGCGGCGGGTGCGTCATTATCCGTCAGTGGGGTGCTGCTGCAGGGCGTGATCCGCAACCCACTGGCCGCCCCTTCTGTGTTGGGCGTGACGTCGGGAGCTGGTCTGGGCGGCCTGATCCTGTTGATTGCTTTGCCCGCGGCGCCGGTAGGACTGGTACCGCTGGCTGCCTTTTTGGGGGCTGCGCTAGCATTCGGGGTGGTGTACGGCGCTGCCTGGCGGGGAGGGATCTCTCCCTCACGATTGGCCCTGGTGGGCATCGCGGTCTCTGCCTTTTGTGGGGCCCTGATCAGCATCTTGATTGTGCGGGCTGGAGTCAGGGTGGCTGTGGCCCTGGTGTGGTTGTCCGGCAGTATTTATGCCCGGGGATGGGGGGAACTGCTGCACCTCATCGCCTGGCCCGTCCTCCTCATCCCCTTGGCTTACCTGTTCTCCCGGGAGCTGGATTTGATCGGACTGGGGGATGAACTCTCCAGGGGTCTGGGTCTGCGGCTGGAACGTTCCCGGCTGATGCTTCTCGGTACAGCGGTGTTGTTGGCGGCAGCCGCTGTAGCCACGGTGGGCACCATTGGCTTTGTGGGCTTAATTACCCCTCATGCTGCCCGGCTCCTGGTTGGAAACCGCCACCGGCACCTGATTCCGCTGTCCGCGATCCTGGGCGCGCTGGTCGTGGTTGTGGCAGACACCCTTGGACGCTCTCTGCTTGCCCCGCGGCAGGTCCCCGCCGGATTGGTGACCGCCTTGATTGGCGCCCCATATCTTCTGTGGTTGTTGTGGAACCATCATCAGCAGCCCGGTTCGTAAGAATACCCTTAGTTACTGGTAGATACCTATGAGTACATTACAGATAGAGAACCTGTCCCTGGCATATAATGGAAATTTCGTGATTGACAATCTGTCTTTGACCGTCCCGGAAGGGAAGATCACCGCGCTGGTGGGCGCGAACGGCAGTGGAAAATCAACCCTGCTGCGGGGGATATCCCGCCTGCTCACGCCTAAAAAGGGTTCCGTGTACCTGGATGGCAAAGCGATCCACCGCTTACCCACCCGCAAAGTAGCTCAAAAGTTGGGCATCCTGCCCCAGGGTCCTTCTGCACCTGACGGTATCACCGTCAGGGAATTGGTGGAACAAGGCCGTTTCCCCCACTTGAGTTTTTTCCAGCAGCGCAGCGAGGAGGACGAGCGCATCATATCGGAGGCGCTGCGGATCACCCGCGTGGAATCTTTTGCGGACCGGCCCCTGGATACCCTGTCCGGCGGGCAGCGGCAGCGGGCCTGGATTGCCATGGCCCTGGCCCAGGACACGGACATCATGCTTCTGGATGAACCGACTACCTTTTTGGATCTGGCTCACCAGATCGACATCTTAGATCTGCTACAAGACCTCAACAGCCGCGGCAGAACGGTTGTCATGGTGCTCCATGATCTCAATCAGGCCTGCCGCTATGCGGATGTTCTGGTAGCCATCAAAGACGGGCGGATCTACGATGCGGGAAGACCCGCGGAAATCATGTCCACCCGTCTGGTCGCGGATGTGTTTGACATCACCTGCCAGTTAATCGATGATCCTGTGGCACAAACGCCGATGTGTATCCCTCTGAGCCGCTCCGGAGCCAGCCAGGATGCGGGTGGCGTGCAAGGTACCCGGTCTAGATGAGCACAGGACAATCTCCTCATCAACAACATCCTTTGGCAGACACCTTTACCCGGGTCTCAGGGTTTAGTCCCCACCTGACCGTAAAATTAGGCTGGAAGGAAAAAGGGCTTCCTGCCGCGGACCTCTTCAGCGACCCTTCCCCGGCTTTTGAGAGGATGATAAACCGCATCCGCCGCAGCTATCAAACCAATGACGGATCCGTGCTGGCCAGTTTCTTTATGAATGCCTACAGCTGGCCGCTGGTCAGCGCCGGATTGAGCTGTGTGGTGGTCGATTCCCGCCTCCCGGATCTGAGGGTTGAGAATGTGGCCTTTGATCTCCGGGAGGATGGTAAAATCACCTCGATTGCCTTCCGTCCCTCCCGCTGGTACTGTCTGGCGGGGGATGCGGATGTCCATCATCCCCAGGCTCGACCGCTAAAGAATAGAAAGGCCCTGAAAACAGAATTCAGATCTCAACTTGAGGCCCATCTGGGAACGGTCGTTGATTATGTGGGGGAAAAATTACCGTGGGGAAAACGGGCCCTGTGGCTGACTGCGGCCGACCGCTGCGGGGAGGCGTTGATGTGGCTCAGCAAACATACCCTTTCTGACATCCTGGTCCCGCAAGAAGTGCCCGTGCTGTATGAGGGGTTATTCTCCATTTCCACATCCCCTTTGAAGAACGCTCTCACCTCGATCCAATTCGATCAGGGAAGACTGATTCTGGAGCGCGGTGCGTGCTGCCTGGCATACCGCCTTCCGGATAAAAGTTACTGTCAAAGTTGTCCTGTTTCCGCTTCCAGATAAAACTCTATTCACCCCTTTTCAATCCGTGGCTGGAAGGATGTTCGTCCCTCCTCACTCGCTCCACAAAGAGTGGATTGCGAGACACTGTGAGGGTGTTCATCATCCTGCGGTTTAGCTGGTTGCGAACCAACGGTGTGATGGGCGGATTCAATGCGCCTACAGCGCTGGTGACCTATGCTGTCGAGAAGGATGCCATCCGGAACGCAATATCCCGAACCGGTGTTGGGCAGTTCCCGCAGGATACCGGAGCAAGACGGTAAATCTGAAGTACACTATTTCTGCAGTGCAACCCCTGGCTGGATAGATTCTGCCGCCGTTTCTACTCCCGGGGCACTGTGTCAAAGGAGTGAGGTACACCAAACGCCCCGAGTCGTTACTGTCCGGTATGGATCACGGGATGGCTGGGGATATCCCGATGTGTTCGATCGCGAAATATACCGGGCCGCAAGGCACAAAACTGTGATAAACTACCTGGAGTGAGTTTCCCACCCTATTTTCTTACCGGTTGATATCTGTGCTGCTATCAAATCAATATAGCTCTACTAACGACGTACATGTAGGGGTTGGCTTTTTTCCCTGCCTGGCCTGATTTTTGACAGTGGACAACAGTATCATCAAGGCCAGGAGGGTTTTCTTCTATTAGCGGTTCTTTTTAGAGGTACTGCAGCGGTCTCCTCATTATCCTGGATACTGGAGAAAGAGCCCATGTCAAAAACTCACCCTCTTCGTACGTTGTTTCTATGCCTGAGCGCGCTGTTGATAAGCACGCTGGCCTGCACTTTTTCTCCCTGTAAAGCCATCTTTGACATCCCTCAAAATCTGTTTTCCTCAGCGGAGGAGATGGATCTGGAAGCAGCCCTTAAAGCCGACACGGTAGATCATCGTCCCCGTGTCCTGGAAACCCTCGGTCCGCCGGACGCCTTTGACATTTCCATCCTCGAGGTGGAGGGCGGCCAGATTCGCAAAGAATCCTGGCGTTACTACCAATACGGCACCCGGGTGGACTTTGTGGATGGCGAAGCGGTGTGGACGGTGGCCATCGAACCCGTTCCAGAAGGAACAATCTTTGCGGCCTGGTATGATCCCCTCGATTTTAAAACCGGCATGACGGGGGATGAAATCATCCGTTTGATCGCATCCACCTCACCTGCTGGAGCGGAACCGGAGTGGATCGATCTCTCGCAAGGAGGAGAAGATCTGGCCGGTGGGGCTACCCTGATCGGAGACCAGATTATTGTCGGGTTGTACGAAGAAAGGTTGGTGTATGTCGAGACCATAGCACTCATGCCTCAGGGAGGGGAACAATGAAACCCAGCCTTAGATGGAAAGCAATCGCTCTCTTGTTGATATGTGCCTTACTGCTGTCAGATGCTGCGGTGGCCCTCCCCGCCGGCGGGGTTACTAACGCTCAGGCCTCCGGGCCGGGCCCGAACATCATTTTCGGGTTGGTCCGGACCCTGCGCGCGCTCCAGCGGCGCAACCGTGTGTACGAAGAAGCGGGAGAGACGGCGGAGGAGATCAATGCTTATTATGACCGGCTGCTGAATAAAACCCGCAGCATACGGAGTGGTTTAATTTCTGATACTCTGAATAAAGATATCCCGCGTGACCAGAAAAAGCATCCGGAAGCCATCAGCGCCTATGTGCGCATTGAAGCGGCGTTGGAGGCGGAGCGGACCGCTGCCATTGCCATGGTTGAGCAGGAAAAAAATCAGGCCCGCCGGGAGTTTGAGAAAGCCCTCGGGAGGGAGATTACCCGGATTTTAATCGCTTCTCCTGGCGGCCAGAAAATCATTAATGATGTGCGGGAAACGATCGGGAAGGCCCGGGAAGCCGCTGGTGCTGTTCAGGTGGCCGTAGAGGGTGGCAAGCCTATTGAAGCCCTGGGGAATGCCCTGGCCAGAGAAGTGGGAGACATACCCATTGTCCAAGAGGCAGCCCGCCAGCTGGGATCGATGGCGGGGCATGAGCTGGATAAAGCGCTGGGGGGCGGTCTCAGCAAAATAGAGGGGGCCATCAACAAGATCCAGGGAGGCATGCAGGAGGCCATTGGTGTACTGGATGATCTGGATGCCAGCGTGGCCAAATATGATGAAGGCGAGCGGACACCTGTGTCTCTGGTTGAGGAGAACAGCCTGCTGGGGGAGGTGATTCCTGTAGAGCGAGCCAACGCGGCCGTGGACGTGGCTGCCGCTGCCTTTGCGGGAGCAGCAGACCTCAAAGGCGCGTTGAAGCCGGGGACCAGCCGGGAAGACATGCGGGAAAGGATCCGGGGCGCGCTGCTGGATGGACGACTGGATGTGATCCAGAAACTCCAATCCGGTGAAGCGCGGGGCCAGACGTACTGCACCGCGGTAGGAAAGGGGCCGTATGAGAATGCTGCCCTTCAATTGGGAAAGAAACCGGAACAGGCACAGGATCCTGAACTGGCAGTGTACCTGGTGTGCTTCGACATTCAATCCCAGCAGCCGGTGTATGCCAAGCTGATCCAGCCCGATGGAGCAGAACGACAGGGAACAGTCACTCCTACCCCGGACGAGGAAGGGTCATCTGATGGGACAAAGGAGGGTACCATCCTTGCCCGCCCATATGATGTTGAAATGCATTATCTTTTTATACGAGGTATTGCGTTTGAAGTCCAAGACAAAGAGGTCTCTCTTTTTATCGACAAGGATGGGTATGTGTCAGGCGAAGCTGGTTTCAGTGTCTGGTATGGGTATAAGACTGGGTCTTTCGATGACAATAACAACTGCTTGGGAAAGTTCATTGAACATGTCCATGGTTCCATATCCGGAAAGGTGGAACCGCTGAGTGACGTCAATTACCAGGGACCGATCACCTTTGAATGCGAGAGAGAAATTGAGATTCTTGAAGATTGCGGTCCGTTGCCCTGGTGGGAAGAAGATCCCGTTTATTATGAGGGTAAGATCAGGATCGTGGATGGGGAGTTGAAGGGAAGATTTGAGGATTTATTCAGCTTCAAAACGGATGGGTGGTGATAATTGTTGGATCAGGATTGCCACCCAATGAACGAGCTGCATTTAAAATAAATTAAGGGTTCCCCCAGGAATACTGGCTGCTGTATGGTGTAAATCCCCGGCAGCTCTGTTTTCGATCCCATCTTTGATTGATCCTCCATCCTGTATGATATAAAGAATGATCTAACCACCGGGCTTTGTGACGGTTGATATTTCATGTAGCGAGGAGGGGAGCTCCATGGCTGTGCAGATGCTTGTGTATTATGTCCTGACTTTGGTATTTACCTTTCTGTTGGGGGGTTTTCAGGAAGCGCAGGGTCTATCCTCACAGGCGATCATTCTCCCTCAATTGGCGCCCGGGCTGGGAGCCCTGTCTACAATGCTGCTCTTCCGCCAGGACGACGACCGAATTTCCTTTTAAAAGCGCGAAGTTCCCATCATCCGCTATTTGTTGGCAGCCCTTATACCGGCTGCTGGGGCTGTACTCATTTATCTCATCAACAGCCTGGGCTTTGACATTTTGGCTTTTAACCCAACTTTGAAGGCGGGAATGGGATTGCTGTTATGGATGCCGGTGGGGGCACTGGGAGAAGTGCTGGGCTGGCGGTCATACTTGCACAAAAAACTGGACCTGGCTTTGAACGGACTGGCGTCCTCGGTCCTGGTAGGCGCATTCTGGGCCGTGTGGCATGTGGGGCTGTACGCTAATGGCCTGCTGTACATGGTGTTCTTTGTCCTGCTGATGATATCTTACAGCGTGGTGATGTATGCTCTGCTGGTTGATATGAAGTTCAACCTGCTCCTGGCAGCCCTGTTCCACTGGTCCATCAACCTCACCAACCTTGTGTTCCTGGACGTTATCAATGATGTTTCCTTTATGCAGGTAAACAGCCTGATGTGGGCCGCCATCGCAGCAGGAATTGTATTATTGAAACGATCCCGATTCCTGGCGGGAAAATAGACCCTGTGACGCCTGTTCTTTTTTCCTGGAGGATATCTAATCCGGTGCCGTAATCCGCTCTTTGTAAAAAAGCATAGCTGGATGTATTACAATGTCGAAGCCCGGTGGCCCGAAAGCTGGTCTGCAAACAACTCGCGTCCGGAATGATCGTGCACGTCCGGTGATGGTGGGGGGCGCTGTTGTCTGCTGGTGTTAATCACTGAGACAAAGAAGATGAATATGATGTCTTCTTGGTGCCGGGGATTGGATTTCATAAATAATTAAGTGAGGTTTGATGATTGTGAAGGATAGAAGCGCGGGACGTTATTCTTACATGGTTGGGCCAGTTTTGATAATTCTAGTATCGGTTTTTGCTGCAGGGTGCTCGGGTTATGTTGCTCCTGCTGCCACAGATCCGGGTCCGGATCCAACACCGCTCCCCGCCACCCGGACCCCTGAACCGTCACCTACTTCGGACCCCACGACCCCGCCGTTGACCCTGACGCCGACGGTAACCCCTACCCAGTCCGGGGACAGGTTGGTCCCTTCCGGGTCAGTCACCCCGCCCCCGGATGATTTTCAACCCCAGGCGCCGGATCCTCCGGATGTGGGTTCAGAGGGTCATTCAGACTGGGTGCGGGAGTATGTGAGCCTGGTCACGGATATGCTCAACAGCGGTCGCACGCCCCAGGATGTGCTGTATACTCTGATGGATTGGTCGGCTCCCAATGCTGAGGATGCGGAAAACACGGCTGCCTGGTTTGAAGCCACCGACCTGGACGGTGACAGCATATCAGAATATGTCTTCAGCCTGCCCGTTCCGGAGCGAGGGTGCAGCGAGCTCGGTTGTCCGTCCTATGTGGTGCTGTTTGTGTTTGAAGAGGACCTCTTCAAGCCGGTGTATGTGGTCCAGGGCAATCCGCCCCATGCAATTCAGATGCAGCAGCCTCGCCTGCTGCGGGTGGAAGATCTCAACGCGGACGGGCTGTTGGAAGTGCTGCTCAGGCAGCGTTACTGCGGGGCTCACACCTGCACCACCAGTCTGACGGTGGGCCGCTGGGACGGTCAGGTGTGGCGCGATCTGGCGGCGGATTCCATCCATCAATCCTACACTGAATTAACCATCGAGGACCGCGATACAGACGGTGTCATGGAGTTCGTGATGCACGGCGGGACCTACGGCTCGGTGGGGGCCGGCCTGCAGCGCCCCCATACCCTGGTCTTCGATTGGATGAATGGCGCCTACCGATTGGTGGAGGACATCCCGGACCCCTCGGATCATCCCTATTATTTGATGTTGGATGCCAACGTTGCCCTGGAGAACGGGAACTGGGACCGGGCCCTGAACCTGGCTGAACAGGCCCTGGAAGATCCTGATTTCTCTGACACCATGTTTCCGGTAAAGGATGTTGACCGGCGGCGGATCATCACCTATGCCGCCGTGGAAGCCATGCTGGTCCATGCCCGGCGGGATGATGTGGCCGCCATGGAAGCGGTCCTGAACCGGGCCAGGAAATATGCGTTCTATCAACCCAATCCCTACAGTGAAGCCGCTGAACGCTTGCTGTCCGCATATCAGGATACCCGGGATCCTGTGGCGGCCTGTGTGGCCATGGAGAAGGTCATTTCCGCCCAGCCGGAGGGAGCAGTCTTTTTCCAGGAGTACGGATATAACACGGAACGGATGACGGTTGACCAGGTGTGTCCCATGAACCAGCCTGTGGAAGCCGAATCCCCCCAACTGTGAGGTAGAGCGTGGTTCCGGAGCAATATGCGGGGTGAACAGTTTTGGATCGGTCAGGGTTGAAGGAAAAAATGGAGCGGGCCTGGGAAGACCTCAAAAAAATATGCAGGATTGTCAGCCCGGGATATGATCCAACCGGGGGCGTTGGATGATTGGTCGGTGAAAGATGTCATCGCCCATGTCACCTGGTGGGAAGAAGCTTTGACCCATCTGACGCTGATCCTGGAAGATGAAAGATTACCGCGTTATGCGGATCAATACGTCGGCATCGATGCCTGTAATGCGAAAACGCCGGATATGCCAGGATCTATTCCGGGACCAGGTCCTCCGGGAGCGGGACGAAACCCACCGCTGACTGGGGGGTTATTTGAAGGGTGTGCCAGAGGAATAAATTGTTCCTGAAATCCGATTTCGGAAGCGCCTGCGGTGGGATACATCCGGGCAATACAGAATTCATGCTGCAGCTATATGGGAGCGGCGCGAGAGGCGGGATAGCTTGTAGGAATTCGTGGGATTTACAACTTGAAGATACCCCTCCAGATGTGGCACGAGATCAAGAAACACCCATGGTTTGAAAGAATGAATTCCTCCGGCAGCAGGAGTATTCTATTGTGGTTGGAGGAAGCGATGGCCATAACAGGGGAGGCCCCGGTTGGGAAATCGTATTAACATTTCATGAGAATAACTGACCTCATCCTTGAGGTCAGTTCCCGACCCTGTCTATAATTCTGGGGTAGATCCGGTCCGGAGCCCATCAAATAGTTTGATTGAGATCGGAGAGGTCTTTAGAAGGCTCGTAGATTTTTGGTCAGTCCGTGCGCTTATAAAACGGGGAGAGAAATATGTCCACAAACCTAGCGGCTGCCGTGTTTTTTCTGCTTGGTCTGGGGTGGGTTATTATGGCTATCGCCTGATCCGAAAAGCCCGGGCCAGTGCCGGGTGGCCAGCAGCGCAGGGGAAGATCGAATCCTCTACCGTTGACGTGGAAAAAGAGCGGGAGCGGGACAGTGATGGAGATATCCACTACAAAACGAAGTATATTCCTAATATCGTCTACCAGTATCAAGTTGATGGCATGGATTTCATGGGGGACCAGATTTCTTTTGGGAGCACCTCCAGCAGTAGCCCAGGCTGGGCCTATAAAATGAGGGATCAATATCCTGAGGGTTCTGAGGTCGCGGTGTATTATGACCCTGAAAAGCCTCAAGAAGCTGTCCTGCAGCCCGGGGCCAAAGGAACAACGTATATTGTCCTTGTCATCGGTGTAGCCTTTGCTATTACAGGCGTCCTGATCTTCTTCGCTGTCTGATCCTGGGTCCCTTCTTTATTACCGGGGTAGCAAAATTTCTGGTTTCCTGGTGTTTGTCGACGATTTCCGTATACCGATTTTTTATTCAGATAAAGTCTCTCTGCTTTCCTGATCAGCCATGTTTTCCGGGCTCTGACAGAGATCGGTACTCCTTCCTCTCCTGACTTGATTTTTCCGGTTACTGATTGTGTGGTCCCAAGGTACCATCCTGAGAGGAGAAACCATTCCTGGGATGATCTGGAGGTCGAGATGGCGTATGATGAGGGGCTGGCTCAGCGTGTTCGGGAGGAGATCAGCCAGCTGCTTGGTTTTGAAGAGAAGAAAATGTTTGGAGGGTGTGGGGTTTATGCTGTAGGGCAACATGGCCTGCGGAGTGAACAACGAGGACCTCATTGTGCGGGTGGGACCGGGCAAATATCGGGAAGCCTTGACAGCGAAGCATGCCCGGGAGTTTGACATGACCGGCCGCCCCATGACGGGCTGGGTGGTGGTCAAGCCGGACGGATACCGGAGCGATGAAGCCCTGCGCCATTGGGTGGAACAGGGGGTGACCTTCGCTTCCTCTCTGCCGGCAAAATAAGATACATCCCCTCACATCTGTAATAACAGGAACAGAACACATATCACTGGCTCGATCCCCGTACAGGATGTAAGATTCCTTTATATAGTGTGTTTGCGCCCCGTTTCAGGTTCTGGTCAGGAGAGAGATATGCCCCATCAACCAGACTATTTGCTGGAAAAAGCCGGTATAGGTTATCCTTTGATCGGGTTGTACGACACTCCGGATCCTTCCCGGTTTGCACCGCTGGTCAGGCCAGCTCCGGGTAAGTGGGCCTGCATGTTTATGTTCTTCAACAGCTGGCGGGAAGGCAAATCCCTCCATCTCACCCCGGACAACCATGGCTGCGGTGGGCTGGGGACCTATCTGCTCGGCGTACAGACCCGGGATCGCGCGGAATACATCGACTTTTTGTACGGTGAAGAGGGCCTGAAAGCTTCTCCGCAGTTGATGGGAGATTGGATAGATCACAGCACACCGTATCATCCAGAAAACGATCACATTGTCCTTGGTCCTCTCCGGGAGGAAGCCCACGATCAGCTCAAATCGGTCACGTTCTTTATCAATCCCGACCAGTTGAGTCTGCTTGTGACGGGGGCGCACTATTTTCACAGTCCCACATCTCCGGCCCCGGTTACGGCCCCATTCGCTTCCGGCTGTGGATTGGTTGCGGCAGCTATTGAGGATCTGGACCAGCCCCGGGCTGTCGTCGGCGCCACGGACATCGCCATGCGAAAATATCTGCCCCCGCACATTCTGGCCTTTACCGTCACCCGTCCCATGTACGAGGAACTGTGCGCCCTGGGTGAGGAAAGTTTTCTCGATAAACCCTTCTGGAAGAAGGTGCAGAAGAGTAGAGCTAGTTAAGTGAAAGGGCGCAGCCAGGACCAAAGCCAACCTTGACCCGGTTTGGGCAGATCTGATTGACCGGGCCTAAGAAACCCGACCGGATCCGGCCCGGCAGGTGCAGCAGCCCCCGGATGAGGGTGACTGTCAGCGCACCCTGGGCCTGGTGAAACGGGTCATGGAAAGGAGCCGGCGTTTTGTGGAACGCAGCAAATTTTCCTGGCGGGGTTTAATCTGCCTCTTTACGGTTCCGTAAGCCGGTCAACGGGAGATGGGTTTATGATGAGGGGGAATATGCGCAGCCTACCCTGGGGAATTCATGTCATTTCAGCCTAAGAAACAGCAACCCTTATTTATCCTGATCGATCTGTACGCGGCCTTTCTGATCGCCTATGTGGGTATCCGCCTTCTCAGCGGAGGGCGGTTGTGGGTGGTGGAATTTGTGAGCACCATGGCTCACTGGCTGCTTCTTGGTGCAGTATTGCTTATTCCCCTCGCTGTGTGGAAGCAGCGCTGGACCACCTTGGCTATGCTGGCTGTGAGCGGGATGGCTTTTGTAGGTCTGTACGGGGAACTCTTTTTACCCTGGGTGACCCGTCAACCGACGTGCCAGGCTCAGAACAGCTCCGGGGTGCGGGTGATGACGTTCAACATCAGCAATGGCCTGGCTGCTTCAGATGACATTGTGCGGGTCGTGCGTGAATCAGGGGCGGAGGTGGTGGGCATCCAGGAGCTACCTCCCGGCCAGGCCGATCAATTTAAAAAAGAACTGAGCGATCTCTACCCGTTTCAGGTGTTTAGCAGTGAAGGGTTTTCCGGGATCGGTCTGCTAAGCAAGCATTCCATACAGGACTGGAAGTCTTTTCGAATTGACAGCGATCGGCCTTATCTTCGAGTGAAGCTTTCGGTGGATGGGACACCTCTGGTTGTGTTCGTGGCCCATCCCCATGTCTCCTTTGGGCCCGGAGGATTCGACTACAGCCGGGTTGAAATGTCAATCCTGGCTGATCTGGCGGCTGGAGGTAGCGCTTCGATTGTGATGGGGGATTTCAATTTTACGGACCAGAACGTGGGACATCGCATCCTGACCGGTGCCGGTTTGGTCGATGTCCACCGCGCGGTGGGATGGGGCTTTGGATCGACCTATCCGGAACGGCGTTGGTCCGGGGGAAGGTGGCTGCCCTTTGTGCGAATTGACTACATTTTCGTGTCGGGAGACTTTTGTCCTCGCCGCACCTGGGTAGGCAGAGAGGGGGGATCGGACCACCTGCCTGTGCTGGCAGAGATCGTATGGTGAGAATGGCTATTTTAATCCACTTTCGTTATCATTAGAACTGGAATTAATTCAATTGTTCTGCATTTGAATCTGACGGCAGTGGTTTGATGTCGCGTGGAACGAGAGGGAATTCCTGCTCAATATGACCAGAAGAAGTTGATTTCAGGAAGGAAGATATGGACCAGCAATGGCGCAAGGGCATCCGGAGTCCAGATCCTGAGGTGCGCCGACTAACCATCATTGCCCTGGCTGAATCGGGAGAAAGGCGTGCCCTGGAGCTGTTGAAATGGGCCTATGAGAATGACCCTGATCCTGCCCTCCGGAACCTGGCCCGTACAGCAGGCCAACACTTATGGCAGAAGATCAAGGGCGATAAAACACTGCAGAATTTATCGAAATCTAGAAAAACCCAAACACCGGTTCCGACAGAGGAATTCGTTGAAGAGGGAGATGAGGGGGAAGAAATACCTGCCAGAGAAGGTTCCCGGGAGGATCAAGAAGCAGCCCGGGCCCAGTTCGAACGCGCTCTTTCCATGCACCTCAATGATGATACGGAAAAGGCGATTAAAACGTTCTCGAAAGCTCTGGCATTAAATCCTGATCTGTGCCGCGGGGATGACGTGGCCGCAAACCTGGCCAAAGAGCTCACGGACCTACCGCTTCAGGCAGCGGTTGAGGCGCTGCTGGATGATGAGCGACGGGAAAGGCTGATTTCTGAGGCTCAGGGGGAAGGAGAATCAAGTACGATTAATGTGCCCGTCGCACTGATCCTGTTGATGATTGCCATCCTGGCATTGATCGTTTTGACCTTCAATTTCATCCGCACAGACGCACTAAGCCGGTATCAAACCTGGTTTACTGTGAACTATCCAGGCCGCTATCGAAAGAACGTGGGCGGCCTGGTGTATTACCTCGTTCCTCCCCGGGGAAGGAAACCGGACCAGGGTTGGCCGGTGGTGGTGGGATTGCACGGCTACGGGGGGGATGGAAGGGATATGCTGTCCATCGCCCACCAATTTACCAATCAGGGCATCGTATATGTCGCGCCCTCCTTTGGGAATTACGCGCCCAATCCCGGGTCCGGTCCATTGGATCCCATGGTCCGCATCCTGGAAGATGTAAATGAGCGGTATCCGGCAGATCGGGATAGGATCGTCCTGCTGGGCTATTCCCAGGGTGGGACCTTTGCCTACCGCTTTTCAGTCTACCATCCGGAATGGGTTTCTGGCGTGGTCTCTGCAGGAGCTCCGGAGCTTGATGCCCGTGATCCTCCCTCGAATACGATGCCGTATGTCTTTACCTGGGGCGCGAATGACGGCCTGCAGGGGTTTGTCATCCCGGATTCGGTGGAACGCCTCATCAAGCGGGGTTTCAATGTCACCTACCGCATCATTGAAGGTGCGGGTCACGAAGTGACTCCCTTTGCCGTAGATCAGGCCCTGCAGCTGGTCGCAAAGTAGAGTGAGGATTCAATATCTCACTGATTTATCCCGATTCTCATTATCATCCATCACAGATGTCGATCGTCAGCCTCCCCTTCAATGTGCTGAAGGTGTGGGCTCTGAGTATGTGCCGGAGGGGCAGGGTTCTCCTGGTAAGATGGGTGTAGACAAGATTGATGCAAAGAGATTTGTGGAGGTTTACTGATGGATGTTTTTGAAGCTGTACGAACGGTGCTGGCGACGCGCTCTTACAAACCCGAGCCCCTGCCCGGGGAAAGCGTACGGAAGATACTGGAAGCGGCCTGGTTGACCGGGAGCAGCATGAACCGCCAGCCGTGGCATTTTATCGCTGTGGAGGGACGGGACGATCTCCTGAAGCTGGGCCAAATGGCGGACACCGGTCCCTATCTGGCCCAGGCTGGGTTGGCAGTGGCGGTTGCTATCGAAGACACGAAATATGCCGTGTCCGATGCCAGCCGGGCTATCCAGTCCATGATCCTCACCGCCTGGGAGGACGGCATTCACTCCAACTGGGTGGGATTTTTTGGTTTGCAGGACATTGAGGAGTATCTGGGCATTCCTGAAGAGCTGGAACTGCTGGCCGTGATTGCCTTCGGATACAGCGACCGTGCGGCTGGCAAAGGGAAAAAAGACCGTAAGCCATTCACCGCTGTGGTCCATGATCAGCGTTTTGGACAGCCTTTTGAAAAGTAAGTTCTATCATGGAGTGGTGCCGGGGTGGTTTCAGGGCAGGGCGATTAACACCTTGCCGTAGCCCACGATATTGGCATCAAACACAAAGGTCAGCCCCCGGGCTGGATGGTCAGTTGCGGTTTAACGGACCCTTTTTCCCTGTAGTCAAATGTCTGAACTGAGTGATTGAGCTCTATGCTGATGTTCTTAGATGGACTTTAAAGTCCTGATGGCGCTTTGAATGGAGCGCTGGTCCTGGGATGTCACACGGGGGTTTTCTGCCCAGGATTGATATTGGGGCAGGAGGGGTTTAAAGTGCAGTAAAAACTGTTTGGTCATGCTGCGCACGGCGTCGCACAACACCCAGGTGGCGGCTGGATCCTGCGGTGGGACATTGTGAGCTAAATATTCGCGCACGGGGGGGATCTCCCCTCTGGCACTGGCGCGGATGGCAAAACTCACGGCCCGGCGCACATCATGATCTTCCACTGTGAGCAGGGGATGGATCATTTTCAGGCAGCGATCGGTGTAGGATGGGTGTTTCATGGGCAGCCTTCCCACCACCGTGACCCCGGCGCGCTGGACCCATTTGTTTTCATCCATCAGCCAGGCTTTCAGGTCGGGCAGCCACCGTTCGGGATTTCTGCGCACAGCCGGTTCCAGAGCGCGCATGGCCAGCTGGTCGCAGTCCTCCCAGGTGATGCAGGAGCGGCATAGGAGTTTGATTTCGGGGATGACCCGGTCGGGGTGCTGCATTTCCAGTTCCCCCAGGGCCACAGAGGACACAATCCGTCCCTCGCGGCCGTATTCATCCCACATCAAGGAAGTCAGGGGCAGGGATGCTTCCACATCCGGACGCAGGATCTTTCCCGTTTCTTCCCCGATGGACCGCAGCACCTTGACCGGCGCGCCGGTCATCTTATGTTTTTTTCGATCCTCTTCTTTGATGCCAGCGAGGCTTTTCGGGTCATATTCCAGCCATATTTCCTGCAGTGCTTGCGCGACGGCGTGGTGATCCAGTGGGGAAATGTGTGAAAAAATGTCTCTGACCTGTTCCCGGATGCGGTCCTTCATAGTCTAATCCTTGATTTAGAATGATCCAGTGCCCGTGGTTTGCATCATTATCTTACCCCAATCCCATCCAAACCGACCTTCAAATTTATTAGGATATATTTCCAATCGACTGTTACCTTGTTCCGTAAGTGGTCGTTTATAATGAGACCAATCATTTTCTCAGGATAACGACCTTACTCACTGACCTATTGAGGAATTAGGGAGATGTGACCCATGCCACACAAAGCATTCCAGGATTTTTATCCGGATCAACTGGCCCACTGCTACGGATGCGGGCGGAACAATAAGCATGGCCATCAACTCAAAAGTTACTGGGAGGGTGATGAGACAGTGGCCCGGTTTGAGCCGGAGCCGTACCATATCGCCATTCCCGGTTATGTATACGGAGGGCTGATCGCCTCCTTGATTGACTGCCACGGCACGGGCACAGCTTCGGCCGCTGCCTACCGGGAGGAAGGGCGGGAGATGGGAAGTGAGCCGCTCCTGCGGTATGTGACCGCTTCCCTGCAGGTGGATTACATGAAGCCCACACCGCTGGGTGTGGAGCTGGAAGTGCGCGGATGGGTGGAGGAGATTACGGATCGCAAGGTGATTGTCAGGGAAACAGTGTCTGCGGAAGGGGAGGTGTGCGCGCGAGGCAGGGTGGTGGCGGTGCAAATGCCAGCGCACATGGTCAAGGACCCGTCTGACCCGTAGAAATCGCACACGAATTGTCAACGGACCCTGTTCCTCACTGGTGGAACTTTGAAACGGGGCATGCCACTCAGCCCCAATGATTTATGTGTCTGCTGATTCTGTTTTCATAAATTACAATGGACACGACCCTGGCTTATTGATAACGGATAAAGATGATGGAGGATGGATATGGCGATTGAATCTGAATTTTACGCCCGGACAGAGGAATGGCTGGAGCGGCTGCTGGAGCTAAACCCGGTGGCGGCCACGCAGCTGGGTGAACACCGCTGGGATGATCGATTAGCGGACCACACCCCGGAGGTGCTGGAACAGCAGCAGGCTGAGATCCTGGAGGCAATTGACCAGTTTGAAAGTCTGGACACCGACGGGTTTTCCCTGGAAGGGAAGATTGACCATGAATTAATGGTCCGCATTTTGCATTCATTAAAGAGGCAGTATGAAAAGGTTGAGGGGTACCGGCGAAATCCAGGCAGTTATGTGAGTGAGGTGATGGGCGGTGTTTTCATGCTGATCCTGCGGGAATTTGCCCCTCTGGCGGAAAGACTGCAGTCAGCCCTGGGACGGGTGCGCGAGATCCCCCGCGTGCTGGAAGAAGGAAAATCCAACCTCGATCCGCAGGATGTGCCTCCTGTCTGGGTCAAGGTGGCAGTGGATCAGGCCCGCCAGGCCCCGGCGCTTTTGACCGGGCTGCTGCCATCCCTGGCTGAAGGGGCAGCCCCTGAGATCAAAGACGAGCTTGTGGAAGCGGGGCAGGAAGCAGTAAAGGCCGTAGAAGATTACACGGCGTTCCTGGAGGTGGAGGTTCTGCCCCGGGCCGAAGGAGATTTTGCAGCCGGGGAGGAATTATTCAACGAACTCCTGCGCGAAGAGCACGTTGTTGAGTATGATGCCGAGGAACTGTTAGAGATCGGCTGGGAACAATTTCATCGAACCAAGGCTGAGATGGAAGAACTGGTCCAGAGCATCAACCCGGAAAAGAGCGTGAATGAGATTATGGAGGAAGCCAAGGCCGATCATCCCAGCGCCGAGGGGCTTCTGGATGCTTACCAGGAGGCAATGGAAGCGGCCCGGGATTATGTGGTAGAGCATGAGATCGTTACCATACCCGAGGATGAGACGCTGCGCATTATTGAGACACCGCCCTACCTGCGCCCCATCATTCCCTTTGCGGCCTATATGCCGCCGGGAATCCTGGAAGAAGAGCAAGAAGGGATCTTCCTGGTGACCCCTGTCAATCCTGGGAGCAGTGAGGAAGAGCAGGAGCAAAAATTACGGGGCCATTACCGGGCCAAATTTCCCATCACAGCTTTGCATGAAGCCTATCCGGGGCACCACTTGCAGCTGGTATGGTCCAATCGCCAGGACAAGGTGGTGCGGCGCATGGGTGCTTTCCTGTCCACCCTATTTATTGAAGGCTGGGCCTTTTACTGCGAGGAGTTGATGGAGGAGCTGGGTTATATTGATGAGCCTGTGCAGCGGTTGGGCCGCCTTTCCGACCAGTTATGGCGTTCTGCCCGCATCATCCTGGATGTCTCGCTGCACACCAAAGGGACATCTGTGGAAGAAGCGGTGGATTTTTTGGTTGATGAGTGCCGTCTGGAGCCCGATGATGCCCGGGCCGAAGTACGGCGCTATACCAGTTCACCCACCCAGCCCCAGTCCTACATGATGGGGAAACTGGCTATTCGGGAATTGGTCGAAGAGTACCGGGAGGAGCAGCCGGACGCGTCCATGCGTGATATCCACGATGCGATTATGAAGTGCGGCTCGCTGCCGCCCAGCTTGATGCGCCGCCAGTTGTTAGGAAGCGCGGGGTAGTGCCAGAATATCCAGGTGCACTTACTGGCTGCGGCTGCCATCCACCGGCGTTGATCATGGAAGCGGAGGATTAATTTATTCTGGAGAACCGGTGGGTAGAGGATATCGGTTTTCCAGCCAAGGAGGAAGTGATATGCCCCAGTTTACCGTCAATCCCCACCGTTTTGACCCCTATAAAGGGTTCAAATTCCGGGTGAAATGGGATAACCAATATATCGAAGGGGTTTCTAAAGTCAGCGGCCTGAGGAGGACGACGGAAGTGGTCGAGCACCGGGAAGGGGGAGATCCCAGTATGGTGCGCCGCTCCCCGGGCCAGACGAAGTATGAACCCATCGTGCTGGAGCGGGGCCGATCCCACGACACCGCCCTCGAGCAGTGGGCTAACAAAGTGTGGAATTTCGGGGCCGGGTTTGGATCAGAGGTGTCTCTAAAGGATTTTCGGAAAGATATCATCATCGAGCTTTACAATGAAGCTGGACAGCTGGTGATGGCCTTCATGGTCTACCGCTGCTGGCCTTCCTCATATACCGCCCTCAGCGATTTGGAAGCCAACGACAGCCTGGTGGCTTTGGAGTCGATGACTCTCCAGCATGAAGGCTGGGAGCGCGATTATGAGGTCACGGAGCCCACAGAAGAGAGCTTCACGGAACCGTAAAAAGGAATGGCGGAGGACTTGGTCTGGCTGGGCTGGAATGAGATGCAAAGGTTGGTCGTGTAAACCGAACATCTCAAGGACAGTTATTCGAGAGATCTGGAAGCGGGGTATCTGGGCGTGAGCCCAGCGTAAGAGGATGAACACATGGCATTGATGATAGAAACTCCTGGATCTTTTTCCCTATCAGCCGTGATCCGCTCCCACGGCTGGGCGGGACTGGCGCCCTTCCAGGCGGACGAGGAGAAAAGGGAGCTGCAGTATATCGACCGTTTGGCGTCGGGCAAAGTGGTGAGACTGGTCATCCGCCAACAGGGCCAGGCAGTAGAGGTGAACGTTGACCCTGATGTGGATCCCTACGAGCAGGCTGAGATCGAGGACAGGGTAGCCTGGATGCTGGGCCTGGAGCAGGATCTGTCTGATTTTTATGACCTGGCCGGGGAGGAACCCAAGTTGGCTCATGTCGTGGAGAGGGCCAGGGGCCGCATCCTGCGTTCTCCTACTCTGTTCGAAGACGCGGTAAAGACCATTCTAACCACCAACACCGCCTGGAGCGGTACGGTGCGTATGGCAGCCAGCATCGTAGGTGAGTTTGGCGTTCCGTGGCCGGGTGATCCTGCCCGGCATGCTTTCCCCGGGCCCGGCCGGCTGTCGGCTGCCAGCGAGGATGAACTGCGGGCTGCAGGTCTGGGATACCGGGCGCCCTACGTGCAGAAGCTGGCCGCCGTGGTCAACGCTGGAGAGCTGGACCTGGAGGCGCTAAAAACCAGTGATCTGCCCACGGACGTGCTCCGCAAAAAGCTGCTTACCATTACCGGCATCGGGGATTACGCGGCTGCCAACCTGCTCATGATCCTGGAACATTATGATTATATACCGGTAGATTCCTGGGCCCGCAGGATGGTCTCGGAGGAGTGGTATGAGGGAGAGCCGGTGGGTAAAAGGGAAGTATTGCATGCCTTCGAAAAATGGGGTCAGTGGAAGGGGCTGGCCTACTGGTTCTGGGATTGGTCCTCTTATGATGCTTGATTACGGAGCGGAGCTCTGAAATTGCGGCCGGAAGGAATCATTGCATGATGGAAAGAGATGCCCTGATCGACTGGCTGCTGTCGGATGACGTGTCAGTTCCACGTCAGAAGAAACGGGATTTGCCGGGAGTGGTCGTTGATTGCCGGTCACTAGCAAGATTACCCTTTCCGGTTTGAGATGCATCAGTCCTGGCTTATCCCACCCACTCGTTCTGTATTAATCTTCTACTTAATAAAGGGATCTAGAAGCCATACTATACTTCCAGCAGGGGATCCAAAACATGGATCGGATCCGCACTTCTCGTTGAGCTCAACCACGGGTACTGGTTTCCACCCGGGGCGCCGGGAAGGGGCTGGTCCTTTGTTATCGGTTTTAGATCGAGTGCGGGTTATTCCCGTGCCAAAGGAGTTTTTGATGCAAACACAAGCTATCCTGGGTCGTCTGGACGACCTGATTCAATCCCGCTCCATTCTGGAGCATCCATTTTATGTTGCCTGGCAGAAGGGGGAGCTGAGCCGTGATCAACTGGCAACCTATGCCAGAATGTACTATCCTCATGTGAAGGCCTTTCCCCACTATCTCGAATCGGCCATTGCCGGTACGGATGACACATCCATCCGGGAAGAACTGGAAGATAACCTGCAGGATGAGCTGACGGACCCCAAACCCCATCCTGAATTATGGCTGGACTTTGCGGCCGGGTTTGATGTGGAGAGAGAAGAGGTCGCTGATGCACCTGCGCATGAAGTGTCTCAAGACGTGGTGTCAACCTTTGACCGTTTGACCAGTAATGGCACGGCCAGCGCTGTCACCGCGCTGTATGCCTATGAGTCCCAGCAGCCCGAGGTGTCCCGCCAGAAGGCGGAGGGTCTGCAGACTTTTTATGGTGTAGATGATCCCCACACGCTGGCGTATTTTGAAGTCCACGCCGAGGCCGACCTGGAGCACCGGGCTGGTGAACGGCGAGCGATTGAACGCTGCCTGAAAGCCGGGGCGACAGAAGACGAGATTATGGATGCGGCCGATGATGCCCTGTCAGCGTATTGGAGTCTGTTAGACGGCGTGTGCCACGAAGCTGACATTCCGATGGACTGCTAGGATTGTTTCAGGGGATATGCTCATTATCGGCACATCCTGATCCTGGCGTAATGGGGTCTTTGTTTGGAAAGCGAACGGTCAGGTTCTGGAAAAACACAGGTGCTGGGATTTCTCCACATGGAAGTTCCCCAGCACCTTGTTTGTTCCATTCCGGGTGTGTTTCAAGGCGCGGATTGTAGGCCTGTCAGTGGCAGCCGATCGTCATCCCTGTTGGAACGTTGAATGCCGCCCTGGATGCCGGCACACGGAATCCAGTCAACAAACTTGTTCGGGAGAACACAGATGAAACGATCACAGCGTATGACCTGGCTCAGTACTGCAGGCATCGTGGGCGCCGTGCTGTTTGCCGGGCATGAAATGGGGATCGGGTTAACCACAACTCGTTTCGTGGAAGCTCCCGGTGTCTGGGCCGGGCTATACGGATTGGGGATGCTGGCGAGCTTTTTGCTCCTATTGGGCATTATCGGCCTTTATGCCTACCAGGCAGACCAGGCAGGAGGGTGGGGGGTGTTGATATTTGCGATCGCCTTGCTGGGCCTGGTTTCCTTTTTCGGTTTCGCCTGGAGTGGGAGCGTGATCCTGCCTGCTGTGGTGACTTATGATCCTGAATTTATGATTACCATGGTGGATGTGTGGCAGTTTCATTCGGCATCCCTGATCTCCCGCCTTCTCCTGGCTGCCGGAATTTTTCTCTTCGGGGGCATGACCTGGCGCAGCGCTCGATTGTCCCGTCCTGCTGCGGGATTGGTCATGATAGGGAGCCTCCTGGGTGCCCTGGATGCAGCATTCAATCTGGGTGCCCTGGATCCGCCCTTCGGTCCCTACTTGCTGGCCAGCACCGGGCTGGTGTGGTTGATCCTGGATCTTCGGCGTAAGGTGGGTTGATCGGCGAGGGCTTGTGGCTGATCGCCAAGGTGGCTTACGATGGGAGTATCCCGGCAAGGAAGTTGATATGTCCAATAGCCCCCCTAGATCGTGGATATTAATTTTCATCGCCGTCTTCCTGACCCTGATAATTCTCAGCTGCCGTGATTCTGAGGTGGCGGAAACTCCGGCGCTGATCAGGTCCGGAGTCCCTGCGGAATCACCTCCTGTTGCCGATCCATTATCTGAGGACCCGGTCCATTTCGATGCCATCGGTTACCTTACCCGCACTGTGAGTATGACAGATGCGGCAGGCAACAGTGCCGTATTACCCCTTCATATCTGGTACCCGACGTCGGCAGAGCCCGTCGGCTATGAATATGACATCATCGGCGAGGACCTGCGGCTGCAGTCCATTGAGGCAATGCTGGCACTGGAAGCGCCGGTGGATCGGGAACAAGGCCCATATCCGCTGCTGCTCTTTTTCCACGGCGGCTTCACGTGCGGGACTCAATCTCTGTTCTTGACCGAATACCTGGCACACCAGGGGTTTATCGTCGCAGCACCGGACTTTCCCGATGAGCCCCGTATGTGCGGGGAATGGGATGAGCTTGATCCGCGCTGGAAAGTGCTGGGTGGTCTGCGGGATATCCGGCAGGCTGGAAAAGAGGAGCAGCTGGCGATCCTGGAAGACAATTTCCGCGTCCCGGGTGCCTCTGCCGTCCTGGATGAGCTTCTGGCCTGGAATGCTGACCGGGGCTTTATCTTATATCATATGATGGATGAATCAAGGATCGGGGTGGTGGGGCATTCCCTGGGTGGCGAGACTATCCTGGGCTTGATCGGCCCCCACCCAGTTTCAGATTATGAAGACAAACGCATCCGGGCTGCAGTTGTCCTGTCCGGTGCTGTGTTTCCCTTTCAGGGCCGCCTGGGGGAAATTGAGATTCCGGTCATGGTCATGCAGGGGGATGAGGGGGACAGCGAGGATTTACATCAGGTACCGCGGCGAATAGTTTATGATGATTCTAAGGGCCCCGGATATTTTTTAATGATTGAGGATGCGGTTCATGGCAGTTTTGGAAATGGGGTCTGTCCCGGGGATCTTTCTCCCATGACATGCGCCTCGACGGATTCCATGGCAAAACTGATTACCTCTTACAGTGCTGATTTTTTTACAGCATATCTGACGGAAGATGAGCAGGCTCTGGAGAGGATCCAGGGCAGCAGCCCGGGACTGGCGGTGTTTAATTTTCGTGAGGATTGATCAAAGCCCAAGTGTATGGATATGTATTGTGAAGGAGTACAACAGGATGTTCACCATACGGAGATTTGAAAGTCAGGACTGGGATGAGATGTGGTCTTTCATGAAACCCGTCTTCCGGGCCGGGGAAACGTATCCCTATCCTCCCCGGATCACGAAACAAGAAGCCAGGGAGAAGTGGGTCGGAAAACCTTCCCGGACTTATGTGGCAGTGAATGAAGAGGAAAACCTGGTCGGCACCTACTACATCAAACCCAATCAGCCCGGTCTGGGGAGCCACGTTTGCAACTGCGGATATATTGTGGCCCAGGAAGCCCGGGGTCAGGGGGTCGGTTCCCGGATGTGTGAACATTCCCAGGAGGAAGCGTTGTCACTGGATTTCCGGGCCATGCAGTACAACCTGGTGGTGGCCAGCAACGAAAACGCGGTGCATGTGTGGCAGAAGCACGGCTTCCAGATCATCGGCACTCTGCCCAACGCTTTTCACCACCAGCGCCTGGGTTACGTGGATGCCCATGTCATGTATAAAGAATTGGATGACTGACTCGCCACGGCGCCGGTGTAGGGATCAAGCCCCTGGGTGCCAGTACCGGATCCCCGGGACTGGATGATGGAGTGCGGGACATGGAATATACGCGCGTTGATACAAATGGGATCAGCCTGCATGTCGTACAGGACGGTCCGGAATCCGGGCCGCTGGTAGTTTTGCTGCACGGCTTTCCTGATTTCTGGTATGGCTGGCGCCGCCAGATCCCGGCCCTGGCAAAGGCGGGCTACCGGGTGTGGGCGCCGGACCAGCGTGGGTACAATCGGAGCCAGAAACCTGCAGGGGTGGCATCATACCGTATACAGGAGCTGGGGGCGGATATCCTGGGTCTGGTAGAAGCTGCCGGGGTGGAAAAAGCCTACCTGGTGGGGCACGACTGGGGCGCTGCCGCGGGATGGTGGTTGGCCGAGCACTACCCGGAGCGGATCGCCCGCTTTGTGCCTATCAATGTCCCCCATGGATCCATCATGAGCCGCCATCTGCGGCGCAGCCCGCGCCAGCTGATAAAGAGTTGGTATATCTTTTTCTTTCAAATTCCCTGGCTGCCAGAAAGGCTGGTCTTGTTTCATAATGGACGGGCAGCTGCCCGGGCGCTACGTACCAGCAGCCGCCCCGGGACTTTTTCGGATCAGGATCTGGACCGCTACCGCCAGGCCTGGTCCCGTCCGCGCGCCATGCGGTCTATGATCCACTGGTACCGGGCCGCTGTGAGGTTCCGATCTTTATCCACCAGGTCTCCCAGCATCAGCGTGCCCACCCTGCTGATATGGGGTGTCCGCGACAGGTTTTTGGATTGTGCCATGGCACAACCCAGCATCGATCTCTGTCAGGATGGGCGTCTGGCCATGCTGGAAGAGGCCACACACTGGGTTCACCTCGAATATCCCGACAAAGTGAACGCCGCCATTCTGGACTTCTTCCAGGAAGATTTTCCTGGTTGATTCGCCAATCCCTGGAGTGGACTTTCGTTTCATCCCTGTTATTTGAGGGAGCCTCTCGTGTCAGCATGAACCGTGACAGAATACCGCGAGCCGGGCCCCGGGCTGCTTTGTTTTCCTGGTGGGATTTTGCCAGCAGGACATGTTTTCTGTGATGTTTTATGTAGGACACGATACTCGGGGAGATGGTAAGATTAACAACTGCGTGGCAAATTTTTATTGGTATAGGAATCAGTTATGAACATAGTTAATATCTTTCGCTGGTTGCACATCCTCTCGGGAGCAGCCTGGCTGGGCGAGGTGGTGACGATCAATTTTGTCCTCGTGCCGTCATTAAAATCCATGGACGCCAAGGAGAAGTCCCGTTATATCAGCGAAGTCTTCCCCCGTTTGTTCCGCTTGGCCTCCGCCCTGTCGCTTGTCTCCATTTTTTCCGGATTGACCATGACCTATTTGATCTCGGGCTGGCGTGATCTCTCCATCTTTCTTACCAGCCGGTGGGGAATAGCGATCTTAATCGGCGGACTGCTGGGGTTGAGCTTGACCGCTTTCCACTTCCTTGTGGAAAGGAAGCTGGAACCTGTCGCATCTTCATTGGAGGAGGGCACACAGGAAGAGGAGGTGGAGCGCATGATGAAGGTGCTGAAATCTGTCCCCCGGGCTGGCCTGGCTGTCATGGTGGTGATTTTCCTGTTGATGATGTACGCTGCCCGGGGGGTGTAAGGTGATTGGAGGAGATGAATGCCGCGGGGGAAAACTGACCGGGAAAAGCTGGGATCAGGTTTCATGATCGAAATTGTGGCAAAAGTTGGTGGCTGTCGGGTCCACGAAGATAAGGAGCTGGTATGATGGTTGGAAGCCCTGAAAAAGAGGTAATTCAAGCTGCCCTTTCCGGAGCGGCAAAAGCCCATCATGAGTATGAACGCGAATATCTAGATGGTGAGCGCGATGATGACTGGGCCGGATGGTACGCGGCATTTGTGCTGGGTCGTGTCGGTCCATTTGTGGCTCCCAGCCAGCTGGCCCTGTGGCTCAGTGAGGCGCCGGCTGGGGATGACTGTGCAGGAGGAGCGGCGGATTATGTCATTCAGAAACTTGAGCAGCATTGAGAAAACGATAAGCCCGGGGTAAGCGAACGTGCATAAACGATTTCTCATGCTGGACGAAATGACCCGGGTGGATGGGCTGCTGGGTGTGTCCCTGATATTGACCCTGGGCGGGATCATGCTGGGTGCTGGCCGGGGCGAGCCCCATGCCTTTGGGGTCACAGCCCTGGTGGTATTGATTTTTCTGGTGATTACCTGGCGCCTGACAGAGAGCCGCCGCCTGGGGTGGCTGCTCCTTTTTGGAATGACAGCGGGGATTTTAGAACTGTGGGCGGATTGGGTCCATGTCGTCCATTTTGAGTCCCTGGTTTATACGGATTATTTCGGTTTTAAGCTGTTGGCGTCCCCTTCCTATATGCCTCTGGGGTGGTGGTTGACGGTGGTCCAGTTCGGTTACCTGGCCCTGCGCCTGCGGGATTTGTGGCGGCCGTGGCAGGCGGCCTCCCTGGTGGCTGTGCTGGGAATGATCCTCCCGCCCTGGTATGAAGAATTTGCAGCCCCGGCCCAGGCCTGGCATTACACTACGGGCGGCCCCATGCTGTCCAACACGCCGCTGTGGATTATCCTCACCTACGGCGGGAGCATGTTCGCGGTGGCGTTGGCGGCTGTGGAGGGCTATCAACCCCGCTCATGGGGACGAGCAATCTTTGCCGGTTTCTTTGCTGCAGCCGGAATCCTGTTTTCAGGTGTGTTATGGTATGCAATTCTGGGATGAGCGTGTTTATCGACGCCTATGGGAATTCCGTCCAGACTGGATCCACTGTCCCGGTTCTACTTCATTATGAGGAAATTAAATTCTTTGCATTTTGTGATGAGTGGGATAAGATAAAATGAGGAAGGTCAATCCGTCAGGGTTGACTCTGATCGGGATGAATAAAGCGAGGCATGTATGGATGACACACCAGAGTGGATCCCTGTGATGTTTGGGGGGGTCATGGCCCTGATGGGCATCACTATTCTGGGCGCGTTCTTAGGGTTTATCCCCACAGGTGATGGGCAATTTCTCGTCTCGCCGCTGGTGATCCTTGCTTTGGGCGGCGGTTTGGTTTTTGGGGGGTTGACCCTGCTGTTCGTGGCTGTTGACAGCCCGGCCTGGCTGCGGAGTGTCCTGTTTCTGGCGGTGATGGGATCAGTGGCGGTGGTGTGCAACTGGTCGGCCTTTGCACCGGATGTCGTTTACAGCACCTCCTCCTCCCTTTCCTTTGGCCCCATTGCTTACAGCACTGAAGGGGGCAGCGGCGGATCGAGGATTGTATTCGGGGCTGCTGCTGTGCTTGTCGATGCCTTCATCCTCTATATGGTCTTTGATTGGGTACGAAAACACATATCGGATGGATGAGGAAAGTTTATTCCCTGGTGTTGAGAGTTTTTTGGAAAGAGCACCGAAGGGAAATGCAGGAGTTCATTCCTGGCGATCATGTGGGAGGCATGGTCATCTGGTCGCTCCACGCCGGGATACCGTGTTCAGGGAGGAATGGGTTGATGGCTCTGGGATCAGTGCTGAATCCGGGAGTATTGGTCTGATCCTTGTTCTTATGCAGTGTGCTTTAATTGATGTGACGTGGATTAATTTGTGAGGTTGTGATGCGGCAAGATTCATGGAATCCGAGGAAAGTGGTCATTGTCGGGGCAGGAGATGTCGGTTCCACCTTTGCCTATGCCCTGGCGCAGCGCGGGGTGGCAGATGAAATTGCGCTGGTGGATCTTAACCAGGATCTGGTCAAAGGGCAGGTGCTGGATCTGTCCCACGGCCTATTCTATTACCCTAATGTGGAAATTTCGGTGGGAACCGAAGCGGATTACCGGGACGCCCATGTGATCGTGGTCACGGCAGGGGCAAAACAAAAAAGCAGTGAGTCCCGGTTGGATTTGCTGCGAAGAAATGCTTCCATCATCCAGGACATCATGGATGACATTGTGGCCCAGGATTCCCAGGCGGTGGTATTGCTGGTCACTAATCCGGTCGATGTATTGACCTATCTGGCGCACAAACAAACACCCTGGGAAAGGGGGCGGGTCATCGGGTCCGGAACGGTTCTGGACAGCGCCCGCTTCCGGTATCTGCTCAGCCAGCAGTGCGGCGTCGATGTGCAAAACGTTCATGCCTATGTGCTGGGGGAACACGGCGACAGTCAGGTCGCGGCCTGGTCCATGAGCCACTTCGCCGGGGTGCCCATCAACGAATACTGCCAGCACTGCGGGGGATGTGAAGGCTGGGAGAGCACGAAACGCGAGATAGAGGAGGATGTCAAAAACTCTGCTTACCATATCATTCAATATAAAGGAGCAACGAACTATGCGGTCGGTCTGGCACTGATTCGGGTGGTAAGCGCTATCCTGCGCAACGAACGAAGTGTGCTGACGGTATCAGTACCTCTGCAGGGAGAATACGGGTTGAAGGGTGTCAGCCTGGGCGTGCCGAGCGTGGTGGCGCAGCATGGGGTGGACAATGTGATTGAGGCCAATCTTTCGCTGCAGGAGCAGCAGGCGCTGCGGGTGTCGGCTTCCGTCCTGCAGGATTCCATTCAAGAACTTCTGGAGAACCCCCACTGATTGGGCAGAGCCAGAGTCCTGGAACATCCTTGTTATGGAGTGGAAAGGTGAAATATGTTCCGTAAGATATCGACGTGGATCCATGATAAGTCCACCATGGCGGTCATGCTGGGCGGATTAGGGCTGTTTGTGTTTTTTGTGGTATGGGTTCTGCCCCGGCAGGCGCAGGGCATCGAGCAGGAGCGGGCTGGAATGGATTCTCCGGACGGCTCCTTGTTCTATACAGCGGAGGATCTTTATCACATGGCTGAGGACTACGGCCCGCAGGGCCGGGCGGACTATATCCGGGAGCGCTTTACCTTCGATTTGATTTGGCCTGCGGTATATATGCTGTTTTTAAGTACCTCCATCAGCTGGATTTTGCGGCGCACTTTTCCTTCTGGAGTTTGGACCCGGCCCTTGAATCTGATTCCCCTGCTGGGTGGATTATTCGATTATTTGGAAAATCTGGCTGCCGCTGTTGTGATGTGGCGTTTTCCGATGCGCATGGATGCGATAGCCTGGTTGGCTTCCTTTTTTACCCCCGTAAAGTGGGTTATGATTGGGGGGAGTTTTGGGCTCCTCGCTGTGGGAGGAGGGTTGATTATCTGGCAGAAGGCCAGAGGAAAAATCAATTGTTGATAACCTAACGACCTGTGTTTGAAAAGGGTGACCACCTGTGACATCGATTATTGTAGATACATCATCAGTGAATGATATTCCCATTCTGAGCATTCATCAGGAGGGGTGTGAGGGAGCTCCTCTTGTGTTGTACATTCACGGATACGGGGCAAATAAGGACCAGGGTTTGTTTTTCGGGATTGAAATGGCCCGGCGGGGTTTGTTCTTTGTGTCTTTTGATGCCGTGAAGCACGGGGAGCGTTATGACACCCTTCTAGAAAAGGTGAGGAGCGGACATGGTGAGAACATTTACCCGGTACAAACCGGCCTGGACACTTTTTATTTGATGCATGAAATTATTGTGCGTACCAATCAGGATGTAGAAGATCTCATCACCCATTATGAAAATGATCAACGCGTGAATGGGGAAGCAGTGGGTGTGGCGGGCTTTTCCATGGGCGGGTACGCTGTTTTTTATAACCTGGCTGTCAATCCCCGGATCAAAGCCGGCGTTTCCATAGCAGGCATCCCCGCCTTTGAAGAACGGTGGAATGATGTTGTGCTGGAGGCTTCCACTTATCAAAAGTGGGAAGAGGCCATGTCGCGGGCCAGTGATGAGACTGAGGTCCGGCGGAAATTTATGAGAAAACATGATCCTGTCCGGATGATGAGTTCCTTTCCACCCCGCCCGTTGTTAATTATGTGCGGCGACCTTGACCTCGATTCGCCCAAAAAATATATGGTCGATTTCTACCGAGAAATGCGCCACCTTTACCAGGCTGATCTGCGGCGCATACGGTTAAGTATTCATGACGAGGTGGGTCACCAACTGGCGAGGTCCATGATTCAGGAAACCGGCGATTGGTTTGAAGCGTATTTAGGCCCGGAAGGATAATTGCGGGTCGGCAGGGGTTCTGTGCTGACTCGGTCAGCACCAGGGCCTATTCTTGGCTATAATCTGATTCAGACAATGGTGGTTCAACTCTTATGTATGATGGGAAGGATCGTATGGTGAACGATTGGTACCAGACGCTGCAAAAGCCGCCCCTCACCCCTCCCTCGTGGGTCTTTGGTCCGGTGTGGACGGTGTTGTATGTGATGATTGCTCTGTCCCTCGTCTTGTTTGTGAAAAATGACCGGGGTGGTGCCGGCGTGTTCTTGTATCTCATTCTGGGCCTGCACCTGCTTTCCAATATCGCCTGGACGGGACTGTTCTTTGGCCTCGAAGCACCGGGGTGGGCGCTGCTGGATATCTTGATCCTTGATGCGACCTTGATTTTCCTGGTATCCAGGTTTTGGGAAATCAGCAGAGTTTCATCCCTCCTGCTCTGGCCGTATCTGATCTGGGTATGTTTTGCGACCTATTTAAATGCTGGATTTCTATATTTGAACCGGTCAGCATAAAATCGGGTCAGCTTCTTGGTATCCTAAACGAGGTTGATCCGGGGCAGCGTTTAACGCTGAGAATAGACAAGAGAGTATGGAGGAGGATATGAAAAAAGCGGATCGTAATGCACTGATCGCCTTACCCCTGGTCATCCTGGTGGGTGGGGGGATTGCCTTCGCCGGCAGCCAGGGAGGTGCCGCAGTATGGGGCATTCCCCTCTTTGCCCTGGCAGTGGTGATGGCGTACCTGGTACAGTGGCTGGTGTTTGTCCCGGCCTATATCCTGCAGACGGAAAAGTTTTTTGACCTCACCGGCAGTGTGACCTATATCACCATCACCACCCTGGTGGTGCTGCTCAGTCCGGTGGTGGACGACCGATCCGTGCTGTTGATGGCGCTGGTCCTCATCTGGGCAGCGCGTCTGGGAACCTTTCTCTTCACCCGCGTCCTGAAAGAGGGCGGAGATGCCCGTTTTGATGACATCAAACCTTCATTGCCCCGCTTCCTCAACACCTGGACGCTGCAGGGCTTATGGGTTACTTTCACGCTGGCAGCTGCGCTGGTGGCCCTGACCACATCAACCCGGAAGGAGCTGGGTTGGTTCGCTCTAATCGGCTTTTTGATCTGGCTCTTCGGGTTTTCTATCGAAGTCCTGGCCGACGCCCAGAAAAGCCGCTTCCGGGCGGATCCCGATAACAAGGGTAAATTTATACAATCTGGGTTATGGGCCTGCTCCCGTCATCCGAACTATTTTGGGGAAATTGTACTCTGGATCGGGGTGGCGGTCATCGCTTTGCCGGTGCTGCGTGGATGGCAGTGGGTGGCTTTAATCTCACCGGTGTTTGTGGCTTTGCTCTTGATCCGGGTCAGCGGGATCCCCATGCTTGAGGAGCGGGCCGATGAGCGCTGGGGCGGTCAGGAAGATTATGAGGAATACAAAGAAAACACCCCCGTGCTGATCCCCAGGCTGTAGACCAGGCTTAACACATATCATAACCATGCTGCATGAAAACCACTATGTGATTTAATAAAGACAGGTTGGGCCCGATACAGGGGATCGGACCGTCGTTTGGCAGCCCTGGAACTCATTTGGATGAGTAGGAGAGTGGGGTGGTCAATGCAGGGCGAATGGAAGAAAAATAGAGGAGTAACTTCCATGACATTAAGTGCTCGAAATCGAATTAATGGCGAGGCGACATCTGTCGAGATGGGGGTTGTGAATGCAGAGGTGACCGTAGAGGTGGTTCCGGGTCTGGAAATAACTGCCATGATTACGAAACAATCTTCCCAGGCATGGGGGCTGGAGGTTGGACAAGAGGCCCGGGTGCTGATCAAAGCTTCGAATGTCATGGTCGGTACAGATTCATAAAGCCATTAAGTGAAAGGTGTGTGCCCTCTATTTTTTCGGGGAGTGGGCCCGTGAAGCTGAAAGAGGAGTTTGCCCTTGCAGGCAGGATCTCTTGTTGGTTGTGGTTCTCCTGTTACACTCCGGAGATGTCTGTCTGTGCCAGCATTGCAAGTTGTGACACGACATTGTTGAATTATTAAGTGAGGTTTCTATGACAGGTCCAGATCATGTCCATTTGTCCCCTGCGGAAGAACTCCACTATCTGAAAGAAATTTATGGTGAGGAAAAAATCGGGGAGCTGTTTTCGAAGATCACAGACTCATTCAATGTCCTTCAGAACCGGGCCCAGATGCTCCTCAGCCTGATCACCATCACCCTGACCATCACCGGGTTCTCGGGTCCCTCGATTGCCCAAACGGGTGTCCTGGCCCGGACATCTATTGCGGTCGGCCTGGCCTTTGTTCTGCTTTCGGCCCTGGTCCTGATGGCAGGACCGCTGCGGCTGAACTGGGGTACCCGCTCCCGGACGGGAGATGTGGATCAATCGCTGATTGGCCTCATCAAACAGCGGAATCTCCGCACCCGCCGCTACCATCTGGCTTCCATCAGCCTCGTGGTGGGACTGATCGGGTATGTGACCAGTGTGATTACCTTTCTCATTTCCGGGTGACGGAAACAGTTTGATGAAGCCCCATAAATCTCTACCGCTCAGGTACCTGTTCAAGGGTCAATTCCAGCATGCCCTGTTCTTAGCGGGGTTGATCCCGGGGGCTTATTTTCTGGCTCAACCGGCCCTGGAGGGATCCACCTGGTGGGGGATTCCGGATCGATCCTGGTTCTGGGGGTTGATCCTGCTTGTCGTGGTTCACCAGGTCCTGGTGTGGTTTGTGTTCCGGACCCAGTTGATGTATTCTTTGTTTAGCCGCCTGTTCGGAAAGCATGATCTCACGGTGTGGGCTGTCCTGTTCCTGCCTCTTCTGGCAGCGCGTCCTCTGCTGACCCTGGGCCTGGGTCTGGCAGACTCGGGATCCCTGGGATGGCCTTGCCGCGCTGTCCAGATCCTGGCGGGACTGTTACTGCTGCTGCCCGCTGCCTATGGTATGGGGTCCGTGGTGATGTATTTCGGCCTCTTCCGGGCTGTGGGCGGGGATCACTTCCGCCAGCGGTATCGTGAGGTACCCCTGGTTCAGGAAGGAGCCTATCAGTACACTAACCATGCCATGTACCTGTTGGTTTTCCTGCTCTTGTGGGCTGTGGCGTTCCTGACCGGTTCCCGGGCTGCACTGGCAAGCGCCTTGTTCCAACACACCTATATCTGGGTCCATTTGTATTGTACGGAAGAGCCGGATATGCGCGTCATTTACGGTGACAGGATAGTCTAGAAGGCGCCGGCTTGGACGAGTGCCGGCATGAAATTAGACAGTGAGAAGTGTGGGGATTCCCCCTCCTCCCAGGGTTTGAGCTTTTGACCTGGTTTGCGGGCCAGATCGCGATCCATGCCTTTTCGTCATTTTGATTGATCCCTAACCCGTTTATCGCATACCTTAAACATGTATTTTGGTTCAGGGCTTCCACTTCGCTTGGGGCGGTGTGGATATCAGGTTAAGGTTTGATTAGGGTTTGTGATTGGCGCTTGAAAAGGAGGGGAGTTTTCTCTATTCTTCTAAAAAGGCTGGAAGAGATGGTACGCACCTGTCCATCATCAGTGTATGTCCGGGATTGGTTGATGACGGTTGACTGATGGGCAAACCTTAGAAGTGTTTAAAACCTTAATCTGGCGTATACTTGTAAGTGGATTTCACAACTTGATTGATTTAATATTAGGTAGTCAGGGTATAGAAGGAAGGCATGGAATGCTTCGTGTGAGTGAGCAGTGGAAAAATACCTATCCCGGGTCAATGGTTGGTGTGCTTGTACTCCGTGGCATTAATAACCGTGAGTCTCCCCCATATTTTTTAGAAGCCAGACGGGAACTTGAAACCCGGCTGCGGGAACGGTATGCCGGGTATAATCGGCAGCAGCTCAAGACGGATCCTGTGCTTTCCGTCTACGGGCACTATTATGCCGAATTTCGTAAAACTTATCATCTCCTGTTGCAGCTGGAAACGGTGGCGTTTGATGGGAAGCCGATCTCCGGCCCTTCGCCCCTGGTGGAAGCGATGTTCATGGCAGAGCTGGATAATAAGCTGTTGACTGCCGGTCATGATTTTAAGCATGTCCGGGGGAAGCTGGAGGCGGAACTGGCAAGTGGGGAGGAGGTTTACACCGGTTTGGGAAACCGCCGCCGCCGAACGAAGTCCGGGGATATGCTGATTCGCGATGAGGAAGGGATTCTGTCTTCTGTGATTTACGGTCCGGATCACCGCACACGTATCCGGGAAGACACCACCGATGCGATCTTTACCGTGTACTGTCCGGCGGGCATTTCTCGTGAAACCCTCCGGGAACACCTGCGGGATATAGAACGCTATGGGTCTTTGCTGGCAGGAGAGGCAAGTAGGGATCTTTTCCAGATCTATCCTCAAGAGGGGTAAATCTCACGTGAAAGGAAAATCCGCGCCAGGGGGGAGATGATTTTCAGCGCATGGTTTTTCCCTTTATTGTGAGATCAGCCGGATGGCGGCCGATCCCCATCTGGGTGAAGGATCGAGCCAGCCCGGCAGCTGAGAAAGATTGGCCTATTGCCGGCTGCAGGACTGGGCCGGGATATGTTCCGACAGCTGCAGCCTGGATGAGCTGGACGACCTGGGGAATGAGCGGCGGACGCTGGCTGCGGAGCGGCCGGTATGGTGTATCTTCGACAACACTGATTGCGGGGCGGGGACGCCCAACGGCCTCGACCCTCCGGCCCTGGATTAAGGCTTGATTGCGTGATTTACCAGAAGGAACGAAAGGAGGACAGATGAAGTACGTCTATACAGCGATCCTGATCATTTTGGCCCTTGTGGTCCTGATTTTCAGCCTGCAGAACGCGCAAACGGTGACGGTGTCCTTTCTGAAGTGGAACGCCAGTCTGCCGTTATTTGTGGTCATCCTGGGCGTTTATCTGCTGGGGATGGCCAGCGGAGGCAGCGTGGCCGCCGCGGTGCGCCGGACGTGAAAGGCGCAGGGCGCAAGGCGGAGGAGCCCCGCCCGGAATAAACGGGTTTTAGATTTTAGGCTGTTGTTCAATCCCCTGGAATGCTCCGGGGGATTTGTTTATTTAAGGTTCAATATCCGTCTGATTGCGCGGCTGTCAGGGGTTTGTTAATTTTGGAACTAATTCCCCCCTAATCTCAGGCGCATTTTCTTCATGGTACGCTACTTTTAATATTTTTCGGGTATGCCTGTGTTCTTTCCCCGCCGATTTTATGGCTAAAAGTTTTTGCTTTTAACCCGGTAAGAGGACATTTATAGGTCGAAGAATCTTTATCCGATCCCGGAAGAACCCGTTATCGAAACCGGACAGGAGTTTACCGAGCATGAAGAGAGCCGTATGGACCACCTTCGTTCTGGGTATGACTCTGGGTTGTGGTTTACTTTCCCGCACAGCATCCCAAAACCAGGAAGCCCACATTACCCCCTCCCCCGGGATGACGGCAACGGCTGCCGGGGTTCAGGAAGACAGCACCCTGGAGGAGGATAACCCCTTTGCATTCCCTGTCACCGACACCCCGGATCCGGAGGCGCTGGCCGAAAGCGTGGAAGTCACCGGCACGATTACCGCAATCGTTGATGGCCAGGAGATGATCTGGCAAACAGGTTTAATCACATCCCGGGAAGGCGAAAGATCTTTATCATCCTGGAGCCCTTTCCCGCTGGGCGTCCAGGAAGACCTGTTCATGGTTCGCATCATCAGTATGCCTGCTACTCAATCCTTTGCTGTGGATGAGGATGCACCGGTGCTGGGGACAAGACTGGAAATTGAATTTATATTTTCGAATCCGGAGGCGGGCCGGGAGCTGGACTACACGCTGACGGCGGAAGAACCGATGACGCTGGAGTCGGCCGATATCCTGTTATTTCGGGAAGAAGGTGAGGGCATGGCGGCTTATGAGATGATGGACGGCGGGCTGGAGGTCAGTGTGAAGGAAGCCGAACCAGGTAGCCCGGCATCCTTTACGGGCACTTTCCAGGGCAGTTTGGCTTATCTCGACTTGGAGGATTTATCTGGAGAATTAGATCTGTCGCGGACCCTGGAAATCAGCGAGGGTACCTTTGAAGTTGACAACGTGGTCTTTGATGAAGAGTAGCAGGAAAAACTCAATTGTGATCGGCGCTGATTCAGCGCTGCTGGTGTTTTATGGGAGGATCCCCTATGTTTAGAGATAAGCGGATATGGATGGCGGGTTCCATTTTGTTGATCTTCGCACTGGGGTGCAGCGTGTTCGGGCTGCAGCTGCCCCCGGGGAGCGGTCAGGATGCCGCGGGGAGTGAAGGGGTCAGCCAGGACACAGGTGGTGAAGGGGATGAAGAGGAACTGGCAGGGGATGATCTGCCTTCGCTGCCGGAACCGAACCCGATCAACGTCAGCGTGACAACCGAGGAAGAATCCTCCGCAGAGGCGTCGGCCCATCCGGGTGAAGACCTGATTTTTTCCACCACGGATTCGCGGGGCATCGTTTATACCTTGAAAATCCCGGCCGGGGCCTTGCTCAGCCCGGAGGATATCCGCATGATGCCGGTCAGCGAGATGCAGGGCTTGCCGGAAGGCGCATCGATGGCGGCGGGTGTGCACCTCGAGCCCGAGGGGTTGGTCTTCCTTAAATCAGCCACCCTGGCCATTGAATTACCCGGGGACATGTCCCCCCGGGACCTGTACGCCCTTTCCACGATGGCCAACGGCGAAGACGCCTACTTGACCCCCATCCGCCAGGTGGGCCAACAATTTATCGTGCCCATTCATCATTTCAGTTCACCCTCTCTTACCAGGATGCAACAAAAAACAGTGAAACAAGTGATGAAGGAGCATTCGCCTTCCGACATCGGGCGCAGCGCGAAGCACCACATCAGCCAGGAAGTGGATCTGGAGAACCCCGAAAACTCTAACCGGGAGGCGGCTTACGGTTTCATTCTGAAATGGAAACAGGATGGGCTGATGCCTCTCATTAAAAAGGCGCAAAAAGACGCTGACCTTCTGGAAAAGGCAGTGGCAGAGTATGTTCGGTGGCATAACACGCTGGCCGATTTGGATATTGCTGGAATCGTCGAAGGCGAATTTGCGGGGTCGTTGTTGGATAGTCCCGAATTAGAACTCGCCCGTGCCTTCATCCACGCCTATGAAGACTTGTCAGACCGATGTCGCGAAAATAACGATCCGGTTCAAGCTGCCCGGATGATGCGCATCAATTTGTTACAAAATGCGCTAGATACAGCGGGTTCTCTCAATGACTACACCCGCGAAGAAGGTTTTACAGCAGAACGAATTAATGAGCTCTTTGAAGGATGTGTAAGCTTCCTGATGCACTTCGAATCCAGTTTCGAATTTCAAAACCCGAAGAGCAGATGGCACATGCAGATCGTTGACTTGAACGCTGAATTTGTTCCCCCTGAGGAACCTCCCATTGACATGGCGGACCAGGTATATACGATAAAGCTTCGTGCTGAATCAGAGCTCAATTACATTGTGTTTGAGGTTGATCCCGAGTCAGAAAAATGTGAATTCTGGGGCGAACCGGGAACAGCCGAGTACCAATTGAAATTTGACGCAAACCTGAACTATATGGATTTTCCATCCTCGGTTGACCTGACGATGAAGATTCCGGAGCTACCAAAGGAAATGTGGGATTGTTCTGATAACATTCCGCCAAACCCGCTGCCGAGCTGGATTGCCCATTTTTGGGGGGTGCATGCGGACAAGGCGGAAGTAGGCCATAAAGGCCCTTATGAGTTCGAACTACCTGTTGTCGCGGATTGTTCCGCTGGAGCTTGCGAGTATGCCAGAGAGAAATGGCCGGTAGGGAAAGACAATCCGGCGCTCAGCGGAGAGACAACTATCACCATCTTCCATACCCCGGAATAGCTTTACTATGTTTGCCGCTTGGTATTTTCCTTTCGTAGGGGACCCAGCGGCCCGCAGCCATGAGTCTCAGGCCTGGGCTTTCACGGGCCTGCCAAACCTTCCTGGTCCATCAGGATTGTTTTCATTTTTCAAGTCATGGGACATGGTGCGGGTTTGAACGCTGTTTGGGTCCCTGGTGTAGAGGATTGGCCTGTGCGGTGTGACAAAACGGAGAGGGATATAGAATGACATCCTGGGAAATAACTTCGGAAACTGAAAGATTGAAATTAGTGCAAAGCCCGCTGCCGGAAATTCCTGAAGGGGGCAAAAAAGTGCTCATTGTCGGTGCAGGGATGGCCGGGCTGGCGGCGGGGGATGCCCTGCTGCGGGCCGGGCACGAGCCGCTGATCCTGGAAGCCCAGGGCCGGGTGGGAGGTAGGATTCTGACGGTTCGCGAGCCCTTCGCCGAGGGCCTGTTTGCCGAGGCCGGGGCCATGCGCCTGCCCAAGAACCACCGGCTGACCATGGCTTACGTTGAGCGCTTCGGTCTGCCCACAGCGGATTTCACGGCCTCCAACCCGGATGCCTTTCTATACTTAAACGGACGCCGCCTGCGCTGGCGGGACGCGGAGGACGACCCCGCTGCCCTGGGATTTGACCTGGAAGGGGAAGAGCGCCGACGGCCGATATTTGAGCTGTGGGAGGAGGCGCTGCAGCCCTATACGGACCGGCTCGAAAAAGATGGAGAGGGTGCCTGGGAGGCGATCGCTGAGGAATGCGATCACCTCTCGGTGCGCGAGTTCCTGGAGGGGGAAGGCTGGTCGGAGGGGGCCATCGAGTGCTTTGGTCTGCTGGCTAACTATGAAGCTCTGATGAATTCCAGCTTCATAGAACTGCTGCGGGAGGAACTGGGGGGCTATTACCGGGATCTGGTTTATATTCCGGGCGGCATGGACCAGCTTCCCAAAGCCTTCCTGCCCGCCCTGGCGGACCGCATCCGCTTCGGCGCCCGCCTGGCCGCGGTGGACCAAGACCGGGAGGGGGTGACCCTGCACATCAAAACCGCGGCTGGACGCCAGTCCATCCCCGGCGATTATGCTATCCTGACGGTTCCCTTTTCGGTTCTGCGCCATATTGAAATCCTGCAGCCCTTTTCGCGGGCCAAACAGCGCGCCATCCGCCAGCTGCACTATGATGCCTCTGCCAAGATCTTCCTGCAGTGCCAGCGCCGCTTCTGGGAAGAGGATGACGGCATCACGGGCGGGGGTACGGTGACCGACCTGGCCATCCGCAACCTGTACTATCCCGATCACGGCCAGGAGACCGGGCGGGGCGTGCTGCTGGCGTCCTATACCTGGTCGGAGGATGCCCAGCGCTGGGGCTCCTTGCCGGAGCACGAGCGCATTGAGCAAGCCATCGAGAATGTGACCGAGATCCATCCCCAGATCGCGGACTGCGTCGAAGTGGGCGCTTCCAAAATGTGGCATGATGACCCTTACGCGGGCGGCGCTTTCGCCCTCTTCGATCCCGACCAGCAAACCCTGCTCCATGACCACATCAAAAGGCCGGAAGGACGGATCCACTTTGCCGGCGAACACACTTCCCTGACCCATGCCTGGATCCAGGGGGCGCTGGAATCCGGCCTGCGGGCGGCCTGGGAGATCCATCATGCCCGCCGCAGTTGAGTCTCAACTATGGAATATTATTCAAGTGCATTAATTAGGAGTAGAACATGAGCCATAAGAAATGGTTTTTCTTTTCCATTGTCTTTTTATCCCTGCTGGCTTGCTTTCCAGTTGATTTCTTTCAGACCAGGTTTGAGCAAGATATGGCTAATCTTGAAGAACGGTCGCCTATGGAGCTACCGATGAATTGCAACGTCAAGGGCAAAAGTCAAAATTCATAAAAATTCCTT
>CAZIFI010000018.1:0-41946 GCA_964539105.1 uncultured Anaerolineales bacterium | reverse complement strand
ATAATCCGGGGCAAATGTTCTACCTAATACCCACCATCCACCCGCAGGGAGGCCACCATGTCATCCAGCTCCAGCAGGGAAGGCACAAAAGAGTCCGCTGACTCTCCATCCAGCTGAACCTGGGTTTCCTGCAGGTAGCTTTCCCAGTTCTCATAAAAGGATTCATCCAGGGTGACGCCTTCCGTTTCCGGTAAGGAGGGATGGGATACCGGCACGATGACGCTGATGTAATAGGACCCGTCATCCGTCAGGCCCTGAAAGGTGTAAAACATATGTGGATATCCGATGGGCATGGCAGCCTGGCCGTACTGGCTGATATACCGCACCCCGCGCCCGTTTTGAAAATCAACCGTCCCCCCCTGGGCCAGAAAATAACGCATGGCATTCCAGAAATGGACCACGAAAAACTCATCCGGGTTGACAGGATCTGAAGCCAATAATTCCTGCATGCGGTCCAGCCGGTTCCCCGCATCCGGGTTCACTTCTTTGAAGTCCTCCACGGCAAAGACCCGGATCTGGGCCTGATGGTACCCCTCCGGCAGGACATACTCGTCAAAAGTGAAGCTGATATGTTCCGGCATCTTCCAGGGATGATCCGGTTCCAGGACGCCCTCCTCCCGGGTGATACTTAACTCTCCCATGATGGTCTCATCGTAAGAAAAACGGATCCCTTCATAAACGACATCTGGCTCCGGAGCGGCAGGCGTCTCCGTTGTCGCCTCAGGGCTGGATAGCGGTTGGGGTGCGTCCTGCTCCGTTGACGTGGTTTCCCCGCTGCCAGCCTGGGCCGCAAGGGTTCCGGCGACTTTGGTCTGCACCGCTGACCCGGGATCCTCCCCGGTTGGAGCTGACAAAGCACATGCCAGGTTGACGATCAAGATCATGAATAAAACAAGTAGGACACGTGTCGCGCGGCGTTTGCAAGCCATGATATCTCCTTTATGAATACAGATATTATACGCTTCTCCCGCCGCTTTTGTGAATTTAATAATTTTCAAAATTGAAAAGCGCGTTGCGACCTGTTTTCACTTTCCCCATATATCCAGCAGCGGCCCCGAGGTGCCGGATACCGGATCCGTGTCAGGGATTGGAACGCCTTCAATATTCTGCAACACCTGGGGACGCTCGCCTTCTTTACCGGTATTCATGTCCCACTGCCGACCTCCAGCATATCCCCCCACGACCCGGAAATCACCCGAACTGCCCTGGTTGCAGTGGCCCACGCCAGCGGGGATGACGACAGCAATACCGGTCTCAACCGCCACTGTCTCTCCCTGCGGACCCCCGAACTGAATCCTGGCCTGACCGCTGATGACCCCCAGCACCTCATGAGCCGTGCTGTGATAGTGATGGTAGCTGTAAACGCCATTAACCCAATTCCCCGTCCATCCGTTTCGCGCAAAGAGTTTCCGGCAGCCGCTGGCTGATCTGGCCTTTACATCCAGGCCTTCAGGGTAAACCAGAAGGGGGAAATCAGGGTTATTGGGAATGGAGCCGTCATCTTTGAACAAATAGGTGTGCATGGATATCCTCCTCAATCCGTACCCCCAGGATAACACAGCACAGCCATGTGCAACCCCCGCCTTTTCAAGGCTGGAAGTGATGACAAATTGCACTACGGGGCCCGGGGGTTTTGATTAAAATGGCATTGAAACCTGGTTAAACAGGAGGACTGACACCGATGCCACAGTTTATGGACGGAAACCGGGCCATCGCCACCGCTGCCATCGATGCCGGATGCGATTTTTTCGCCGGATATCCCATCACGCCAGCCACCGGTATCTTGCTCCACCTGGCACAACATCTGCCGCGGGTGGGAGGGCTGGTCCTGCAGGGAGAGGATGAAATTGCTTCTCTGGGATTCTGCATCGGAGCTGCCATGAGCGGACGGCGGGTGATGACTGCCACCAGCGGTCCGGGAATCAGCCTGTACAGCGAGAACATCGGCCTGGCCATCATGGGGGAAGTGCCGCTGGTGATCGTGGATGTGCAGCGCATGGGGCCTGCCACCGGCGCAGCCACCACCGGTGCTCAAAGCGATATCCAATTCCTTCGCTGGGGTACAAGCGGCGGCTACCCGGTCATCGTTCTGTCACCCACCACGGTTGAGGAGTGTTATTCGCTGACTTTGAAAGCCTTCGATCTGGCGGAGCGCTTCCGGGTGCCGGTTTTCCTGGCGACCGATAAAGAAACCGCCCTCACAAAAACCGCGGTGAGCATCAACCGAAAAAACCGTCCCCCTGTGCGGGACCGGAAGACAGCCCCGGCAGACCGGCCCTTCAAAGCGCTGGATATTGAAACCCTGGACCAGGTTCCCCCCATGTCTCCCTTTGGCGGACCACACAGGCTGCGCTTCACGACTTCCTCCCATGACGAACACGGCTATCTGACCAAGGACCCGGCAGCCCTGGATCGGCTTAACCGCCACCTGCAGGCCAAGATCGAAGCGCATGTGGAGGAAATCAGCCTGCTGGAAACGGATCTACAAGAGGGGGCTGAGACTGCAGTGCTGAGTTACGGGATCAGCGCCCGATCCGCGGCGGCCGCCGTTCAGCAGGCACGGCAGCGGGGCAGGAAGGTATCGCTGATTACCGTGTATTCCCTGTGGCCAATCCCGGAACCCGCCCTGCGCCGGGCCCTGCTTGGGGTGGACAAAATCATCATCCCGGAACTCAACCTGGGACAATACAGGCGGGAGGTGGAGCGCTTGGCTCAAGACCACCAGGAAGTAATCGGGGTGCACCGTGTGGACGGCAAATTGATCGCCCCGCAGCAGATCCTGAAAGAGGGGGAATTAGTATGACTATCGAACGAGAGACATACCTCAACCAGGCCACCCTGCCCTTCCCCTTCTGTCCCGGATGCGGACATCACACCATTTTAGATGCACTGGATCAGGCCCTGGTCCAACTGGGGTTGGATCCGAAAGAGATCGTGATCGTTACCGATATCGGCTGTGCGGGGTTAAGCGATAAACACTTCGACACCCACGCTTTTCACGGCCTGCATGGTCGGAGTGTGACCTATGCCACCGGGATCAAGCTGGCCCGTCCCGAGCTGACGGTGATCGTCTTGATCGGAGACGGCGGGTTCGGCATCGGCGGGCACCACATGATTAACGCCGCCCGGCGCAACATCGGCGTCAATGTGATGGTTTTCAACAACCTGAACTTCGGCATGACAGGCGGGGAACATTCCGTGACCACCCCGCTGGATGCTGTGACCTCCACAACCGGATACGGCCACCTGGAGCAGCCCCTGGACATCCCGGGGAGTGTGGGCCTGAACGGCGCTAATTTTGCGGCCCGCACCACGACCTTTGATAAAGATCTGTCAGGGTTGATGGTCCAGGCTATCCAGCATCCCGGATTCAGTTTGCTGGACATCTGGGAGCTGTGCACGGCGTATTATGTGCCCCACAACGAGTTCAGCAAACAGGATATGGAAGATACGCTGCAAGTCCTGGATTTCGATACCGGTGTCCTGGCGAAAAAAGAGCGCCCTGAATTCAGTGCCCGGTATAGAAAACGCGCAGTGGGTGATGCATCCCGGGACGAGGTCATGCAAACCAAGGACCTGGAACCAAAATTCCGCTCTGACCTGAAGGGACAAAAGAACCTGATCATTGCCGGGGCTGCGGGGGCCAAAATCGGCACCGCCGGAAGCCTGCTGTGCCAGACCGGGATCTTGAGCGGATTGCATGCCACCCAGCGCAACGACTATCCGGTGACCGTCAAGACAGGACACTCCATCGCGGAAGTGATCCTCAGCCCCCGGGAAGTGTATTACACCGGGGTGGAGAAAGGGGATGTGGTGCTGGCCCTCTTCCCGGAAGGGTTTGATAAGGTAAAGGGGCAAATCTCCCGGCTGTCAGGAAAGGACCTGTTAATCCTCAGCGCGGACCTGCCCCGGGTGCAGACGGAAGCCGAGACCTGGCGGTTAGATTTCCGGTCTGCCGGCAGGTGGGGAAGGCGGGAGGAGTACCGGGCCATCATGGCTGTGGGGCTCTTCCTGAAGGAAAGGGAATGGATCGAAGTGGATGCTTTCCGGGCCGCAATTGAACTCGACCCGCGCTATGCGGGTGAAAACCTGGCCGCCCTGGCAGCAAGCGAAGATGTGGGGATTGAAATACAGTAGACTTGCTTGAGCCCTTTCCACCATCCATCGCCTGCCCCTCCAAGACAACCATGTTCCTAGAAACATCACACCTCGGAGCTTTTAAAAATCCTCCGAGGTCATAAGGTGCTGCACCCAGTGAGGGGGACGTCCCGGGGATCAAAGGAGGGATGACACAAGTCATCATGATCAAGCCGACGTCCCCGTCGGCGTTCCCCCCTATATCGAGCACATCCCGGTTAAATGGATATCTAGTGGGAACTCTTTTCACCAGGGTATGGATGGTCAGAACCCAATTCAGGGTACATTACCTGCCCTTTCCACTTTTTATCCTCTGCCAGAGGGGCGGCAATCGCGCTTGACATCGAACTAATGTTCGTGTATAATCCCCATTAGCACAAATATTCTACTTTTATCGAGCTACTGGAGGCACCTTATGGCGCCGAAAACCGGTCAGAAACTCAAAGACCGCCACAAGCAAATCCTGGAAGTGATCTCCAACTATCATGAGGAGCACGGATATGCCCCCTCCTACCGGGAAATCTGTGCCCAGACGGATATCACCTCCACATCCATGGTCAACTATTACCTGGATCAATTGGAAGAGATGGGATACATTGAGCGCAAGGAAAACATCTCGCGCAGCCTGAAGATCAAACGAGCTGCCCAGGACAAGGTGGAAAGGGCGCTGGGTTCTGTAAAACGGGTGGCAGATTCTCTCACCGAATCCCTCAACATCCCCGTTGTGGGACGGATCGTAGCCAGCGAACCGGTGCCCATCCCGGAAACCGACTTCAGCCTGTTTGACGCGGAGTCTGCAGTCGATGTAGCCATGAGCCTCATCCCGCGCAACGTCGATAAACAATCCCTGTTTGCCCTGGAAGTGGACGGGGATTCCATGGTGGACGCCATGGTCAACGACGGGGACATCATCATCATGAAGCCGGCTCAGGAAGCGAGCAACGGGGAAATGGTCGCTGTCCGGCTCAAAGATCAGAACGAAACCACCCTCAAGCGCTACTACTTTGAGGGTGACCGGGTGCGGCTGCAGCCAGCCAACCCCACCATGGATCCTATCTACGTGGATTCCTCCACAGACCTGGAAGTGCAGGGCAAGGTGGTGCTGGTCATCCGCCAGGTATAACGCAATAATACCTATCTCCTGAAAGGAAAGAACCGTCTCCTCCTCGCGGCGGTTCTTTCCGTTTTACCCATTAGACCTTACAGGTTTTGATAACCTTCGGGGTCTGTCATCCGTCATGGACACCCACCAAAAGGGGCCCCGTTGGTCTGGACGCCGGGAGAGAAGAGCCGGTCCTCTTCCGCATCAGTATGTTTCACAAAGGCACCGGCCAGATCAGGATAACGGGTCAGCGATTGATCCTTCCCGCCCTCTGATCCGTAGGTATAGGCTGCCCGCACCTTACCCTGATCATCATACAGAATGATCGTGTCCCCATCATTATTGAGAGCCAGATACCCCGCCGTTTGCACCACACCCCCTCCAAACGAACCGCTCGGGGTACCCCCACCAAACAGCACCAGCGGGCAGTGATCTTCCAGCACCGTGCCGGAGGGTATCGTATGCCGTAATTTCACCCCGTCATACACCGTCCACCCGCTGATATCCACCGGCCTGCCGCTGAGATTGACGAATTCCAGGAACTCATCCTCCCCGCTGTCCCGTACTCCATCCCTGTTGGCATCCCCTTCATCCGGGTGGGGATCGGCGTGAATCTCATTCAGCGTGATCAGCACCGGAAGCGGTGTGGGCACACTGGTTGGACTTGGCACTGGACTCGCTGTAGGGGAGGGAACCGGCGTGTCTGTCTCCTGAGTAGGGCCAGGAGTTGTTGTCGGCGTGGGCGTCAAGGTATTAATCACAGGATTGGTCGGGGTGACTGTAGCCGTGGGAGATTTTGTAGGAGCCTCGGTCCGGGTCGGCGCCCCTGTCTGCGAGGGTGTCAGCGAGGGAGAAGGCGTGGGGCTGGAGGTGCCCGTGGAGTGCAAAGTGGGTGTCGGGGTCCGGCAGTTGACCGTGCCCGGCGAGGGCTCCTCCAGCTCCTGCCAATCACTACGGTTATTGTGATCCACGTGAGGTGGACAGCGCTCCAGGGAATGTCCCTCCGACGGATTATCCGCCGGGGGTTGGAACCCGGCATAATCCGAGTTTCCGTATGCCACGATATCGACCACATGATCAGCGCCGCCCAATACTACCACTTCATCCCCGTCGTTCCGGAGCCGGATGCTACCCGTGGACCACAGCGTGTGCTTGGACATGTCCGGCACAGCGGGATGAGAGGATTGCAGCTCATAATCCGGTAAAAACCCGAAGGCAGCTTGAAAGGCAGCCCCCTGATTTGCGATAACAACGACAGAACCCGGTGCCAGAGAGGTTTGCTCCGGGAAGGCCATCATACCCTCTGGATCTCCGGGAGCTGCGGCATCCCCGATTTTTACTCCAGCAAGAGGAATGGTGAATCGGGATGGATTGTATAACTCGATCCATTCGCCCCCCGGTTCCGATCCTGCGGGATCGGGCAGGATTTCCGTGATCAAGAGCCGGACCGGGACGGAGGTGGCACTGGCTGTCATCGTAGGCCGTGGAGTGGGGGACATCGTGGAGCTCGGCGTTGGTGTGGGAACATCCAGGGTACCCGGCGAGGGTTGATCACTCACCCGCCAGTCCCCGGCGCTGTCCGTATCTTGGACCGGAGGATACCGCTGCAGGGTCTGTCCTTCCCCGGCTTTTTCTACCGCAGGGTTGAAAAGGGACAGGTCAGTATTGCCATAGGCCAGCAGGTCCACCAATTGATCTTCCGGCCCCAGCAGCAGCACTTCATCCCCGCCATTTCGAAGGCGAAGGCTGCCCGTCGCCCACGGGGCATGTTTACTTAAATCCGGGACGCCGGGATGAGATGAGGTAAGTTCATAATCGGGTAAGAATCCATACAAAGTTTGAAAGGCCTGAGCCTGGTTAGCAATCACAATCACCGCGCCCGGTGCCAGCCAGTCACCCCCGGGGAAGGCCATCATCCCCTCCGGGTCAGCGGGAGAGGCCGCATCCCCTACCTTGACCTGCCGCAAAGGAACAGGGTAGGACTGTGGATTATAGATCTCGATCCACTCCCCGCCCGGTTCCGGGCCGGGAGGGTTGGCCATGACTTCGCTGATCAACAAACGGACCGGGACCGGAGTGGGCGTGGGCCCTGTGGGTGTGATGGTGGGCGTACAGGTCGGAGAAGAGGAGGGAGATAAGGTGGGGGTAATGGTAGGGGGTGTGCGGTCTAACCACCCCGGTGAAGGGTGTTCCCGTTCCCGCCAGTCGCCCGCCTTATCCTTGTCCCGATGAGGCGGGTAGCGTTCCAGGGAATGACCCTGTCCCGGTTTCGATACAGGCGGTTGGAAAGCGTCCCAATCCGACCCACCATACGCGACACTGTCCACCACCCGATCCTCCCAGTCCAGCAGCAGGATTTCATCCCCGCTGTTACTCAGGGTGATGTTGCTGTACCCCCATCCACCGTATTTCCACAGATCAGGCACCCCCGGCAGGCTGTTCTCAATCTCAAAATCCGGATAGGTATCCCAGACCGCATAGAACGTATCAGCCCGATGGGCAATGACCAGGACCTCCCCTTTTTCGATGTAATACCCCGGCGGAAAGGACAGCATCCCTTCCCGGTCCGTGGGACTTTCAGCATCTCCGATCTTATAGTTTGTGAGTTCTCTGGCCACACGCTCTGGATTGTAAATCTCAATCCATTCCCCTTCCGGTTCATCCCCTTCTGGATTGGGATAAAACTCCGAAATCAGTAGTTTACCGGGATAAGGGGTGGGCGTGGCAGTCGCTGTGCGGTGCAAGGTAGGCGCGGGGGTATAAAAACGGTACCACTCTACGGGGAAAAACGCCGTAGGGGCCACCGCCGGACTCTCCTGACCCTGCCCGAGATCCTCCGACTCCGGTCCTACCCGGGTTGGTTCCGGATCCAGGTACCGGGAAGAAGTGACATTCACCTCGTGTAGGGGATAAAGACAATTACCCTGCCGGTGTCCCACAACGACCGCGGTAAGGTCATGAAAGTGATCCCCTGGCAGAGGTTGATTCGCACCAAACAATCCATGGCGCAGGACGAGGCATAGGCCATTTTCAACCGCCCGGGCGTTTTCATTCTGTCCGTTTCTCAAACCAGACGGAAAAGGGATGATCCACATGACCCTGTCATCATTCACATAGCCAGATACCACGCCGCCCTGTAGATGAACCAGCATTCCCTCCCATGCTTCAAGGAAGAGAGGTAGATCCCGGCCGTCAAGGACTTGTTCCAATTTCTGGGGTTCTGGCACAGGGTGACCGACGGACAAGACTCTGATCCGCCCCGATTCGACCCGAATCTGCATTTCCCCCTCTCTTTCCAGAACAGCCCCTCTGACCCGGACCTCATCCCCCACATGAGGTAAGGCGTCAGGAGCAATCACAAAGATCCCATCGGATGTACCCTGATTTCCATCACACTGATCCTGCTGCAGGAAGAACCCGTCCTCATGTGGTCCCTCCCTGCGCGCCACTACCACCCCTGTTGTGACGATGACCTGTCCCTGGAAAGGGGAAACTGGACCATCACCCTGCAGGACACAGATAGGGATGATCTCTTCCCGGGAGAAACATCCTGGAAGGAGAAAAATGATCACGATACACAGGATCCGAAAAACCTGTTTATTCCCCCTGCTGCCAACGGCTCGCACGATATCCCACCTTGGACCAGTTGACTTGCAGCCATGCCTGACCCAGTCTACCAACCCCCTACCATCTGACCCCCTATAGCTGAGATGATACTTTCAGCATACAATAATTACAAAAAAATATCAAGCATGTTTGAACCTTGCATTCCCCCATTTCCCTTGTATACCCCTACCCTCCCGGCAGGACAATAGAACCCCCGTCTGGCGCTGGAGTGTTGTTTTCTGTCTATGATTTCGTTTGGGAAGATAAGATTATTTCGCGGCGGCTGCCTCCACCTTATCCCGACCTTCGCGATATGCCCTCGCAAAGAGCACGCTGCCCACAACCATCAGGTAGGCTCCCAGGGCAGAAATGACCAGGGGATACAAACAGCACAGAACGATGGTGAAGACCAGAATCTGGGAGGCATAATATGCGATCATCCCCCCGCCGAAAAGGAGTAAAAAGGAAATCAGGAAACCTTCCCAGTTGGCACGAAAAATAGGCCACCATTCTTTGAACCGGAAAGCCGCTCCGAAATCCTCTTCTACAACCGTGTGAGTGCTGGCTACGGGAAGAAAAACAGCCATGGCAAAAGACACCACTCCCGCGATCCCCATTAACATAAACCCTACAGCGTAACCTCCCAGTACAGACACAAAGCCTGTGCCTTCAGGAAGTATGCCCAATTCCATGGTAAGCACCGGGAGGAAGATCGATCCATAACCCACGAAGAAGAGGATCAAAACCGGCAGGGAGTAGACGAAACCCACGCCAAAGAGCCGCAACCCATGCCGGAAGATGCTGCTAAGATCGCCCCACGCTGGCAGAGACAGCTCATCCGTTTCGACCACATTCCGCATGATCAGGGCCACATATCCAGATATAAAGATAAAGGGAATAAAAGGAACGAATCCAAACAGCAGCAGGGCTGCTGCCACAGCCAGCTTACCCTCCCAACCTTCTTCCCGGAAGGGGAAGGAAAAAACGTCCTTGAGTTGATTCATCGTCAGGTTCTCCGCCATGATTTCCTCCTCAGGGGTGGGCAACTTTGTTCCATTATACACAAATCGGACTGTTTTACCCGCCCGTTAAAGGACCAAAATCTTCCTCCCCGCAGATCAAGCAGCGTTCATTTCTTACAATAGGGGACGAAACCCGGGCATATTGACAAAAATGCCCATTTTTGTCAATATTTAACCCCTTTATTCAGGTTTTCCCCCACGACTCGGGTAGGTGGAGGACCCCGGTTCAGGGGCGAATTAATAAATCAAAGCTGGTATAATCTACCTGGTATTAAAAAAGGAGCAAAATCGTGGCATTTTCTCCCTTCGACTGGCTGTTGGGATATTTTTCACTCGACATTGGCATCGACCTGGGCACCGCAAACACCCTGGTTAACGTGCGCGGAAAGGGGATCGTGATCAACGAACCCTCCTGGGTTGCGATCCATAAGCGAACCAAAGATCCCATTGCCATCGGAGCTGCCGCGAAAGAAATGGTAGGCCGCACCCCCGCTAACGTCTCCGCCATCCGCCCTCTGCGGGACGGAGTGATCTCCGAATTTGAGATCACGGAAGCCATGCTGGAATATTTCATCGCCAAAGCCCACCAGCAGAGCATTGTCCCGGTTCCCCGCCCGCGGGTCGTGATCGGCATCCCGGCCGGCGTGACCGCGGTGGAAAAGCGTGCTGTGTATGATGCTGCCATGGCCGCTGGTGCCCGGCAAACGTTCTTAATCGAAGAACCGGTAGCGGCCGCTCTCGGGGCCGGACTGCCGATCGATGAAGTTCGTGGGACCATGGTGGTGGATATCGGGGGCGGAACCTCCGAAGTTGCCATCATGTCCATGGGCGGCGTGGTCGCCTCGCGGTCGCTGCGCGTGGCGGGGGACGAGCTGGACGAGGACATCATCCAATATATCCGCAATAAGTACAACATCCTCATCGGACAACGTATGGCTGAGGAAGCCAAGATGACGATCGGGTCTGCTTACCCGCTGCAGGAAGAGCAAACCATGTCCGTTCGGGGCCGGAATCTGATCACCGGCCTGCCCGCCTCTGTGGAGGTATCATCCATAGAGCTGCGGGAGGCGATCAGCGATTCCGTTGAAACCATCATCAACGTGGTGAAAGACGCCCTGGACGAAACACCGCCGGAAATCATGGCCGACTTGATGGACACCGGGATCTGCCTGGCCGGCGGTGGAAGCCAGCTGCAGGGTCTGGACCAGCGATTGACAGATGAGTTAACAGTGCGGGCCTGGCTGGCCGAGGACCCCATCAGCTGTGTGGCCCGCGGCGCCGGCATCGCTCTGGAGGATTTTGAAAAATGGCGTGATTTGTTCGTGGGATTGGAACGCGAGGCAGGCAATTGATAAACCACAAGGCACTAAGAATATGGACAGAGAACCTTAGAAGCAAACGAACGATGAACAATAAGGGGGAGATGCCAGAGTATCCGCCAATCATGAACAGTACTTCCAGGTTATGAACAAGCAATTTCCGGAATCGATACGCATATTTATCTTCAGTCTGCTGGCGCTGGGCATTTTTGCCCTGGCCCTGGGCGGATACATTGCACCCCTGTCCCGGACGGTTCTCTCCCCCCTGGTCTCCGTTCAAACCTGGTTTTCCCGCCAATTCAAGGGCGTGGAAAATTTCATTACCGCTCCCCAGGATATGACAGCTATCCGCCAGGAAAACGCGAGGCTGGAAGCGGAAAATGCACAGCTGGAAGCCCAGATTGTCGAGCTGCAGCAGCAGCTGCTGGAATATGAGATCCTTTCCGCTCTGTTGGAATTTGCCCGGGCCCATCCGGAACACAATTATCTGGGTGCAACGGTTATCGGCCGGGATCCCAGCCCCTTTCTAAACTACATTATCATCAACCGGGGTTCGGACGATGACCTGCGGCGGGGTATGCCGGTTGTGTCCCAGAACGGCCTGGTGGGACGGATTGCCCAGGTGACACCGAAAGGAGCCCGGGTGCAGCTGGTGACCGACCCGGTTGTGAAAATCAATGTCCGGGTTGAACCCTCCCGCAGCGAGGCGGTGCTGTCCGGGACCCTGACAGGGGACATCCGACTGGAGCAAATTCCCCAGGATGCGCAGATCAGCCCAGGCAACCTGATCCTGACATCGGGCCTGGGCGGTAATTATCCTGCCAACATTATCGTGGGCCAGGTGACCAGTGTGCGAAGCGAGGAGAACGCCCTCTTCCAGAGCGCATCCGTACAGCCCGTGACCGATTTTGCAAACCTTGACATTGTCCTGGTGATTACGAATTTCAACCCGGTCGATGTCGGTCCCCTCATCCCCACCCCTGAAGCACCCTAACTTTTCCCTGACAGGCCAGAAGGCTATGTTATCCTCCCTCATCAGCATCCCCTTATTAAGCTTGATCGCCGTGCTGCAAACGACGGTGGTGAGCCGCATGCCTTTGATCCAGGGGCATGCGGACCTGGTGATGGTCGTGGTCATCGCCTGGGCACTCCAGGAACGGGTCACAGAGCCCTGGCAGTGGGCAGTGGCGGGAGGATTGATGGTGGATTTTCTATCCGGGTTACCCTTTGGGGTCTTTACAGCCAGTTACTTACTCCTGGCCGGGGCGGCACGCCTGATGGGGAGCCGGCTGTGGCAGTTTTCTGCCCTGGTGCAGCTCGTACTCACACTCCTTGGTACAATGGTGATACACACAATTACCACGCTGATCATCCTTATCCAGGGTACCTCATTAAACGCGCTGGACGTCCTGCGGTCGGTCACCCTTCCCAGCCTGCTGCTCAACATGATCATCACTATTCCAGCCTATATCATCGTGTCTGACTTTGCAAAACAGTTGTACCCTGAAGAGATTAAATTATGACAAAAACTGCCAGTGTAAAGAACCAAGTCGATTTCAGCCGCATCCTGGTATTTGCCATTTTAGCAGGTGCAATTTTGCTGATACTTGTGGGACGCCTGCTGAGCGTTCAGATTTTCAACCGGGCTGAATGGGTGGCACAGGCAGAGGAGAACCGATTGCGCGAAATCAGCCTGGCCCCGGCCCGGGGTGTGATCTTTGACCGCAACGGCATCGTACTGGCCCGCAATGTGGCCTCTTACAATGTGGTGGTCACAGCGGCCAACTTGCCAGATGATGACGGGGCCATCCAGGAAATCATTCGCTCCCTTGGTAGATATATTGATGTGCCCATCAACCAGAACGAAATCTCCCCGGATAACCCCTTTGTGCCCTGCCGATCCGATCATGGCATCACCCAGATTATCCAGTACGGTGAGCAAAGCGCCCCCTTCCGGGCCGTAAAAATCGGCTGCAACATCGATGAAACCGCTGCCAAGCAAATTCAAGAAAATGCCATAGACTGGCCCGGCATTGCTGTTGAGATTGAACCCGTCCGGGAGTATCCCACCAGCTCCCTGACAGCCAGTTTTGTAGGCTTCCTGGGCCCGATTTCCAGTGTTGAAGAGGAATACTATACGGAACGCGGATTTGTCACCAACCGCGACAAGATCGGCTATGCCGGGTTGGAGCGCTCCTTTGAGTCCATTCTGTCCGGGAAGCCGGGCAAACGTGTGGTGGAGGTTGACGTAGGAGGGAAGATTATCCGCGATGTGCAGCCCGTCATCCCTTCCATCCCCGGGCAGAACGTGTACACAACGATCGACACCCGTTTTCAGCAGGCAACAGAATCCATCCTGCTGGGAGAGATCCAGGGTTGGAATGACTTTTTAGGAGAGACAAGAATCACCAGCGGCTCAGTTATTGCCCTGAACCCGCAAACGGGCGAGGTGCTGGCCATGGTCTCCTACCCCACCTATGAGAACAACCGCATGGCTCGCGTCATTCCCGCCTATTATTTTGAACAGTTGAATGAGGATGTGCGCGACCCCTTGCTCAACCAGGCGGTGGGGGCAGAAATCCCCGTAGGTTCGGTGTTCAAGCTCACCACAGCGGTGGGCGCCTTGAACGAAAATGTAGTTGACCCGGAACAGGTCATTACCACCCCTCCGGAAATCAAACTGGTCAACAAATATACCCCGAATGACCCCAGCCGCAGCAAGACCTATGTGGACTGGAAAGATGAAGGGTTTGGCGAACTGGACTTTTTAGGTGGTTTGGCCAACTCCAGCAACGTGTATTTCTATCAAATCAGCGGCGGGGATGAGGAAGAAACCGGGACGGGTGTTCCCGGCGAGGTCCCGGAGGGATTAGGAATCTGCCGCCTGGGCACCTATGCCCGGGCATTAGGGTATGGAACCGAACCCGGGATCGAGCTGCCTGATGTGGCTGGCGGTATCATCCCCTCCCCGAAATGGAAGCGCATCGCCCATGGTGAGAACTGGTCCACGGGGGATACATATATCACCGGCGTGGGCCAGGGCTTCGTGACCGCCAGCCCGCTGCATATTCTGCTCTCCGCAGCAACCATCGCCAATGACGGAAAGCTGATGGAACCGACCATCATCCGTGAGATTACCGACAACAACGACAAAATCATTGTCCCCTTCCAGCCCGAGGAACGCTGGGATATCACTCAGGACCCGGTGATCGATGTTTTCAATAATCCCACCAGCGCGGGCGGTTGTGAGGCAAAATTGACCGGTGAAAAGACAAGCGTTGAGCCGTGGGTGGTGGAAAAAGTTCAGGAAGGGATGCGACTGGCCGTGACCGAGGGGACCCTTTCCGAACCTTTTGACAACGTCAGCATCCCGGCAGCCGGAAAAACTGGCACTGCTGAGTACTGTGATACCTTCGCCAATGAACAGGGCCGCTGTGTGCCGGGCCGCTGGCCTACCCACTCCTGGACGGTAGCATACGCCCCCTACGAGGACCCTGAAATCGCTGTGGTGGCCTTTGCCTATAACGCCGGTGAGGGGGCAAGCGTGGCGGGACCCATCGTTCGCAAGACGCTGGAAGCCTATTTCGAGCTGAAAACGATCGACACCCGGGCAGGAAATCCCTGAGGAATCCGTGCTATAATCCTAAAATAAGAACATGCTTTCTAGTACTGGCTCCGGTTCAAGGCTGGCAGCGGAGAATGGGTGAATGGAACAAAAAGACATTGAAATTAAAGGCCTCCGGGACGGCATATTGGTCGAAATTTCCCCAGGAAAGTGGGAATCCCGGAAAAACGCCCTCTTGAACCATATCACGAATAACAAACAGTTCTTTGAAGGAGGGCGGTTGGCCCTGGATGTGGGCAGCCATCGCTTAAAAACGGACGATCTCGTCGCCCTCCGGAACGACCTCTCGGACCACGATATAACCCTGTGGGCCGTGAAAAGCACCTCCCTGGTGACAGAACGCACCGCCCAGAACCTGGGTCTGGCGATCCGCATCCGGCAGACCACAGGAGAGGCGGACGAGGAATTTCCCTCTTCCATCGACGGCGAAGATGCCATTTTCGTGCAGCGCACCTTGCGTTCAGGCCACATAGTCAAATACCCGGGCCATGTCGTGATCCTGGGTGATGTCAACCCGGGCGCGGAGGTCATCGCCGGCGGGAATATTATCGTCTGGGGCCGATTGCGAGGAACTGTACATGCCGGCGCGCAGGGAAATAGCGACGCTGTGGTGTGTGCCCTGGTTTTATCACCCACCCAGCTGCGGATCGCGGACCACATCAGCATCTCCCCCACGGATGACACGAAACATGAACCAGAAATCGCCCGGCTAAAAGAGGATCAGGTGGTAGCCAGCGCATGGGGCGCACGAGTCAATCGATGACACGCAAGGGTTAGGATACACTTATGGTTGCAAAAGTAATCACAATTACCTCTGGAAAAGGCGGCGTGGGAAAAACCACCGCCACAGCAAACATCGGCGCTGCTCTGGCCAAACTCGGCCACAAAGTGACCTGCATTGACGCCGATATCGGGTTACGGAACCTGGATGTGGTGATGGGTTTAGAAAACCGGATCGTTTATGACCTGGTGGATGCTGTAGAAGGCCGGTGCCGGCTGCAGCAAGCCATGATCAAAGACAAGCACATCCCGGGATTGTTCTTAATCCCCTCTGCCCAGACGCGGGACAAAACCGCGGTCTCCCCCACCGATATGGTGCGTCTATGCGATGAACTGCGGGAGGATGTGAACTACATCATCATCGACTCCCCGGCCGGCATCGAGCGCGGATTTAAAAACGCCCTGGCACCAGCGGATGAGGTGATTGTGGTCACCAATCCCGAAATTTCAGCCGTGCGCGACGCGGACCGCATCATTGGCATCATCGAAGCCGAACAGAAAGGACCCGCACAGTTATTAATCAACCGCCTTAACCCGGAAATGGTGCGCCAGAAAAACATGATCTCAGCGGATGATGTCGTAGACCTGCTGGCCATCAAACTGGTTGGCATCATCCCGGAAGACAAAAACGTGATTATCAGCACCAATACCGGCGTTCCCATTTCCACAGATGGAAAGAGCTTAGCGGGGGAAGCGTACCGCAACGTCGCCCGCCGGCTGCAGGGAGAATCCATCCCCTTCATAGACCTCAACAAACAGAAAGGCATCTTCCGTAAGATTTCAAACGTATTCGGAACAGGAGAAAACTAGCATGGCTAACTTTCTCACCCGTTTATTCTCCAAAGAAAAGGGCAGTGCCAGTCAGGCCAAAGAACGATTACAGCTGGTCTTGATCAATGACCGCACCAACCTCACCCCCACCACAATGGAATCTCTCAAAGATGATTTGCTAGATGTGATCTCCCAGTACATAAAAATTGATGCCAGCGCGGTGAAAATTGACGTGGCCCAGGACGGGCGGCAGCAGCGGTTGATCGCAGATATCCCCATCAGCGGGAAGGACCAGCGCGGTTATTAGACTATGCGAAACATCTCCTGGCGTCATTTCGATTTCTGGCTCCTGGCAGCGGTGGCCTTCCTGTCCATTTTCGGGGTGGCCATGATCCGGTCTGCCATCGCGGGAAACCCCACCCTATTGGAAACCAACACTACCCTGAAACAAATCATTTTTGCGGGTATTGGCTTCACGTTGATGATCCTCACCGCCCTGATTGACTACCGCTACTGGAGCGCGCTGAGTAACCTGATCTACTTAATCACTGCCGGCAGCCTGGCTGTGCTCTATCTATTCGGAGCCGCCCTGTTCGGTTCCGCCCGCTGGTTTTCGGTGGGACCTATTCTGATCCAACCTTCTGAGATCGCCAAAATAACCATCATCCTGATCCTGGCTAAATTTTTCTCCCAGCACACGGGGAACATCAACCGCCCGGTCACCATCCTGCGCAGCCTGCTGGTGACGGGTGGGATCGTGATCTGGGTCCTGATTCAGCCGGATTTGAGCACTTCCATCGTGCTGCTGGTGCTGTGGTTTGCGCTGCTGTGGGCCAGCGGGCTGGAGGTCAAACAACTGCTGTTCGCGGGCGGCGCCGGAGTCATGGCCCTGCTGGTAGGTTTACCCCTCATGTTCCTGAGCTACGACCCCCAGGCCACAGGCGGTGTGATCAAACCATATCAAATTGAACGCATCATAAACTTCCTGTTTCCCCAGGGGGATGCCCGCTTCGGGGCCAATTACAATGTGGAACAGGCCCTGATCAGCATCGGATCTGGAGGTTGGCTGGGGGAAGGATACGGCAGCGGCTCCCAGGTTCAGCTGCGCTTTCTGAAAGTACGCCACTCGGACTTCATCTTTTCCGCCCTGTCAGAAGAATTTGGATTCGTAGGCGCCATCCTTGTCCTGGCCACCCTGGTGTTTATCATAATCCGCTGTCTGCGGGCGGCGCGCATCGCAGGCGATACATACGGCGGCCTGATTGCCTACGGCGTGGCCACCCTGCTCACCTTCCAGACCGTGGTCAACGTGGGGATGAATCTCAGACTGCTGCCGGTGACGGGGTTGACGCTGCCCTTTGTCAGTTACGGTGGCAGCTCCTTAATCACCTCCTTTATCAGTATCGGGCTGGTAGAAAGCATTCTTCTGCGCCATAAAGAGCTTGAGTTCTAAAGCACCCCCCTACAATATCATTTTCGTTCGCCTAAGCAATCAATTGGAGTTATCATGTCAAAAGCACAAAAACCAGCGCGCGTGCGCTTCGCCCCTTCCCCCACTGGATTCCTGCACATCGGCGGAGCCCGGACAGCCCTGTACGATTATCTGATAGCCAAACAAACAGGTGGGTCATTCATCCTCCGCATCGAGGACACCGACCAGAAGCGGTACGTCGAAGGTTCAGAAGAGGAACTGAAAAAGTCCCTGCGCTGGCTGGGACTGGAGTGGGATGAAGGGCCAGACAAGGGAGGTCCGCATGCTCCTTACCGGCAATCCCAGCGGAAAGCCATCTACCAGGAGCACGCCCAGAAGTTGATCGATAAAGGGCATGCTTACATATGCTTCTGTTCTCCACAGCGTCTGAACCGCATCCGCGAGGAACAAATCGCCGCAGGAGAAAATCCCCACTATGACCAGACCTGCCGCCACATCCCCCGGGAGGAGGCGGATCAGCGGGCGGCGGACGGTGAACCCCACGTCATCCGCTTCAAATCTCCCAACCAGGGTGAAACCACGGCATACGACCTGCTGCGGGGAAAAATCACGGTCAAGAACGACACGCTGGATGATATCATCCTTGTCAAATCCAACGGCCTACCGGTTTACCACATGGCGGCCATGGTGGATGACCACCTGATGGGCATCACCCATGTCTTCCGGGCCGCAGAATGGCTTCCCACCTTCCCCATCCACACCCTGATCTATGACGCCTTCGGATGGGAAGAGCCCGCCTGGGTCCACCTTTCCCTGCTGCTCAAGCCAGACGGAGAAGGCAAATTAAGCAAGCGGGACATGGAAGAAGCCCGGGAACAGGGCCGACCCATATTTATCAAGGACATGGATGAGTTTGGTTACCTGCCGGAAACGGTGAACAACTGGCTGGCACTGATGGGCTGGAGCTACGATGACAAAACCGAGTTCTTCCCCATGGAGGAACTGATTGACAAGTTCAGCCTTGAAAAGCTCAACCCATCTCCAGCAGCGATCAACTTCAGCAAACTGGACCACTTTAACGGCCTGCACATCCGGAACCTGGATGTGGAGGATTTTGCGCGGCGCATCAAACCGTATTTTGAGCGTGATGGATATGAGGTTGAGGATGACATCCTGCCCGAGGTAGCCGCTGCCATCCAGACCCGGACCGGTAAACTGACGGAAGTAGGCCAGATGGCAGGATTTTTCTTTCAAGACAGTGTGAAACTGGCACCGGATCGCATTGTCAGTGACAACATGAGCGCCTCCCAGGCCGCCCAGGCTGCCCGGCGCTTGAGCGAGCTGTTCCGTGATATTCCGGTGATCACCCGCGACACCGCGGAAACACCACTTCGTGACCTGGCTGATGAACTGGACCTGAAGGCAGGACAGCTGTTTGGCCTGCTGCGGGAAGCCCTCACCGGACAAAAGGTCAGCCCTCCCCTCTTCGATATCATGTCCATTCTCGGCAAGAAAGAGGTTATCAACCGTCTGGAAGCAGCTGCCGCAGCCCTGGACAAGATGTCATCTTAACCGCATTCACAAGCTCGATTATCTGCTCATGCCAGCTCCAGGAAAACTAAAACGCCCCGTTTAGCGGGGCGTTTTAGGCTATTTCAAGGGTAAACTCTGTTGTGCTTATCCTTTCTGTTTTCGTTGGCGCTCCTGTTCTTGCTGTTTTTCAATTTTAGCCCAGGAATCATACAAAGCGATAATTTGATTGAAAACCGGGGCATCCGGTCTGGAATCCGGATCAACGCTGAAATACCCCACACGCTCAAATTGGTAGCGGTCCCCAACACCAGCGCCGGTCACACTCGGCTCCACTTTGACATCATCCAGAATACGGAGCGAATCTGGGTTGATGCGGTCTGTGAAATGTTCCCCCTCTTCCGTCTCCAGCGGATACGCAGTGTTGAACAGGCGGTCATAAACCCGGACTTCCACATCCAGGGCATGCTGCGCGGAGACCCAGTGCAGGGTTCCCTTCACTTTGCGGCCGTCGGGTGCTGCCCCACCCTTTGTTTCAGGGTCAATCGTGCAGCGCAGCTCGACCACCTCTCCCTCGTCGTTCTTGATCACTTCCTGACAGGTCATGAAATATGCATACCGCAGCCGGACCTCTTTCCCCGGGGATAGGCGCCAGAAGCGCTTCGGGGGATCTTCCCGAAAATCATCCTGATCAATATATATCTCTTTTGAGAACGGTACCTCCCGGGTCCCAAAACTGTCATCACCGGGATGATTGGGGAACTCCATCATCTCTACCTTATCCTCGGGATAGTTGGTGATGACTACCTTGAGGGGGTCCAGGACACCGTTGACCCGCGGGGTGCGGGCATTGAGATCATCGCGGATAAAATGGTCAAACTTGGAGCGCTGGATGGTGCTCTGTGTTTTGGCCACACCGACATGTTCGATAAATGTGCGGATGGAATCCGGTGTAATCCCGCGGCGTCGCATACCGGACAAAGTGGGCATGCGCGGGTCATCCCAGCCCTTCACATAACCTTCATCTACCAGCTGGATCAAGCGCCGTTTGCTGAGCACAGTGTAAGTCAGGTTCAAACGCGCAAATTCAATTTGTTGGGGATGGTATATGTCCAGGGCCTCCAGAAACCAGTTATACAGGGGCCGGTTGTTCTTAAATTCCAGGGTGCACAGGGAATGGGTGATACCCTCGATGGAATCGGATTGGCCGTGGGCCCAATCGTAGGTGGGATAAATGCACCATTCATCCCCGGTGCGGTGGTGGGACTCATGCAGGATGCGGTACATGACCGGGTCCCGCAGGTTGATGTTGGGGGATGACATATCGATCTTGGCCCGCAGCACCCTTTCTTCTTCCGCAAACTCCCCGGCCTTCATGCGCTTGAAAAGGTCCAGGTTTTCCTGCACAGAACGATCCCGGTAGGGGCTTTCTTTCCCGGGCTCCGTCAGCGTACCGCGGTACTCCCGGATCTCTTCAGGCGACAGATCATCCACATAAGCCTTCCCTGCTTTGATAAGCTGCAGGGCCCACTCGTAAAGCTGCTGGAAATAATTGGAGGCATAAAACAGCCGGTCCTCCCAATCATACCCGAGCCAGTGCACATCCCGGATCATGGAGTCCACATATTCCTGCTCTTCCTTGGTGGGGTTGGTGTCATCAAAGCGCAGGTTGCATTTCCCATCATACTGCTGTGCGGCTCCAAAATTCAGCACGATCGATTTGGCGTGGCCGATATGCAGATAACCGTTTGGTTCGGGCGGGAATCGGGTGTGGACCCGTCCGTCGTATGTCCCCTTTTCAAGATCTTCTTCAATAATATCGCGGATAAAATCCGTCAGTTCGTTTTCATCCTTCGTCATCTTCTCTCCTTGGCTTGAGTGACCAACAACGTTGTACAAGAACAACAGCCTTCCCAAATTTTAGCATACTCTTCCTGTTCCGATAACGGGAACCGACAGGTAGGGTTGCCGCCCAAGCCCTCCCCCCTCCCTTTTCCTGATCAGCGCCCGGCAACGATTTCGACCAGCCAGACCAACCGACAGGAGAAGACCCTTCCTGGTTCATGAGGCCTGATAGCTCAGCCGGAAACTGAGATTTGACGAAGGTTTTCAGAAGTGATAAAATACCCATCGTTGATGGGGGCTCGTCTAATGGCAAGACAGCGGTCTCTGGAACCGTAAATCGGGGTTCGAATCCCTGGCCCCCAGCTTTGAACCTCGATGGCATCATCGAGGTTTTTCTTTTTAGAGTGGCATGTATAATACAATCAAAAACTGAACGACATAGGTATTACCCAACCAAAGGAGAGCAAGCATGGCAGATGTGATTGATTACCAGATCCACGGCGACGACCTGCAAATGGTGGAAATTACCCTTGATCCTGAGGAGGGAGTGCGCGGCGAAGTAGGCACCATGCTGTACATGGACCGGGATATAAAGATGCAAACCTCCACAGGAGGCGGCATTTTCAAAGGTGTAAAGCGGGTTTTTGCCGGGGAGAGCTTTTTCATTTCCACCTTTTTAAATAACGGACAGGAAAAACAGAACGTTGCCTTCGCCGCTCCCTATCCCGGGAAAGTCATCCCCCTCGACCTGGCAAACCTGGGTGGTAAATTCATTTGTCAGCGGGACTCCTTCCTGTGCGCCGCCCAGGGGACCGAGATTGAGGTCACATTCAGCAAAAAACTGGGGGCCGGGCTGTTTGGCGGAGAAGGCTTCATTTTGCAAAGCCTGGTTGGAGATGGGATGACCTTTGTGCATGCGGGAGGTACAGTCATCGAAAAGACGCTCCAGGAAGGTCAGACGCTGAAAGTGGACACGGGATGCCTGGTGGCCTTTGCACCAACGGTCGATTATGATATCGAGTTTATCGGGGGGTTTTCCAATGCCCTCTTCGGCGGCGAGGGCCTGTTCTTAGCCAAAATGACCGGGCCCGGGAAGGTGTACCTGCAAAGCCTGCCCTTATCTCGCCTGGCGGACCGTATCGCTACAGCAGCGAATTTCGGGAACCAGGGGGAAAGTAAAGGTGCCGCAGGCGTGGGCGGCGACATGCTGGGTGATATTATCAGCGGACTGTAAGCTGTCCGTCCTCCTGCTGCACAGAGCCAGACAGGGAGGACTCCACGCTCATCCATAACCGACAACCACAGCCCGGTTTAAAATAGACCGGGCTGGTGCTGAGATCAATCAGCAGCCTATTCTGGTTGTTGAGTTTGATCTTTTCAGGTGTCGGGGAGCATTTCATGAAGCGCGCATCGTTGAACCGGGAAGGCGCGGTACGGGTGGTTCTCATCATTTTCAACTGCTTCAGTGTGGGTTTGAGCTGGGTAAAATTACGCCAAGGGTCTTAGGCCTTATTGTCCGGGGTTATCGCCTGATGATTTTTCCTGTCATCCACAGCGTTCACAACCGGCGTTGACGGCTTTAATCAGTAGTATTCCCTTTGTATTGGCGTGTGCGCTGCTGACGCTTTCCGCTCAGCAATTTACCCCGCATTGGTGTTGATTCCTATCACTCCTGTGCTTTTGCTTCTTCCCATAATTGATCCAACTCTTCCAGGGACAGATCAGACAGCTCCTGGTCCCGGGTCCGGGCCTGTGTTTCAATAAAAGCAAAGCGGCGTTTAAATCTCCCGTTAGCCTCCCGCAGCGCGCTTTCGGCATCGACATCATGCCAGCGGGCGAGATTAACCACAGCAAACAGCAGGTCCCCAACTTCCGCTGCGCGCTGCCGGGGATTTTCAACGCGTTGTATTTCATCCAATTCCTCATTGACCTTTTCCTGCACACCGCTGAGAGCAGGCCAGTCAAACCCGACCCGGGCTGCTCGCTTCTGATATGTTTGAGCCTGGGTCAGGGCGGGGAGAGCCGGAGATACCCCTGACAGGACCCCCTGTTTCTCCCGATCCTCTTCATGGCGCTCTTTGGCCTTGAGCCGCTCCCAGTTTAACAAGACCTCTTCTGTCTCGTCCATATCCACATCATCAAAGACATGAGGATGCCGGGCCACAATTTTGGTGTGGATGCTGCGCAGCACATCCGCCATAGTAAACTCCCCATATTCAGCTGCAATCTGCGCATGCAGCACGATCTGCAACAGCAAATCACCAAATTCTTCCTGCATGGCCTGCGGGTCATCCTCATCCAAGGCTGTCAGGGCCTCATAGGCTTCTTCCAACAAATGGGGACGCAGAGACTGATGATCCTGCTCGCGGTCCCATGGACATCCATCCGGCGCCCGCAGGCGGGCAATCACCGCCTGAAAGGCTTCAAATGACGTCCTGTCACCCAGAGGGGGGACATACAGCACGGTCATGAGCCCGATATCTGCACTGCGGTCAATTTCATATAAGGGCAAAGTTTCCACCCGTTGATCCGGATTTCCGGCGCGGTGCACCAGCTGAACCGGATGCTCGTCGGGATAGACAGCCATCAGGGTCAACTTCACGTTGCCAGCCACCCGGGGAGAATGCACCTGGGCGATGAGGGCCGGGGTATCCGGGGGGAAAGGGGGTTGATGGAGATCCATCACATCCAGGGCATCCAGCAGCACCGTGGACGGTAGAGGATCCACACCCAGGGCTGAAAAAGTGGGTTCCAGATAACTCACGCCGGGTAGAACCCGGCAGCTTATGCTCTGGTCCCGGGCTCGCTTAACAATGGCGGGGGTGGTGGCTTCTGCCACATAGGGATCGCCGGGAACCGCATAGATGACGCCTTCCGGCTGCAGGCTGAGCTCCAGCACCTGATCCACAATACTGCCATACACCTCCTCATAGGAGGCTCCATTCTCATACAGGGTGTCAAAGGAGTGCACCCGCAGTCCGGGCGGAAAGCCGGACACGGTGGGATGCTGCCGCGTCCGGAGGTAAATGTCATCCGCGTTATCAATCACCTGCCAGGCCTCCCGGGTCAGCAAACCCGGATGTCCCGGACCGAGACCAAGGATGGTGATTTGTACATCAGACGTAAGTTTCTCGCTCATGGCTGCCCCTTAAATAGAATTACGCGAAGAACCACTGGAATCCACCGGTTCTTCGCGTAGGTCGTATACGTGATGATACACTGCTGCCTGCCTGCTACACAATCGGATTGAACGTTACCGCTTGGTATAGGTAGGAGCTTTACGTGCACCTTTGAGACCCGGTTTCTTGCGTTCTTTGACGCGCGGGTCACGGGTAAGGTGTCCGCCGCGGCTCAATGTGGTGCGTAAGTCCGGATCCATTTCTACCAGCGCCCGGGCCAGGCCCAGCACCACGGAGTCCCGCTGACCGGTCATACCGCCCCCTTTCACCAAGACGCTGACATCAAAATCCGCCCGGTTATAGCTGACGTCATCCAGGGGATCCATAATGGCATCCATATCACCGACCCGTGTAAAGTATTCTTCCACTTCGCGGTCGTTGACGACGAACTCACCGGACCCGGTTTGTATGCGGACCCTGGCTGTGGCTTCCTTTCGCCGCCCGATACCTTCAAAATACTCTGTCATACGTTCTCCTTCCTTCCTGATAAAGGGATGCTCCCTTCATCTCAATCGTATTTCTGCTCCGCGGGTTATCCAAGCACCTCATCCACCGGTTTCGGTTTTTGCGCCTGGTGGGGATGATCGGGACCCGCGTACACTTTGAGCTTCTTTCGTAATTTCCGGCCAAAGCGGTTGTGCGGCAGCATTCCGTACACAGCGTGCTCGATGACGCGTTCCGGATTCTTTTCAAGTAGATTCCGGAGCGATATCTGTTTCAAACCGCTCTGATACCCGGATTCCCGGTAATACATTTTTCCATCCAGTTTTTTACCGGTCACCTCGACCCCTTCAGCATTGACGACAATCACATAATCGCCGACATCGACGCCAGGTGTAAACTGGGGTTTATGTTTCCCAAGGATAAGGGTGGCAATCTGTGTTGCCAACCGGCCCAGGTTTTCTCCCTGAGCATTGACCACAACCCAGTCGTTGGAAACGTTTTCTGCATTAGGATAGTATGTTTTTCTCACAATTATTTGCTCCCAAAATCAACATTCAATATAAAGCGACCTGCAGGGATATTTATGGACTGACATGAGCAGGATAATATACCTGCGATAAAAGCAGTCCATGGGCCGGCGCCAGCCCTTTGGCTGGCGGCCCCTGGGGCTGATTCAGATAGCGCTGCACATCCGTAATTTCTTTCCGTCCCTGGCCAATTTCAACCAGGAGGATGGCGATGTGCCGCACCATGTGGTACAAAAATGCGTTTCCCACAATTTCAAAAGCAGCCTGCTCTTGATTTCCGGTCCACGAGGCTTCGAACACCTCACGGATGGTGCTGCCGCCTTCCTGATGCGGGCTTCCCAGGGCCGCAAAATCATGTACACCAATCAAGGGTTTTACAGCCTGGTTCATGCGCTCCCGGTCCACTTCCGGCCATACCCGCCACCGGTAGCGGTCCTGGAGGGGGTCGCGAACCGGACTGCAGCGGATTTGATACGTGTACCGCCGTTTTGTGGCATCAAACCGGGGTTCAAACCCCGCCGGCGCGGTCTGGATAGCTACCGCTGCAATGTCCTCAGGCAGTGTGGCGTTTAATGCTCGCTGTAAATCTTCCAGCCCATGCCGCCAGTCAAAATCAAAGGCAATCACCTGCCCGGCGGCATGCACGCCAGCGTCGGTCCGTCCGGCAAAATGCACCGCTGTTCCCTGCCAGCTGATGTCCCGCAGCGCCCGCTCCACTTCGCCCTGTACCGTCCTTAATTCAGGCTGGCGCTGCGAACCATGAAACGCCGTGCCGTCGTATGCCAGGGTGACCTTGTAGCGACCACTCATGCGGGCCAGCCAGCGGGCGGTTTACTCTTCCACCAATTCCAGGATGACCATCTCAGCGGCATCGCTGGTACGGGGAGGAAGTTTAAACATGCGTGTGTATCCACCCGGCCGGTCCATATAACGCGGGGCAATATCGTCAAACAGCTTTTTGACAATTTCCTTATTATTGCCCAATCGCGAGCTGGCGATCCGGCGGGCATGGATCATCTGGTCTTCGTCCGCATCCTGAGCACGTTTGGCCAGGGTGATCAACTTTTCAGCCGGCCGGCGCACAAATTCAGCTTTAGCACGGGTGGTGCGTATGCGCTCATTTTCAAACAGCTGGGTGACCATCGTCCTCCGCAGCGCACCACGCTGAGCCGGGGTACGATTTAATTTCTTTCCCTTCACTCGATGTCGCATATGTCTTACTCCGCTTCTTCTAATTCAATAAAGTCATGCTCGGCCAGCTTCTCTTTCAATTCAGCCAGGCTTTTTACACCGAAGTTCCGGATAGACAGCAGGGCATCATCGCCTTTTTCATACAGATCCAGCACCTCTCCCACCGTGGTGATACCCGTTCGTTTCAGGGAGTTGAAGACACGCACGGAAAGGTCGAGTTCCTCAATGGGAACTTCAACCACTTCATCTTCCGGTTCTTCGGGCTCTTCTTCTTCCACCATGGCTGCCAGTGATTCTGCGGTAACGCCTGCCAGATGCTGCAAATGACCCATCAGAATCTGGGCACTGTCACTCAAGGCCTGTTCCGGTTCAATGGTGCCGTCCGTCCAGACTTCAATGGAGAGCATATCATAATCCGTGCTTTGGCCGACACGGGCTGAACTAACCTCAAAGTTCACACGCTGGACAGGGTTGTATATGGCATCTACCGGCAGTTCACCAATGGGAAGCCGGTCTTTGCGTTCCTCAGCGGGGACATATCCCCGTCCCCGGCCGACAGTCATCTCAATCGTCAGAGGGGTGTCCCGCTCATCCACCGTAAGCAAATATAAGTCCGGGTTGACAATCTCCACCTCGGAAGGCGCAATCACGTCTGCTGCTGTGACCACCCCTTCTCCCTCTACCTCCAGATGCATGCTGGCCATATCCCCTTCATGTAATTTCAGGCGCAGTTTCTTGAGGTTGAGCATAAACCGCAGCACATCTTCCTGCACACCGGGGATAATATCAAATTCATGATCAATCTCTGCGATGCGAATGGATGTAACCGCAGCCCCTTCAATCGATGACAGCATGGTTCGACGAAGAGCATTCCCCAGGGTGATTCCATAACCGCGTTCCAACGGGTTGATTTCATATTTACCATAAGCCCGAGCTTCAGAGACTCGCTCGATCTTCGGTGTTACCATATTATTCATTCCTAACACGGATCACCTCACCCACTTAGCTAATCTTTCTCTGTTCAAATACGTTATCGTGAATAGTACTCAACGATCAACTGCTCATCCAGATTCCCATCAATCTCAGAGCGCTCTGGCAAACGAACGACCTTTCCTGTGAGTTTACCCACATCGCGATTCATCCACTCCACTGGGGTCCTGTTTTCAACTTCCTCCTTCAGGTTCTTGAAAAAGGTGCGTTTCTTGGAACCGTCTCGCACGGCAATTTCATCGCCGGAAGATAAGACCACGGAGGGCACATCTGTGCGGCGGCCGTTGACATTGAAATGCCCGTGGGTCACCAACATACGTGCCTGAGGCCGGCTGGCCGCATATCCCAGACGGTATACCGCATTGTCCAGGCGGGATTCAACAATCTGCAGCAGATTCAAACCGGTTAACCCGCGGCGCTGCAAAGCGGTTTCGTAATAACGTCTAAACTGGCGCTCGGAGATGTCATAAATACGGCGAGCCTTCTGCTTGGCACGCAGCTGCCGTGAAAAGTCGGATTCTCTACTACGTCGGTATTGGGCACTCTTTCCATGCTGGCCGGGAGGGTAACTGCGGCGTTCAAAGGCGCACTTTGGTGTATAGCATCGTTCGCCTTTCAAAAACAGCTTTTCTCCCTCTCGCCGGCAAATTTTACATTTAGGCCCACGATATCTAGCCATAAATCATTTTCCTCTTCATGCGTTTTGTTCGTCTCTTATTTGTCTTCAGCAGGTCACACCTGTTGTCCTGCCGGATTATACGCGGCGTTTTTTCGGCGGTCGGCAACCATTGTGGGGCACCGATGTAACGTCCGTAATGGATTTCAATTTCAATCCCATGGACTCGATGGCCCGCAAAGACGCTTCGCGGCCAGGCCCGGGACCGTTGATGAAGGCATCCGCCTCTCTCAGCCCCATGCCCATGGCCTTCTTCACGGCATCCTCCGTTGCCAATCTGGCAGCAAAGGACGTACTGCGGCGGGATCCTTTCAATCCTACCGAACCCGGACTGCTCCAACACACCGTGTTTCCTTGATTGTCGGTGACGGTGACGATGGTGTTATTGAAGGTGGCCCGTACATGAATGTGGCCTGATGACAACGCTTTTTTTCTGCTCTTTCCTCGGCCTTTCTGGCCGGACTTGTTCGGTTTTTGAGCCATAGTACCTCTTGTGCTATTGTAAACCTGTCGTAATCCACTCCGGACAACCGCTGACTGCCTTCAGCCGCCGGGAGGAAAGGCTCCCTGTGGGTCAGACGTGTCCAGAACGCATAGATCAGACTCTCATCCTCCCCCGTCAAGCCCCATTCGCGATGCGTGCGCGGGGGGATCGGCAGGGGATGGAAAGCCTAGCCTGTGTTATGTCTTCTGCATACCCCGCCGGCGACCACGTCCGGCGACCGTCTTCTTGGGGCCTTTCCGTGTGCGCGCGTTGGTGCGTGTGCGCTGACCGCGGACCGGGAGTCCTTTCTTGTGACGGATGCCGCGGTAGCAGCCGATCTCAACCAGGCGCTTGATGTTCATCTGAACTTCACGCCGGAGATCACCCTCAACCTTGAAATTCTGGTTGATGAATTCCCGCAGGCTGGTGATGTTTTTATCCGTCAACTCGTGCACCCGGGTATCCGGATCGACACCTGTTTCTTCCAGGATGTCCTGGGCACGAGATATACCAATCCCGTAGATATAGGTCAGGGCAACTTCTACACGCTTATCTCGGGGTAAGTCAACACCTTGTATTCGAGCCATAATTTATTATCCCTGTCTTTGCTTGTGCTTCGGGTTTTCACAAATCACGTAAACTTTTCCGTTCCTGCGAACGATTTTGCACTTATCACAGCGCTTTTTGACTGATGAAGATACTTTCATAATCTTGCTTCCTTCCCCAGATTCCTGAAGGATCGGTCTCAATCCAGGTCCTTAGCCAAAGATATAATTATAGTAAACCTTTCCCCTCTAGTCTAGGGGAATAAACTTTCCGGGCCATCATTCACCTTCATAGCGGGTGAGTATCAACGGCTCACCGTCTGTGATGGCGATGGTGTGTTCACAATGGGCGGTGAGGGATTGATCTTCTGAGATTACCGTCCATTTATCGGACAGGACCTTGGTCTTGCTCGTCCCTACCAGCACCATAGGTTCAACAGCGATGGTCATCCCGTTTCGCAATTCAAGCCCTTTTCCGGGCAGACCGAAATTGGGCACCTGGGGAGGTTCATGCATCTTTCGCCCCACCCCATGTCCGGTATATTTTCGGGGCACATGAAAACCATGACCTTCCACATGCTCCTGGATGGCAGCAGAAACGTCTCCGACATGGTTCCCGTCAATCATCTTCTCAATCCCTTTGTCCAGGGCCTCTCGGGTAACCTGGATCAATTGCTGGGCCTGAGATGAAATCTGCCCCACGCCGACCGTGAAAGCCGAATCCCCGATAAAGCCTTGATAGGTGGTACCGCAGTCAATGGAGACAATATCTCCTTCTTTCAAGCTCCGCCCACTGGGAATTCCATGTACCATTTCTTCGTTGATACTCACCGTCAGGGTGGCTGGAAATGGATACGGACCGGGATAGCCTTTGAAAGTGGGTTCAGCCCCGTAAGAGCGGATAATGTCTTCCGCTGCCAGATCCAATTCCCTGGTTTTTACACCGGGTTTGATCATGTCTTTAATCGTCTCTAAGACTTCAGCATTGATCTTACCTGCCTCTCGCATCAAGGCAATCTCATGCTCATTTTTTATAATGCCATTTTGCACAACAACCATTATTTTTCATCCAGTAAGGTCCCGATTGCGCGGGAGACCTCTGCAATGTCCTGCTCCGCGTCCACTTCAGCGAGCTTTCCTTGATCCCGGTAATATGAAACCAACGGTTTGGTCTTTTCGATATAGACATCAACCCGTTTTTCCACTGTTTCCAGGCGGTCGTCCTCGCGCTGGTACAGCTCAGATCCATCATGGTCACACACACCCTCAACCTGAGGAGGATCATTCTTCCTGTGGAAAATATGGCCCTGGGCCCTGCACGTCAGTCTCCCTGTCAACCTCTCGATAAGCTCTGAATAGGTAATACTAAAATAAATGACAATTTCTCTCAGATCAGGGTTATACGTTTCCAGGAATGAATCCAGGGCTTTTGCCTGACCCACTGTGCGGGGAAATCCATCTAAAATGAAATCCTGATCGTGATCGATCTCCCGGATGCGCTCCTGGACCATACGAATGGTGAGTTCATCCGGAACCAGATTTCCATTGTTAATGTACACTGCTGCTTTCTTTCCCAATTCCGTTTCTTGATCCAGGTGGCTTCTAAACAATTCTCCTGACGAAATGTGGATGTACTTCCGCTTATCAACCAGGAACTCCGCTTGGGTTCCCTTTCCTGCTCCCGGCGGTCCTAGCAGGATGACACAGGTTTGCTGTGACATGTCAACCCCTTTCCTGGGTTTAATTACCTGACAAGCAGGGCCTCATCATATCCATGCAATTTCAATTCTGCGTCAATATTCTGGAAGGTGTCACGGACCACACCAACCACAATCAGCAGCCCGGATGAGGTGATCAACATCGTTCCTGAGCCTTGCGCTCCCAGGCCGGGGATCATCAATCCAAGCAAGAAAGGCAGAATGGCCACAAACCCCAGGAAAAAAGCGCCCGGGAATGTGATCCGGCGCAGCACCTTGGTCAGATATCTCTGGGTCTGGGCGCCGCGGCTCACGCCCGGGATCTGCGCCCCGGCGCGTTTCAGGTTCCGCCCGTAATCCTGCTGGGCGAACAAGACGTCTGTGTAGAAGAAGGTAAAACCAACCACCATCAGGAAATACATTCCCCAGTACCAGGGACTGCCGCCGCCGAATACATTCTGGACCCGGAGCGACAAATTCGACAACCAGGTGATGCTGGAATCACTGAAAAAGCTGGCCAGGATAGCGGGAAATGTGAGCAGAGATTGACCGAAAATCAGGGGAATCATGCCGGCCATATTTACTTTCAGCGGAAGGGAGCCTTTGACTGGCATGGAACGTCGATTCCCGACCCGCCGTCCGGGGTACATGACAGGAATATTGCGCTGACCCTGCTGCACGTAAACGATGGCAAATATAACCAGCACCGTGACAATCAGCATCAACCCTAAGATCGCCAGCTGATTATTGGCATTGCGTAACAACTGGGCGAAGTTCTGGGGGATGCGGGCCACAATCCCGGCAAAGATCAGCAAGGAGAGCCCCTGATTGCGGATACCGTATTCCGAGATCAACTCACCCAGCCAGATGGCGAACATCGTCCCGGCTGTCATGCTGGTGATGATCGCCAGAGAAGGAATGAGCGAGACCCCGCTGAACCCAAAATTGTCAATAATCTGCACACCGCCTGCTAAGCTGGAAAAGATCCGGATCTGGCCCACAGCCTGTAATGCTGCCATGGGGACAGCCAGGGCATAGGTCCACTTCTCCATCCATTTTCTGCCTTCCTGGGGATCCTCCTCCATCCGCTGCTGGAGGGCAGGGATGACGGGAACCAGGAGCTGCAGAATAATTTGTGCTGTGATGTAGGGATAGACACCCATGGCCAAAACGGAAAAGTTGGATACCGTCCCCCCGGAGAGCATATCCAATATACCCAGGAAGGTTGATCCCGCTCCGCCTCCGGCCATGATCTGGGCGATGACATCCCGTTTAGCGCCCGGGACCGGGACATGGGATGCAAGCCGGTAGATGACCAGAATCATCATGGTGATCAAAAGCTTACGGCGGATGTCTTCGGCCTTCCACAAAAAACGCCATGCAGATTTTTTCATAATCAAGGACTCCTACTCATAACCGGATCCAGCGTCTGGCGCGCCTCTGCCGGTATGAACATACACAGTTACTCTTCTAACACCTCGATGCTGCCCCCCGCTTTCTCAATTTTTTCCTGCGCCTTGCGGGAAAAGCGGTGGGCTTTTACCGTCAGCGGCACCTCCAACTCACCCCGGCCGAGAATCACCACCGGCCGATCGAGATTGTGGATGAGCCGCACCTTCTTTAAGACTTCTGGCGTGATTTCCGAATCCTCCGGGAAAAGAGCCAGGTATTCCACGTTGACTTCCTGATACTCAACGCGGTGAGGGGGATGAAAGCCCGGTTTCTTTGGCATCCGTCGGAAGAAGGGCGTATCGCCGCCCTGGTGCCAGAGGGGAACACCACCCCCGCTGCGGGCATTTTGCCCTTTTGTGCCCCGCCCTGCTGTCTTTCCATATCCGGAACCGTACCCTCGTCCTACACGTTTCCGGTCTTGTTTTGCGCCTTCATTGCGCTTTAGATCATGTAATTCCATTTCATCACCTCGGTCACTCTACTTCATTCACCTCAACAAGATGCCCGATGCATTCAATCATGCCTCGCGTACTCTTGTTGTCCGGGACCTCCACGGATTGATTAATTTTTCTCAGTCCCAGGGCTTCTGCCGTCTTTCGCTGCCGCGGTAGGCGGCTGCTGACGCTTTTTACCAGCGTCACACGCAATTGGGATGATTTCTTTTTGGCCATAATACATTTACCTGTCCCAGAATGGGATCACCTTTTCTATATCCACACCCCGGATGGCAGCCTCTTCACGGGGATCCTTTAGCATTTCCAGTCCATGAATAGTAGCCGCCGCGATGTTCATGGCATTGTCGCTGCCCAGGGATTTTGTGAGGATATTGCTGATCCCTGTCACCTCCACCACGGCCCGGACAGATCCGGCTGCGATCACGCCTGTGCCCTCCGAAGCTGGCTTGAGCATCACCCGCGCACCGCTCACGTTTCCGATGACTTTGTGGGGAATGGTGGTGTTGTACACAGAAACGGGATGCATATCATCCTTGGCGCGATCAGCTGCTTTGCGGATTGCGTCAGGGACAGAATTTGCTTTCCCCATTCCCATACCCACATTGCCTTTATGATCACCGGCAACCATGGTCACCCGGAATGAAAAGCGGCGTCCACCTTTAACGACGGTTGCCACACGTTCAATATTTATAATTCGCTCATCAATTTCTTCTCGATCGTAACCATTCGCCATAACTATCTCCTGGTCGGTCCTCTAAAAATCCAGCCCGTGTTCACGAGCAGCATCTGCCAGGGCTTTGACCCTGCCGATGTATTGGTAACCGCCGCGGTCAAAGACCACCTGTTCAATCCCTTCTTCCTGGGCCCGATCTGCTAGGGCTTTACCGACCAGTTTAGCCTGTTCGGTTTTGGTCAAGCCGTCCACTTCGCTGCGCAGTTCGGAATCAATCGTCGATGCTGAAACCATGGTATGCCCATGGAAGTCGTCGATAATCTGGGCATATATTTCTTCCAGACTGCGGAATATGTTCAAGCGCGGTTTGTTTGGTGTGCCGTAAATATTCCTGCGCACACGCTGATGCCTGCGCTTACGCGCTTTATTGCGAGATGTGTTCTTTGCCATATTACGCTACCTTACCTGCCTTACCGGCCTTACGTCGGATATGTTCGCCTTTGTACCGGATCCCTTTTCCCTTATAAGGTTCCGGCGGCCGTACTTTCCGAATGTCCGCTGCGATCTGACCCACTTGTTGTTTGTCATAGCCCCGGACGATAATCTGTCTCGACTTTTCACCTACCTCAAAGGTGATGCCTTTGGGAGGTTCAATTTCCACCGGATGGGAATAACCGACACTGAGGACAAGGCTTTCGCCCTGTAAATTCGCCCGGTATCCCACGCCAACCAGCTCCAATTCCTTGGAATAACCTTGTGTGACGCCAGTGACCATATTCGAGATGATGGCCCGGGTCGTGCCGTGCAGGGCCCGGATTTGCCGCTCGTCAGACGGTCGGGTGATTACAACCTGACCATCTTCAACCTTGATATCCAGATCGGATGAAAAGGCATACTCCATCTCACCCTTCGGTCCCTTGATGTGCACGTGCGACCCTTCAATATTAACTTCTACATTCGATGGGATCTCCACCGGTAGTCGACCTATTCGTGACACAGTTCATTCTCCTTGCATGTTATCGACCACCACACGTGATGGCGTTCGATACCGTTTTCATTACCAAACCTTGCACAAGATCTCTCCGCCGATGCCCATTTCGCGGGCCTGGCGCCCGGTCATCACACCCTGGGAGGTCGTCATGATAGAGATGCCCATGCCCGACAGGACATAGGGTATCTCATCCTTGCCGGCGTAAATTCGCTGCCCGGGTACGCTTACGCGTTCCAGATCGGTAATCACGGGCCGACGCCTGCGCCGTTTCCCGACGTACTTTAAATATACAACCAGGGTCTTTTTTCCGGCTTCGTGCTCTTGTACCTCATAACTATCGATGAAACCTTCCTCAACCAAGATATCCGCAATAGCCGCCTTTAATTTCGAGCCGGGCATCGCCACCTGGGGATGATCAGCCTGGATGGCATTCCGAATTCTTGTCAGCATATCAGCTATAGGATCACTTAGATTCATTCCACATCCTCCGCCCAGCCTACCAAGAAGACTTGACAACGCCGGGGATTTTACCTTCAAGCGCTAATTCTCTAAAACAAATTCTGCACAGGCCAAAACGGCGCATATACCCCCGTGGGCGTCCGCATTGTTTGCATCGGTTTACCTCACGGACCTCGTATTTGCGGTCTTTCTCCCGTGCGATCATGCTTTTCTTAGCCATAGGTTAACCTTCCTCTTTGAATGGCATGCCGAGCTCTCGCAATAATCTCCGTCCTGATTCATCGTCCTGCGTTGAGGTAACAATACTGACTTCCAATCCCTGCACGTGATCGACCTCGTCATAATCAATTTCCGGAAATACCAGCTGTTCATCCAGGCCCAGGGAATAGTTTCCCCGACCGTCAAAGGCATGGGGAGAAACCCCGCGGAAGTCGCGCACTCGCGGCAGGGCAATATTCATCAGGCGGTCCAGAAAGGACCACATCCGGTTGCCGCGCAGGGTAACTTTGGTGCCAATCGGCACACCGGCCCGGAGCTTAAAGTTGGCCACGTTTTTTCGTGCTTTGGTGACCACAGGCTGCTGACCGGTGATTTTTCCCATATCCCGGACAGCGTCATCCAGGATCTTTCCATTATCCAGGGCAGCACCTACACCCATATTGACAACAATTTTTTCCACCCGAGGGACCTCCATCACGTTATCCAGATTCAGGTCCTCTTTCAAGGCCGGGACGATTTCTTTTCTATAGCGTTCTTTCAACCTGTTCATCTTCTTACTCCAACCTGCTAATCAATCACCGCTTCGCAGCGCTTGCAAACCCGCTTGGGTTCACCATCCTCCCGGATGACTCCCACCCGGGTGGGATCACCGCATGCAGGACAAACCAGCATGACATTTGATATATGCACTGGGGCTTCAAACTCAATAATGCCCGGTGTCATTGTCCGACCCTGGGTCTGTATCTGACCCTGGTGTTTCTTACGGATGTTGACCCCTTGCACAGCGATCCGCCGGTCCTCACGGTGTACTTTAATCACTTCACCGCGTTTTCCTTTGTCCTCTGCACGGCCGCTGATGATCTCGACCTGGTCCCCTTTCTTTATCTTGTATTTCACGTTAAATCACTCCTAACTCACGGTTCTAGATCGTCTCCGTCGCCAGGGAAACGATTTTCATAAAACCTCGCTCCCGGAGCTCTCGGGCTACGGGCCCAAATATGCGCGTCCCGCGCGGGTTGGTCCCGTCCGCATCCAGAATGACAACGGCATTGTCGTCAAATTTAATCGTGGATCCATCATTCCGGCGCCATTCTTTCGCCGTGCGCACCACGACAGCCCGCACAATTTCATGGGCCTTGACAGAACCGCCGGAGGCTGCCCCTTTGATGGAGCCTACCACTACATCGCCAATGCGGGCATACCGTCGTTTCGACCCACCCAGAACCCGGATTACTTGGATCTCTCGACCTCCGGAGTTATCAGCTATTTTTACTTTAGTTTCTTGCTGTATCATCACTCACTCCGCTCAGGCTTCCGTTACCGGACGGCTGCGGCGAGTAATTTCTTCGACCACCCATCGTTTGGTCTTGGAAATCGGAGCTGACTCCACAATCTTAACTTCGTCTCCGATCTCACAACCCAACTCATCATGGGCTTTGACTGACCTATGGCGATCGATCACCTTTTTATATAACGGGTGACGAAAGCGGCGTGTCAACTCAACCGTGACCGTCTTGCTCATCTTATTGCTTGTTACAACACCAGTTAATCGTCGGCGCTTATTCATGCTTCACCTTCCATTTCAGCTTCCCGCTCCCTTTCTCCGAGAATGGTCAAAAACCGGGCGATCAATTTCCGGGTCTGGGGAAGTCTTGTGGTATCGATAAGCTCTCCCGTGGACTGTTGAAACCGGAGATTCATTAACTCTTCCCGGGCTTCATCCAGCCGAACGATAATCTCTTCCGTTGATAGTTCACGGATCTCATCGGGTTTCATGCTCATTCTCCTACATCATCTTTGGTGACAATCTTCGTTTTGATGGGGAGTTTATAGGAAGCTCTCTCGAGGGCTTCCATGGCTGCGCTGTCGGCCACGTCTCCGCCGATCTCAAACATCATCCGTCCAGGCTTGACAACGGCTGCCCAAAATTCCACTTCTCCTTTGCCCTTCCCCATCCGAGTTTCCGCCGCGCGCTTGGTAATCGGTTTATCCGGAAAAATACGGATCCAGATTTTTCCACGTCGTTTCATGGCGCGGACCATGGCACGCCTGGCGGCCTCGATCTGTCGCGATGAGACCCAGGCTGGCTGTAAGGCCTGCAGCCCGTAATCTCCGAAATGAAGTTCATTTCCGCGGCGGGCCTTGCCCTTCATTCGACCACGCATCTGTTTTCGATATTTGACACGTTTTGGCATCAACATGATTGCATTCCTTTCGTAATACTTCCGGCACTATACCGGACCTTCGTTATCTGCTTACGTACACCCCGCCGTGTTCTTCTGCCTCATCATCTTCATCTAAAGTAGGCAGCACCTCACCGCGATAAATCCAGACCTTGACACCGATATTTCCGTAGGTGGTGGCAGCTTCAGCCAGGGCGTAATCAATATCCGCTCTCAGTGTTTGGCGCGGAACCCGTCCTTCACGCATGTGCACGGTACGAGACATTTCCGCCCCACCCAGCCGGCCGGACACTTCCACCCGGATACCTTCCGCACCTTCGCGCATGGAGCGCTGGATGGCGCGACTCATAGCCCGGGAGAAACTGATCCGGCTCTCGATCTGTCGGGCCACGTTTTCAGCCACCAGATAAGCATCCAGATCGGGAGTCTCAACTTCCTGGATGTCAACATCTACATTTTTGCCGACAAGCTCTTCCAGCAAACTCCGGGTGCGCTTCACGTTCACACCCTTACGGCCGATCAACACGCCGGGTTTCGAGGTGTGGACAATAATTTTTACCTTACCCGGGAAGCGCTCTATTTCAATGCGGGAAATCCCGGCCCGGGGGTTCTCATCACGGATGAGGTCCCGGACTTCAAGATCCTCCTGGAGGAACTCAACATACTCATCGCCTTCCGCATACCAGCGCGCATCCCAGTCGCGGATAACTTTCAAACGGAACCCAATCGGGTGTACTTTTCGACCCATAATATCTCCTACAAAATTATCAATCCCATCTTCATTTGTGCCCCATGACCACCCACTATGTTCATCCTACTCATCCTCTTCCCGTTCCCGGAGAGTGACCGATATATGTGATGTGCGGCGCAGGCGGGGTTTGATCCGTCCCCGGGCACCAAACCGGCGCCATTTCCGCATGGGTCCTTCATTCGCCACGATGTTGTGGATGACCAAATCATACCGGTTGAGACCGAAGTTATTTTCCGCGTTAGCAATGGCGGAATTGATGACTTTTTCCACCGGATCCGCCGCTTTGTTGGGAGTAAAGCGGAGCACATCCAGGGCATCCGTGACGTCCTTGCCCCGCACCATGTCTATCACCAATCGTGCTTTCTGGGGTGAGACCGGGATATGACGCGCTTTGGCAATTACATCTCGCGACATTGTTAAATCTCCTTCACATTCTCAGCAGCAGCCACAGCAGCCTCTTTTTTCTTGGTGCGTTTAGCAGCCATGTGCCCCCGGAAAGTACGTGTGGGGGCAAATTCGCCCAAACGGTGGCCAACCATGTTTTCTGTTATGTAAATAGGAACATGGCGCCGACCGTCATGAACGGCGATGGTGTGGCCCACCAGCTGGGGGAAAATCACGCTTTCCCGGCTCCAGGTGCGGATCACCTTTTTCTCGCTGCGTTCATTCATGTCTTCAACTTTGCTCAGTAATTTCGGGTCTATATAGGGACCCTTCTTCAGCGATCGTGACATACGTTCTCTCCTACTTTACAGCGTCATGCACAGACTATAAAGATGATTATTTCTTACGCTTCTTCTTCCCTTCCCGCCGGTCGCGAACAATGTATTTATCCGTGCGCTTCGTCCTGCGGGTCTTTTTACCCAGGGTTTTTTTGCCCCACGGGCTCTTGGGACTGGGCATACCGATCGGCGAGCGTCCCTCTCCACCACCGTGCGGATGGTCGCGGGGGGACATGGCAGAACCACGCACCGCAGGTCGGAAGCCGCGGTGCCGCCTCGCGCCGGCTTTCCCCAGCTTGATATTGCTGTGATCCACGTTGCCTACCTGCCCGATGGTAGCGTAACAGCTCTGCAGAATGCGGCGAATCTCACCGGACGGCAGGCGGACCTGGGCATAGCGTCCTTCTTTGGTCACCAACCTTGCTGCAGTTCCGGCCGAACGAACCAACTGACCGCCCCGCCCGCGCTTAAGCTCGATATTATGTATGCGGGTGCCGGGAGGAATATTGCTCAGGGGTAAAGCGTTCCCGGGTTCAATCTCCGCATCCGGCCCAGAGACCACCGTGTCCCCGGCCCGCAATCCGACAGGAGCGATGATGTAGCGTTTCTCGCCATCGGCGTAGTTAAGCAGCGCCAGACGGGCTGTGCGGTTGGGATCATACTCAATTCCGGCTACCTTGGCAGGGATGCCGTGCTTCTCTCGCCGGAAATCCACCACACGGTATTTTCTTTTATGACCGCCGCCGCGGTGCCGCACGGTAATCTTTCCCCGCACGTTTCTCCCCGCCTGTTTGCGGAGTGTTTTCAAGAGCGATCGTTCCGGCTCCTTTTTCGTAATTTCTTCAAACGAATGGCCGATTTTGTCCCGCAAACCCGGGGTAACCGGTTTATATTTCTTGACTGCCATTACCGTACTCCTTCAAATGCCGGGATGCTGTCGCCAGCCGCCAGGGTAACAAGGGCTTTCTTGTACATACTGCGCCGCAGGATCACCCGCCGGTTTTGAGCGTTGAGACTTCGTTTTGCGGGCATGATCATGGTGTTTACCTTTTCCACTTCCACATCAAACAAGGTTTCCACCGCCTCCTTGATCATGCTTTTCGATGCGTTAAGTTCAACCTCAAAGGCATATTGATTTAATTTTGCATACTGGTGGCTCGATTTTTCCGTTAGTATCGGCCGCCGCAAAATATCATATATCGAGGTCATCGTTCGCCTCCACTCGCAAGTTGTCCAGGATTCTATCAATGGCGGGCTGAATAACGACTACCCGGTCAAATCCCAACAAATCACGTATATTCAAATAATCCGCTAACAATATTTTCGCTTCAGGCAAATTGCGGATGGACCGGGCCAGCAGTTCATAATTCTCATCCTTTTCAGAATACACAACCAGAGTGCTGTGGTCGCCGGTCAACCTGTTCAGCGCCTCATCCATCAGGCGCGTTTTGGGCTCTTCCAAGACAAATTCATCCATGAAGAGCATCTCCCCTTGGCCCACCTTGGCAGAAATGGCTGAACGCAGGGCAGCTTTGCGCATTTTTTGAGGCATATCCTTTTTATAAGACCGGGGCCGGGGGGTGAATACCTTTCCTCCACCCACCCACAACGGAGACCGGATGGACCCGTGTCGGGCTCGGCCGGTGCCTTTCTGGCGCCAGGGTTTTCTGCCGCCGCCCCTCACCTCACTGCGATTTTTCGTGCTGTGCGCACCGGTCCGCCGATTTGCCAGCTGCCGCATGAACGCCTGGTGCATCAAATCGACATTAATGGGGGCGTCAAAGATGCCCACCGGCAACTCCACGGTGCCCACCTCTTCGCCCTGCATGTTGATGACATTTACTTCCATGATTATTTCACTCCAACCCACTATTGCTTCCGGGCTTCTTTGACCACCACAACCGATCCTTTTGGGCCGGGGACAGAACCGCGAACAGCGATCAAATTCTTTTCGCTGTCAATGCGTGCAACGAGCAAGTTTTCTGAAGTCACAAAGTGATTCCCCATCCGACCTGCCATTCGTTTTCCTTTATAGACCCGGCCCGGTGTTGTCGTCTGCCCAATCGATCCCGGGGCTCGCAGCCGGTCTGATTGACCGTGCGTTCTCGGTCCCCCGGCAAAGCCGTGGCGTTTGACGACGCCGGCAAAACCGCGTCCCTTGGATTTGCCGACCACATCCACTCGCTCCCCTTCTTCAAAGACCTCTACCGTCAGTTCTTGACCGGTTTCCAGGCCTTCCTTCGTGCGGAATTCCTTGAGGTACTTCAAGGGGGGCAAATCGTGCTTTTTCAGGTGACCGAGTTCTCCACCGGTCAGCTTGTGAGGTTTGGTTTCTTCAAATCCCAGCTGAACCGCGGAATACCCATCGTTTTCTAATGTTCGCACCTGAGTAACATAGCAAGGCCCAGCTTCAATGACGGTTACCGGAACAGCATTCCCCGCATCATCGAAAATCTGGGTCATTCCAACCTTCTTACCAATGAGCCCTTTCATCTCAATTTTTCTCCTACTGATCAAAATCAACGGGACTGTCAACTAAGGGCTTAGCTGCATCATCCCAGATAAAGCAGTTAGCCAATCTTTCGAAAACAACTGTGTTTTTGTGTTTCCGGGCAGATAAGCTCTTACCTTATCTCTGTCTCTCGTCCAGGTGCCGCGCATCCTGCCCGCTTGACCTGAACACTACGCTTATCATTGTACTACTCGTACTTTCCCTGTTAAGGGTAGTGGGGTCTATCCCACCAACCCAGGGATTATACCATATGCCCTTTATATCTTTATTTCAATGTCCACACCTGCTGGCAGGTTCAAACGCATCAACAAGTCGATGGTCTGGGAATCGGGATCAAGCACATCGATCAACCGCTTATGGGTCCTGATCTCGAAGTGTTCGTGGGAATCTTTGTGCACGAATGTCGATCTCCGGACGGTAAAGCGCTCAATCTCTGTGGGCAGAGGAACCGGTCCAGCGACGCGCGCGCCAGTTCGCTCCGCAGTTTCCACAATCCGTTTCGCAGATTGATCTAATACGCGATGGTCATATGCCTTGAGGCGAATGCGAATTTTCTGTTTAGCCATAGTCCTTACTCAATGATTTCTGTGACCACGCCCGCGCCAACGGTGAGACCACCTTCTCGAA
>CAZIFI010000017.1:27937-42126 GCA_964539105.1 uncultured Anaerolineales bacterium | reverse complement strand
CAGACCAATCACTCTAAACCACTAGATTTTTGACCTTTTTTCAGTGGAGTCATTATTAGAATTGGTTACGATCCCAATCTCTAACATATTCCTGTCCTCCGATTGTAATGGTTTGTGGCGCGTCTGCGTCCAGTGCCCACCGCAAACGTCGCATGCTTTCTTTGATTTGCTCCGGAGAACAGGTATAGCTCAGCCGTAAATGGCCTTCCATTCCAAAGCTTTCTCCTGGCACGGTCACCAGGAATGCATGTTCAAGCAAAAAAGATGACAATTCTTCCGAGTTTTCATGGTACGCGCTGAAATCCGGGAAGCAGTAAAAAGCCCCCCTGGGTTCAACGAGTTTAACTCGCCCTAATTTCTGTAACCCCTCCAGCATCAGTGACCGATTGTGCTGGATAAAGGCATGAAGTTCTTGACGGGATTCTTGACCCTCCTCCAGTGCGCCGCGGGCTCCCTGCTGTAAGACATCGGATATACCCGAGGTGGTGTGTCCCTGGATTTTGGTCATGGTGTGTATCAAATCTTCGGGCCCCACCGCCCAACCCACCCGGAATCCGGTCATGCCGAAGGTTTTGGATATGCCATTGATGACGATGATGCGGGAATCGTCGATGTCCTGGGAGGTAAAGACATATCCGGGGACCCAGACATGCTCGTCGAATACCAGGTGGTGGTAGATATCGTCCAGAATGAGATAAATGCCTTCACTCTCGCAGTAATCCACAAAAGCAGCCACGACTTCCGGTGGGTACACAACACCGCTGGGGTTGTTGGGGCTGTTGAGGATAATGGCTTTGGTGCGGGGTGTGATGGACTGGGATACTTCATCCAAATCCGGGACCAGATTCTCCTGCGGTAGAACCGGGACCGGTTTCCCATATGCTAACTTGATCATTTCTGGATAGCTGACCCAGTACGGGGCAATAAGGATAACTTCATCTTCTGGATTGAGCAAACTATAAAGGGAATTAAACAGGGCCTGTTTGGCGCCGCAGGTGACGATGATGTTATCGAGAGCCGGTGTGCGGCCGTAGTGGGTCCGGGTGTAGGTCTGGATGCTTTCTTTGAAGGCTTTGATCCCGGCGGTTGGTCCATATTTGATTTGGGCTGTGTCCAGAGTTCGTTTGGCGTGCGCAATGGAGCTGGGGGGAGTATCATTCAGGGGCTCACCGATGCCGAGATGAATAACATCCTTACCGGATGCGGTCAGCTGACGGGCTTTTTCGTTCAGGGAAAGGGTGGGAGACCGGCTGATGGATTGTGCTTGTCGACTGATGTTCATGGTTAACCTTCTCCCCGTTCATGAACGAGATTATTTGATCTCGTCCCGGCTTGATTGTTAAGGTTGATTAATTCCATATCATGTTTAATAGGTGCGGGTGACCTTGGACAACCCCCGGGGTTGATCCGGGTCAAATCCCTTTTCCTGGGCTAATTGATGGCAAAATATCTGGGCTGGTAAGATGCTGATGATGGGGCTGAGCCATTCTGGCACATTGCCCGGGAGGGCAACAGCCGTATCCGCCATATCCAGCGCTTCCTGGGTGTCAGAGATCAGGAATAAATCTACCTTGTGATCTTGCTTGAGTTTTTTCAGAAGCTGAAACATATCCTGATAAACCGCGCCTTGAGGTGCAACAGCAAAGACAGGAAAGCCGGCCTTCACCATGGCAATTGGCCCGTGCAAAAAATCGGCTGATGAATAAGGGTCTGCCATAACGTACGTCAATTCTTTTAGCTTCAGGGACCATTCATACGCTGTGGCGTAATTATATCCCCGCCCCAGAACAACGCAGCGGTCCATATATCTATAGCGAGGAGCGGATTCCCTGACCGGGGAGGTTCGTTCTAGAATCTGGGAGCCCCAGGCGGGAATTAACTCAATCTCGCGCCACGGTGCTTCATTCTCATTCCAGGCAGCAGCCAGCATAGCGATGGCTTGCAATTGGGCGGTGTATGACTTGCTGGCAGCAACGGCTTTCTCCGGGCCGGCCTGGATGTTGATCACGTGTTGGGCAGACTGGGCCAGGGGCGAGTTGGCTTTATTGGTGATGACCAATGTCCGGCATCCCTGGCGGTACCCTTCTTCAATCACCGCCAGCAGGTCGGGAGATTGGCCTGATTGCGAGATCCCGACCACGAGCATATTTTCCATGTCCGGGGTTTGTTGGTATAAACTGAACAAAGAGGGTGTAGCCAGGGTGACGGGAATATGGTTTAACGCCCCCCACACATATTTGGCATATCGGGCAGCGTTGTCTGATGTGCCGCGGGCAGCTACAAATATGCTATTGACAGGACCGAGTTTACTTACGAGGTTGCGGATTGGATCCCGGTTTACCCGGTACATGGTCTCCAGAACCTGGGGTTGCTGCAGGATTTCTTCGTAGAGGGTCATATTAATCGGATTGTATTCTAGATATCTTGGCGCCAAGATGGGACAATTTTTCGTCAATACGTTCGTATCCCCGGTCAATCTGTCCCACATTGCGGATTACGGATTCTCCATCTGCTGCCAGGGCGGCCAAGACCAGAGCAAGCCCGGCCCGGATGTCAGGGCTGTCCACATTGCCGCTGATAAGCCTGGAGGGACCATTGACAATGCAGCGGTGAGGGTCGCATAAGACGATCTGCGCTCCCATGCCTGTCAGCTTATCGGTAAAATACATCCGACCTTCATACATCCAGTCATGGAAAAGGACATTGCCTTCCGACTGGGTGGCGACAACGATGGCGATACTCATCAAGTCTGAAGGGAAGGCCGGCCAGGGCATGACGCTGATTTCAGGGATAGCCCCCCGCAGGTCAGGCTCAATGGTCAAACGCTGCTGGGCGGGGACATACAGGTCATCCCCGTCCACTTCCCAGTGGACGCCCAGCCGATTGAAAACGAGCTCGATCATATCTAAGTATTGCGGTCCCGCCTGATGGATACGTATCTCACCCCCCGTGACGGCAGCGGCGCCAACAAAACTGATCACTTCCATGTAATCCGGACCCACAGTGTATTCTCCCCCGTGCAGCTGGTCAACTCCGGTGATATGCAGCACGTTAGATCCTACATGGGAAATGTTCGCCCCCAGAACGTTCAGGAAATTGCACAGATCCTGAACATGGGGTTCTGAGGCCGCGTTGCGGAGTATGGTTTCTCCGGATGCGGTTACCGCGGCCATGATGGCATTTTCTGTGGCAGTGACGCTGGCCTCATCCAGCAGGATATCAGCCCCTTGTAAATCCTGGGAGGAGAAGGTAAAAACTTTGTCGTCCGGATTAAAACCCGCTTGCACACCGAGGGCCTCCAGGGCCAAAATGTGGGTGTCGATCCGTCGACGGCCGATTACATCTCCTCCCGGCGGGGGTAACGTGAGTTCACCTACCCGGGCTGACATGGGCCCTGCCAGAAGAACAGAGGCGCGGATCTGTTTACACAGTTCCGGATCGAGATTCTTGGCCTTCACGTCCTCGGCGTGGAGGCGCCAGGAATGATCCCCGATATGGGAGATCTTTACCCCCAGGCTTTTCAACAACCCGCGAATGGTTTTCACATCCTCGATTTCGGGGATGTTATGCAGGGTGACGGGTTCATCCGTCAGCAGACTTGCAGCTAACAGAGGCAGGGCAGCGTTCTTGTTGCCGGAAGGTGTGACTTCCCCCTGGAGAGGGCCCCCCCCCTGGATGACAAATTTTTCCATCTACATACCGCCTTCGATGTGTTCTTGATCTTTCTTTGTGCATTGTACCCGAAGTTCGGGGTGGGACAGGCAACCATGAAGCTCGAATTTAGGGGTTAAATGTAACCGGGTCTCCTGGACTCAGACCCAGCAACTCAGCGGCGGATTGCTGGTTTGCGACTACTTCTATTAGACCGGTGCTTCCTATCAAAGCTCCGCAGGCTCGTCCTTGCAGATCCTCAAAGGTGGAAATCAGGGGCAGGGTAGTGTGGTCCGTAAGGACGAGGTGGGGATCATTGAGGGCCACCTCCCGGGAAGAAACGGACCCCACCCAGGGTTCAAGGTGGAGCATATCATCCACGGGACGGGAGAATAATCCCAGACTGGTAAGTATGTTCCCAAAATAGTCCACAGTCAGCACCTCCCCTCGCAGCGATTCCCCGTCAAAATCTAAGGAAGGAGCAGGCAGGCGCGCCAGTTCTCGAACAGGGTCCCCAAACTGGGAAGGTTGAATGCCGAGGCTGGCGTATGCGGCAGCCGGGGAGAAGATATCTCGCCCGTGAAAGGTGGTGCTCATCTTCGTGTATTGAAAATCAGGGTTGCTGAGCTCCCAGGCATTTGTTTTTTGATCGAGAATGTAGCTGAAGACTCCGTTATCAGGACCGATAAACAGCTGCTGTCTGGTTTCGAGAATAACCGCTTTGCGGTCTGTTCCTACCCCGGGATCAACCACGACAAGAAAAATTGAACCGGGAGGAAAATGAGGGGCGCTCTGCCATAATACGACCGCAGCTCGCTGAATATCACCCGGGGGAATCTGGTGTGTTAATCTAATGAATTGAGTGTGGGGAGCGATGTGGGACATGACGCCTTTCATAATACCAACAAAGGGGTCATAGTCCCCGAAGTCTGTCAGAATGGCTATCCTGGGGGCACTCATTTGATCTCCACCATGTGCAGGGGGTTACAGAATAAATTATAATACGGGCATGCTTAGTATACTATGGATCATTTTTCTGGGCTGGATGGCTGGAGCGACAGTTAACTATCTATCAGATGTGCTCCCCATGCACCGCTCTCTGACCGCGCCAGTTTGTGTCCAATGCGGCGAGATGCAGCCTTTCTATACGGCACTGATGCCAGCAGCTTGCCCGGCTTGTGGAGAGCGTTCTTTGATCCGGACCTGGATAGTTTTATCAACCAGCGTGATCTTTTCGGTCGTGATGTGGTATTACCCCCCGGCGCGCCTGGGGTATTATGCCGGGATGTTGTGGTTGACCTATTTCGGTCTGGTTGTGGTGATCGATGTCGAACACCGCTTGATCCTGCACCCAGTGAGTGCGGTGGGAGCGGTGCTGGCTTTGGGGCATGGGATACTTTTGCACGGAGTTAAGCAAACGTTGCTCGGCGGCGCTTTTGGTTTTCTGGTTATGCTGTTTTTCTTTTACGCGGGTATTTTTTTCGTAAAAACCCTGGCCAGAATACGGGAGATGGATACAGATGAGGTAGCCCTGGGTTTTGGGGATGTTAATCTGGCTGGAATAATTGGCTTACTTCTGGGGTGGCCAGGCATTACCGCCGGTCTGGTGATCGCTATCCTGCTGGGGGGATTGGTGAGTGCTTTGTATCTGGGTTTGCGGTTTTTGGGGGGAAAATACACCGCATTTGAGGCACTTCCATACGGTCCGTTTCTGGTCCTCAGCGCAGTATATTTGTTGTATATCGCGTGATCAAGTATTGATAATTGATCTGACTGAAAAAGATTTTGCTCTTCTTGTTTCCTACTGTAACTGAAATCTTATAGATCGGATTTCAGTCCTGCCACATACCTAACAGGAATGTTAGGTATGTCTTATTCTAACGCTAGTTCTGGCTGAATTCTAAACAGTCCTGTAAACACCCGAAACCTGGAGCCCTTTTAGGTGTCTTATATAAGTAGAAAGGGTTAGACAAGGATGATGTTATCCGCATGTCGTGCAGTGCAGGAAGGAAAGGACGTGAACAGATAATGAAAAGTGCAAAACGCGGTCAAGGGATGGTAGAGTTTGCCCTGGTGTTCCCATTATTGCTTCTGTTGGTAATGGGCATTATCGAGTTTGGCCGCATCTTCTTCAACTATTCCGCTGTGGTCTCAGCCAGCCGGGAGGCAGCCCGTTATGGCGCTGCCATCCAGGACATTGGTGGGGGGATTCCCCAGTACAAGGATTGTGACGGCATCCGGAACGCTGCGAAACGGATTGGCGGTACGGTTGGCATCAACGATTCTGACATCACCATCCAGTATTCCAATGATGGCGGCGTATATGCGACGGCCTGCCCGCCCACTCAAGAGGTACGATTGTCTGACCGGATTGCTGTCTCTGTAGAAACCACCATTACTCCCATTGTCCCTATTTTCAATATTCCTCCCATTCCGATTGGGTCCACATCCAACCGCACGATCTTGAAAGAAATTGTGGTCGGAGAAAGCGGGACCGGGGTGGGATCGATATCCGGAGCTGTGACCGATGTGAACTTTAAAACCACGGCTCAAACGGCAGAGGAGACCCGGGGCACGATCAGCGTAGATCTAATTCTCAATGAAATCACATCTGAGGATGTAACGGTTCCTTTTTCGCTGACGGGGACCGCCCAAGAGGGCGAAGATTACACTATCACCAGCAGCCCGGTCATCATCCCCGCTGGATCCCAGACCGCGACGATCTACATCACCCTCATCAACGACGGGGTCACGGAAGGGGATGAGACCTTATATATTGGCCTGGATGAACCCACGAACGCCACCAAGGGACCTCAGAATATTCATGCCATCACCATTAGCGATCCACCCCTGGTCTATTTCAAAACCGTATCTCAGTCAGTATCGGAGGGTGTGGGTACGACAACGGTAATGGTCGAGCTATCAAAAGGCTCCACCCAGGACGTCACCGTTCCTTACAGCACAGGAGGAGATGCGCAGTGGGGGTCCAGCAAGGATTACACGTCTTCTCCCAATCCCGTTGTTATCCCTTCCGGTTCCTTAACACGCATGATTGTGGTCGATGTAAATGATGATGAAATGGACGAATATGATGAGAGCGCGATCTTTTCTCTGGACACGCCCACGAATGCTCTCCTGGGCAGTCCTTCGGTCCACACCATCAACATTGAAGACAACGATCCCCCGCCTGAGGTTTCCTTCTATTCTCCCACCATATCTATTTCGGAAGAAGTGGGTGAGGTAACAACGTCTGTCTATCTATCCCATGCATCCGGGAAGGAGATCGTGCTCCCGTATTCGCTGTCTGGGACGACTACAGATGGGGATTACACTGTCAAACAGCCCTCTCCAATCACGATCCCGGCCGGAAACAAATCAGCTGAAATCAGCTTTGATATCACGGAAGGCGATGGATATGAAGAAGATGAAACCTTGATCATTGAACTGGGAAGTCCGAGCAACGCAATCCTCGGGGAGTATAGTAAACAGACTATCACTATCACGGAAGATACGCCTGTCCCGGAAGTAAACTTTCTTAAAAGCACCTCCAGTGATCAGGAAAACGGCGGAAGCCATGCTATCAATGTAGAGCTCAGCAACGGCTACCAGGAAGATATTTCCGTGTCATTCTCCGTATCCGGCATTGCTGTGGAAGGCGATACAGAGGATTACACCATTACCTCCAGTCCCCTCCTGATCCCTGCCGGCTATGTGCGGGGGGACATCCTGGTTGAAATCGTGGATGATGTTATAGATGAGCCGGATGAAACCATCCAGCTCACCATTGACAGCGTAAATCACGGTACTGTGGGTGAACAGGAAACGCACACCATGACTATCCTGGACAACGATACGGAACCGGAAGTAGAGTTCCAGAAAGCCAGTCAAAGTGTGATGGAGTCCGATGGTTCGGTTTCGGTGGCCATTATCCTCGATGCGCCTTCCTCCCAAACCATCAGTGTGCCCTTATCCTACTCAGGGTCAGCCACAGCAACAACGGATTATGAATCCCCGCCCAGCTCGATCGACATTTCTCCGGGCACAACCTCGACCACACTAACTATCAATCTGGTGGATGATGAGATATATGATCCCTCGGAAGATATTTTGATTAGCATGGGATCTCCCACAAATGCCGTTCTGGGTGATCAGAGAGAGCACACCATCAACATTGTGGATGATGAGCTGTCTCCCTGTTCTGTAAAATCAACTTTGCTTACCGTAGGTACAGAATCCATTACCTGGACCTTGCACAACGCGGGGGAGGACATCAGCTTTGTGGGTGGGAGTGTAAAGTGGCCGGAGTCGTCAAACAACAATCCGCGCCTCAAAAAAATATATTTCGCTGCGGCTGAGGTCTACAGCGGAAATGATAAACCGGGCACTGTGACGTACGCAGCCAATGAGGCCTTTTCATCCGGTGCGGATGCCGATTTATCCGTATTATTCGGAGATGTGCTCGGGAAAGGGGAGCACAGGCTCACAGCGAATTTTAAAAATCAGAACACGGGGGATACCTGTTCACAGACGATTACATACAACAAACCATAGGTGGTAGCGATGAAAAAGAACACGATCCACACCCATGAAGAAGGACAAAGTCTGATAGAGTTTTCCATGAGCCTGGTCTTTTTACTGATTTTGCTAGCGGGCGTAGCAGATTTTGGACGGGCGTTTTTATCCTACATCATCGTCCGTGATGCTGCTCAAGAAGGTGCGGTTTACGGGGCAATTGCTGAGAAGACGGACCTGAATGTTTTCAAAGAAAAAGTCAAGGACCGTGTCAAAACATCCTTCATAAACCCCTCTGATCCAAACAAAGCCCCGCTGAATGTGGATGAGGTACAGGTTCAAACAGCCATCATCGGCAGTCCCTGTGCGGGCGCTGGAAACTCAGTCCGGGTCACGGTGAATTATGTTGTGGATATCTCGACACCATTCCTGGGAACATTTCTCGGCACGCAGGAGATACCCATGAGCACCAGCATTGAAGATACCATCCTGTCCCCGTTGTGTCCCTGAACTGGAATGGGTTCGCACCTATGGAGTGTACATTATGAATAACTATCATACATCAGAGAAAGGACAAGTCCTGGTATTCCTGGCTGTGGCTCTGGTTAGCATGTTAGGATTTTCGGCCCTGGCCATTGATGGCGGGATGTTGTATTCCGACCGCCGGCACGCCCAGAATGCAGCGGATACCTCGTCCCTGGCTGGCGCCAACGCTGCCGCGTTGTACATGCGTGATTACGCGGTAAACTACAATTCTTTTGTGTGCGGTACGAGCGGAACTTATTACACCGAACTGAATGCCAAGAACGCTGCCGTGACACGGGCCGGGAGCAATGATTATGTGATCGATATGGATGTCAGCGATCATCACGGGGTAACAACGGAGTGCCAGGTCGAAGACAAGGGCAGCCATCTGGTCAAATATTTAGATGTCATCACCCAGATTACCAGGGTAACGGAAACCAATTTTGCGCATCTGGTCTATCCGGGGGAATTAGTGAATGAAGTCGAGGCAGTGGCGCGGGTCTATCCCCCCATGCCGTTGGCATACGGACACGCCATTATTGCCCTGAATGAAGATGCTTGCTCGGGGAATAATAACGGGGTCATCTTTTCGGGAAGCAACACAACTACCGTGACCGGCGGCGGGGTGTGGTCCAACGGATGTTTGGTGGGCAATGGTTCGGACTTTACGGTAAACGTATATGACGGCGGTGTGGGATATGCCGGGACCGCGACAGGAACGATTTCCAATATCCACCCCGCTCCTGAACACCATCCCAACACCATCCCGGGCCATGCCACTGAGATTGAGGAACCGGATTGTTCAGGGTTACCAAATAGATCAGCACCTAATGGAGGTACGGTGACCCTGGAACCGGGTGTGTATGACCGCATTAAATGGACCCATGGTTCCTTGACGCTAAACCCAGGATTATACTGTGTAACGGGAAGTCAGGGGGTCAGCATCCAGGGTGGATCAATCAGCGGGGATGGGGTGACCATCTTCCTGGAAAGCGGGGGAATGACGGTCAATGGGAATGTGTCCCCTGTGGATTTGCGAGCTCCCGAAGAGGATCCGGACCCCGCCCCGGCGATTCCCGGCATACTTGTTTTCATGGCTTATGGAAATGACTCGACCATTAAACTGAATGGTAACAGCACCTCCTTTTATCTGGGGACGATATTTGCCCCGGATGGCGATATCTTCGCGTCTGGATCCAGCGGCACCCATCCTACCTTCAACACCCAGTTGATCGGAAAGAATGTGGAGGTCAGCGGCGATGCTACGATTGATATCAATTTTAACGAGGACGAAAATTACGAAATACCCCCCATGATGGACCTGCAAAGATAAAACCCCTTTTCTATGCTGATCATCCCTCCGGATCCCTGCCGCTAGGCAGGGATCCGATTTCTTTTTCGCGTGATTTGCGTTGTGCTCCGTCATGGTTAGAAATGACTATCAAAACTGTACGGGCTGGGCAGCAGGCAGTGCCTTATAATCGGAAAACTGACGCGAGAGGTGTGCAGGAGCGCATCATGTTTTGGAAACGAATGTCATTGTTTATGTTGATTGTATACATACTGGCGGCGGCCTGGGCTGTGGACCCCGCCCTGGCTGCTGAACCGGGCCAGAGGATCTGTAACGGGCCGGATGAACCCATTTACATCCTTGTCCTGGGGATTGATTGGCGGCACCCCGGCTACCTGTACGGACTGGCGGACACCATAATGGTATTCCGGGTAGATTTTCTAGCCCGGGATGTGCGCGTGATGGGCTTTCCGCGGGACATGTGGGTGGAAATCCCCGGTATTGAAGATAAGGCGGATCGCACCCATGGGAAACTGAACCAGTCCTATTTTTTCGGTACGGAAGGTATGGGATATTATGATGGGGAGGGGTACGGGGCGGGCTTGATGATGGAAACCATGCGCGTCAACTGGGATCTGAACATTGACCATTATCTGGTGTTGAATATGCGTGTTTTCCGGGACGTGATTGATGCCATGGGAGGCATCAAAGTCTATAATCCATCCCCGATATATTCCTTTCACAGCACAAAGCCCAAATATCTGGCAGGGGGCATGGTGATGGGCGGGCGCGAAGCCTTGATGTATGCTCGAACCCGGGATCTGACACGCAATGTGCTGGACCGCGTGGACCGGCATGAAATTATACTTAAGGCCATCAGTCAGCAGGCGTGGAACGTGAAGGTCATTCCCCACATCCCGGAACTGATTGCCTCTTACCGCGGTAATGTGCTGACGGATATGCATCTGGCCCGCATCAGCCAACTGCTGTGTCTCTCCGCTTCCCTGGATCCGGACAGTATTCAATACAACCGCATCCCTCATAATATACTCTACCAGCCCGATTGGGAAGGGGCCGTTTGGCTGGAAAAGGAGGAGGGGGCTATCAAAGAATGGCTCGCCGCCTTCCAGTCCCAGGACGGCATCCCTTCTCTGGAAGAGGGCAGTGGCAATTAGCTTCGGGAACGGTTTGACTCTGGATCAATAGAGAGACAAATAGAAAAGAGCACCCTGAGAATCAAGGTGCTCTATACAAGCGTTTGAGGGGTAAGAATTACGCTGTGTATTCCAGCAGCTTATCCTGGTCGGATGGCTGAAATTCGATGATCTCTGCTGTGCCGAGTTTTTCCAGTTCAACCCGGATTTTGTCTTCGTCGCCGCCTCTTTCCTTAAGATCAGCGAACCAGTATTCACCTGTGTCATCATAGGTGATGGCCAGGGACACAATATAGCTGTCCGCTTTCGCCAGGGCCTGGGTAAGCTCTGCCAGCTGACCTTTACGGTCCGGCATCTTGACCTCTATCCGGGATCCGGCTTCCCCGCCACCGGTGACTTCCACAAAGGTGCGGAAAATATCGGTGTCCGTGATGATGCCCACCACTTCATCCTCCCGGGTAACCGGCAGACAGCCGATCTCCTGATCCAGCATGAAGTTAGCGGCGTTGGAAATGCTGCAGGTGTCTTCCACGGCATAGACAGGGGAAGACATGATCTGTGCCATGGTTACTTTTTCCAGCAGGGAGGCGATTTCGTACACACTCAAGGTGCTGACGGGTGAAGGCTCAGCTTTGAGCATATCGCTGCGGGTGACAATCCCTACCAGCTTGTTTGATTTGTTGATAATCGGTAAATGGCCAATATCGTTTTTTTCCATCATTCGCATAGCTTCGTTGTAGGATGTTTTTGGAGAAGCGACGATGGGGTTTGCGGTCATTCTGTTGCGGACTTTCATAGTAGCATTTCCTCCTTTCTGAGTGATCCTTTCCAGGATATCCGAAGTTTTCACCAACCATTGTCCCCGGTATTTGCCGCCCAGTTTCTTGGCCGTAAGCTTTCCTTCGGACACCAGCTGCCTGACGCGGGCCGGAGTTACGCCAAGTCGAGAGGCGGCCTCTCGAGTCACGATCCAATCCGAACCTTCCATAGCCTCATCCTTGCGCTAGCGTAAGTGCTCTGAATACATTTTATACCTAACGCTAGCGATAGTCAAGTTATTTTAAGGCGAATCGGGAATATTTTAAGGATAGCGAGGGGGATTTGCCTTCATAATGAGGGGAAGCCCAAGGTGTTTGAGTTGAGGGGGGAGGAGAGGTGTAGCTATGGTTGAGAGCAGGCCGGAAATCAGCGAGCAGATCACTTTTGTGTATGCGATTCTATATGAGGAGACCAGGAGTTTCTATGGGGATGTGCTGGGCTTCGAGCAGGTTTTAGATCAGGGTGGGTGCTGCATTTACCGGGTTCGCTCGGGGGCGTACCTCGGTGTATGCCGCAGACAGGAAGCTGCGGAGGGTGGGGAGCAAGAGGGGTTGATATACACCCTGGTTACCCCGGATGTGGATGGCTGGTATCAATATTTGCGGGAGAAAGGGGTGGGGTTGGAGGGCGAGCCGGTTGAGAATGATTCGTATAGGATTTACCACTTTTTCTTCCAGGACCCGGCGGGAAACCGTTTTGAAATCCAGCGTTTTTGGGATGAGGGGTGGAGTCGAGCTGGATAGACACAAAAGGTACATGTAAGTGTACAAAAAATGAGAATATAAGGGTTAAATATCAATAATAGAGCAATGCCATGTAGGTTAGTCGGGGTCGGTGGTGGTTATCGGGGATGATATTTATTTTTGTAATGGTGGAGAGACCGATGTTTCGGTCCGGAAAATATGTGGAATCCGGGGAGAATATTTCGTATAGACCACTGTGTGACGGGTCATGGCTGGACCTGAACGTGCGGTAAAGGCATGAACAGGGTGGGGATGGGCCCCATTCGGATGGGTGAACATCTGGGCACGGGGGGATGTGGGGTTGTATCTATGTGCGTCGTTAGGTTGGCACATAATGCGCCGGGCAACTGCAGGAGATCCTATAAAGTACAACATTGGGAAAAGATTTTTATGGGTGTGGGGAAAGAGAGCTGGAAAATAAGGGGGCAAACCGCTATAACAGCAGCTAAGCGGGCTTCTGAGCGCTGCAGGGAGCCAGGAGCCGGTGAGATCAGGCTGGGTTCTGTTCAAAAGGCTTGCCTGGCGCAACAGGGGAAGTAGGGAAAGGGGGACAGAGGGAGCGTTCGGGAACCTGGATGCGTGCTGTACGATAGGGCCTGGAGTTGGATACGGTGGATCAGAAGCCAGACTGAGTCCGGATAAAGAACAGCCCGGATAGCGATCGTTTTGGGAAAGGGGAGCTTGACAGCCGCTTGAAATTCCATTAAACTATCTATGTTTATGATAAGTATCATTATCGAAACCATAATTAGGAGAAGGAGTTTTTCCCCTTATGCCTTCAGGTGCCCTCCCAACGATAGCTGAGGCCATTACGGATTATCTGGACAGCGTCCAACTCTCAAGATCTGAGAACACTGCCCGTACCTACAGCAACGCCATGCGCTCATTTACTCTCTCTCTGGAAGAACGTGATCGTGACGTGGAAGAAGAACAGGTGTCTCAGCTCAGCGAGGATTTCATCACGGAATTTGCTGCTGACCTGAAAGGGTACGCCCCAAACACAGAGCAGCTTTATCTCTCTGCTGTGACAGGCTTTTATGAATACCTGGCGGCGGAAAAACTGACTGAGATCAACCTGCCCCGTTTGCGGATGCTGATCAAACGCCGCGGTAGACAGCCCGGTCAGCGCCTACCTCAGTTTCCAAAAGAAGATATCGAAAGTGTAATCCAGTATGCCCTTTCCCTGCGTGATTTTCCAGCACAGAACGAGAGACAGCGCTTACGATCACTGCGGGACAGAGCCTTTATTCTCACTTTGGCAGATACCGGCTTGCGGGTGCACGAGGCCTGCAATCTGCGCCGCGGCGATCTCGACTGGCGAGAAGGTAAAGCGATGATCATCGGCAAGGGGAACCGCCAGGATATTGTGCGCTTTTCCAGCCGGGCCCTGAAGGTGCTGCGGGAATATATCCAGGCCAGAGCTGAACTGGACGGCGCCTATGGGCGCTCTCTAACTTCCCTGCCTCTTTTTGCCCGCCATGATCGGGGTGCCGG
>CAZIFI010000017.1:0-27927 GCA_964539105.1 uncultured Anaerolineales bacterium | reverse complement strand
CCGGTGACCGCGTGGAACCGATCACGACAACCACGGGTAGAAATATAGTCCGGAAACGGGTCCGGGAGTGTTTGGGTCAGGATGCGGAAGGCACTATCACCCCCCATTCTTTCCGGCATTATTTTGTCACCGAGGTGCTGCAGGGATCCGGTGGAAATATTAAATTAGCCCAGGAACTGGCCCGTCACAAAAACATACAGGTCACCCAGCGCTACGCCCATCTCAGCGACGATGAACTGGACCGGGGATACTGGAAAATATTCGAGGAATAAGGAGCGCCCTATCCGTGCCTAGAGTCACCCTCTCCTCTTAATAATACTATACGAAGTTATTTGTCGTTATTTGTTGAGGGGGGTATCCACCCGGCAATGTGCCTGGTCAGACCGGGTATCCGGGATCAGGGTAAGAGCACAGCCACTCGAGGCTGTGCTCTATTGGCAGAAGCATCCTGGTCGCTGTATCTTTTAGCCCACAACCAGGTTATTGTGCACCTCAATCACACCTGCCGTGTAAGAGGCGATGTCCCCAGCTTTGGAGCGCACAAAATTGGTGGGTACAACCCCGGTCAGGGTCACCTTACCGTGTTCAACCTCCACAGTGATGTCATTGGCATCGATGTACAGGTTGCGATCAAAGGCATCCCGGATGGTTTCCGCGATATCTTTGTCGATGAAACTCCCTGTGGGAACAACGGTCATCTCATCCAGGACATCGATTACACCGTTGATGTCAGAAGCTAACTCAACGGCTTTCCATTTCTTCCAGTACTCATCCACTGTCCCTTCCAGGGTGACCACACCACCCTCCACACTGATATCAATGTCCAGGATATCAATGTTCGTATTCCAGGACAGGATGTTCTGGATGTTTTCCTGGATTTCAGCGTCCGTGGGTATTTCTGCTCTGGTTGACAGTTCGACGTCAATCTGATCTTCTACGTTGGTCACGCCATCGATCATCCAGGTGTCTGTTACGGCTGAAGATCTCGCCCCGTGGGTGGGTACGGATCCTTTCAGGATCACTTCACCATTCTCAACCACAACTGAGATATCATCTGCTTCTACCCGGTTATCCCAATACAATTGATCAACAACCTCTTTCTTGATCGTTTCATCCTTGCGATCCATATAATCCTCCTCTCAGGTTCATGTTCAACTTGAAAGTCGATCATATAATCACAGGATTGTCGTGTGTTGACTGTATCGGTATTATTTATGATTTTTCTTCTTCCTTCTCTTCTTCTTCCTCTTGATTGCCCTTGGAAAAATCCCTCACCTTTTCTGCCAGCTCTGTCAGGCGCTGCTGCACCGCGCCGTTGACGGTATTTTCGGGATATGTGCCGTCAGGCTGCTTTTCACCGGCATCCACACCGGTCAGGAGGGAAATGCCCTCATCTATATGCGCCACGGAGAAAATGTGGAATTCGTCGTTCTTGACGGCTTCCAGGACGTCATCCCGGAGCATAAGGTTGTCAACGTTGCTTTCAGGGATAATCACTCCCTGGTTGCCGGTCAGCCCTTTATACTTGCAGGTTTTATAAAAACCTTCGATCTTTTCGTTGACGCCGCCAATGGGCTGTACCTCGCCATGCTGGTTGACAGATCCAGTCACAGCCAGATCCTGACGGATGGGAAATCCGGAGAGGCTGGAGAGAAGTACGTACAATTCAGCGGAGGAGGCGCTGTCGCCGTCCACCTCTTCATACAGCTGCTCAAACGTGATGCTGGCTGAAAGAGTGAGCGGAATATCCTCCGCATATTTTCCACCCAGGTAGCCGTTGAGGATCATGACGCCTTTGTTGTGGATCTTACCCCCCAGATCTGCTTTGCGATCGATGTTGATAACACCTTCTTTTCCGACATGGGTGCGGCAGGTTATCCGGGAAGGTTTGCCAAAAGCGTAATCACCCATGGGCAGCACGGAGATGCCATTTAATTGCCCCACTACCTCTCCTTCCGTGTCGATGTAGATTTTTCCTTCCTCGATCATTTCCTGGACGCGTTCTTCGATGCGGTTTGAGCGGTAAATCTTCTCTTCAATAGCCCGGGATACGTCCTCTCCTTCTACCAGAGGGTGGCCATTTTGTTCGGCCCAGAAGCTGGCTTGTTGTACAAGATCGACAATATCTCCAAATTTGGTCGAAACTCGTTTTTGGTCTGAGACCTTCCGGGAAGCTTCTTCCACGATCTTTCCCACACCGGAGGGTGTGAAATGTTTCAGGCCTTGTTGACGGCAAATCGTGCCAATAAACCGGGCGTATTGTTCCGGGGTGTTGGTATCCCATCCCATCTGGACGGCAAAATCTGCTTTGACCTTGAACAATTCTTGAAAATCCTCATCAAGACGGTACAGCATGTAATACAATATGGAGCTGCCTATGATGATGATTTTCGTATCCAGGGGAATGGGCTCGGGTTCCAGAGACCGGGTGGAGATGGCGCCCAGAGCCTGCTGCAGGGATTCAATTTCTAATTCCCTGTTTTTCAGGGCCCGTTTCAGGGCTTCATAGGATAACGGCTTGCGGAGGAGGTCTTGAGCTTCGACGATCAGATATCCTCCATTTGCTTTGTGCAGTGATCCCCCTTTGATCATCTGGAAATTCGTTATCAAAGCCCCTAGTTGGGCCTGGTGTTCGATTCGCCCCACCAGATTGGCATGGGTGGGATTGCTTTCCAGAATGACAGGCGCACCTTCAAGATCACAGTTGTCCACGATGAGGTTGACACGATAATTATCAAAGCGGTCAAAAGTGGTTCTGCCCCCTCCCTGCAGGAAAGGTATCTGTCCCTGTAATTTGCTTTTTTGTTCGGCCTGCTTCAGTTCATCTACATTTTCAAGGATGTCCTTACGAATGGATTCCAGGAATTCGATCACGGCATCCTGTTCGGCATATTCTTCCTTTAGCGAGTCGATAAGATGCTCGACAGCGTAGCCAACTACCTGTCGGTCCAGTTCCTCAATTTCACCTTTAGCCTCCTGCTGCAGTTTCTGGACCTCGTTCATGGTTTCCCGCATCTCATCCTGCAGCTCTTTTTGCTTTTCCTCCAACCCTTCCCGGGCTTTTTCATCCAGCTGGTTGACATCTTCCGCAGAGAGCATCTCGCCGTCTCTGATGGGCGTGGTCATTAAACCCCGGGGGGTTTGCACAAGGGTAAATCCCTTCTCTTTGGCTTTCTTTTCCAGGGTTTCAAATAGCTGTTCCCGACGCTTCTGGTATTTTTGCTGGATCTGTTGTTTTTCTTTGTCATACTCATCGCTCTCGAAAGCCTGGGGGATTTTATTTTTAAGTTCTTCTACCAGGTTGTCCATATCATCCTGAAATTCACAGCCCACCCCGGCCGGCAGACGCAAAGCCTGCGGCTGATCTGATTCGTCGAAGTTATTGACATAACACCAATCATCCGGAACAGGCTCTTCATCTGCTTTTCCTTTCAAGAAGTCCTGGATCAAGGATGTTTTCCCTGTCCCAGAAGGACCCAGGGCATACATGTGGTATCCGGGGCTGTCAATCCCAATCCCGAATTCGACCGCTTTTACAGCCCGGTCCTGACCGATCACTTCTTTCAGGTCAGGCAAATCAGCCGTATTTTCGAAATCAAACTGGTCGGGATCGACTTCACGGCGAAGTTGTTCTAACTTTAAGGCTTTTGCTTTTGAGCTCACTTTGATCTCCTTTTCAAATGATAAATCCTGGATCAACTTTCATTTTCTTCAGTATTAACAATAGTCGAGGAATATTATATATGAAATATAACGAACCCCCTGTCTGGGTATATCTTTGGTTATATCTGGACGGATGAAAACTGCAGGGTGGAGTTTCTGGAAGGAATGGTTGCGAGGATCTTGGGATCAGTGTAAACTAAACCTGAACGAGATTTAAATCCTACCAACACCGGAACGTCATAAAAGGAGGAACGATTTTATGGATACCATGATGGATCGTGTCTTGAAAGCAGCCCAGCTGGACGTTGATTTTTTTAACGAAGTGGAAGCAGACCAAAGTTTGAACCAAGAGGCCCTGATGGTGGTGATCTTGGTTTCAGTTATCAGCGGAGTGGGATCGTTTGTTGGTGCTGTGATGGGGGGCAGTTTTGGTACGGCCGTTCTGGCTTTGATCGTCACTGTATTGATGGGAGTAATTAATTATTACATCTGGTCTTATGTGGCGCATTATGTAGGTAGCGCTCTCTTTCAGGCTACATCGGATCCTGGTGAGCTGCTGCGGGTGCTGGGTTACGCCAGTGGACCCCGGGTTTTGGGTGTGTTGGGATTCATTCCCTGCCTGGGAGTGATCTTAAGCCTTGCCGGAGCTGTCTGGGCTCTGGTTGCCGGATTTATCGGTGTGCGGGAGGCGCTGGATCTTGACACCGGAAAAACTCTGATAACCGTGGTTATCGGATGGTTGATCATCATGGTGCTCAACATGATTATTGCTGCTGTCCTGGGAGTGGGCGGTCTGGGATTGGGCGCTGCAGCTTCAGCTTTTGGCCGATAAGTTCGCATATATGGACCGGATTTGACCTGCTGAACCCCGTGAAAATTCACCGAGGTAAACCTGTTGGCGATCTATTGATGAGTCCTGATGATGACGAATAAAACTTCCCCAATTCCGCGTGGTATTGTTGGTTATTATGGGATGCTGCAGTTGGCCCATCTGGCTGCTCTGATCCGTGCCAGCGCGATTTACTTACAAAGCGGTTCGCTGCCCTTCCCCGCATCTCCCCCGTCTGGGGGATGGTCCCCGCAGGTAGTGCCATTTTTATTAGGGTTGGGCGCGGTGGATGTACTGGCTATTTTACTGGGGATTTACTTCGCTGCCCGAACCCTGGTTGGAGGAAGAGATGTTCGACAACTGGGACTGCTCTCCCTCACGATCGCTTTTCCGTCAGCCCTGGTGTTTGCGGTAGGCACCATCACGGCGGGGGCCTGGGCGGCTTATCCCCTTGAATACGGCTTGATGGTCGTGTTATTTACACCCCTGCTCCCGCTGTACGTAACACTCCTCAACCCCGGCCAACAATAAACCGGGCTTAATACTATACGAAGTGGCTTGGCAGGTTTTCCGCCCTAAAATGTCCGGGTGTCAGAGTGGCCCCGCAACTTCGGACTGCTCGATTTTTTTCTATATACGTTCAGATTTCCTGTTTTGATCTCCTTTCATACTCCTGATCATCCTCTTTGTGTCCTTTACATATACAGATCAGCCCGGGTCATGGGATGCGAACTTCTGCCTTCCTGGTTTTGTTTTGCCAGCAGCGATTGATAAATATTTAACCTGCCAACCTCGAAACCCCGTGCTGAGGCAGACATATATAGACGCCAAATGCGGTATGTCGTTTCCTTGACAAAATCACGGGCTTTTTCATACCGTTCCTCCAGGCGTGAGACCCAGTGCTGTAATGTCCGGGAATAGTGCTCTCTAAGGGACTCCACGTCTCTGACTTCAAACCCAGCCGCCTCGGCATAATGGAGCATGGTGTTGATCAACACCAGTTCTCCATCAGGAAAGACATATTTATCACTGAAGCTATCATCTGTTTCTTTTCGGTTGGGATCATTGTATGTGGCAGCGATACCGTGATTTAAGAATAGTCCCCCCGGTTTCAACAGGCGATACACCTGTTGAAAATATGGAGCTAATTGTTCTTCTCCGACATGCTCGACCATCCCCACGCTGACGATTTTGTCAAAGGTTGTATCGGGAGGAATTTCCCGGTAATCCATTAATTCCACACGGCAGATATCCTCCAGCCCTTCTTCTTGGATCTTCTTCCGGGCCAGCTCTACCTGGTTTTCACTCAATGTGATCCCCAGGGATTCAACGCCGAAATGTTGCGCAGCGTATATGATTTGGCCGCCCCATCCACATCCTATGTCCAGGAGCTTTTCTCCCGGCTTAAGGCGCAGTTTGCGGCTGATGTATTCCATTTTTTGTGCCTGAGCTTGGTGGATGTCGTAATCATCCTGAGAGAAATAGGCACATGAATAATTCAGATATTCATCTAACCAAAGCGCATAAAACTCATTGGAGACATCATAATGATAGGAAATGGCCTGTTTGTCCCTGGATATGGAATGCTTTTTACCCACGAGCTGAGCTGCATGTTGAGGGGACGGAGGTCTTCCTGCACCGGGAAGCGTCCATAAAACCCAGGCTGATTTAAGTTTTTCCCACCATGTCCAATCCTGATTCCGGACGTGATCCGTTATTTCCAAAGCCTGGAAGATATCCCCTGCCAGGTCGAAATCTCCATAAATGTAGGCTTCGGCCAGGGATAGTTCAGAAGGCGGAAGAAACATCTCTTTGAGCGCACCAGGATGGGTAAGCTTTAGAGAAAACTGAGGATCCTGACTTTCATCGCTGGACCAGGAAGTTCCCTCCCACAATTGAACCTGAAAAGGGGGTCCATTATAACCATCGAAGATGTCATCTAAAATGTTAAGTGTTTTCTGTTTAGGATTCATGGAGTTAGACATCAGTCCTCCTTTTCGGGGTCACACAAACCGTGTGAGGATTAGATGTTCTGTGTATATTAAATCTCACGCGCAATAAATATTCTAAACACAAGCAAAGCATCGAAAATTTTGTCCAATGGGATTCACCCGGTCCCGTCTATAGTTTTGCCAGGCGGGGAGGTTTTTGGTTTGTGGATTGTAATCCATCCTGTATAGCCCTCTTCGTGAATGGTCATGAAACTATTGGTGGATTGGAATAACTCCGTGATCTGGCGGGGATTGAGGAAATGGCTTCTCATTAAAAACGCTTTTTCTGCCCAGGCTACGATTTTCACCACCCAGTGATGGTGGTTGGGTTCTTCGATTACGATCCTCCCACCTGGTTTTAAAACCCGCCACATCTCACGGGCGGTGTCTTGCTGGTCTATAACGTGGTGCAGGGCGTCTACCATGATCACCCGGTCAAAGGCATTGTCAGGATACGGCAGTTGTTCAGAATGGGCATTGACCTGGACGATGTCATCTTTATCTGTGCTCTGCTGCAGCATGGGTAATGAGATATCACATACAACAATCTGAGAGGAATGTTGTGAAAAAAACTGGGACACGCGACCGGTCCCCCCGCCTAAATCCAACAGCCTGCCTTCTTCCGGCATCTGCAACAAATCCGATAGGGTTTCGGGGTACTTAGGTGGGATAAATACCTCATAAAAGGGGGCTAACAAACCGAAGTGATCGAACATACGGTGTGGCATTCCTTTCTGGTTTCTAGTGTGTCTGTACTGGATTAGAGGGTGATCCTCTAATAAAAGTATTATAGTTGATTTGTTGACGATGATATGCGTTCCGCTTATAATTTTTTAAAGCGCCTTCATATCGTTTGGGGAAGTGCTGGAACTGGCAGACAGGCATGACTTAGGATCATGTGCCCTTGTGGCGTGTGGGTTCGACCCCCACCTTCCCCATATCACGGATTCATTATCAAGGAGAAGGGGCGTCATACTGGCGCCCCTATTCTAATGTCACAATAAAGAGAGGTCGAGTTGAAAGTAGAACAAAATTATCTTGACGATCACCAGCTACAGGTGACCGTTGAAACGGATCAGGACTCATTTGAGAAAGAGAAGCATAACGTTGCCCGGGAACTATCGAAAGATAAAAAGATTCCAGGGTATCGGCCTGGAAAAGCGCCTTATCAATTAATCGTCAACCACTTTGGCGAAGGCGCAATCGTTGATCGTGCCCTTGAAAACTACCTGGATCGCATATACCCTCAAGTTTTGGACGAGGTCGATGGAGAACCTTATGGTCCAGGACAATTGAAGGAGATTGAATCCCTCGAACCCCCTGTTTTTAAGTTTGTTGTTCCTCTCCAGCCTGAGGTGGAGATCGGAGAGTATAAAGATATCCGCATCCCTTACGAAGAAACGGATGTGGATGAAGAGGAAGTTGATAAGGTCATTGAACGTATGCTAGCCCAACAAGCTTCTGTAAAAGAGGTCGATCAACCGGCGGAGGTGGGCAGCCTGGTTGATACTGAGATCACCGGGCGACCGGTGGATGATGACCCGGATGATGACGAGGCTCAGATTATGACCAATCAACCTCTCCCGGTCATGGTCAAGGCTGAGGATGAAGACGACAGCAAAGAATGGCCTTTTCCGGGTTTTTCGAGGCAGCTTCTGGGCGTTTCCCCCGGGGATGAACTGGAATTGAATTATGAATTTGAAGACGATGAAGACGTAGATGAGGATCTGAGGGGGAAAGAGGTGCTCTTCGCGGTAAAAGTGGAAGGAATCCGGCAGCGCGTCCTCCCGGAATTGGATGAAGAATTTGTTCAGTCTGTAAGTGATGCAAACAGCGTAGAAGACTTTCGGGATCAGATCCGTCAGGAATTATCCCAGCAGGCTAAACAGGAATCCGAAAATGCCTATTTCAATCAAATCTTTGATGAAATCTTTGAGGTCAGCAGTCTAAAGTATCCTCCCCAGATGGTGGAAAATGAAATTGACGGGGAGATTGAGCAAATCCAACAACGTCTTCAATCTCAGGGGATGGAACTCGAAATGTACCTCGAGATGCAGGATATGGATCGTGAAGAGCTGCGGGAGGAAATACGTTCCGAGGCCGAGAAACGCATCAAACGGGGTTTGTTGCTGGGCAGTATTGCCGAGGATGAGGGGCTGGAAATTGATCCGGATGAGGTCACGACCCGCTATCAGGATGTTGTTGCAAATCACTTTGGCGACGAAGATTCTCCTGAGAAAGAACAGTTTATGAACAGCCGTGAATCCATGAACTTGCTGAATCAAATTGGTTCTCAGATGATTTCCCAATACACTCTAGACTATTTGAAAGCTCTGGCAATGGGCGAAGATGTGTCTGTGTTCTTGGAAAGTGAGGAAGAAACGGATGGAGAATCGGGTGAAGATGTAGAGGGGGAAGAAACTGGGCTGGAAGAGGATGTACCGGCAGCCGAAGACCCAGTGGAAGAGCACGATGGGGAGACACCCCCGACCCGGATGGAAGATGACAGCGGGGAAGAGAATGATGAATGAACGTGAACGCTATCAGGATATAGCAGCTAACCAGGTTAGGAATGGAGGATGGATGGATATGAATCTCCCGGAATCGCTTGTACCCATGGTGATTGAGAAAACAGGACGACATGAGCGAGCGTATGATATTTATTCCCTGCTTTTAAAAAATCGGATTGTCTTTTTAGGCACCCCGATCACCGATCAAACTGCAAATCTGATTGTGGCACAATTGCTGTATTTGAGTAACGAGGATGCTGAAGCTCCTATACAGATGTATATCAATTCTCCCGGGGGTCAGGTATATGCCGGTTTGGCGATTTATGACACCATGCAGATGATCCCCAATCCTCTCAACACGGTCGCTGTGGGTGTCACCGCATCCTTCGGAACCGTTCTCCTGACAGGAGGGACGGAAGGAAAGCGGTATGCCCTGCCGCACGCTACTATCCATATGCATCAACCGCTGGGAGGTGCCCAGGGGCAGGCCACCGATATTGAGATCCAGGCCAATGAGATCCTACGCCTCCGGAAACAGATCAACAACATCCTGGCTCACCACACCGGGAAAGATGTGGACCAGGTCAAAGAAGACACCGAGCGTGATTACTGGCTGAACGCCCAGGAAGCGACGGATTACGGATTGGTGGATAAAGTCTTAGAATCGTCCCAGAAGAAAGACGCGGCCAAGGTTTTACACGGACAAGAGGAGGACGGGGACAGTTAGGACTAAATCCCCTCTTACACAGCCCGGCTCTCTTTGAACCGGGCTTTTTTTCGGAAGGAGATCCATGGAACATGACTGGATTCATTCTCTGTGTGGCGTCATTCTGGATATGGATGGCGTGCTGTGGAAAGAAGACCAGCCTCTAGGTGATTTACCTGCTGCTTTTAGCATGATCGAAAAACAAGGGTGGCAGGTAATGGTAATGACCAATAATTCCACTCGCACCCCTGACCACTATCTGGAGCGACTGCGTAATTTTGGCGTCAAAATCCAGCCAGGGAAGGTGATTAATAGTTCCGAAGTGACAGCTCACTACTTGCATGGGCGCTTTCCCGAAGGAGGACCGGTATTTATGGTTGGGGAGGAAGGATTGCACATTGCCCTGGAGCAAAAAGGGTTCCGTCCCTTCCAGAGTAAGCAGTCCAAGGCCAAGCCGGTGGCGGTTGTGGCAGGGATGGACCGGAAATTGACGTACCTCAAAATTGAGACAGCGGCCCGGTATATCCGGGAGGGTTCGCCCTTTATCGGCACGAACCCTGATAAGACCTACCCTACCCCGGAAGGGTTATCACCCGGTGCGGGCGTTGTCCTGGCTGCTGTGGAAGCTGCATCGGGACAGGCGCCTATGATTATGGGGAAACCGCACAGACGCATGTATCAAACCGCGCTAGAGCACATGGGCTGTCCGGCAGCCCAAGTTCTTATGGTTGGAGACCGTCTGGAAACTGATATTATGGGAGCCCAGAAAATGGGATGTAAATCCGGCCTAGTGCTGTCAGGCATCTCTTCCCGGGATGATGTGAAAAATTGGTCTCCTGCACCTGATGTCATATCGGATAATGTGAACCAGTTATTTGCGGAACTTCTGGATTATGACTAAGCATGTCTACGACTTGGATCTAAAGGATTATGTAGAGATATTCACCTCCTGGGACGAACCTGATTTCCGCGCCACCCAGATGTGGAAAGGCCTCTATCAACATTACTGGCAGGCCCCCCAGGAGTTTTCTACTTTTCCCCTGGAACTGCGGGATCGTCTCAGAAACGAATTCCGTTTCAGCCATTTAGACCCCCTGGATCTGGTGCAATCCAGTGACCAAACGACGCAAAAAGCCCTCTTCCAACTTCCTGATGGACAGGCAATCGAAACGGTGTTGATGCATTACGAAGAACGAAATACGCTGTGCATCTCCAGCCAGGCTGGCTGTGCTATGGGTTGCGATTTTTGCGCTACAGGACAGATGGGTTTTCGACGCCATCTATCCAGCGGTGAAATAGTGGAACAGGTCGTGTATTACATCCGGCAGCTGGAAAACCGTGGAGAACGTCTGACAAACATTGTCTTCATGGGCATGGGAGAACCTTTTCACAACTATGATGCTGTCATGCAATCCATCGATAGAATGCGCCATCCCCAGGGGCTGAACATCGGTTCCCGCCGGTTTACGATTTCCACCGTTGGTCTCATCCCGAAGATCCGGCAATTCGCAGAGGAGGAATCTCAGGTCAATCTGGCGGTTTCCCTTCACGCTGTGGATGATGATGCGCGGTCTTCGACCATGCCCGTCAATAAAAAATATCCTATTTCAGAATTGATGGCAGCCTGTCGGGAATATGTTCAGAAAACAAATCGCAGGATCACTTTTGAATGGGCTTTGATTCGCGGTGTCAATGATTCAGCCCGGCATGCCAGGAAATTGGCCAGGTTGATTGGCGATATGATTGCCCATGTCAATGTCATTCCCCTGAATCCAACATCGGGATATGAAGGAAAGGCGACAACAGAGGAACGGGCGCTGCAATTCCAAAGTATCTTGATTGAAAACGATATTCCATGCACCATCCGCCAGAGGCGCGGGATTGACATTAATGCAGGCTGCGGTCAGCTGGCCAGCAAGCATACCTCATAGTTGACAACTTTTGGAATGACACAACCGGCACAAAAATCTGATGCTGGTTTTTTATTTTAATCTCCGGCAAGTGGCGGGAACACCAGTTCGAAACGTGCTAAAATAAGGACAACCAAGCAAGGAGGCGGTATGCCCAGTCAAACTGTTCGCCTGGTATTTCCTCCCCGACTGCAAGATGAACCGATCGTCAATCGCCTGTTACGGCGGTATTCTTTTACCGTAAATATCCTGCGGGCAAATGTGACGGCCAATAAGGGCTGGATGGATATCCAGGTCTCCGGCAAGGCAGCAGAAATTGAGGATGCATCTGATTGGCTCCGGAAACAGGGTGTAGAAGTCATGTTGCTTTCACAATAATCAATAATTCTTTCTAACGTTGGTCCATAAAACCTGGTTGGAGGGGAACATCTCTTCAGGTTTTCATAGTTTAAAGGGGAAGTGCAGACATGAGTTCCTATATGGAAATTACCCCCCAGCTTGAAGAAAAACTGATGCGCTTACTTCAGCAGAATCAGTTATCAGAGGCGGTTGAACTGATTCGAGGCTTTCATCCTGCCGACCAGGCGAAGCTTTATCAGGATCTTCTGGCTGAGCAGCAAAAATCCCTTCTGGGTCATCTGAAAATCGGAGAAATCGCAGATCTGTTTGATGAGCTGGATGATCAGGACACATATAACGCTGCCAAAAAACTCCCAGTACCTTTTCTGGCGGACATTATTGATGATATGGATCCAGATGAAGCTGCTGACCTGCTGGGGGACCTTTCAGGACAGGACGTACGCCGCACGATTTCTTTAATGGAAGACCCGGATAATATCCTCCCGCTACTGCGTTATCCCGATGAGACAGCCGGGGGACGGATGACGACAGACTTCCTGGTCCTGGAGCCGGACGAGCGTGCCAGTCACGCCATCCAATATCTGAGAAAAGTAAGTCCTGAATCTGATGTGCCATATTATTTATATGTGGTTGACGAAGAAGGCCGCCTTGTGGGCATTACCGGGTTGCGGGAGTTGGTGATTGCCGCTCCACAACAACAGGTCTCTGACATCATGGATTCACATGTCATCAGCATTGAAACCATGCGGGACCAGGAAGACGCCGCGAGGCTGATGATCCACTATGACCTACCAGCCCTGCCGGTTGTGGACCAAAAGAACCGCCTCATGGGAGTGATTTCTCACGATGATATTCTGGATGTCATGGAAGATGAAACCACGGAGGATATATACCGTCTGGCCAGTGTTTCCGATTCTGCACTAGAGCCCGAAAGTGGAGTGGTGCACCAGCTTCAGGGACGGTTGCCGTGGCTGCTGTTGAATACCCTGACTGCTTTATTCGGGGCCTGGGTGATCAGTAATTTTGAGGATTTATTTATTCAGGTTGCTGTATTGGCTTTCTTCCAGTCCGTCGTCGCTGCCCAGGGCGGGAACGCAGCCAGTCAAAATGTAGCCATGATCGTCCGCTCCCTGGCATTGGGAAAGGTGGATATCAGTAAAGCATGGCCTATCTTGCTGAGGCAGTTGATCGTCGGCATGCTGCTGGGCGTTGTAATTGGGATGATTGTGGGAGCAGGAGTTGGATTCTGGCAGCAAAACCCTTATTTAGGGTTGGTGCTGGGACTGGCTCTGCTGGGTAATATGATTGTAGCCAGCATCATTGGCACCCTGGCCCCCCTGGTCCTGGAGCTGTTGGATCAGGACCCTGCCATGGCCTCTTCCGTTTTGGTAACGGCCATGACGGACAGTCTTGGGTTTTTGATATTTTTGAGCTTAGCCCGAGTCTTCTTGCCGTTAATTCAACAATATATTTAATCAACCGCTTGTTCAAGTTACGGGTGTATGCGTTTTATTTTGCAGGAAGTTGAAGTAAAATAATTCTATGGAAGTGCAAATAGCGATCTCAAAAATTAGAAAATACGCCACATCATCCAGCGGCGACACGGCGGAAGTCATCGAGCGGCCCAACGGCGGCATGTCTGTGGTCCTGGCCGACGGCCAAAGCTCAGGAAAAGGCGCGAAATGGGTTTCATCCCTTGTCGTTCGCAAGGTGATTCAGTTTCTGGCAGATGGAGTGCGAGACGGTGCCGCAGCGCGAGCTGCTTCAGATGCCCTGTTTACGGAAAGAAACGGGCGTGTGTCAGCGACGTTGAATATCATTTCAGCGGATCTGCAGTCCAGCACGATTGTTATCTCCCGCAATAACCCGGCACCTGTGGTGTTGAGCTATGGTCAAAAAATCAAGTATCTGTCCTCTGAGGCGGAGCCCGTTGGTTTACGACGGGATACGAGACCTCTCATCACCGAAGTCCCTATGGAGGTGGGATTGACAGTCGTTGCCTATACGGACGGTCTTGTGCATGCTGGAGCTTATTATGGTGAATCTATGGATATCGGGACATGTCTGCAAGCTGAGCTGGAAGAAGAAAGTCCTTCCTCTCAAAAAATAGCGGATTCACTCATTTCCCATGCCTTGAAGCTTGATAGAGGCCGCCCTCGGGATGATATCAGCATTGTTGTGCTGCGTGTGGTTTCTGGCGGGGATGATCTCATCAGACGCATGTCTGTAAAACTTCCTTTAAACTCTCTAGGGAAATGAACGGCAATCAAATTACCATAGCAGTAGTAGGGCCGTGTGCCTCTGGAAAATCTACCCTGGTGTCCGGATTAATAGAACACGGATATAAAGCGAAGCATGTGGCGCAAGAACATTCGTTTGTTCCTGACATGTGGAAAAGAATGGCTGATCCTGATGTCTTGATATACTTGCAAGTTAGCTATGATGTATCAAATCAAAGATCGGGGTCAACTTTGAAAGAGTCCATCTTCAGAAAACAGGAAAAACGTTTAGAACATGCCAGGGAACACGCAGACTTGGTCATAAACACAGAAACCCTGGTCCCAGAACAGATTTTACAGCAGGTGCTTGAATATTTGTAACCAGGCAGGATGAGGTACATTATGCCACAGGAAAGGGGTCCGGAGGATCAGTATTCTTCTAGAGATATTTCCAAGAGATTGAAAGAACTGGATGATTTAAAAAATACGTTCATTGCCCTGGTCAGTCATGAGCTGCGGACACCTGTCAATCTCATCTCGGGATATTTGGAGCTTGGATTGGAAAATCTCGACCATCACAACCCAGAGGCACGGGAATACTTTGAAAAAGTTAGTGAAAACCTGAAGCGCTTGACCCGTGTTGTCGAGGAATTGACGGATTTTGCCCGTCTCCAGCGCGAAAACCCAATCGGGCAATCCAACCCTTTACCCATCGAGGAAACTTTCAAGCAGACCTATGTGCTTCTCCAACCGGAACTGGATAAGAAAAATATTCACCTGCAGATTGATATCCCTGAATCAATAAGAAAACGGAAATATGATGCGGAAAGTATGTTGATATTGTTCCGAAATATTCTCTCTAATGCCGCTAAATTCTCTCCGCAGGGAAGCAGTCTGGTTGTAAAGGCTAAAGAACAGGACGACTTATTTACCATTGACTTTCATGACTTTGCGAGTCCTATCCCAGAAGGAAAACGGGATAGGATTTTTCAAGATTTCCGTCAATTAGAAAATTATCTTACAAGACGGTACGAAGGCATGGGGCTCGGCTTGGCTGTGGCCCGTAGAACAGCCAGGATGTTAGGTGGGGATATCATTTTGAACGTCAGAGATGACGGAAACACATTTTCAATACTGCTGCCGAAAGGGAATAACCTCGAGTCTCCCCCTGATACAACAACCTCGATTTAATAATTTCTTGATCCTGTGAAGATTTGCCGTACCCCACTGATCACTCTTTGTCTCCCTGAATGACATCTAGAAATTGCTCCAATACATTCCGCAACATGGGTTCTGGAAGCGCTCCTACCTGTTGATGGATTACTTTTCCATCGGCAATGAACAACATGGTTGGAATGCCCTGCACCCCGAATTTTTCGGCCCATTTATTGTGTTTGTCCGTGTTGACCTTGGCGATTTTTACCTGTCCAGCATATTCCCGGGCAATCTTTTTGAGAATTGGTTCCACCATTTTGCATGGGCCACACCATGGCGCCCAAAAATCGACAATTACAGGCAAATCTGAGTCCATGACTGTCTTTTCAAACGCATCATCTGTGACGTGCAGGGGTTCATCAGACATGATAATCTCCTCAAGGTTTGAACTATAAGGATTATACAGGATAAAATCGCTCTTTAATCATGAATTTTTAATCACATCCAGGTTTTTTACATGAACAGTGATAGCCCATCATCTAGTATAATTCAGATTATGAGTCTAAAATTTGCAACCCAGCAGGTCCAATCATATCAAGTACATACATCGGTCTACCAGGGCCCCCTTGATTTGCTGCTGCAGCTGATCGATAATGCAGAATTGGACATCACCAAGCTATCCCTCGCGAAAGTCACAGATCAGTATTTGCAGCATATGAAGCGTATGCAAGAAAAAGTGCCAGAGGAAGTCTCTGCCTTTATGGTTATCGCGGCCAAGCTGATCCAGATTAAATCTGAAGCTTTACTTCCCCGCCCTCCCCGGCGAGAAGAGGGAGAAGAGGACCCGGGGGATGAGTTGGCCAGACAGCTGTTGGCTTATAAGCGTTACAAAGAAATAGCTGATCTTCTGGCAGACCGCGAAAATCTTGGTTTACATACTTACGTTCGACAATCGGCAAAGTCGTTCCGAAAGATGTCCATTGACTTTAAAGGCGTTACTGTGGACGATTTGCTTCATATTGCTGGGCAAGCGCTCAAAAAGGCCAGGGACGAGGACGCAGTTAATACGGTTGTTTCCAGACCGGAAGTGACCGTCGACGACAGAATAGAATTGTTTACCTCCTACCTAAAAAAGAAAGGAAGAGTGTCCTTTTTCCAGGTATTAGGCGAGGGTTATTCTCGTATGGAAGTGATCATTTCGTTCCTTGCCCTGCTTGAGTTATTAAAAAGGCAGTTTATAAGTGTGGCCCAAGAAAGTTTATTTGAGGATATAGTTCTAACGGTCAAAAAGAGGGATGTATCAGGGTTATATGATTAATGGAAAAAATGATTGAAATTAAGGTGTATGGATATGACTATGCGAAATAATAAATTAATTGACTGTCTGGGATCTGTTTGGGTTATCAGGTTGTTTTTCATGCTAATTTAGCTCTTGTTTACTGAGTTGTTCCGGATATGAACTTAAACTCCCCACTTCTCACATTTCCTCTTACAAAAAACACATTACGGCGCAATAACATTTCCCCCGATTTCCCGTATTCGCAAATGCAGAATGCGCGCTTTTTGCTGCATCAAGAGCGGCTGTCTGGCACCATCGACTCCTCAATTCCTGTCTACGCTTCCGACCTGGCAGGAATAGGGTTGATGGGGAAAATCTATGCCTGGGTCATCTTGCGCTATCTCTCTCATGACACACCTACCCTACTCCAGGATCTTGACACCAAAATAAATGGGGAAATCCCGAAAGATAGACTGCAGCATTTTCTTCAGCTGTTTATTGATTCTTACCCAATACCCGATTCTATCCAGCTGTCATACCGGTCTCTTTCCTCGCATGCACCAGGTGAATCAGAACAACAGTTAGCCTGCCTGACTGTTATTCTGATTCATTTGTTACGTGAAAATTCAGCGGCTGCACCATACCACCCCATTTTCCTGTCTTCGGGCATTATCAACCACCCTACCTTCAATTCTCTAGTCAGTTTGGTGGAAAGCGCCTTGGCAAACACAACTGTCTCTTCCATCAGCAGCGAAAGCATGCTCTCATTCCTTAAAAAACCGTCCCGGCTTCATCCTGCTTCAATTGTTGACCAACTGTCGTATATCCATACACACTGGAAAACTCTTTTGCCTAAGGATTTATACCGGGATCTCTCCCGGAGGATTGATTTCATCAAAGAAGAAAAAAAAGACCGCGGGAGGCCTCCGGGAGGTAGTCCGGTTGTTCTTCCGCCCTTCCCGGATCATGCAGAAGGCATTCCTGATGAACGGCATTTCAGCCAAGATGAAGACTGGATGAGTAACGCAGTATTGATCGCCAAGAATGTTTACGTATGGCTTGACCAACTTTCCAAAAAGCATCAACGGCAGATTATCACACTGGATGCAATTCCCGAGTCCGAATTAGAAGATTTGTCCCGGCGCGGGATCAACTGTTTATGGCTGATCGGAATTTGGGAACGCAGCCCTGCATCCCGTGAAATAAAGCGGCGCTGCGGGAATCCTGAAGCGATCCCTTCCGCTTATTCCATATATGATTATGTGATCGCAGACAATCTTGGCGGGGAAAATGCTCTCCATGATCTAAAAATCCGTGCTGCCCACGCCGGCATTCGCCTTGCGGCGGACATGGTGCCCAATCATATGGGTATCTTTTCCCGATGGATCCTCGAGCACCCGGAACGATTTCTGTCACTGAACCACAAACCATTCCCCAGCTATTCGTACACAGGTCCTGATCTGTCTCCATCCGATAAAATCAGCATTTATCTTGAAGATCATTACTACCAGCAAACCGACGCTGCTGTGGTTTTTAAAAGAGTGGACAATACCTCGGGAGAGACATCATTTATTTATCACGGCAACGATGGAACCGCCATGCCCTGGAATGACACTGCTCAACTAAATTTTCTCAAAAGTGCTGTTAGAGAAGCGGTACTTGACACTATCCTCGATGTCGCTGATCATTTTTCCATCATTCGCTTTGATGCCGCCATGACCCTGGCAAAAAAACACTACCAGCGATTATGGTTCCCGCCCCCCGGAGAAGGTGGGGCAATTCCTACCCGGTCTGAACATGGCCTGACAAGGGAGAAATTTGAGGACGCATTCCCTGTCGAATTCTGGAGACAAGTGGTGGACAGGATTTCTGCTGAACGCCCAGATACCCTGCTTGTCGCAGAGGCATTCTGGATGATGGAAGGTTATTTTGTCAGGACGCTTGGCATGCACCGGGTTTACAACAGCGCATTTATGCACATGCTCAGGGATGAAAATAATTCAAAGTACCGGGATTTAATTATTAAAACCCTCAACTTTGATCCCGGAATCTTGAAGCGTTACGTCAATTTCATGAATAATCCGGATGAGGAAACTGCTGTAGCGCAATTTGGCAAAGGGGGAAAATATTTTGGTGTTTGCACGATGATGTGCACTTTGCCCGGGACACCCATGTTCGGACACGGGCAAATTGAGGGATATCATGAAAAATATGGTATGGAATATCATAGGGCGTATTATGAAGAAACGCCTGATCTTTATCTTTTAGAAGAGCATCGCCAGAAAATCTTTCCTCTGTTAAAGAAAAGACATATATTCTCTCATGCTGAGCATTTCGTCTTGTATGACTTTATAACCGAGCAGGAAACGGTAGATGAAAATGTATTTGCCTACTCCAATCGACACGGGGATCAATCTGCATTAGTGGTTTACCATAACAAATGGGGAAACACAACCGGTACAATACTGAATTCCAGCATTGATTCCAACCGAAAACTGGGGTCTGCCCTTAATTTAAATGACAGCGATCAATTCCAGGACATGTTCATCACCTACAAAGATTTAGTATCCGGGGATGAATACCTCCTTCCCAGTCGTAGGTTTTTTAATGAAGGAATACAATTAGCTCTGGCCGCTTATGAATGCCACGTGTTCTATCAGTTCCAACAGGTAAAGGACAACGACCACAAAGATTATCAGAACCTATATTCGGAAATTGGAACTTCCGGTGTCTCAAACCTTAAGACCCGGCTGTCTGAGATACGATACCTTAAAGCTACCTCTATATGGTTTGATTTAATCCATGTCCTTAAAAATACTGGAGATGAAAGGAAAGGACCAGGGAGGAATTCTCCTTTGCCGGATATCTCAACGGATATCTCACAAGACCCTATTTTGCGGTCTAAGCTTGAAACGCTGTATACTGAGGTGCTGCTAAGAAATCGTTCCGAACCAGACCTGCCTGATGATATCCCTCAAAATTTATCCCAGCAATGCCTGTCGTATTTAATATCTTTGGCCCGTCAGGAGTTGGGATCCATCCCCCATCTGGCCAGCAGCGTCTCAATCGATGTTCAATACGCTCTTTTAATTTGGGCTACCTTATCCCCGTTATTTTTGAAGGTTTCACGTGCAGAACTAAATTCAATAAAACAGAATTTTGCAGATAAAATTCAACAGGAACTCGATTTTTCCAACAGTGAAGCCCACAAACTTTACCTGGCCCTTGATATATTGTTCGATAAGCAGCCGGCTGAACAAATAATCGGGACCTCGTCTGCTTTTCAAATTGTCCGAGATTTGATTAAATCTGCTGCAGTCCGGAATTTTATTGGCGTTCACACCTACCAGGATACCCGTTATTTTCACAAGGAAAGCTGGGAGGATTTTATTAAACTCTATTTTTCAGCAGGCATAGCACAACGTTCGGTGGATAAAAACCAAGACTTCCCGGAATCAATCACCGGCTTGAAAGGTATCATTAAGGACATCCTGTCAGCCGCCGACCAGTCCAGTTATAGGCTTGACGTATTCATTGAATGCCTTCGCCAACTAACTCATTGATACTATCTGTTTCTCACCTATCTTTCTCTCTTTTTGCCCGATACATTTGCCCACTATGATCTCTTTTTTCGTATTGAAAAGACACTGAGGATAAAGTATGAATTTTGATTTTGATACCCTCCCTAACCGCAGGGGCTCAGAAAGCATAAAATGGAACAAGTATGCTGAGGATGTCCTCCCGATGTGGGTGGCAGACATGGATTTCCTTTCTCCGCCGGCAGTCATTCAGGCTCTTAAGTCCCGAGCTGCGCATGGTGTATTCGGTTATCCCGACCTAATAGAAGATACTCGCCTGTCTATCATCGACTGGTTGTGGGAACGATATAAATGGGCGGTAAAACCAGACGAACTATTATTCCTGCCCGGCGTTGTTAATGGATTCAATCTGGCTGCCCATGCCCTGGAACAGGAAGGCGCGGGCGTTCTTTTCCAAACGCCCGCATACCGTCCGTTTTTTGATGTCGCATCGAATACGGGTCTAATTCAGCATGAAATGTCCCTTAATCAGTATTCCGATGGTAAATATCAAGTCACCCGGTCTGCTTTTGAAAACTCAATTCAAGAAAACACACGCATCTTTTTGTTATGCAACCCTCAAAACCCTACAGGGCGTGTATTTTGTGAACAAGAATTAATGATGATGGCAGAAGTATGCCTTCAAAATCAGATTTATATTTGTGCGGATGAAATTCATAGTGATATCGTTTATCCTGACCATACTCATATCCCGATTGCTACCCTGTCACCCGCCGTTGCGCAACACACCATCACTCTGTTATCTCCTTCCAAAACCTTTAATGTCGCTGGACTGAAAGCAGCTTTTGCTGTGATACAAAACTCTGAAATTATGAATAAGATGAAAGAAGCCAGACAGGGGTTGTTAGGCAGAACAAATATTTTTGGTCAAGTCGCTCTTCAAGCATGCTACTCTCAAGGAAATCGCTGGCTGGAGAGTCTTATGTCATATTTAGACCACAATCGAACGCTTGTGTACGATTTTGTGAATCAGCGTTTACCTGGTTTCTCAATGGCAAAGCCGGAAGCCACTTATCTGGCCTGGATCAACTGCAAACAAAGTGGAATCGCTCAACCCCAACAATTCCTTCTGGAAAAAGCGAAGGTTGCCGTCAACCCAGGAACCTGGTTTGGGGATGACGGAGATGGGTACATACGTTTGAATTTCGGCTGTCCCCGGGACACTCTCGAAAAAGGATTAACTCGGGTCGAAAATGCATTATCTAATAGAAATTAATATTCCCACCGTACCCCTCCCCTTTCTTATTCCTGTGTTCCACCCACCTCTTTCTCTATGCATGTAGTAAAATTACAGTATGAAATCCCTTTCTGACAAGCTGAAAGCCTTGGGCGTACAGGTCGGCACGCAAGAAATCAAGTCCAAAAAGAATACGTCGCCCGAACTCAAACTTGTAGATGTCTTACCTGGAACCTGGACTGAGACCCCCCATGGCGAAACATTTGTAGTCAGTAAATCTTTTACCCGGGATTACAAACTCGGTAATCAAAACCTTCTCCCGCCTTCCACGCTACATACTATTGCCAAGTGGGACAGTGACCCCGATCTGGCTGATCCTTCCCCATCTGAAATCGCATATATTGACACGGAAACAACGGGGCTCGCCGGTGGTTCTGGAACATATACTTTCTTAATCGGGGTTGGCACCTTTCGGGATGACAGGTTTGTATTAAAACAATTTTTTATGCGTGATCCAGCAGAAGAAAGCGCACAATTAGCAGCCCTTGAGTCTTTTCTGGCACCAATCCGGACCCTTGTTTCTTATAACGGGAAGTCTTTTGACCTCCCCAGACTTCACACCAGATTCCGCGCCCATCAATGGCCACCTCCGCTTCAGGATACCTCTCACATAGACCTACTTCACCTCGTCCGCAGGTTGTGGGGATATCGATTATCTTCCTGCACCCTTGGTGATATTGAACACCATATACTTGGCGTGACTCGCTCGGATAAAGACATCCCTGGATGGCAAATCGCTGATATCTTTTTCGACTACCTCCACACAAAAGACCCTTCACCATTGCCGAAAATTTTTTATCACAATGAGATTGACATTCTATCCATGGTAATTTTGCTGCAAAAAATAACCGACATCCTCGACCAGCCTACATCAGGATATTTAGACCACCCAAAGGATTTGCTTTCGCTGGGGAAGTTTTTCAGCCATGTGGAAGAATTTGACCAGGCCATCCATATTCTGGAGAATGTGATCAATCAAACTGAGCTGCAAGATGACATTTACTATGAAGCGATCAAAATATTATCCCTTCTCCATAAAAAACGACGCCATTATGATGCAGCGGTGATGTACTGGCAAGAATCAGCAGATGCCGGTGATATCGATGCTCACATAGAACTTGCCAAATACTATGAGCACCATGTAAAAGCATATCAAGACGCTGTTCACTGGACACTATCAGCGATGAGTTTACTGGATGAAAAAGGACACACCCATAGTGGAAAAGAGCCACTCCAATCGGAGTTAGAATATCGGTTACAGAGATTAAAGAGAAAGTGTGCTTGACGATCTGGCATATGTCGTACTGGTGACAAAAAGGCCAAAACTCCATCTATTCTGAAAAGGACTAAACCAGAATGAAAATAGTCATATCGGGGGGAACTGGATTAATTGGTCAAAGATGCATCTCTCACCTCACCATGAATGGGAACGAGGTCATTGTTCTCAGTCGTTCTCCTGAAGACGCTCCAACTTTCCCTGAAACTGTATCTATTGTTAGATGGGATGGAAAGTCTACTGGGGATTGGGTCAAGGGCCTGGATGGTGCTTCGGCTGTCATCAATCTGGCCGGTGCCAGCATTGCTGGTAAGGGTTTTTTTCCATCTCGTTGGACCGAGAGTAGAAAAGACGCCATCCTTCAAAGTAGACTTCAGGTAGGGAACGCCATTTCAGAGGGGATCCGCAGCGTTAAGAATAAACCAGATCTTCTTATCCAGGCTTCGGCCATTGGTTATTATGGTACTTCTGAGAATAATAAATTCTCAGAAGCGGATCCGCCAGGTTCCGGATTCATCGCTGAAACATGTCAGGTTTGGGAAGCGTCCACCCGCGAGGTGGAAACCATGGGGGTGCGGAGAGTTGTAACCCGACTGGGTATCGTACTCAGCACCCAGGGTGGTGCCCTTCCCCGCCTTGTCCTCCCCTTCCGGATGTTCATGGGCGGCCCCATGGGAAGTGGTAAACAATGGTATTCCTGGGTCCATATCAAGGATGTGTGTCGGGCTTTTCAATTTTTTATAAATAATCAGGAGATATCAGGAGTGTTTAACATCACAGCGCCCAACCCTGTCCGGAATCAAGCTTTTGCCACTGTAATGGGTAAAGCGATGAAACGCCCTTCATGGATACCCGTTCCGGGCTCCCTGATGCGCTTGATCTTCGGTGACGTGGCAAGCGTTGTTCTGGAGGGGCAGCGTGTCACGCCCAACAGGTTACATGAGGCTGGATTTTCGTTCGCTTTCCCTGAATTGGAAAGCGCCCTGAGGCACCTTTTAAACGCCCCCTGATGTGGGATGATCTTTCTAGTGCGGCTTGGATTTCATCATCACCGTCCACTTACCTCTGTGAACGGTAATATCCTCTTGATTGATCACTTTCACATTAAACTCGACAAACCCTCCCTCCGCCTGTGAAACTCTCTTTTTCCGAATGACTTCAAATTCCGCATGGATCGTATCTCCAGCAAACACTGGCTTCCGCAACTTCCAATCAATTTTGGTTAATGCGATGGCTGTACCGTCTGTGAAACCGGTCCGGGCTGCCAGGCCGCTGGCAATAGAAACCACCAGCAATCCGTGAGCAATGCGTTTTCCATACACGTTAAAGTCGGCAAATTCCTGATCTGTATGAAGCTGATTATAATCACCGGATAACCCGGCAAATCTTTGAATATCGCTTTCTGTTACTGTTCTGCCCACACTGACAAGTCGTTCTCCCTCCTGAAAACTGTCATAATATCTCCCCGGTAAGTTTTTCGAATCCACCATTTATTTGCTCCGTAAAACAGACCTGTCCAATATTGTATTATCTTTGATTAATAAATGATGCTTGTGTAGGATTTATTCTAAATCATCCAGCGCTTCCAGACCGGGTAATTTTTCTCCCTGGAGCATCTGCAGAGAAGCCCCACCCCCTGTTGAAATGTGAGTAATCTTGTCATGCAAACCTGCTTTCCGGATGGCTGCAGCGGAGTCACCCCCACCTATGATCGATACAGCCCCGCTTTCAGCAATGATTTTCGCCAACTCAAAGGTACCATGGGAGAATCTTTCAAACTCAAAAACACCCATGGGGCCGTTCCAGACCACAGTGGCGGCCTTTTGAATTTCCTCTTTATATTGGTGTAGCGTTTTTTCGCCAATGTCCAAGATTTGCCAACCCGAGGGAACATCACCAACTTCCATATCATTCTTTTCAGCCGCACCGTCAAACTTATCCGCAATAACAACATCCACCGGAAGCATCAACTTATCTCCAGCTCCATCCAGTATGGTTTTTGCGACCTGCAACGCATCATCCTCCACCAGAGATTCTCCCACAGCATATCCCTGGGCTTTAAAAAAGGTATTCGCCATCCCGCCCCCTACTAAAAGCTTATCTACTTTTGGCAGCAAGTTGTGAATGACATTGATCTTTCCACTTACCTTTGCGCCACCCAGTACCGCAACAAAGGGGCGTTTTGGATTTGTAATGGTTTTGCCTAAATATCGGATCTCTTTCTCCAGTAAAAATCCTGCCACCGCTGGCAGATATTGAGCAACTCCCACGTTGGAAGCATGGGAACGATGTGCAGTTCCAAAGGCGTCATTTACAAAAATATCTGCCATGCTTGCCAAGCGCTGGGCCATGTCGGGTTCATTGGCTTTTTCTCCAGCGTGGAATCGAGTATTTTCGAGCAGCAATATTTCCCCCCAAGGCAAGTTTTTCGCTTTCTGGATGGACTCATCACTTAAGCAATCCTCACCAAAGGAAACTTTGGCATCAATTAAATCGGCCAAATGTTCGGCCACCGGTTTCAAGGACAGGGATTGATCAACATCCCCCTTTGGCCGTCCCAGATGAGAAGTAAGGACTACAGCAGCCTTCTCATCCAGCAGGTACTCAATAGTTGGAAGTGCAGCTTTAATGCGTGTATCATCCCCCACCTGTCTGCCATCAAGGGGCACATTGAAGTCCACTCGAACCAGAACTGTTTTTCCTGCCACATCAATGTCTTTTACCGTTCTTTTGGCAAACATATCTATCATCACCTTTTTCCTTGTTTCCTTTACCCAGTGGGTTGATGTCAAACCGCGACCTTTAAATTCAAGCCACTTTATCAGAGTTACCCACCGATTAAACTGTCAGGGGACCAGTTCTCTCCTGGAGCAAATCGATAAGAATCCCTGTCAGCTTCATTGAGTCGTGTCTCCAGGGGTGCTCCTCATCGATCAAATCCGTTTGGTAGAGGTTATATTTCATTGTCAATTGCGGCTCGACTTTGACCCCCTCAACACGCCGGTTATATTTCTGGGGGGAAACACTATTTGCCAGGACAATGTCAAATATATCCGGACCCAAGTGGTTTTCCAGCACTTGAATATGGTCCCCACAAGTGAAATGATCCGTTTCTCCTTCCTGGGTTGCTACGTTGCATACAAATATTTTCAACGCCTGACTGGCTTTAATGGCTGCTGCAATATCCCGCACTAGTAGGTTTGGCAGGATACTGGTGTACAAACTGCCTGGCCCAATGACGATCAAATCTGCAGAAAGGATCGCCTTTACTGCATCCGGAAATGCCGCTGGGGATTCGGGCTGGAGCATGACGCGCTGGATGGCCCCCTTCGTATCTGTGATCCTGCTCTCGCCATTTACGCGCATTTCCCGCCCGTTGTCAGGATGGACAACATCCGCTGCCAGGGTCACGTTTTCCAGGGTAGACGGAAGGACCCGGCCATTGACAGCCAGTACACGTCCCGCTTCTACAATGGCCTGCTCAAAACTTCCTGTCAACTCCGCCAAAGAAGAAATAAACAAATTCCCGAAGGAGTGTCCCTGTAGACTGCCATCATCCTCAGCAAATCGATACTGGAAGAGGTGGGTGATCAAGTCTTCGTCATCTGAAAGAGCAGCCAGACAATTCCGGATATCTCCCGGCGGCAAGATACCCAGCGTTTCTCTGAGGCGCCCTGAAGAACCACCATCATCGGCGACGGTCACAACCGCATCCAGATTGTGAGACACTGTTTTTAAACCCCGCAGCAAAGCGGCTAACCCATGTCCGCCTCCGATGGCAACGATATGCGGTCCACTTTTTCGATTCCTGTATTTTTCCAGGCTGTCCACGACAGGATTCCCTGGTCTTAAAAAAGGTCCTAACAGGGACCGATTTAATCCGATGACGCCCCATACTATCGTTCCTACCCCGATTGAGCCAAAAATCAAAACACGGACAAGGCGTGGAAGAGCTCGCAATGATGCCAGAGAAAGGAGGGGCAGCCACCATGTCTGGGGCGCCTTCCGGTAAATATCCAATAAAAACATGGCGAATCCAACAGCCAGCAGCGTATTTCCCAAAAAAATAACCAGGAACCACCGCTTAACACCCAGGCCAGGCCGCAGCCAGCGTCCGATGCTTTTGATTTGTTGTTGTAAGGTTTGATACCAGGGACCGCTCATAAAATTTTTCCTCACATGGCAATCATAGCAATTCATCAAACGCACGTCAAATTAAATTTTTCTCCCATCAGGCCAAAAATCTCTGGGACGATATGATAAAATTTATGGGTCAACCTCTTACTAATTCATGCCAGTTCACCGACATCAACACGATTCAATCATCATGACTCTACATAGATATCATTGGACAGTACATCCGCCCATACCTGAAAAGATTCAGAAAAAATTAGGGGATATAACTCCATTTTTGAAACAAATTCTATATAACCGCGGCATTACAAACTACAGGGAAGCGCTTTCTTTCCTTAACGCTGACCTCCCCGAAAACGTAGCTGATACCACATTGCGGGGGATGGCCGAAGCCACCACTATCATACAGAATGCCATCGCTGAGAACAAGCACATCGCCATTTACGGTGATTTTGATGCTGACGGCATCACATCCACAGCCCTCGCGAAATCAGCCCTGGAATATATCGGAGCCAAGGTCACGACCTATATTCCTCACCGTGTTGAAGAAGGATACGGAGTTAACATTGACGCAATCCGTTCCCTGCGCAGTCAAGGCGTGGATCTGCTAATCACTGTGGACTGCGGCATTCGCGCTGTTGAGGAAGTAGACGTTGCGCGGGAAATAGGCCTGGAGGTTATCATCACGGATCATCATCAACCCGGTTCTTCACTCCCTGCAGCATCTAGCATACTCAACCCAAACCACCCACAAGATCCATATCCCAACAAACATCTGGCCGGAGTGGGTGTGATATATCATCTCGTCCAGGCTTTGGGCAAACATTACTCCAAATTAGATGCCGAATCTTATCTGGACCTTGTCGCACTGGGGACGATCGCAGATCTTGTACCTTTGCGAGGCGAAAACCGGCACCTGGTTCGTAAAGGTCTGAGCCTGCTCAGAAACCCGCACCGCCAGGGCATTTTGTCGTTAATGGGTGCAGCAGGATTAGATCCGACCTCAATTACTTCCTCGGATATCAGCTACCAGATCGCTCCCCGCATCAATGCGTCCGG